>CAIXGS010000026.1 GCA_903919125.1 uncultured Spartobacteria bacterium | reverse complement strand
GGTGAATGGCGAGAACCGAGCCACAGTGAGTTCCTGCCACGAACAGCCTGGAGCTTGTTCAACGCTGTGACCGAGGTTCATAAGCGAGTGAATCCACACACCGCCTGCCGACGTGGAGAAGCCTTGTACGGGCTCTTCGACGCTGAAACAGGAACCCACGGGAGGAACTAAAATGAGCCGCTTAGTAAATCACACTGAGTTGAAACGCTATCTCCTCGACCGCTCACAAATGCTGCGCCCGGCTTTGGGGATGCGTCATGTGTCGGACGAAGCTGTACAAAGCTTGGAGAGCAGACTGCGCAACCTGGCCGATGACATGATCCGTCGTCAGTCGTGCTTGGGCAGGACCATCAAGCCGTAGCGTTGCGATGCTAGTGGTTTGATGGAAGAGCAACTGGAGACGTCCAGTGTGCGAGTCGTTGCTGACGCGTTGGCAACGGCGGAAAAGAGGCTCTGGCGTGGGCCTCTTTTTTAGGTATCAGACGCTCGAGTCACCAAACCCATCGATGATGCTCCATTGCCCCAATTGACGATAAAACTGTGGCTAGGAACTGGTGCGCAAGTTGAACGATACGAGCTTTGAACCAAGCCGGTCTTTTACCGGAAACCAAAGCCAAAGTCGCACATAATGGCCGGATTTCGCTGTACGCCACGCTGGGAATCGGGCAAAAGCAATTCTCCTTTAACGCTCCCGCGTCCAGGCTGAAGAAATCGTGCCGGGGGGCAAAAAGCGAATTCCTATCCTTTCAAAGCGGGGACGTACAAGAACTATCAGCTTTTCGACCTGGAAGCGGATCCGTCGCAAACAAAGGATCTCGCCGCGACGCAACCTGAGCGAGTGGAGCAGATGAAAAGTCAGTTGCTCAAAATCAACACTAGCGTGATGGCGGATGCCACGGACTGGCATTTGAAGCCGTAATGAAGAGCACCTGCGCTTGAACTCGGAGTAGATGACTGGGGCGCTCTACTTCGTATTGTTTTTTTCAGAAGCAGGTGCCTTCGGCTTGAAATCTGCATTTGGTGTGGGCATCTGGGCCTTCAGATCGGCGCGCCAGTCGTGAAGTAGCTTCCGGAGTTCGTCCGTCTTTTCGGCGAGTTTATTGGAGAGATCGTGGCGTTCTTCGAGATCGTCTTGGAGGTTATACAACTCGGCGCGCATATCTTCGTACCATTCGATGAGTTTGAACTCACCGACCCGGACTGCTCCGTGCGGTGCGCCGCCTTGGTTGCTGTAATGCGGATAGTGCCAGAATATGGGGCGTTGCGGAAGTGTCTTCGCCTTGAGTAATTGAACAATGCTGACCCCGTCGACATGTTGTTCCGGTTTCAATGGGAGGCCGGCCAGTTCCAAGATTGTTGGGTAATAGTCCGTGCTGATAACAGGACTGTCACAGATGGTATCGGGGTTGGTTACCCCAGGCGCAGATATAATCCAGGGTTCGCGGATACCACCTTCGTAAGGCCATCCTTTTCCTCCGCGTAGGGGGAGGTTTGAGGTGGGGCTACCTTCGCTGGTCGATAGTCCACCGTTGTCGGACATGAAAATGACAACGGTTTTTTCAGTGAGGCCATTTTCGGAAAGTGCGTTCTGTAGCCGCCCAATTCCGGAATCCAGCTGCTCTATCATCGCTGCGTACACGGCATTGTTTTGCACCAAGTTTACCTTCCGATCTCCCTCGACTCCGGATGCGTCCTCTGGGGCGAGGCCCTTTTTTCTTTCGTACTTCGCGACCAAATCTCGCCTGGCGCCAATCTTATTATGGACTGCAAGGAACGGCAGGTATGCAAAGAAGGGCTTATCCTTGTTTGCGGCAATAAAACGTATGGCGTCGTTTACGATCCGGTCGGTGGTCTTCGGATCATCGTCATGGCTTGGGGGCGGGACGTCGGACGAAGGATACCAGAATTGCGAGCCATCGCTGGAGATAAGGTCGGGCCCAAACCCCTGCGCATTAGGTGAAAACTTGCCAGTCCCGAGATGCCATTTGCCAGCGAAAAAGGTGGAGTAGCCACTCTCTCGTAAGGCTTCTGCGAGAGTTACTTCTTCCAGAGGTAGATGCACTGCGTTAGGCGCAGATACTAATTTTCCAGAGCGTTTGCTGCCCGGAATCCAGTCCGTGATACCGAATCGCGCCGGATATTTTCCGGTCATAATGCTGCCACGAGTTGGAGAGCAGACGCAACAGGCGGCATACCCCTGCGTGAATCGCATCCCGCTTTTCGCCAGCTTGTCGATATTGGGAGTTTCGTAGAACGATTTCGGATTGTTCGCGCCAATGTCCATGTACCCAAGGTCGTCGGCCAAGATGAAAACAATATTCGGGTGGATTGGCGGATTGAACGCGCGGGCTGGAATAGCGATTCCGGCGAAAACCAGCAAGAGACTGGTGCGGATAAGATGAGCTCTGGAGTTCATGGCTAAAATTCAGCGTGAGTCGGGTAGTCGATCACTAGGGAGTAGACGTGTATGGGGTGGATCTCTGGATGAATGGGTGTTCGAAAGGAAGCGGTTTTAGCGTGTCCGAAGAAGTGCATGTCACTGGTTGTGTGATTGTTACTTCGAGTGGGTAATCGCCTCCATTGTAGCATTTGGTTCCCATGGAAGGACCTCGATGTTTTCGAAGAGTACTTCGCCACCTTCGCTGAAAAGAAAGCAACGCCTGAAATCCGCATTTGCGGAACCACGGCCAGTGAGGCACCGTTGGTTATTGATTTCGAGGTCTACGATTCCGTTTGGACCCAAGATAAGGTCAACGGCGATAAGCTGATCTATTCCTCCAACTTCCTTGATTTCGCGGATCTCGTTGTGTTTGTCAGGGCCTAGAATGGATCCGTATACGGCGGCTTTTTCCGTGGGTTTGAACAATAAAACAGATCCGGCTTCATAAGCTCCCTTGCCACGGGCTCCTATACCAAAGCGCCTGCAATCTTGAGACGCTTTTATAGAAAGGCGAATGCGGGCTTTTTCGGGAATTTCATCGATGGCGACCGCGGAAAATCCAGCTGCTCCTTTCAGCGTGACGTGGTCTTTACCAGGCTGAGCGTTGCCAAACAATGGAACGATATGCACCTTGATGGGTTCTCCTCGGAGAGGGGTGAGTTCATCCACAAATTTTTCGCCAAGTAATTCACCGGGCAGTTGAACCAGCTCGTGAAGAATGGCATCGCCGCCCCAACCCCCGTCCGAGACGGTCCCGGAAATGAGACGCCTGCCATCCTTCCACATAGCTGTTTTCGGAACTCCCAGAGTGGATTTCGGAATGTCCATCCAGGGGCCGTTTAAACTATTAGCTTTCCTCGCGACTTTTGAGGCGAAGAGGTAGCTTGTTCCACGGAAGGTGAAATAGTGTGGACAGTCGCAGTTGTCCGGCGCGAATGCGATGGGGCTGTGATCCTCTCTCTGCCACGTTTTGAGATCCAGAGAGGTATGGAATGCAATCTTGCGTTGGCCCTTCTCATCGCCCCGCGAAAGCATTCCGTACCGCCCATCATCCATGCGAAACACATCGGGATCCCCAAAAGACAGGACATGCGGTACCGGCACTGGATCTCTTGTGAAATTGAAACCGTCTGTACTCCGCGCGACACGAACGCCGCGTCCCGCGTTCTGACTGGACCCGGATCTACCCAGGGTTTCAGGCGAAAGGTTCGTGTTGTAAAACGCGAGGTATTCCTCACCGCTATGAATCACACTCCCCGTAATGATCGAGTCCCAAGGGTCGGTGATACCGATAGCTGTGGGGTGCTCCTGCCATTTCACTAGGTCAGTGGTGGAAATGTGGCCCCATTCGAATCCGCCATATCCAAACTTGCTCGTATGGTTACGGCGATCGAAGAGGTAAAAAAGGTGCCATCGCCCTTCGTGGTAAAAAGGCATGTTGTCACCTGCGTGCGTGTTGATGCCGAAGGGGCGAAAATAGGGAGGCGCACTGCCGGTATCGCTGAGAAGCCGGTTCCAGTTTTCTTTTACCTGGGCAGCGCCGCCGTTTATTTGCGCTACTTTCCCAGAACTGGGTGTAGCCTCGGAGCTGGTGACGGTCGCTCCGTTTGCCGAGTTCAGGGAAATCGGAGTCTTGAATTGCATGAGACCTAGGGGCCATTCCTCGTTTATTAGAACGCCATTCAAATAGAGGGACAAACGCGCGGGCGTCACGACGAGTGTCAGATCGCGCTGCTGGGACTTAGTCAGTAGGCTCAGAGGAATGCCTAAATCCAGCCGCCCCTGTCGCAGTCGCTCACTTTGACTGCCAGCTTTGGTGGGATGTTTGGCGGCTTGCTGGTTGATCTTAGATTGTGGCGGCGGTTGAGTCCACGTAGCGAGGACGAGTTGTTCGCCGTCAATCGACAGGCGCAGAAGAAGTGCGCCATCTGCGTCCTTCATTTCGCTGAGGATACTTCCAGAAGAGGGCAGGTCGTCGGGAAGACGTGCACGGATCGAAAATCCAATCTTGGGATCATAGCTTTCGCATATGATGGTACTCTCTGCAGCCGTCAGTGTAGGGGCTGCAAGACCGGAGCCAACGATAGCCAAGGAGGCGAACGTGCTTAGTATCTGAGATCGATTCGCGAATCTTCCTGAAAGCATCGTGCTACGGTTTTTCGTTTTCGACGGCCGTCTATCCGCTGTCTGTGTATGATTCGATTCAATTACGTCGGTCATATTCGTATTCGTGAGATCTACTTTTAGGTGCTGTTCGTTGGATAAGGCGCTTGTTCCCGGATCATCGTATCGGCGCCTTTTTGACAGCCTACAGCTCGCGGCTATGCCCTCCATCGCGGCAGCGGCGCAGGAGTTCCTTCAGTTCGGCGATCTTCTCCGGATGCTTCGCGCCAATGTCCGTCGTCTCAAAAGGGTCGTCCTGGATATTGTATAGTTGGCTGAAAAACTGACTCTTTCGGACCCTTCGTACTGCTGCGGAAATCTCTTTGACTGGTGTTCCCTCAATCCACTTCCAGGGCCCCTTGCGCACCGCGAAATTACCGTCGGCGCTGTGAAGGATCATGTCTTCCCGTCCGTACGCCGAGCGGTCTCCAAGGAGAACGGATAAGAAACTGCGGCTGTCTTCCGCGGCGGTTTTTATGGGGGGCAAAGGTTCACCAACGATCTCGGAGGTGGTTGCGAGTATATCGACGACGCTCACCATTTGAGTTGCGACGCTACCGGGCTGCACCTTGGCAGGCCAACGGACGATGAACGGCACCTTGAATCCGCCGTCCCAAACATCATGCTTACTTCCTTTCAGGTCGCCGTTGATCTTCAACCCCGCCTTAAATGCCACGGTCTGCGGTAGACGCTCATTGTTGGGAGCGGAGACGCCCCCGTTGTCGCTCGTAAAGAGGACGATGGTATTTTGAGAAGCGCCCATTGCGTCGAGCGTTTCCAGGATGCGAGCAACGCTCCGGTCAAGTTCGTGAATCCAGTCGCCGTAGAGGCCCGCAGCGCTTGTTCCAGCCAGATCCTTGTCGGGAGTAACGGGGTTGTGTACCGCGACCGGTGTGAAATAGAGAAAGAATGGTTGGTCTTTGGGTTGGGATTTCAGCCAGTGCGTTGCCTTGTCGGTCAGCACTTTCATCACGCGTTCGTTCCTCCTCCTCGGTGCGTCTATGGACATTACCGTCTTTCCGCTTTGAACGTCCTCCGGGCCATAGGTGTCCTGGAAATCGTCGTTGTCAGCCGCAGGCCCAGGAATTTTCATTCCCTCAGGAATCTTCCCAGAGCGGAGCCCATACACATACCGGTTCTCAACGTATATGCCCGTGAGATCTCCGTGGTTGCTGGGAACTGAAAAGTGGTAGTCGAACCCGATATCAAGAGGGCCAGGGGATAGTTCCGCGGAGTAGTCGGTTCGCCACTTGATGGATCCGTCCTCCTTGCCGTATCCCAAATGCCATTTGCCAATGGCCGCAGTAGCGTAAGCGTGCTTCTTGAGCAGAGATGCCATATTCAATCGGTTCGGCTCGATATGCAGCGGTGAAAACGTGCCAAGCACTTCGTGGGTGAGTGAGGTGCGCCAGCAATAGCGACCAGTCAGAACTGAATAGCGAGTCGGAGAACAGACGGAGGACGTCGTGTTTGCGTCGGTGAACTTCCGTCCTTCAGCCGCCAGACGGTCGATCGCGGGAGTCCTGACCAACTTGGGGTCTGCGCCATAACATCCCGCACTGCCGTAGCCAAAGTCATCTGCAAGAATGAGAACGATGTTTGGACGATCGGACGTGCGTTCGGCTGCCGATACAGACGTAGCGATGGGTAAGACACAAAGGAGGAGCAGTGGTTTCATGGACTGAAGAGCTAAAGGTTTTGGATTGTTTTGGTGAGTAGCGATATCGTTGCTACGGTTGAGTCAGCGGGAACTTCCGAGAGCTAAAGCGGTGTATAGCGCGTGAGGGGTTCGTTGAGGGAGCTGAGAGAACAGGTGGATGCCCCGTGTGCGAATTCGGGAAACAAGCACTCGTTTACCCTCTTATTGGTTCCAGTACGGACTGGATTCTAGTATTCCAGTTTGCGCATTAACGCTCCCGCGTCCAGGCTGAAGAAATCGTGCCGGGGGGCAAAAAGCAATTTCTTATCCTTAATTCAAACATTATGCCTAAGTGTATTAAATGCGATTGGAAAGCCGATTATGGTGAAGCGTTTGGGGCATGCAAACCATGTGGCGTAAATCGTGGTTGGTTCAAAGGTCAAAATGGAGTTGGGTGCGAAGGATGTAAAAGAGGCTATTCCGAATGGCGTTGTCCAAAATGTGGCCATACAATTACTGGTAATGACCTATTATCAAATACCTCAGATGATATTATGGATAGCATTATTTTAGTGATAGTCATCCTATTTATTTTTGGACTTATTTTCGCGAGAATAGAGGTGGCACGCTAAAACGGAGCCAGTGAGATCGTCAGCTTGAGGAGGGGCCGCCTTGGGACATGGCCTGAGGGGCGCATGGTTACGGGAGCAGGCCTTCGAAGGAAGCTGTGAGGGAAAGGTGGTCCTAGTCGAAAGTCGAGACGTTCAGGACCCAAACACAGGACGGTACACCGTGAAACGATATTCGAGCGAGAAGCAACTGTCAGTAGACGGGTGGCACCATCAAACAATTACCTTATCTCCTGAAAGCTATGATTCTCAATACCATCCGATTCGGGTAACCGGAAATGATGCAGCTGAACTGAGAGTCATCGGCGAGCTCGTTGCCGTTATTGGGTGAATTGCGTGATGGGTTCTCCCCTAGGTTCGGCTACACGTAGGGAAGCGCCTTGATCCTCGTTGTGTTCATATAAAGAATCTGAGCCATGGGACTTATCGTCGAGAAATGCACTCCGAAGATTCTTCCGGAGTTCTAATCGCACCTTGAAATCGCCCCAGTCATCAGTCCACAATTCGCCACCGGCGTAAAGCTGGAAACATGTGGCTCCATATTGGAGCCATAGGATTCGTGGGTATTCCAGAGGCTTGGCGTGACGGTGGCAGTGACGTGCCATAAGGGCTGGTGTGGATGGAGAAGCGCATAGGACTCCGTTTGGAGATCATCCGAGCTGGTGTCCGAGGTTGGCGTTTGCGGGGGGAAGCGTTCAGGGCTTTCTGGAAGGGGTCTGAACGGTAAAGCGGCATGGGTTCGGTTGGCCGGCCAAATTTGACCTCGTCGCGTTGAACACAACGATAATCCTGAGCGGTCCACTTTTCGGCCGCCGTTTGCACGGGGGCTACCGGGCGATTTATTCTGGAAGGCGCAAGGAGCGGAGCAAAAAGTTGCCAATTGGCAACTCTGCAGCAGTGCAGGCAGCGGTCTGAACATGAAGTTCGCCAGTTACCGCCACCTCTGGAAATCTGGAAAATTGGAAATGCGGCCATCATCCCATCCGGTGTCCGGTTCTCGGACGTCTCGGACGCTAGTTTTTCAGTCGAATGGGATAAAGTGTAATGACTGTAGAGGGTAGTGAGCTCCGCCATGTGGATCTTTGCCTTGCCGTGGGCTGGATGGAGTTGCAACATTGCGTCCGAAACGTCCGAGGCTGGCGTTGGCATCGCTTTTGTAATCCAGGATACCGAGTCCGTGGTATTTATTAGCGCCACCAACATTGACAAGGCGCTGGAGGCGAGGCACCCTGCACATATGAACTCCCGTATTTGCATCGATCCAGCGGTGTGCCACGGAAAGCCCGTGATCCGTGGAAGTCGTGTGTTGGTCTCGACGGTGCTTGGTGCGCTTGCTGGTGGTGACTCAGTTGATGCAATTCTGGCGGATTATCCGACCATTAGCCGCGAAGACGTTGCGGCGGCATTGGAGTTTGCGAGCAACCTCAGCGATTATCAAGTGTCGGCCTACGAAGCGGTGGCATGACGTTTCTGTTGGATGAGAACTTCCCGAAGGCAGCAGCCTCGGCTCTCCGTGGCATGGAGCATGAGGTTTTCGATGTTAGGGAAATGGGCATGGCGGGTTGCACTGATGCCGCTGTACTCGCGAAAGCCGAGGAACTTGGGGCTGTGATACTCACAACGGACCGTGATTTCTTTCACACACTCCAACATCGAAGCATCCATCACCCAGGTGTAATCACTATCGCGCTGAGAAAACCCAGTCGGGCGGCTATTATTGAGCGTCTCGACTGGTTTTTAGTTCATGTGCCTAGCGAGCAATGGGCTGGCCGAGCGTTCCAACTGCGCGATAATACTTGGGTCTCAAAGCCCCCTTTGCAGCAGTAGGGACGGACAGACTTTATCCCGATAAGATGACGTAGGCTCCCCGCAGCCATGCAGGCTTTGGAACTCCCGGACGCATCGGACGCTAAATTTTCAGTCTAATAGGATAAGGTGTAATAATGCTAGGGCTTGGGAGCCCGTCGTTGGGGTCTGTCCTCGCCGTGGTGTGGATAGAGTTGCGAAATTGCGTCCGAAACGTCCGGGACGGGCAAATTTTTATTTTTTGGAGTGGATTCCGGCCTCAGCACACTGGGATAACTTGGACACACGGAATAATTGTGCGGAATCGTATCAGCGACGGTGGGACAACGTCATTGCGTGAGCAGCGCATTGTACACGTCGTCTTCGTCGTTTTCCCAAGCCTTCAGCAGCGTCAGCTCGCTCTGCCTAAGCCATTCTGACCTCTCTGGATCTGTATGTGCAGGGGTTCCATCGAAAGAATGTACCACCAAACGCACCGTGGCATGCTCCTGAAGTGGAAGCGTGGTTAACGGTCGAAAAACACCATTTTCGTAAATTTCCTCTACTGTGGTGGTCATGGTGGGACATTACCATGCCCCCACTTGCGAGGCAATCTCGCGCTGACGCAACCTACCCCGCTGTCTTGGTTCTGCTTCGGCAACGTTTGTTCTTGAGTCAACGGGTTTAGTGCTGCTTACCGAACTGCCGTCCAAGTGGTATGCGGCCTTCGCTCCGACTAGAATTATCCGGTTATGCTGTCAGAACCGCGGATTACGCGATTTTTTATTTTCTCCAAACAACAGTCCGCAGGCCGACTTTAGTAGTATCCTATTCAAACACTGTGGAATACAACGTGAACAACTCCTGTACGATTTCGGCCCTTTTAGAAAATTGTACGGGAAATTCCGGCCTTGGGCGATCGTGAGTGCCGCTAACTAGTCTCCTGCTTCGGGGGAGGTAGCAGCAACCACCTTCACGTAGAGCATAATCCATAATGCACAAAAAGTCGAGCGTTTTCTACCCCAGTCAACCGAGTGGATAATCCACGTCCCGAAGCCTCGGACGCCAGTCACACTCGTTATTTTCGCCAAGAGAAGCGATAGCGCAGCTGAATCTAAGCAGATCGCTCCATTTTCAAACGCTCAGCCAGCCAGACCTTGATGATGGACTGGCGAGTCACACCCACCCGGTCCGCCTCCCTGTCCAGATTCTGAATCATCCAGATGGGTAAGTCCACGTTCACGCGTTTCTGCTCCAAGTTAAGCCTCCGCACTGTGGATAAATCCAGATGCGGTAATAGATCCGCTCCAGAGTCAAAGATGTCATCAAGTTGCTCTGCCTTCATGGTATAAGTCCTCCTCGTTGGTTCTGCTTCTGCGGGCTGAAATGATCCGGATTTTCGAATTTCTCTCTGTAAAAAACACGCTCCAGACCTTGCCCTGCATACTGGCGAACAGGGCGAATCTGGGTTCTGTATCGCTCTTTGCTTGGATTTGCAGGGCGTAAAGGTCTTTCCAGAGTTCTTGGGCTTGGACGAAGTCGATACTGTGCTTGAGACGGTTGGCTTCACTCTTAGCTTGATCGAACTCAAATTCCATTTCTATCCATTATTTATACCTTAACGGATTCATGGTTGCAACGTAAACCGAGTAAAAGTCAAAGCGTCCGCGCCCAGAGCAGGCCATATACCGTTCGCTAGACTTTGAAAACGACGTCCGAAGCGTCCGCTACTGACTGGACGTGGTACGACCGACCGCTTTGCCAGTACGAAGGATACTTATGCCCTCGATTGTCGGGGTAGTTTTAGCTGCGTTCGCTAGGAGAGGATGCTTGGCACCGAGGCAGCAATGTCCCGTAGTTGGGTGAGTTCCCTGTGGGTATAAATTTTATGGGCAGCCTTGGTGGAATGTCCCAAGTGGACCATGCGGAGTTCCTCGGGGACGCCTTGAGCAGCCTGCATGGTGGCGCAAGTGTGGCGTAGCGAGTGAAAAGACAGGGAGCTGACATTCCTACCTGCTTTACCTGTAGCACGTCTCATCAACTGACCCTTGATCCCAGCCCGCTCCATAATCCTTTTAAACTGTTTACTAAGACCACTTTCTCCACCTCCCTGCTTCCCTGCAAGCTCCGGGAACGCACAGGCCTTGGGTACTCCCTGAATTCTGCCAGCGAGCCACTGCAATAAATCTGGATGCAGCCCGGCCGTATGGGAGCGTTTGGTTTTCGAGGTGCGTACCGAATAGGTTCGTGAATCCAGGTCAAAGTTTTCCCATTTGAGCTGGGTGATGTCCCGAAGCCGCAGACCGGTGTGGAACCCAAAGAGGATGCACCCATGCCAGTCGCCCTCAGAAGCAGCGAGGAGTGCGCGTAATTGGTCGATTGTGAATGCCTCGCGCTCATGTTTTTCAGTTTCAGAAGGTCGCTTGACGGCTTTGACGGGATTCTGCGGGATTAAGCCTTCTCTTTCAGCCGCCTCAAAGGCAACGGAGAGGACTTTCAAGAGGTTGGTGACACTGGCTGCTGACAGGCCTTTCTGGATCAGTTTGTCTCGGTAGGTCGTGACATCGGGAGCCCCTAAGGCGTTAAGTGGGAAATCGGCACGCTTCCCCAAGGACGTCACAAAAGCGGTGCCCACTTGCTTGTACTTGGCGAAAGTTGCCTTTGATGTTGTGCCTTCATTATTCCGGAGCCACTCGGTGAAGTAATCCTTTGCATTCTTGTAATGCAGCGGCTCGCCAGTGGCATGTTCTGTGATTTCGGAGATGACTTTGCGCGCTTGAGCAGCGACTAGGCGGTTATTTCGCCCATCGCTTGCAAGGCGCTCCCACTCGACTGCAAGACGTAATGCGTCGGCGCGGTTCTTGGTACCGGTACTCTTTTGTTTACGTCGTCCGTCGGCTCCCCGGAAGGCTGCAATCCAGTTGGGTGAGCGGTTCTTTGCGTCCTTGTGGATGCTTGGCATACTCCTAACAATATTCCTAACAGCCCCCTGTGTAAATGATGTTTCAGGATGTTACGTTTACTCTGTTAAATGCTTATTTTCAGACACTTGAATCGAATCGCTGGTTCGATTCCGGCCCCAGCCACTTCTCTTTGATGTAGAGTGGGTTGCTGCGGGTCTAGGGTCTACGGGTCTACGGGTCTACGCCAAAGTTTGGGGAGAGGTTTGTTGTAAGTTGAAGGTTCTGTTTGAGGTTTGGTTGTGGGTTCAGGGGGAACTAGCCAAGTGGCAAGCACACGCAGGCGGTAATTTTCGCCAGAGGTTTAGGGAATACTCCGGACATCCACGCAGTCGTCTAAAACGCGACAAACTGTTCAAAATTCTCCGAAATCGAAACTAATACGGTTGCTTATAAAAGCAGAGGTTATACGCAAATAACTCCATTACAGATAATTAAAGCATATGGCACGCACGTTGCTCATTGTCTGCTGAGCGACAAGCCTCCGACCCGTTAAGGATGGAGGTCCAAGTCCACGGACTTGAGCTGCAGGAAAAACAGCGCACTAACCCTAAACTAATCCCATCATGAAAATCGTCACGCGCGCCTCATTGGCGCCCATAATGGCCGCATTGGCTTGGTTTGCCTCTCCTTCGGGGACGGCTTCCGCCCAAGAGGCTGCACCCAAGCAGGAGGCCGCTGTTGCTGCACCCGCTGCGCCTGCAGCGCCTGCAGCGCCTACTGAAGCTGAAAAGCCTAAGGATCCAGTGGCCGATGCGTTGGGTTATCCCCCGGGATTAAATTCCGGAACCAAGCTAGATTTGCAGTGGCCCATCCCTGCTGAGTCTAAATCCGTCAACCCCGACGGCAAAGATGAAGTCTCGATGGATGAGCTCGTACAAAACGTGGCTCACAACAAGGTCTCAATTAACATGGTGTGGGTGCTCATCACGGGCTTCATGGTCATGTTCATGCAGGCAGGTTTCGCCCTTGTGGAAACCGGCCTCTGCCGCGCAAAGCATGCGGCGCACGTCATGGCTACCAACCTCCTCATCTACCCTCTGGGAATGATCGGCTTCTGGATCTGCGGCTTCGCCTTCATGTTTGGCGGGTACTTTTCCGGACCGGTCGCCATCGGGTGGCAGCCCCCGTTCGGTCAGGGCTTGCAGTTGCTTAGCCACGAGTTCTCCATTGAGCTCTTTGGCAAACCGTTCGGGCTAATCGGAACCGCGGGTTTTTTCCTTGGGAACGATTTCCTAGACACGGCGGTTTTCGCCTTATTCCTTTTCCAGATGGTGTTCATGGACACCACCGCCACCATCCCGACGGGTTCGATGGCTGAGCGGTGGAACTTCAAGAACTTCATCATCTACGGTCTGTGGGTGGGTTCGCTTTGCTATCCGATCTACGGCAACTGGGTTTGGGGCGGCGGCTGGTTGGCGCAGTTGGGGATCAACTTCGGCCTCGGACACGGCCACGTGGATTTCGCCGGCTCCTCCGTGGTGCACATGACAGGCGGGGTGCTTGCCTTGGTGGGAAGCATTATCATCGGGCCACGCCTCGGAAAGTACGGCGCGGACGGCAAGCCACACGCCATCCCCGGTCACAACGTGCCTTACGTGCTCTTGGGCACCTTCATTCTCGCCTTCGGCTGGTTTGGTTTCAACCCCGGCTCCACTCTGGCTGGAACGGATAACCATGCGGCAATCGTAGCGGTCAACACCATGCTCGCCTCCGCAGGCGGTGCCTTGGCAACGACCCTGTACCTCTACCTTACGACCGGCAAGCCTGACCCGACCATGATCTGTAACGGCATGCTCGCTGGCTTGGTGGCCATCACCGCCCCTTGCGCTTTCGTAAACTCGCTGTCTTCAGTCATCATCGGTTTGATTTCGGGCGTTCTCGTGGTGCTTTCAGTCAACTTCTTTGATCGCGTTACGCGGATTGACGATCCAGTGGGAGCTATTTCCGTGCATGGCGTTTGCGGGGCATTTGGTGTGTTGTGCGTGGGGATCTTCTCCAATGGCTCCTATGGCGCCGGATGGGGCGGCGTGCACACCTTGCTAAAGGATGGCACCATTCAAACTGTGCTGAACGACGGCACTCCTGAGGCTCTCAAAAAATACGCAGAACTCACAGGCGGCGGCTGGGCTGACCAGGGCGTGACCGGGATCCTCGGTCCTCTGTTTGGTGGAAATTACGCGGATTGGGGTCAGCTGACCTCCAGCGGCATTGCAGTACTCGCCAACATCGTGTTTGTCGGGATAGCTGGGTATGTCTGGTTCAAGTTATCCAATCTCATCTTCCCCTTGCGTAGCAGCAAGCAGGATGAGATGGACGGCCTCGACATTCCGGAAATGGGCGTCGAAGCTTATCCTGACTTCCATCTCACTGACCGGAGCTCGCCTCACGTTCACTAAACAAAACTTTCTGGCCTGGGGTTGCTAAACCGACCTCAGGCTGGTTAATGGAAAACCAGCTCCCATGAAAAAAATCGAAGCAATCATCAAGCCCTTCAAGTTGGAGGAGGTCAAAGACGCTCTGGCAGAAATCGGCGTCGAAGGTATGACAGTGACCGAGGTCAAGGGGTTCGGCCGTCAGAAGGGCCATACCGAAATCTACCGTGGCAGTGAGTACACAGTGGATTTTCTTCCCAAGATTAAGGTCGAAGTCGTTCTGGCAGATGCCCTCCTCGACTCCGCTGTGGCGGCCATCGTAAAGGGTGCCAAAACTGGCAAGATTGGAGATGGCAAAGTGTTTGTCACTAACGTGGATGAAGCCATACGGATTCGGACCGAAGAAACAGGCGAAAAAGCCTGTTAAGGTGCCGATAAAACACTGAAATCAAAAGGGGCGTTGGGGTTTAATTCCCAGCGCCCCTTTTTTCATTTCATTTTTATGAGTCCACTTTCCATCATTTTGTCGGCATGTTCCTTGAGCATCCTCGTGCTGGGTATTTTTTTGAGGCGCCTCACCGACAGCCGCTCGATATTTCTCAACTGTCTCTTTGGCAGTTTGTTCTTTCTATTTGCCGCCTATCACTCCGTGTCCAAGGCCAAACCGGAGTTGGTCCTCGTCATGCCATTTTTGGCTCTCATGCTATTTCTGGGCCGCACCATTGGAACGTTGTGGCGTGTACGCAAGGAGTCGGAACTGATCCCCCTCGCACGCCTGCTGAGCGCCGCCACCGCAGTGTGTTTCGTTGGAGGCGCTGCAGCTTGGTTCATGCGCTGAGCAAGTGCGAAGATGTCAGCGATATCGGCTGACATCCCTCGGTTTTTCATGGGGGCAACACACTAAAGCAATGTGTTGTCCCAGCCCCGCTCCTCAACCGCCGACTTCGATGCACATCTAGTCGAATAGAGTGCGCATGAAAACACGCGATGAAAGATTCTGAAAATACGCTAAGCGTTTTTCTACCCCAAAATTCTTGAGACTTCAAAGGGGCCGCCCGCCCAACTTATTCCGCAGCAAAGCGCACGCACACAGGCGCTCCCAAACTCACCTTTTTGCCCGTGAAGCGAAGCCGGCCGGTCTCCGGATTCACGCTGAAAACTGCGGCAGAATTCGTTTTTTGATGGGCCACAATCATCCATTTGCCCGTAAGATCGAGGCTGAAATTACGAGGGATTTTTCCCTCGGCGGGTACGTTTTCCATCAAAGTGAGCTTTCCCGTATGGGCGTCACATCCAAAGACGGCAATCGTGTCATGGGTTCGGTTGGACACGTAAACAAATCGACCGTTGGGGTGCACCACAGTTTCTGCGGTACTAAGCCCCTCAAGTGCGCGATCCCCTTCAGGAAGGGTTGAAACGATATCCAGAAGCTTAAGCGTCCCCTGATCAGCATCCCAAGCGAAAGTACTCGCCGTCATTGAGATTTCGTTATTCACGAAAACAAAAAGACCGTTTGGGTGGAATGCGATGTGCCGGGGCCCTGAACCGCCAGGAAGACAAGCTTCTCCATGTGGGGTGAGGGTACCATCGGCGGGGGACATTTTGTAAATAAACACTTTGTCGGCACCCAAGTCGCAGGCGAGCGCGAAGCGATTGTCCGGCGAAGGCTTGATGCTGTGGGCATGTGGGGTTTCTTGCCGCGCTTTAATGGGGCCGTTACCCTTGTGCTGGATGTTGCTCACCGCCCCTCCCAATCTGCCGTCCTTACTCACAGGATAAGACGTCACAGTTCCGGCGGAGTATTGCGCGGTCATTGCCATAGCCCCGTCTTTTTCCAAACTGATATGGCAGGGCCCAGCCCCACCGGCGTTCACGCTATTGAGCGGTTCCAACGCCCCGCTCGGCCGCACAATTTTATATGCCCCAATCACTGATTTTGGACTCCCTTCAGCTGGCGCTTCACCGACCGTATAAAGAAACGTCCCGGAAGGATGCAGCGCCAAAAAGCTCGGGCTCTTCGTTTTTGCGGCAATCACCGGAGAGGAGAGGTCTCCGGTCGCGGCGTTGAAATGTGAAATGTACACGCCTTCGCTCCCTGATTCGGGATTGGTGTAGGTTCCAAAGTAAACAAGTTGTGCGTTTTGTGCAAACGCAGTGGCGGCAAACATGGCGCAGGAAAGAGCAAGGAGGGGACGAATCATCCTTCAACCTTAACTGTTTTAACGCTACTTTCTAGAACAAGGCGTAGCTTCATTAATCTAATGACAACGGAGGCGTTTTGAAGCGATCGCATCCGGCTTGTGCGACTCTGCAAGTTTGCATCGCAATGTTCATCGCCTGTGAGTAAATCAATCCACGCCGACATTTTATTCCACTCATGACGCTCCCCCGGATTCTTTCGTGCTTACTGCTCTTGATTGGGTTCGCTGCCAATCCCACAGCGAACGCAGCCCCGAAACCGCCCAACGTCATCTTTATCCTTGCCGACCAATGGAGGGCTCAGGCTTTTGGTTTCGCTGGTGATCCCAACGTTAAAACGCCTCATCTGGACCAACTGGAGAGGGAGTCAGTTAATTTCACTCAGGCGGTTTCCGGCATGCCAGTGTGCTCACCCACACGCGCGTCCCTTCTGACCGGTCAGCGCCCCCAGACACACGGGGTTTTCATCAACGATGTCCCCTTAAACACGGGAGCGGTAACACTCGCCAAAGAACTTAAGGCAGCCGGATACGACACCGGTTGCATCGGTAAATGGCACGTAGACGGCCATGGGCGCCTTAGCTCAATTCCCCCCAATCGCAGGCAAGGTTTCGATTATTGGAAAGTGTGCGAGTGCACCCACGACTACAACAATTCGACGTATTACGACGGCAAGGAAGGGAAGTTAAAGTGGGAGGGTTACGACGCGATCGCCCAAACTCGTGATGCCCAAACCTACATCGCAAACCATTCATTCTCCGAAAAGCCTTTCTTGCTTTGGCTGGCTTGGGGGCCTCCACACAACCCCTACGAAACAGCCCCTCAAAAATTTCGGGACCTCTACTCCTCAGACCAAATCCAGTTACGCGACAACGTCCCATCCGACGCTGCGCCACGTACCCGCGCGGAGCTTGCAAATTACTACGCGCACTGTAGCGCATTGGACGAGTGCGTGGGGGATATCGTTCGGACATTGAAGGATACAGGTCTTTCAGAGGATACCATTATCGTATTTACCTCAGATCATGGGGACATGTTGCGTTCTCAGGGGCAAATACGGAAACAACGCCCTTGGGAGGAGTCCGTACGCGTCCCGTTGTTGTTCCGGGTGCCAAAAAAACTGGACGTGAAACCAAGCCGTTTAGCGGCGACCATTAACTCTGAGGATGTCATGCCCACGCTTTTGCGCCTTTGCGGCAGACCCGTGCCGAAGAGTGTGGAAGGACTGGACTTCACTAATTGTATGCGAGGGGGTGTTGATCCCTCGGGCGGCGCCGCAGTGATTCGGTGCATCGCTCCGTTCGGAGAATACACCAAGGCGCAAGGGGGCCGCGAGTACCGGGAAGTCCGGACAGCGCGCTACTCCTATGCGCGTGATTTAAGTGGGCCTTGGTTGTTGTACGACAACCAAGCCGACCCGTTCCAGTTGGATAATCTGGTGGCTAAATCTTCGCACACCAAGCTGCTCTCCGAAATGGAAGGCCTTTTGCAAAGCAAGCTCACCGAACAAAAGGACGAGTTCCTTCCCGGTCTCGCTTATATTGAAAAGTGGGGTTGGAAAGTCGACGCCAGTGGCACTGCCGCGACGGCCCCGTAGCCAGTAGTGCGGTCAAGGCAGGCAAATCTACTCGAGCTTGCTGGGTTGTTTTAGAGAGCTTCTCGAGCTGAAAGCTGCGCGATTTGCCAAGAAGACCCCACCTGCAAACAAAGATGCGTGAACCGTCACGATACCGCTTTTCAGCGCCTAAGGGGCCACTAAGAAAAAATTGGATGTGGAGAATCCCCCTTGGGGTTGCTCTTGTCTTTTTCATGGCGCCCAACGCCGGCCCTTACTCGAGGGAAAAGGGTGCGAGCCTCCACGGAAAGTGCCAGACCAACCGAGGCCCAAGCGATCATGATGGCGCCCCGGCTCCAATAATGGTCCACCAAGCCGTGCACCAGTTTCCCGAGCACCAGCGCCCCAGCCAAAGCGATCGCTGAAGAATCCGGCGTAAAGGATGGTCTTCGCGGCCTGCGGCGCCACACCCCTACGACAAGGGCTCCGTTGACCGTCAAAAATGTCAGCAACCCGAGGGGGCCAGTTTCCGCTAGGGTGAGCCAGAGAATATTTGTCGCGTCGTATTCCTTTCTAAGCCCGGCTCCTACGCCTATGAACGGACTGCTTAACCATTGCTCCCGAGCAAAATCCGCATTGAGCGTCCTCGCATGGATGTTGTATCGGGAATCATCGATCGCCAAAGCGTAATCCCGCGACTCCGCTGGAAGCACCATCCACACGGCGGCAACAACGGGAACGGCAGCAAAAGCCAACTTGGCAACCAACAGATACTGAGAACGCCACAGCAGAAGAAAACCCAAGCCCGCGAGAGCAGAGATCCACGCCCCTCGGGAAAGGACGAGAACCAAAGCCGCCGAGACCAGCAATAAAACGAGGACATACTTCCAGCGTTGCGACTCCTTGGCGCACATCCAGCACTCCATAGCCACGATGAGTGTGCATGCTAACGAGGCACCGATTCCGTTTTTATTGAGCCCAAAAAAATAACTGGAACCCGTCACTACGGCCATCACTCCCAACACACAACCAACTGCAATAAGAGTCTTCCACGCCAAAGCGAAGTCTTGACTACTTCGTGGCAAGTTGGTGAAGAGAAACACTGCGCCGATCCAGTAAAGTCCCATCTGAACCAGAGACAAAGTGGAGGTGTCCCGCCAGTTTGGCACAGTCAAAAGAACTGTTATGGCGAGCCCAGAGGCCAAAATTCCGCCCATCCAACCCCAGCGAAGCCTGCCTACCCGAGTGCACAGCAGAGGCGCCGATAAAAATAAGTGGACCTCTGAAATAGAAAAGTGGAGGCCACCAAACCCGGAGATATCGTTTTGAAATGGTGCCAAGCCAAGAATCAGTGCCATTGGCACCGAAGGAACCCGCAAAGAGACCAGCCAAAATACCACGGCGTAAATTAAGGCTAAAGGCACAATCAACCAGTCCATATCCCCATCCATAACTGCCTCCTTCTTGGGTATTTTACTAAACCCGTTAATTAAAAAAACTGACAAGTAGCGCCATAACTAAAGCCCCTCTATTAGCCGCGACTCAGCACACTACGTGTGAACTCTCTGTCATTAGCGCGCCCACAGAAGTCCTTTCCCCCTAATCGAAATAGGACACATTAACGGTTGAGCATACGCACCTCCTTTCGCAGCTCAACTCATGCAATACGCCGAGATCTTGTAAGAGATTTGCCTGTTGCGGTGTGAATTGCGGCTTGAAAATTACATGGGTTCCTCGAGGTTATTTTACCAAGCGGTTACACTTCAGAACGGAGATTCATTCAGCACACGAAATTCCACGGGACAAGATGCGCGCCCTCTTTTTTGAAGAGGGCAAAAAAGGACGAGGCGACGCATGGGCGGGTGCGCGGAATCCTCAATTAAAACGGCGACGAGGCCGTAAGCCCATCTTGCGGTCACCTTGCATCAACGCTTCCAGATTGGATTCGTCATCCGAAGAATCGAATGGCGCCTCAGCTCGAAACGAAGTTTCAAGTGTGTGAGACAATTATAAAGCTATGCTGATAAGTGGCGAATCGGGCGAAAGTGCGTTCACCGATCAACTCGGAAAACACGGAATACACCCAGCGGGTAAAGCCTGCAATTGGTGAGTTTCTTGAGCCACGCCAAGCCCCGCGAAGCCAAAACCGCACGGACCGCGCACACACCGTTTCGAGAATCCCCACCAGGTGGCGTATCGGGCGCCTCCTGATGGAGATTTGCGTTTCATACGACGGCGCGCATATTATCTGGCGTGCAGTTCTGCGTCTGCGTTGACCAGTGTTTCTGCCAAGTGAGTCAGGTGCCGGTCACACTCCTCTTCTTCCAAAAGAGTGAGCCTGAGCAGGGTAGCTACCTCATGATGATCCAAGGCCTCTGCGTATGCGTGGGCGCAACCGTATCCTGCAATCTCGTAATGCTCCATGTGCTGGACGGCCGCTATGGTTGCAGCATCGCGCACATCGGGGTGAGCGGGCGCCTCTTGGACTTCCATCCAAGCGGAAATCAACCCGATCATCCCGTGGCTGCGTCCCGGAGCGGAGGGGATGCCCAGTTTTTGAAAACACTCCAGGAGCCGCTGTTCGTGGACAGTGGTTTCCTTAAGATGCGAATCCAGAGCCTCCCGCAACTCACTGTGGGATACGGATCTTATAACTTTTGGTAAAATTTGGACGAGTTGGCGCTCGGCACTTAAGAGATCGTGGAGTTCAGCAATAAACAGGTCGGTCAAAGAGTTGAGTTTCATAGCACCTTTCGCTACGGAATCGGCGTATTAAAAAGTTCTAGGAATCATTTTGCCCATCTCTGGGATCAGGGTTGATCCTAGTGCGTCTGAAAGCGTCCTAAAAAACGAGGTATTCAAGGGCCACGTGCCAGCCAAGGTGCACACCAATTGTCATTTCGTTTGGCTGACATCGTGCTACTCGCAGTCCCGTACAAATTTGGCTCTGTGATTTTACACTTGCATCGTCCTGGTACGGACCTGCCCCTGCGCCATGACCTTTTCCGCGCCCAAGATGGCGAGGGTGGTTCTAAGAACCGTATCCGGATTTAGTGAGATACTATCAATGCCTTGACGCACAAGAAACTCTGCGAATTCGGGATAATCGCTCGGAGCCTGCCCGCAGATTCCAATTTTGACTCCCCTGGTCCGACACACCTGAATGACCTGCGCTATCATCCTTTTCACTGCCTTATTTCTTTCGTCAAAGATGGGCGTCAAAATTGAGCTGTCTCTATCCACCCCAAGAATGAGCTGGGTGAGGTCGTTGGAGCCGATACTGAATCCGTCAAATATGTCGCAGAATTCTTCTGCAAGAATCACGTTACTAGGAACTTCACACATCATGTAGAGTTCAAGACTGTTTTCACCGCGCCTCAAACCGTGCGTCGCAAGTTCGGCCTGCACATTCAATCCCTCCTCCACCGAACGGCAGAAAGGAATCATGAGTTTCAAATTGGTGAGGCCCATCTCTTCTCTGACTGTTTTCACCGCTCGACACTCTAGCGCGAAGCCTGCCTTGTAGAGCGGATGGCCGTAGCGGCTAGCGCCGCGGAACCCGAGCATGGGATTCGCTTCTTCGGGCTCGTAAGCTCGGCCACCGATGAGGTTGGCGTACTCATTTGTTTTGAAATCACTCAACCGCAGGATGACATCTTTTGGATAAAATGCGGCTGCAATCATGGCAACGCCTCTGGCTAGTTTGTCGACGAAGTACTGAGATTTATCCCCATAACCAACAGTGAGCCGTTCAATCTCCAGACGAGCCAGAGGGTCTGCTAGCTGATCAAACCCGACAAGTGCCATCGGATGGATCTTGATAGCATTGTTAATGATAAACTCCATTCGCGCCAGTCCGACACCATCGTTGGGGAGGAAGGAAAGCGCAAAGGCCTGCTCGGGGTTGGCCAAGTTGAGCATGACTCTAGTGCGAGGGTGTTCGAGCGACTTAAGATCCGTGTGCTCCACCTCAAAAGGCAATGCCCCCTCGTATACAAACCCCGTTTCACCTTCGGAACAGCTCACTGTGACCAGCTGACCGTCCTGAAGCACTTCAGTGCCGTGTTCCGTTCCTACAATGGCGGGAACGGAAAGCTCGCGGCTCACAATGGCAGCATGACACGTGCGCCCCCCTCGGTTGGTGATGATGGCGGCTGCCATTTTCATAATTGGCTGCCAGTCGGGGTCCGTTTTGTCGGTCACAAGAATCTCTCCCGCCTTAAACTGGCCGATGGATTCGACACTCCGAATCACTCTCACGCGTCCCGTGGCAACTTTCGTACCGATACTTCTCCCGCTCACAATCACTTTACCACGTTCGGCGAGGTGGTAGGTTTCCAGAACGTCCAGATTCCTGCGCGACTGGACAGTTTCGGGTCTTGCCTGAACGATGAACAACTCCCCAGTAAGACCGTCTTTAGCCCACTCGAGATCCATCGGCACCGGATGGCCGCGCTTCACTGAGTAGTGATCCTCGACCACACAAGCCCATCGGGCGAGTTCCAATACCTCATCATCCGTGAGGGATGGCTTCAATCGCTCTTCAGCCGTGGCTGGCACATTTTTGACACGCCTTCCAGAATCGCTGTCGTAAACCAGCTTGGACTCCTTGCTGCCAACCGTTTTTTGCAGAATGGGGCGATGGCCTGTCTTGAGGGTTGGTTTAAAAACCAAGTATTCGTCTGGGGTTACAGATCCCTGCACCACATTCTCGCCTAGCCCCCAAGACGAACTGATTATCACGGCATCACGAAAACCCGTTTCGGTATCAATAGTGAAGATCACCCCCGCGCAAGCGAGATCGGAGCGAACCATGCGCTGCACACCCACGCTCAGAGCGACATTGGAATGTGTGAATCCTTTATCGACTCGGTAACTGATCGCGCGATCCGTAAAGAGCGAGGCAAAGCACATTTTCGTCGCTTCCAGAAGAGCATCTACACCATTCACATTCAGATAAGTCTCCTGTTGACCCGCAAAGCTGGCATCTGGCAAATCTTCAGCGGTTGCCGATGAGCGTACCGCGACGTCCAGAGGCGTTGCCGCGCCCGCCTGCAGCTGAAAGTAAGCCGCAGCGATGAGGGCTTGAAGGCTGGCTGGAAGAGTCGCTTTGAGAATAATTTGCCGCACAACGTTGCCGTGGTGGCTTAAGTTTTCCATATCGCGAGTCTCTAATCCGGCGAGCGCGGCCTCAATTTGAGCATCAAGCCCTGCATGACGCAGAAAGTAACGGTAGGAATCCGCTGTGATGGCAAACCCGTCTGGGACTCTCACACCCTTGGGGGCTAAGGCGGAAAACATCTCCCCTAGCGACGCATTCTTGCCACCAACCAGAGGGATATCTTCGGCGGAAATTTCGGAGAACCACTTAATGAACGGAGATTCGGAGAGGGAGAGCATTGTATCCACAGGTTGCAGTCGCGACAGGCGACTTGAATAAGAGGTCCAACAGAGAAGTCTGCTGAGACACAGGGGCGCCCGTTTTAGGCCAACTGGCCACCCATGGCCCCATATCCTTTCATCGGAAGAAAGTTCCCGATCGGATGGGCTGGGTCTCGGTGCCAGCTCTAAATTCGGGTGGAGAGGGAGAGGGCCTCACGGAATCCACTCCTTGTTTAAAGCGCGCCCGACTGGATTCGAACCAGTGACCGACGGATTAGAAATCCGTTGCTCTATCCAGCTGAGCTACGGGCGCCTACGGAAATGGGGGTGCTGGAACATGTCCCCGAGTGTTGCGCTCTCTGACACTTCTACGCGCGTCAGTTTACCATAGCCGTTCCCCAGCTATAAAGACCCAATGTTGCTTGATGTGGCGGGCAAGCTCTTATTTCGGAGGGTTCGCTGCTGGGGACTTCGGTACTAGGTTAGATTCAGGTTGTCCTGAGGGTGCGTTTTCCGGAGGAGGCGACGGCAGTCGGAGGGAGGCAATGGCTTTTTCCAACGCGGCTTCACTCGCTTCGTTGAGCAGAAAAACGCCTTCTTTTCCGGTGACGGTTGCTGGAAAGGAACCGTCCTTGATGGGGTGTCCTAGTGAGATACTGACTTTTTGCGCGGGTGCAGCCTTTTGGAGCGTTACCGTGATGGAAAGTAGGGGAGTTTCAAGCGCCTTTATGAGAGACTCATGCGTGCCGGTACGTCTTCCAGCTTGGAGTTCTATCAAGTAATCTAAAAAGCCCTCAATAGCGGTTGGATCCGGTTTTGTTGTGGTTGCTGGAACCTCTACGGTCGCTTGGGTGCCGCTGGAAACAGTCCACCCGTCCGCGCCTTTCTCTAATCGCGTGGATTTGCCTGCGAAGACAGTTTGGATACCTTCGACAGCCTCTTTTTTAAATTCGACTACGGCCTCCAGAGGGGCGGTAGGCAGGATGTCCAAGAGTTCGGTAGGGAATGAGGCAAGTAGCGTCTTGGGTGTGGCTACTATGAAGGGTTCATCGTCCAATTTAGCGTATCCATGGTCGCCCTCCACGGAGCCAAAAAGTACGGTGACGATGGGTTTTTCTCCAGCTTGTGTCTCGGCGGTGTTACCGCTTGCGAATGAGGAAAGCCGGACGCTGAGTTGTGGCTGCGCCAAGCCGTAGGGGGTGAGGTCTGGGGCCAGGTCCGCAACAAAGTTGACGGTTTCCGCAGCTTGGAGGTCCGCTATGAGTTTAGCAGCGAGACCTTCACGGAGAGGGCCTTCGGCGTCACCCATTTTGTGAATCCAGGTTTCTGCCTTGCGCGCCAGCACGATGGGCGGTTTGCCTGCGGGCTCAATGGTGATGCGGTCCACGATATCGGACTCCACCCGCAAAAGTTTGCGCTCGCGCAGGTCGTTTGGGCGGGTTTTGAGTAAAGGTTCAAATGCGTTATTCGGGAGGATGGTGACGGCATCTCGCGTCGAGATTTTGGCAAAGGATTTGTCCTTATTTTCATCCCCAGCAGGGGTGGCTCCGATGTGGAGTATGACGGGTTTGCTTTGGCCTTCGACTTGGAATGTGAATGTGGCGCGGGGTTCAGAAAGACCCTGTTCTGGAGAGGGTGCCGCTGGCAAAAACTGGGTTAAATTGGCATTCAGAACTGCGGCGAGAAGGTCGTTCACTTTAGAATCTGCCCCTCTGGCGCGCATGGGTTTAATGAGGTCCCAGTGGCTGTTTTTGCGTTCCAATTCCAACTCTCCCTCGTTGGTTTTTACGGTCAATTTTTGAACTGATTGAGTCGGGATAGAAGCGAGTTTGTGATCACGAAAATCATCTGCCTTGCGAGTGAGTTGGTTGCGCAGAGCGTTGCGGATGACGTACACAGCGGGTTGGCCCTGAAGCCGAACATAAAATTTGCCCTCAATGGCACTGTCTTTTCCGAGGAGTAATTCTGTATCTTTTGCACCCTCGGAGCTCAGTTTGATGGAAAGTTCTGACTCATCTAGGCCGAACTCTTTAAGTTGATCTGCTTCCTTACTCGCCGTTGAAGGCGTGATTTTGGAGTCGTGACGCAGGTTTTCCAACAGGGAGAGTAGCTGATCCACCACGGCGGCGTCTGCTGGGTCCGAGACGGGCTGGGTGAGGGACCAGAGGCCGTTTTGCTTGGCGAGTTGAATTTGTGTTCCCGCGTTTTTTATAGTGATGTGAGAGATTTTAGACCGGTCTAGTTGCAGTACTTTGGCCGAGGATTCAGCGTCTTCTCTTGTTGTGTTTTGATGCCGGTCGACGAACCAGATGTACGCGAAAAGTGTGCCGGCAACGGCGGCAAGCGTGAGGGTAATACGCGGTTTCATGGGGTAAAAAAGGAGAGATCGAACGGGTGGGAGGGAGATACGGTGGCGACTATTATCAAAGCGTCCAGATTCGCTACGGGTTTGGCGCCCGAATAGTTTTAAGGATGTTCAAAAATGTGCTAATCGAGTGGCAAAGGCGCCCTGTGGAGGGGCTGTCAGAGCAATTCAGCAATTCGATCAACAATTTAACTTCGGCGGCGCGCCCACACAGCCACGCCGATAAGGGCAAAAATGCATGGGATGATCCCTATGACTGCCAGTGCCAGATCGCCCATTTGCTTTTCGTTCAGACTCAGGCTGACCGCCTGCTTGGGTTTTGGGGGGATGCCGGCCAATTGTTCACGGTTGATGAGCCAGTTGAGGGAGTTGACGGCAAAATCTAAGCCACCCTCGGAGGCTCGGAGGCCCTCATTGGAGAGAAAACTGAAATTACCAACGAGCACCATCCTACCGGTTTCCACTTTGACGCGAGGATCGGGAATGCCACCGTGCTCCAATGCAAGGGCGAGCGAAAGTGGCCCTAAGTGATCTTTTTCTGGATCCTTGGTGGCTGGCGCTGGGGAGCCCAGAGAGTACTCGGTTTCGCCCCAGTAGTCGGCGGTCGTTGTGATGAGTATTGTGGAGCGAATTTTTTCCGTATTGGCCTTTTGGGGGTTGATGGTAAGGGATTGGGTGAGGCCTGCGAGTTGGAGGTCAAAGCCAGCTGCATCCTTGAGTACGGTTTTGGCATTGGGCGGAGTGAATCCCACGGTGTTGGTGACGATGCCCGTGCGCAGGGTGGGTTGTCCCCCTTGGAGGACAAGCATGGTGCCATTTTTGACGACGACATCCTGCTGGAGTGCGACGCCTGATGTGGCCAGCCAGTCGGCTAGGCGCGGTACTTTCAGGTTGCCGCCGATAGCGAGAAAGAGGCGTCCGTTTCGGTCATTCCAATAATCAGTGAGGAGCTTGAGCTCGCGTTCTGAGAGGTCGGCCTTCGGCCCAAGAAGGGCGACGGCAGATGCATCTGCTGGAACGGCGTCGACGTTGTTAAGGTTAAGAAGATCAGATTTGATGTTCTGACGGTCGATGAAGGTCTTGAGCGCAGAGAGGTCCTCACCCATGGGAGAGGGTTCACCGTGGCCGGTGAGGAAGTAGACTTTGCTTTGTTTTTCTTCCGTAATTTCCAGCAGGGCGGAGGTAAGGGCCTCTTCGCCTTTAAAGGCCCTGACGGTTGGGGGCTGCCCCATCATGGCGCCGGAATTATCCATCTCGGCCATATCCGCGGCATTGACGAATTTTGATTTACCCTCGACATCCAAGATCACGATGTTGTCGCTGGAACCGAATTTGTATTTTTCGGAAAGCTCTTTTGCTCTGAGCAGGTTGCGGTAGGGGTCGACGACCTCGACGGTCAGTTTTTTATCAGAGGCGTACTCGTATTCTCGCAGCAGTGAGGTGACGTCTTGAGCGATGACTTGGAAGTTGGGAAAAAAGACGACGGCTTTGACCGGCTTTTTGAGGTTAGCGAGTAGGTTTTTGGTGAGGGGTGCCAGGGCGTATTTTTGGCTACGAGAAAAGTCCCAGCGTTTGAAGTGCCGAAAGTTGACATAGTTGACCATGGCAACAATCACGGTAAAAATGACGACTTGGGAGAGGACATTGGCACCGATGACAAGGCGGCGGATGGTGCTCGAAGTGGAATTGTGAGTATCTGCCTGAGAGGCATTTACTTTAGATTCGGGCGGGGTGGGAGAAGGAGGAGTTTGGTCCATAGGAGGTCTTGGAGGATCCGTAAAGTTTTAAGGAAAGCGGGGGAGTACAGACTCTGGATTAGGCTTTCCACTTGCGGTACTGGAAGACTTGGAGGTTTAGGAACAAGATGAAGGAAGTCATGGAGATGTACCAAACAAGAGGGCGGCTATCGATGAGCCCCCGTGAGAAGTCCGCCATGTGTTCTACGGCTGAGAAGTAGGAAATGAGGTCGCGAACGGCCTGGCTTGGGGAGTTGAGGATGAAACCAAGTAAGCCGGTGACGAAGAAGCCAAAGATGGCCACGAACGTCATGACGGCGGCGTTGATTTGTTCGTTGGTGAGGGCTGAAGCAAGGCAACCGAGGGCGACGTAAAACGCGCCGAGCAGAAGCAGGAGGAGGTAGCTACCCCCATAAGCGCCCGCGGCGACGGCGGCGGCCTTGCCCGTGATTTGTTCAAAGGCGGTGAAGTAGAGAAAGCTTGGGGCCCAGAGCAGGATGTAAAAAATGAAGGCTCCGAGGAATTTGGAGAGGACAATCTGCGAGTCGCTGATGGGGGCGGTGGCAAGTGTTTCTATGGTTCCCATTCGGAATTCATCTGCGTAGGTCCGCATGGTGATGAGGGGGAAGATTAATACGAAGGGAAACCAGAAGAGGACGGTGTTGAAAGCGGCCTCCACGACTGTGACTTCGGAGGGGCCCTGATTGAGGAAGGAAACTCCGGAGTAGAAATTGAAACCGGTGGCGATGAGGAAGAAAAAGAGAACCACGTAGGCGATGGGCGAGTAGAGGAAGCTTTTCACTTCTCGGCCTAGCAAG
This sequence comes from uncultured Spartobacteria bacterium, assembly GCA_903919125.1. Lineage (GTDB taxonomy): Bacteria > Verrucomicrobiota > Verrucomicrobiia > Chthoniobacterales > Chthoniobacteraceae > Chth-196. The sequence goes on along the minus strand of CAIXGS010000026.1, from coordinate 24,387 downwards.
GTGATGAATGTGCGCATAAAAAATTCAGGGGTGGGGAGTTGTAAATCCTAGGAAGGTCTCGGGTAGAATTTGGGGCGTTTTAGTCGCCTTGGGTGAGGTCGACGAAGACGTCTTCCAAAGTGGGTTTGCGGCGAAGCAGGCTGCGCAGGCTCCATTTGCCGGTTTGTGCTAGTTGTAGGACAGCCTCCGTAAGATCCGTTTCGGCGTCTGTGCGCAAAAGAAAGGAGCATTCCTCGCCGAGCATTTTCTCTGAAACTTCTTTTACACCCCGCAGGGCGGCCAACTGGGCGTAAGTATTTTGTGGGGGTTGGTGGACTTCGAGCCGTATTTCTCCTGCGGCCCGATGCTTTAGCAAAAGATTTTCTGCGGTATCCGAGGCGCGAATGCGGCCTTTATGGATGACCACCACTCTGGAGCACATCATTTCAACCTCTGGAAGGATGTGGGTAGAAATTAGTACAGTCCGGCGATTGGCGAGGTTTTTAATGAGCTCGCGGACTTGTCGGATTTGGTTGGGGTCGAGCCCAATGGTGGGTTCATCGAGAATGAGGAGTTCGGGGTCGTGAACTAGGGCATCGGCAAGGCCCACACGCTGTCTTTGGCCTTTGGAGAGGGTGCCGATCAGGGCACGTTCCTTCTCGCGCAGGTCGCACATTTCCAGAACGTCGCCGACGCGTTCCTTGACTTTGGAGGCTTCGACACCTTTGAGGCTGGCTCTGTAGCGTAGGTATTCGTGAACCCTCATGTCGTGGTAGAGGGGGGTGCTTTCAGGGAGGTAGCCGATGTGGCGACGGGCCTCGATGGATTGTTCAAAAATATCAAAACCCGCGATGGATGCTCTTCCGGAAGAGGGCGGGAGGTATCCCGTGAGCATACGCATGGTGGTGCTTTTCCCAGCGCCGTTTGGGCCCAGAAAACCGACGACCTCGCCACGTTGAACTTGGAAGGAAATTTCGCGCACGGCTGTGAATCCTGCGTAGCGTTTGGTGAGGTTGACGACGTCGATCATGGGAAGGAGGAGGCGTTTGCTTAAAAGTGAACAGGCGGGCTACTAGAAACCCTTGCATCCTTGCAAAGGGCTTGAAGGGCGGTTGGGGAAAGTTAGGGAGGGAGGAGAACTGCTAAAGTTGAGATGGCGGCTCGGTAATGCGGAGTTGGTAGTAGGGGGCGGGCTAGTAACTACTTGTGACTCATAATGTACAAGATTAGACAAGAAGACGAGTGGGCTGTTCAAAGATTTTTGGCTGCAACGGAGCGAGTTAATGAAGCGTCAAGAATCCGGAGAAGATCCTCTGGGTCGTAGGGCTTTATTAGAAACTTCGCTTGGAAAAGTTCGGCAAGTTGCTCGAGATCCGGAGCGGGGGTATCCGTGCACATAAAAACAACGGGGGTATTTTTTAGAGAGGGAAGGGCGCGCAATTGGTTGAGGAATTCACGAGGCGGGAGGTCCGGCAATTCGGCATCTATCAAGATGAGCGCGGGGCGGTGTTCCTGAGCGAGGGCAAGGGCGAGGTCAGCGCGCATGGAGCTGAGCATTTCGAAACGGGCATTTTTTTGGACGAGTCGCTCAACCAGTTGTAGGTCGAATTCGTGAGATTCAATGGCAAGCACCTTAGCACGGGGGACGGGGGCGATATTTGGGTCGGCGTCAAGGGTCTGGAGACGTTCAATGCGCAGTTGCGGGGTTTCGGAGGGGTCAGCTAGGGGGAGTTGCGCCCAGAATACGCAACCGCCGAGATCGGGGCTTTCCATGCCGATTGAGCCCCCCATAGCCTCTATGAAACCTTTGCAAAGAGAGAGCCCGATCCCAGTGCCTTCGACTTCGCTTTCTTCTGCGCCGAGCCGTTCAAAGGGTTTGAAAAGAAAGTCGCGTTTTTCGGGAGGGATTCCTGGGCCGGTATCGCGGACTTCGAAGCCGGCTGCGCCAGATGCGAGCCTGAGGCTAATTTGGACGATACCGCCTTGGTTGTTGTATTTGATGGCGTTAGAAAGAAAATTGAGGGCAACTTGTTTGAGTCGTTGACGGTCGGCCCTAACATGGAGGAGGCCTTCGCAGCCGACGAGCTGGATCTCGACCTGTGAGGCGGCCGCAAGGGGTTGCATCAATTGCACTACATTGTGGAGGAAGCCGTTTAGTTCAATCGGTTCTATGGTCATGGCAAGGCGACCGGCCTCGATGTGTGCGATGTCCAGCACCTCGTTAATGAGGGAAAGTAGGTGACGCCCAGCCCGAGTGATGTGGCCTATGCTCTCGAGTTGGGAGGTGCTGGGTTCTTCGAGTTTAAGGAGTTGCGCAAACCCCAAGATAGCGTTTAGCGGCGTCCGTAACTCATGGCTCATGCGAGAGAGAAATGCGCTCTTAGCTTGATTTGCGGACTCTGCTTGTTGCATTGCCCGGAGGATTTCGGATTCGGCTTTCTGACGTTGAACGGTGGCCGCAATCACGTTTGCGACGGATTGGAGGAAGTGGGCGTCGTTTTTGGTAAACTGCAATTCGTCCCTGCTGAAGACGCCCAGTGCTCCGAAAGGTTCCTCCCCAAAAACGATAGAAACGGCCATGCCGCTGACACATCCCGCATCGCGAAGACCGTCGGAGTTTTCGAAGGAAGTCTCTCTTTCGAGATTTTCAAAAACGACTGGGTCTCCTGAGAGAATGGCGAGGCCGTAAGGGGAATTTTCCCCGGCAGGAATACTGGAGGGGTTGAGGTTTTCAGGCCAACCGCTGGCGGCCCGCAGGATGAGCATCTGACGGTCCTCGGAGAGCTCCCGCAAAGCACAAAAATCCACGTGCAGGATTTCAAGAATGAGGCGGTTGCTCTCTTCGATGATTTCGGTGAGGGAGCTTCCCGCTAGGGCGGATTCTCCAAGGGCCGCAACGGCTGCTTGTTGGCGTACGCGATCGCCGATGAGCGCTGTGGCGTCGGCGAGTTCAGCGGTGCGTTCGATGACACGGTGTTCGAGGTTTTCCTGGGCGCGGGCGAGCTGTTCTCGGAATTCTAGGGACTCTGTGATGTCGCGCAGGATGGAGGAGAGAAACTCCACTTGGCCGGAGTTATTTTTGTGTGCGTAAAGAATTTGGGAAACTGGGACGGGATCACCCGAGACGTTTTTAAAACCGGTTTCCCCTTCCCATCTCCCCGATTGAAGAGCGGTTGGAAAGCCCTCCTCACGCAGAAGCTTCGCTGCCCATGGGGGTTGTAAATTGGTGTAGTGGAGATGGTGGATGGGTGTGTCCTTGTCCAGGCCAGCGGTTTCGCGGGCGGAGCGATTTAAATAAAGAACGCCGCCGTCTGGGGAAAATACGGCGACGAAATCTGGAGTGGTTTCCAGCACGCTGGCGAGAAGGCGGAGGCGCTCTTCAATGTATTTTTGGCGGGTGACATCGGAAACCGTGACTAAGAGGCCCACTGGAGAGTGGTCGGTGGTTTGGATGCGACGAATTTCCCAATCTGTGACGTGTTGTGGCCCGTTGGGCTCGGTGGAGTTTAAGGGCCAGCCGTGGAGGGCGTGGGGATCGCCGTTTAAGATGGTTTGGGAACAGACGCGTGCGATTTCCAGAGCGGAGGCTGGAGGGAGACGGTTTTCCAAGCAGAGATCCAGTGAGCGACCTTTGAGAGGACTCAGTTCAGAGGACAGAATCCGGTGCAACGCGGGATTTGCTTGGATGAAGGAAAGCTCGAGATCAAGGAAGCCGATGCCGATGGGAGCATGTTCGAAGCAAAGTCGGAGCTGTTCGGAGCGAAGCTGGCGTCGGAGTATGTCGTTGATTTTTGGGGTGACGTCCCGCAGGAGAACCAGAACAAGGTCTCCTTTTGAGTGAGTATTGGGCAGAAGGCTGGCATCTGCGCGGAGGCGCTGCTTGCGCTGGCGAGAAGTGGTCCAGAAGCGGGCCTTGAAACGGGAGCGCAGGGAACTGCGTTTAAAGAGCCAACGGAGGGCGAGGGACTGATCCGTGGAGGCGAGAACCTGAAGCCAGCCGCGTCCTAGAAGCTGATTTTCGGGGATGCCTAGCAGTTTTCCGAGCGCGCGGTTGGCGAAGATGCAATCGCCATTGGACGTTGCAACCCAAGCAGGGCACGGGAGCAGGCCGAGTAGATCTGCTAGCGGAAGTGAGGGGCTTTCGGCGCTCATGAGACGAAACTACTTGGTTGCTTGAGAGAAACGTGGTGATGGACGAAACAGCAAAAAAGCGCCGCGTTGATAGCGGCGCTTTTTTGAAACATTTTGGTGCCTAATAAGTTCGGAAGGACTTGACCGAACGACCCCGACCGCGAAAGACCGCGAACAATCAAGCTGACGGTGGGAATCCCGTTGGGGAACTGAAGGCGATTACGCCATCAGAAGCGCTTGGCGGGAACGCTTCACTTCACGGGTAATTTTCCGGTGATAGTGAGCGGGCATGCCAGTGAGGCGACGCGGTAGAATTTTGCCGTTCTCAGTGACAAACTTCTTCAGAAGATCAGGGTTTTTCCAGTCGATGGCATCCAAGGCGATGTCCACGCGGCGGCGAGGCATGCTGCGATTGGCCTTGCGGAAGGCGGTACGGCGGGCGGGAGTTTTAGGCTGCATAATTTTAAGTAGTTCAGGTCTTTACTGTACTTGTGTTACTTGAACTTACTTGGTTTCCCGGTGCATGGTGCGCCGCCGAAGAAACGGGTTGTACTTTACCTTCTCAAGACGAGTAGGAGTGTTAGGGCTTTTTTTGTTGCGGGTCGAAATGTAGCGGGAGACGGGTTTTCCCTCCGCTTTTGCTTCGGTGCACTCAAGGATAATGAAGTCGCGTGCCATGGTTTAATCAGTAAATGGATGGTAGTTTAATGGAGAGGGTATTGGAAGTGCTAAAGATTAATCTTTAGCGTCGAGGGTTTGGTCTTCTTCTTCGCCTTCGGCGCCTTCTTCCTCGGTGAGACCAAATAGTGAAGTCACGGGCATCCGAGCCTTATGCAGCTTCTTTTGCCGCTCAACTTCCGCCTGACATTCTACCGTGTATCGAGCGAAAGGCAGCGCTTCTAGGCGTTCGCGTTTAATCACCTTGCCGCTCATCTCGCACACTCCGTAAGTTCCAATTTCGATCCGCTTGAGGGCTTCGTCAATTTCGTAGAGGGCGTCTTGCTCTTGGCTCAGAAGGGATAGGGCGAAGTCGCGGTCGTAGGAATCACTACCGGCGTCCGCTTGGTGCATCCCGAAGGCGCTCGCCTCGCTGCCCTCAGCGCGGGAACGCAGCGTGTCTTTTGCCACTCCGTGCATCGATTCCACTAAATTGTCGCGGAGTTCGTAAATACGTTCCCGCTGTTGGAGAACCCATTCGTCGGTGACCTTCTTTTTCTCAGGTGGAAGAATTTTCTTTTTGGCCAACTCGTCTGCGAGAATTTTTTTTCCTTCTAATGAAGCTTTTTGAGCTTTCCCAGCGGGTTTGCTTGCGGGCGCTTTTGGGGCGGGCGTTGCTTTTTGGGAAGCAGGGGTAGGCTCAGTTTTCGGTGCTGGAACGGCTTTCGAGATAGATTTGCTCTTCGGTGTTGCGTCAGCTTTTTTTGAAGATGCCATCGATGCACCTTTTTTAGAAACTGGTTTCGTCACCGCTTTGACTACCTTGACGGGCGTCGTTTTTGATCCTGAGGAGGCTTGCTGTTTAGCCTTAGCGGGAGCTGATTTGGCCTTAACAAAAACCGCTTTAGCTTTAGCTGGGGCTGTTTTCGCCTTCGTGGAGTGTGCTTTAGCCGGAGATGGTTTAGCCTTTGGGGGGGCTGGCGTAGACGCCTTAGCCTTAGCGGGAATCGCTTTGGCCTTGACGGGAGCTGGTTTAGCTTTAGCGGGGGCGACTTTAGCTTTAGCAGGGGCGGCTTTAGCTTTAGCGGGGGCGGCTTTAGCTTTAGCAGGGGCTGATTTAGCTTTGACGGGAGTCGCTTTTGCTCCCGTTGCGGTCTTCTTTAGTGCAACTTTTTTGGTGGGAGTAGGCTTGCCTTCAGATTTTGCTGGCTTGGACTTAGGCATAAAATTAGGTTCCAAAGTGTCGCGGTTGTGCTGGAGGAATTCGGGTGGCGGCAAAAAATAAGGTCGGGTATTTATCTTTCCTCTTTCCTTCGTGCAAGCGTAATCGTAGCGGCTTTAAAATTTTAGCGGAATATTATCTGCAGGCGATGCGGGTAGTTTCAAAAGCTGTTGGAAGACATTGCGAGAGGTTGGCACAAGCATTTTCCGATGGTAGACCACGTGTATGTCAATTGCGACCAAGACGGGTGATAATGGGACTACGGGTCTGATGTTCGGTAGGCGCGTGTCCAAAACGCACCCACGGGTGGAGGCATACGGGACCTTGGATGAATTAAATTCGGCGCTTGGGATGGTTCGTGCCTTCTGTGAGGTCCCCGAAATTGAAACGCGGATTTTGCAGATTCAAAAGCAGCTCATCCCTATTATGGGGGAGCTCGCTGTGGCTTCTGGAGACAAGGTGCGTTATCGGGAGAAGGGCAGGGAGGTTATAGGGCCTGAATGGGTGGAGGAGTTGACTGCTCAAATAGTGGATTTGGAGAAAAATCACAAAATTACTTACTCTGGTTGGGCTACTCCGGGAGGCAGCAAGGGAAGTGCGTGCTTGGACGTCGCCCGAACAACCTGCCGCAGGGGGGAGCGGGCGATCGTGTCGTTAATGGAAAGCGGGGCTCACGTGAACCCCAACATCTTGAGGTACGTGAACCGTTTGTCGGATTTATGTTGGCTATGGGCTCGATGGACGGAAACGCTCTTTGGGGCGGTAAAGGAAGATGCGGTCGAGTCGGTCTGAAAGGGCTGAAAGGGCTGAAAGGGCAGCGGGCCGATAAGCGATTCCCGACACAGGTTGCACTGAACAGTATTCAGTGGGGCAACTTGCTTGACTGCGGATAATGCTTCTTGCGTTAAGGGTAAATTTATTGGGAGCCTTCTCCTCTTTGGCATCAGGTAAAAAGATCCGAGGAGGTCTGTTTTTTGGGCCGGGAAAAGTGAGTTTCGCTTTGGGAACCCGATGACAAATTTTCTACACAACTCTGGTTGACCAGCAGTGAAGCGGTGGTAGGTTGCTCGCTTCCTGTTCACGCGATTTCATCGCTCGGCTTCAACTTGGGTGCTGTGACGCGGGATGAAGCAGTTGCTGGTGTGCGCGCACTTAGGCGCGCCATGATCTCCTGAAGATCTCTTTGGCAACTACTCTTAGGGCCGATTGTATGCGATTTTTTTTCTCTTTATTCTGCATTTTCGCCATGTTCGCGGCCCCATCGGCCAGAGCAAGTTACTCGTTGTTTGCGTCTGAGCAGTCGGACAGTTTGCGGCCTGAATTGCGGAAGCTTTTTGGTCCTCAATCCGGCAGATTCCACTACGATAGGCGGATGCTGGAAGCGGCTGAAATTGCTGCTGCACGCGCCGCTTCTTCCTCCACTTACAATTGTTGGCGCTACGTGAAGACCGCGTTACTGAACGCTCACGTGATTGACCGTTATCCCAAGACTCAATTTGCGAAAGAGGCTGCGGGAGAGTTGCAGTTTGATTTCGGTTTCCAAAAGCTTCCGATTTCCGATCCTTACAAGGCACCTCAGGGGGCCGTGTTGGTGTACGGAGGCTCCGGTCCTGGACATATAGAAATTCGTACTGCGCAGGGGTTTGTGAGCGACTTTATCTCCTCAAAGCCTTCTCCGTTACCACTCATTGGAATTTACGTTAAACCCCGCTCCTGAAGCGAAATTGATCCAAGCCGAAGTGAATTTCAGGTTTTTGGTTCTACCTGATAGCGGGTTTAATGGGTTTAACCGCGTCTAAGCGCCTTTTTCTTCCGCCAAGCTAATCGCGATGCAGATGATCAAATCATCCACTCTCAACGTGAGAACAGTCGCTGAGGGTGGCTGGCTTTTCTCGCGAAGCGGCAACTTTGCGAGTTTGCAGCGTGCCTCCAGAGTCGCCCATCGCTCCGCAAATGCGCTCCCTCGCTGTTGGGCGTCGCGAATTTCCTGCACCGCGTGATGGCCTAAATAAAGCTCTGCGACAGCTTCCCAATTAGAGTTTTCCTCCACAAGTACAGCGTCCATGCCGACGCCTCCGTTGCTGCGAATCGCCACCCAAGCGTCTCCCCCAGCATAGCTGAGCGACACCTCAATAGGTTTTCCCCTGACAAACCCCTGCACAATCGGCCCTCGACCTGATTCCTCCAATGCAACGGGGTGTCCTGCCCAGTTGGACAAGATTTCCCGCAAAACCTCTCTCACTCGATGCCTCCCGGTGGCGTTGCGCTCAGTGCGGGAGATTTGAACCAGAGCGACGTCCTCACCTGGGAACGTAACGGAGTCGGGCCAGCGATAGGTTTTTAGCACGTTTTGAGCCCGATTAGAGGAACCCTGTGGCCAAGAGTGCCAAGATCGCTTGAGGGACCGATCCGTCGATGGCGAAAACGCGCCCTCCTTGGTAAGTTTGGATGTATTGTCCATCCCATTCAAACAATGTGCGGCCCTGGTATTGCCGTATTTGTTTTCCTGAAAGCTCCAAGAGCCTAGGGCCCTGATATTTTGAAAGATACTGTCCATCCCATTCAAAGCGTCGGCTTCCTTGGTAGGTCGAGAGGTAGTGGCCGTCCCACTCATAGAGCCGTTTTCCCTGATATTGAGACAAATACTTGCCATCCCATGAGTAGAGTCGAGAGCCCTGATACTGGGTGATGTAGGAATCGGAGGCGATCAGTTGGGGAGAGATCACCCCGTGAAAGAGGATTAAGGTTGCGAAAAAAGCGGCTAGGGGACGCATTTGGGAGGGTTGCGGGGTGTTTGGAGACGAAAAGGCAATAGGTTCTGCCGTCGGGTGCGCGAGTGTTTACGTTTTGTGGAATGCTTTACTACGTAAACTACAGAAAAGGTTTTGGGAGATAAATGACGCTTTTTGGACTCTGAACCCTAGATGGATGTAGCTTGCGCCCGTTCAGTTTCGACGGTTATTCGAAAGACTTTCAAGCGGGATGCGGCCCATCGAACGAAGGCGGGGCGGGGGAGGTTTCATGGAAGCCGCATACAAGCTGTTGTGGTGCGCGGGCCGCATCTCTACTATAGCTTGGGCTTGCATCTGGTGAGGACATGGGTGAGATTGTCGCTGCCATGTACCTTCGTTCCCTCGAATTGTTCGGTTTCAAGAGTTTTGCCCCGAGAACTGTGATGGAGTTTCATCGCGGGGTCACCTGCGTGGTGGGACCGAACGGGTGCGGTAAATCCAACGTGCTCGACGCAATCCGCTGGGTATTGGGCGAGCAATCCGCAAAGGCACTGCGCGGGGGTGAGATGGCGGACGTCATATTTTCGGGAACGGACTCCAGAGCGGGACTCGGGATGGCTGAGGTCTCGATGACTTTCGCGGAGTGCGAGAAGGAATTGGGCGTAGATTGGAACGAGGTAACCATCACGCGGCGGGTGTTTCGGGACGGCTCCTCGGAGTATTTGCTCAACAAGACGCCCTGCCGTTTGAAGGATATTCACGGGTTGTTCATGGACACAGGAATTGGCCGCTCGGCGTATTCCATCATGGAGCAGGGCAAGATCGACCAGATTCTCTCTTCGCGCCCTGAAGATCGGAGGGCGATTTTCGAGGAGGCGGCTGGGATTACGCGGTTTAAGAGCCAGCGCAAGGAGGCGTTGCGAAAGTTGGAAGCGACCGAGGCAAATTTACTGCGTTTGGACGACATTATCAAAGAGGTGCGTCGTCAGATTGGGTCGATGCAACGGCAAGCGGCCAAGGCTCGGCGCTACCAGACTTTGCTCGCTGAGCTCAAGACGTTTGAAACGCATGCGGCGCGCCAACAGTGGGAGAAGATCGAGGAGCATCGCGAGGCGGGACAGAATGAATTAGCGGGCTTTCGGGCTCGGCAGGCGGAGTTGGAGGGCGACATTGAGGGCGGTGAGTCGGAGTTGGCAGCTCGGCGGGCGGGGTTGGCCGCGATGGAGGAGCGCCTGGAGGAGACGCGACGCAAGGTGACAGACCTACGTTCGCGAATTTCAAATCACGAGAACCGCTTGGTTTTCAACCGCGAAAAAGGCTTTGAATATAGTGGGTTGGTGTCGCGATATCAGGCTGAAATGATTGCAGGCCGGGAGCGCATGGCGGCGGCTGAGGTGGCGATACGGGAGGCGGATTTGGAGTTGCAGGAGCTTGGAGCGCGTTTGGCGGCGGAGTTGGGGGAATTGGAGGCTGCTCAAGTGGCCGTACAGGCTGTGGCAGCGGAGCGCTCGGAGGCTGAGCGGGAGCTACAGGCGTCAGTGCAGGAGCTGCAACGTTGGGAACTTCGGGTGTCTGGATTGCGCGGGCAGTTGGCTAGTGTGAGCCAGCAGCGGGACGGGATGGAGGCGCGGTTGTCCGTCTTGGCGGGTGAGACGCAGCAGTGGAGTGCTGCCACGCAGGATTTCGAGCAGCAGTCCGAGCAGGGCAAGTTGGATTTTGAGGCGGCTCAAACGGAGTTGGAGCGGGCTCAGGCAGGGTTGAACGAATTAGAGGGACAGAGTCGCATGGGGCAAATGGCTCTCGCCACCGCAGAGGGGGAGTTGCGTCAAGCGCAGCGGATTTGTGCTGAAAAGGAGAGTCGTTTTGAAGTGCTCAAGGGAATGCTCGATAGTGGCGAGGGCTTTTCTGCGGGTACGCAATCGGTATTGAAGGGATTGGATAATCCTGATTTTTTTCTCCCTGCCATTCAAGGGGCTCTGGCGGAATTTATTGAGGTGGAGCCCGAGTATGTGGCCGCGGTGGAAGCGGTTTTAGGCGCCAATTTGCAGGCGGTGGTGATGTCAGACACGAATGTTGCCGGGCACATTGTGAAAACTTTGCGGGCGAGCAAGAGCGGTCGGGCAGTGCTGGCGCTGGGCGAATTAGACAGTGCTTTCGAGCACGTGCAAAACGACGAATTACGGCTGCCGGACGGCGCTTTGGGTTGGTTGATTCACAAGATCAAGGCCCAACCTGAGGCGGAACGGCTCATTGAGCGCTTGGTGAACTTTGCTGTCGTGGTGCCAGACGTGGAAGCCGCTCTCCGTCTGTTCCCGATGAAGGGCTGGACGATTGTCACTTTGCAGGGCGAGTTGCTGACTGGGGATGGTATGTTGCACGGCGGGATTGAGTCGGGCGCAAATGCGGCGGCTTCGGTATTGGAGCGCAAGAATCAGGTGCAAGCGTTGGGCAAAGAGTTGGAGGAGTTGCATGGACAATTGGAGCAACGGCAACAGCGTCGAGAGGCTTTGGCTGGGGAATTGGAGGTGCTCGCGGGGCGGATTAGCCAAGCGCACGAGGCTCGGCAAACAGCGGCTTTGCAGCTCTCCAGTCTAAAGGCGCACATGGCTCAGTTAGAGCGGCAACTGACGGAAGCTCGGCGCAGGCAGCAGTCTTTGGAAGGCGAGCAATCGGCGGCGGGGGCTCGTTTTGCAGAAGCTGCGGAGCGTCTAGAGGCGTTGGAAGCTGAGGTGGCCGAGGCGCTGGGGCATATCGAAACGCAGCAAAGTTTGCGGCAGGATTTGCAAGGTGGGATGGAAACCTTGCGGGCGCGGGAGGCTCAAGCGCAGACGGAATTGAACGAGTTGAAGGTGCACGTGGCGACGGAACGGCAGCGTCAGTCCTCGCTTCAGCAGCAGCGCCAGCCCATGGAGCAGCGCTTGGCTGAGTTGCAAGGGGTGATTGATGATCGCTCGAGAGACGTCGAGACTTACGAGGGACGTATCAGTATTTTGCATGGAGAAAGTGAGGAAATCGAAGCGAATCTGGGCGGACTTCAAACGCAGGCCGGCGAGGCGGAGGCCGTCTTGAACGAGATGCTCACGCAACGGGCTGCTGTCGCTGCGGAGGTCGAGGAGGAGACCGCGCAGGTGCGGGCGCGCAGATCGCAGTTGTCGGGTCTGGTAGAGAAGCGTTCTCGCTTGGAAGTTCATTTGAGCCAGTGGGAAATGAAGGCCGGGCTGATTGAAGAACACGTGCTGAAGCGTTATCAGGTGGAGTTGCGGGAGTTCAGGCCGGACTTTTATTCTTTGAAGGTCGCGTATCGGGACGCGGTCAAACGGCAGCGAGGGGGTGGCAGCGCGGATTCGGAGTCCACCGAGGACGGGCAGGATGGCAATGGAACCGCTTTGGGCGTGGCGGGGGAGGGGGCTGAGTCGGATGTTGACGCGTATGAATTGGACTGGACCCGGGTGGAGCAACTGGCGCGGGAGATTGACAAGCGCTTGGATGCGATGGGGCCGGTGAACATCGAGGCCATCCAAGAATACGAGGAACTGGAGCAACGCAGCGTCTTCTTGGAAGGACAACACGCTGATTTGCTGAATTCAAAGGCGGAGTTGTTGGAGGTTATTGCAAAGATCAATAACACGACACGGCAGATGTTTGCTGAGACCTTTGAGAAGATTCGGATTAACTTTCAGGAGATGTTCACCGAGCTCTTCGGTGGCGGTAAGGCGAACCTTATTTTGACCGATCCAAGTGATCCGTTAGAAAGCGGTATCGAGATCATCGCGAAGCCTCCCGGCAAGCAGTTGCAGAGCATTACGTTGCTCTCAGGCGGTGAGAAAACCATGACAGCGGTTTCGTTGCTCTTCTCGATTTACATGGTTAAACCCAGTCCATTTTGTGTGTTGGACGAAATGGATGCGCCTTTGGATGAATCGAATATCAATCGGTTCATTAAGATTCTGGATCGCTTTGTGGGACAAAGTCAGTTCGTGGTAATTTCCCACAACAAAAAGACGATTGCGCGGGCGGATGCGCTTTACGGGGTGACGATGGAAGAGCACGGCGTATCGCGTCTCGTTGGGGTGAAGTTTACTCGCCGGGAAGACAGCCAGCAGGGAACCGACGTCACTGGAGAGGGCAATTCAGCGCCGGTTCCGAGTGTGGCGGAGGCGTTTGGCAAGAGCCCGAGGCTACACAGCGAGGATTCAGCACAGGAAAGCGCGTAAGACGGGCGATGTGGTTGTTACTGCCCTGTCTCCTGATTTTGCTTGGACTTTGAAAGCCTATAAAGTTGAGAACAGTCTTCTGATCCATATCGACGACACATAAGGGTTTGTACCGCTTCTGTAGCGCGTGAGCGGGAAGTGAGGCGCTTTCTCAAAATTCCAATTTCTAAAACGCTCAGATGCAGGCTGTGATACATTAACAATGGTTGCGTGTTTCCATATGAAAACATTCAAGTCTCTGCTGGAATTTGACTTCCATCCAAAACGGAGTAATCCTAATTTCTGCATTCCCTGTATTTTGGAGTGTAAAACACTAGTTTAATTGCTTGATTAGCAGCATCTCACTTTAAATGCAGGACCATCATCACACCATCAAGCGACATCTTGTAACAATTGTCTCGGGCTGCTTTAATGAGTCGGAGAATATTCCGGAATTACACAGGCGTATTTCCGAAGTAATGAGTTCAATGCCCCGTTACGAGTATGAGGTATTGATTGCTGACAATGCTTCAACAGACACGACTCAGGATGTTATTCGTTCTGTGGCGATCACAGATAGGCGTTTCAAGGCGATTTTTAATGTTCGAAACTTTGGTCATATTCGATCAAGCTACCATGCAATGTTGCAAGCCCAAGGGGATGTTGTCATTTTGATGGCATCTGATTTGGAAGATCCCCCAGAACTGATTCGTGAGCTTCTCCGTGAGTGGGAGGACGGATTTAAGGTGGTAGCTGCCGTGAGACGCTCAACCGCAGAGACTGGCATATATCCAATACTCAGGCATATTTACTATGGGTTAATTAACCGACTATCAGACGTGAATATGATTGAAAACTACACCGGCTTTGGGGCGTATGATAAACAAGTGATCTCCATTCTTCGACAGATAAATGATCCTTATCCATACCTGAGGGGGCTTGTTTGTGAATTGGGCTTCCCGATTGCAAGAGTGCCCTTTGACAAGCCTTATCGCCAGCGTGGGATCTCGAAGGGTACGTTCTACGTGTATTTAGATATGGCACTTTTAGGGTTAGTAAATCACTCTAAATTGCCGTTGCGCTTGTCGACTCTATTTGGCGTTGGTGTTAGCGTATTAAGCTTCGCCGCAGGTACATTTTATTTATTGAGGAAGCTATTATTTTGGGACAGCATGCAAATAGGTATTGCTCCTGTTGTAGTTGGAATGTTTTTTATGATGGGAGTTATGCTGATAATGTTAGGGTTGGTCGGCGAATACATTGCACTTGTCGTGACCCATACCCTTAACAGACCGCTGGTGGTTGAAAAAGAGCGTCTGAACTTCGATTAGTGGAATGTTCGCCCCGGCCTCTCGACTTTCTGTGACTGTTCGTCGAACTGACATTCAATGGCGAAGCCAGTCAGGATTCTAACTGGGTATGTCAAAGTGAAAAGATCAGCCTTGATGCGGGTGCTTCAGTAATCCTATTTCTACCCCGCGTAAGTTTCTGGTGTATTTCCCTTTTTTGCTATTATTTCCCATCATTAAGCCCCATGCGCGTAGCTGATTACATTGTTCAAACTCTCGCCTCAAATGGCATTAGTCATGTGTTTTTGGTCACGGGTGGTGGTGCCATGCATCTTAATGATGCGTTTGGGCGGCATAAGGATATATCGGTGGTTTGTTGTCATCACGAACAGGCATGCGCGATTGCGGCTGAGGGATATTTTCGCGTCTCAAACCGGATGGCAGCTGTCAATGTAACCACGGGGCCAGGTGGAACCAACGCCATAACAGGTGTTTACGGAGCATACGTGGACTCGATGGCTATGATTGTGGTTTCGGGGCAATCCAAGTGGGAGACGCTTGTAAGTAGCACCAATTTGCCCCTGCGACAGCTGGGTGACCAGGAAGTGGATATTGTCAGCATGGTGAAAGGCGTCACCAAGTACGCCGTATTGGTACAGGATCCTCAGTCCATCCGTTATCATCTTGAAAGGGCGTTACATCTCGCTATTACTGGGCGCCCGGGGCCTGTCTGGCTGGACATACCCATCGATGTGCAAGGGGCGAGAATTGATCCCGCGACCCTCGAAGGCTATGACCCGATTGAGGATGCCATCAGTTGGGAAACTCTAGATATTTCGGGTGCCTGCGAAGAGTTTCTCGATAGATTGTCTAAAGCCGAGCGACCGGTAATCTATGCTGGTTCCGGTGTGCGACTTTCTGGCGAGTATCTCACTTTTTTGCGGTTGTTGGATTGTCTCGGGGTGCCGGTAGTCACAGCATGGAACAACAACGATTTGGTTCCTGATTCGCATGACTGCTATGCGGGTCGTCCCGGCTCGGTTGGGGATCGTGCTGGTAATTTTGCAGTGCAGAACAGCGACCTCCTTTTAATTCTAGGTTGCCGGCTTAACATAAGACTTATCTCCTACAATTGGGAAAACTTTGCGCGCCATGCATACAAGGTCTGGGTGGACGTTGATGCTGCAGAACTAAAAAAGCCAACTGTTCGCCCTGACTTGCCGATCCACGCCAACCTTGCGGAGTTTTTGCCGATCCTGCTGGCCCAGGCGCAGGCACATAGTAGTTATCCGGAACGCTTTGCTTCTTGGCGCAATTGGTGCAAAGAGAGACTTGCCCGCTATCCAGTTGTGTTGCCGTCTTATTGGCGGGATGCCGTTAGTGTCAATCCCTATTGCTTCATGGATCGCCTATTTGCGCAAACTAATCAGGATGAAACTATAGTAACGGCTGATGGGACAGCTTGCGTAACTGCCTTCCAAGCTGCACGTGTCGGTCCTGGAATGCGGCTTTTTCACAACTCTGGCTCCGCACCCATGGGGTTTGAGCTTCCTGCAGCGATAGGTGCGGCTTATGCACAGGATCCGTCCAAACGCGTCGTATGTTTGGCGGGTGATGGCAGCATCATGATGAATCTTCAGGAGCTTCAGACCATTTCTGGTCTACGTTTGTCTGTGAAGATATTCGTCCTTTTCAACCACGGTTATCATTCGATTCGTCAAACACAGAATGCCTTTTTTAAGGATAACATAGTGGGATGCGGCACCGACTCCGGGCTCAGCTTCCCAGATTGGGAACGCGTGGCTCATGCTTTCGGGATGCCTTTTTGTCGCATATCAACTCACGACGAGCTCGACGAAGGAATTCGTGTCGCCCTCGAAACCGACGGTCCCACGTTTTGCGAAGTAGTGCTCGATTTGCGACAACCGTTCGCCCCTAAGCTATCCTCCCGGAAACTCGATGATGGCAGAATGGTTACATCGCCACCCGAAGATATGGCGCCGTTTCTGAGTCGTGAGGAGTTGCGTGAAAATATGATAGTGCCGCTTCTTAATCCATGAGCCCTGCCGCTCTTCCATCCTCCCCTCCTGCAGGTCGTGTTGCCTTGGTCACTGGCGCAGCTAGAGGTATTGGTTTAGCCATTGCCGAGGCCATGAGAGCGCAAGGAACTACGGTGCTTTCTCCCTCTCGCGCTGAACTAGATCTTAGCTCGCCTGATTCCGTACTCGCGTGGCTAACTCGCCCCCGCCCATCGGTGGATATCCTTGTTAATAATGCGGGAGAGAATCCCGTAGGCCTTATAGACGGCATTGATTTGGATACGTGGAGCCGTGCACTTGCCGTCAATCTAACTGGCCCAATGCTTCTTCTGCAGCATTTGTCTCGTGAAATGTGTTCCCGTCGTTGGGGGCGGATTGTGAATATAAGCTCTTGTTATAGTATTGTTGCGCGTTCCGGTCGCGCTCCGTATAGCGCGGCAAAAGCGGGGCTTAACAGCCTCACCCGCAGTGCCGCTCTTGAGTTTGCGCCGCATGGTGTTTTAGTAAATGCGGTGTGCCCTGGATTTGTGGAAACCGACCTGACACGCTCTAACAACACTCCTGATCAAATTAGTGCTTTAGCCGCCCAAGTTCCCATTGGTCGACTAGCTGAACCGTCTGAAATTGCGCGTCTGGTTGTTTTTCTTGCTTCAGCAGATAATACGTACCTGACTGGCCAAACCGTCGTAATCGACGGAGGCTTCCTTCTTCAATAGATGAAAATACCTCCCCTGCCTATTCATTCCGGCCAAGGTGATTACGAAGTCACATTTCCCCCGACTGTTGCCGATCTCGTCTCCGCGATGCTTGCTGTGCCACGCGCGATTGTAGTAATCGACCAAAATGTCGCATCCACTTATGCAGCGGTCCTCGAGCCGTTACTTTCCTCACGGCCTACGCTTCTTGTTTCAGCCACTGAGGAGGAGAAGACACCGCTCGGGGTCACTCGTGTTTGGGAGTTTTTTCAACGATCAAACGCGACCAAACAATCCAACGTACTGGTGATAGGTGGAGGGATAATTCAGGATATAGGTCAGTTTTCTGCCCATAATTATTACAGGGGGTTACGCTGGCATTACGCGCCCAGCACTCTTTTAGGGCAGGCCGATAGCTGTATTGGTGCAAAATGTGGCATCAACCTCGGTGCTTTTAAAAACCAACTTGGCGTTTTCCACTCGCCTGCTCATGTCTGGATTTGCCTTCCTTTTCTTGAGACGCTCTCGGATGTAGAGCTATGTTCTGGATATGGTGAAATTGTAAAACTACATCTTACGCGCTCGCGGCCTGAAATTTTTCGTGAGCTGGCGAATACAGTAAATACCGATGGTTGGCGCAACGAATCTCTTGCGAAGTTTATCAGGCAAAGCCTAGAAGTTAAAAGGGTAGTGATTCAAGAGGACGAATATGAGGGCGATATTCGTCGCATTTTAAATTACGGACATACTTTTGGCCATGCGCTTGAGGCAATCACGCAGCACTGTATCCCTCATGGGATTGCTGTGGCTTGGGGCATTGATTTAATTAATTTCCTCGCATGGCGACGGCAGTTGATTGATGAATCACATTTTCAAGAGGTTCATGTTTTTCTTGCACGTCATTTTGCGTGGAAGCTGCCCAACGGTTTTACCGTGGATGAGTTAATAGACGGAACCCGTCGCGATAAAAAAGTGGCAGACGGAAAGTTAAATCTTGTTCTGCCTGACCGCATTGGCGGTCTTCGCATAGTTCCCACGGCTTATGATGAAACTCTCGTCTCGGATGTTGGAAACTATCTAGCTCGATACAATGTCGTTTATTGGGATTGATCTTGGGGCTACCTTCTTGAAGGGGGCTTGGCTGCATCCTGGAAGTGGGCTTAGCAATGTCCACAGAGAGCCGTTTCCTAACTTTCTGGCTGGGCTGCCACCTCGACGCAGAGAGGTGTGCATACAATCTGTGCTCACTGCGGTGCATCGTCTGATTAAACGTCTTTTAGACGCACAATCTTGTGCGTGCGCAGGCATTCTCATCTGCGGCCAGATGCACGGCTTCGTATTAGCGCAACCGGACGGCGCGCCGGTCGGTAATTTTATTTCCTGGCAGGATGCGCGGTGCAGTGAGACTGATGCGAATGGCGTTTCTCATTTTGAGATCGCTCGAGAAAAGTTGGGTGCTTCTTTAATTGCTGAACTTGGCAATGAATTTCGCTCCGGTCTTCCAGTGGCCACGCTCCATGCTATCGCTCGCGGCGGTGAGTTGGTGAAAGGTCTTATGCCATTGTCGCTGATGGACTTCATCGCTGCTAGTCTCACGGGTGCAGCTTCCTTTACGCATTCAACTAACGCTGCTGCACATGGATTATTTAATGTTGCGCGTGGCGAGTGGCATATCGAAGCTTTGACGACCCTTGGGCTGGAAGACTTGCGGCTTCCCCAGCCTCAATCGGAAATTGTTCCCGTGGGCCGCGCTCGACTGTGTGGGCGAGATTTTCCCGTTTATACTCCTGTCGGGGATCAGCAGGCTGCGCTCTTTGGCGTTGATTTGGTACCCGGAGAACTCTCGGTTAATGTCGCCACGGGTTCCCAGGTTTCCGTTCTGGTTGATAAACCGGAAGCGGGTGACTGGCAGTTGCGTCCATATTTCGATGGTCGCTGGCTCCGCACGATCACTCACTTACCGGCCGGTCGGGCCTTGAACCGAATGCTCCATCTGTGCAGCGAACTTGCGACTGACCAAGGTACCGAACTTCGCGACCCCTGGGGTCAGATCTCTCGAATGGCCGAGGCTGCAGAACTTCGGTCCCTAAAGGCTGATCTCTCCTTTTTCCCAACAGCCTACGGATGCGAAGGGGCGTTTACCCATATTCTTGAGGATGACATTACTGTCGGGGCTTTTTTTCGAGCGGCTTTTCGTGCTATGTCGGAAAATTACGCGATTTCCGCTGGTCGGGTTTCGCCTGCCGGTTGGTCCTGTGTCGTCTTTTCAGGCGGACTTGTGCAGAGATTACCTGTTTTGCGTGCTGAAATTCTGGATAGACTTGGTCCATCCTCTCGTTCAGTCGTCCAGGTAGAAGATGCCCTCGAGGGGCTTCTTGCCTTGTCCTGCCGAGTCGCTGCTTCGAAATGAACTCGTGTTGCTTCAATGCTCTGTTATTTGATCTTGATGGAACCTTGGTTGATTCCCTGCCGGGAATCGCTTATTCCTTTTGCTTCGCGATGGATCAAGTAATGCCTGGGAAAGCTAAGCCTAATATTGATTCTTTAATTGGTCCGCCCATACGTGAAATCTTTAGGTTAGCTCTTAATGATGCGCCCACGTCCTCTGAACTTGATGCTTTGGAGGCTGCTTTCCGCATTAGTTACGACAATGAGGGATGGTGCCGCACTATACCCTATCCAGGCGTGATAGACGGTATCGCGCATCTTGTCCAGAGTGGGGCAACCTGTTATGTTGTCACTAACAAGCCCCAAGTGCCTGTAAAACTCATCTTGGATCAGCTTGGTATTTCCCGTTTGTTTTGTGAAGTCGTCACGAGAGAAAGCCGTGTTCCGCCCTTTGACTCAAAGCTTGAGGCGACTCTTGATCTCTCATATCGTCTGAAAGCGTCTCCAGAAAAAACCCTTTTTATTGGCGATTCTTTGGATGACGCAGAGGCCGCGCGAGCCTGCGGTTTCCGTTTTGCGTCAGCTGAATACGGGTTCGGGCGCGTTTCGTCAAAGCTACCAAACCATATTGATTTTCACCTTCCTGACTTCGCAGCTTTGCTTGCATTTTCTCTATCTGGTTAATTTTTTAAAAAATAAATTTTTATGAGCGCCGATATATTTAATAATCTTTTCGTTCTTGAGATGGCGAATAATCACCTAGGGAGCGTTGAGCGTGGGTTGAGGATAATCTCTGAGTACGCACAGGTTGTGCGCTTTAACAGCGTAACCGCCACGATAAAACTTCAGTTTCGAGATGTGGAAACGTTTATTCACAAAAACCATCGAAACCGCGATGATATTCGTTATATTAAAAAAACTAGAGACACTCGTCTCAGCCGCGCCGAATACGCTATATTGGTTGAGGCGGTGAGAGAAAATGGTTGTCTGACCTCTGCCACTCCTTTCGACGAGGCCTCCGTGGAGCTGTGTCAAGAGCTTGATCTCGATATCATAAAAATTGCTAGTTCTGATATTAATGACTGGTTCCTCATTGAAAAGGTTGCTGACACGCGCAAGCCGGTTTCATTTTCCACTGGCGGTTCCTCGCAAAAGAGTATTGACGAGATTGTGAAATTTTTTACCAGTCGTGGTATTCCTATTGCAGTGAACCACTGTGTTTCGATCTATCCAACTGAAGACAATCAGTTGGAATTGAATCAGTTGGATTATCTA
The DNA here is from genome assembly GCA_903919125.1 of uncultured Spartobacteria bacterium. Taxonomy (GTDB): domain Bacteria; phylum Verrucomicrobiota; class Verrucomicrobiia; order Chthoniobacterales; family Chthoniobacteraceae; genus Chth-196. Next base: position 3,787 of record CAIXGS010000026.1, on the reverse strand, counting down.
CGCAACCGGTATCCTGGTGTGACGGTTGGCCTATCTTCACATGAGTACCATAGTTGGGATGCGTCGATGTTCATAGCGTACGCTAAGGGCGCTAGAACGTTTGAACGTCACATTGACATTGATTCAGATGGGGTTTCGGTTTCAGCCTATAATTCATTGCCGCACCAGATTGATGGATGGTTTAAGGCTTTTAGAAAAGCGAAGGAAATGTGCGGTGGCAGTGCTCAAGATCGTCGCTCAATTCCTGATACGGAAGTCAAATATTTGGACGCATTGGTTCGCGGCGTTTATGCTAAACGTAATTTGGAACCTGGATATGTTCTGAATCACTCTAGTATGAAGGAAGATTTTTACTTGGCCATCCCTCTGCTCAAGGGACAGCTTTCCTGTCGTGAAATTATGAATGGCGAGATTATCTCAGCCCCGATACTTAAAGATGAGCCACTTAGCATTGACAAAATCGAGTCGCCTTATTCCAAAAATTCGCAATTAAAAAAACTTATCTCCAACCGCGGTATTTAAGAGAATTTTTCCTTTGGTGAAGTTGTTTTAATCAAAGGTTGCTTTGGGTTAAATTATTTATCTATTTAAATTTGTTAAGCCGCTTCTGGAAAAAAAGTGTTTCTCTGAGATTATATCTCCCCGTCACCAATCAACGTGGACACTTTGCGGGCGCCCCCCAGTGTCTTCTCAATACGGCGGTGTGGGGTCCCTGTAGCGTCTCAACTGTTGCCTAAGCCACTAGTATGGATCTGAGATTAAGTTTAGCGGTTTCACTCTGGCTTTTGTTACTTGCTGTAGCGTTATTCCCAATCTTGAAGAAGGGGGATTTCACAAGTAGGCTGTGGAAAAATACAGTGACCACTTTTCTGGTTTTACTCGCTGTGGCGCTACCAGTGTGGCGAGTGCGCAGCCTGCTGTACAATGGAGAAATTAACGTCGATGAGAGCCAGATCTTGGCGCAGGCGCTCAAATACCTATCCGACCCAATGCCTTGGCGTTCTGTGGTCGGCGGTTCCAGCGGCCCTCTGAACACTTGGGTTCTACTGTGGGCCCCACTGCTTGGGCTCAAGCTCGGCTACTTAGCGGCGCGAATTACAGGACTATTCTGCACATTCGCACTTCTTTCAGGGACTATTTTCAGCCTCAGTGAAATTGCTGGCACACGACTGGCCCTACTCGCTGCAATGCCTGCAACGACATTACTTTTAAGCACTCTCAACCTCGATTTTCTTCATTTTTCGAGTGAGCAGTTTCCGTCAGCGCTATGCGCTTGGATCGTCTATTTAATTGCTAGACAGCGTAAAAGAACATCGCGAACCCGTGCATACCTCCTTGGCTTCCTCACCGGCGCGCTTCCTTTTACTAAACTTCAAGTCGCCCCAGCAGGAGTTTTATTGTTTATTTTTGGAATTATTATCATATGGGCCACGAAAGATACGACGCTGTCAAAGAATAGGAATACATTAGCTCAGATCCTCGGTGGACTAACTGTTCCCATCCTCATTCTCGCGCCTGTAGCGGCTGCGGGAGTTTGGCCTGACTTTATGGAGTTCTACATTCAGTCGGGCCTCCGCTATTCCAATTCTGGCCACAGAATCTCGGCCGTCGATTTCCTTTTCAAAGGCGTACCAGACTTCAGTGCCTTCATTATGGTGCTTATCGCAGCCTCCGTTGGGGCTCTCTTCCTCCAATTGGCGCGGCGTCCCTCGCGCTTTTTTTCCCCTACTAATCTGTCACTGGGGGCCGGTGTCCTCTCTCTTTTTGGTGTCATGCTATACGGAATACTTCGAGCGGGCTTTGGCTTTCCACATTATTTGATGCTCCTGATTGGCCCCTCGACCCTCGTTTTCGGGTGGTTGGCTTCCAATCTCTTTAACGAGCAATCTCTGCTTAATACGGTACCCTCGGAAATTCAGGCCTCACTCGGAGAATTCGTCTTAACCGCTCCCTCCAAAAAAGCTAAACAGGCCCCGCCTGCCACCCACACAAACTCATCTGCGAGCTTTGACCCGCATTCAGAAGCTTCACGTGATAAGCGCCTCGGCTTTGGAATTGCTTTTGTCGCTGTTTTTCTTTGCCTGTTTCAAGCTCGGAGCACCTTCGCTATCTATTCCCAAAACAAACATTTCCTCGCGTCGTGGGGGCAAGAAACGAATCCCATCGCCGATGCTCTCAAACAAATTGCGAAGCCAGGCGACTCTCTGTGTATCTGGGGGTGGTATGCAAAACTGCACGTCTTTACTCAACTGCGCCCTGCGACCCGCTTTGCTGCGGGCAATCTGGAGGTCGACCCACCCCTCGAAATCAATCCTACTCTTAGAGCGTTTCTTTCCGACGTCCAAACGTCCAAGCCCGCCTTTTTTGTCGATGCTTCCGATGAGTTCACATTTCCGGGATCCTCTCCGGGGTCCCAACCCCGCTACCATACCTTCCCCGAATTCTCCCGCTGGATTCAGTCCGAATATACGCTGATAGGGTCCACCCAAACACACCCGTCCAGACGGCCTGTGCTTATTTACAAGAGACGATAACGCCTGCCCCCTTTTTATATCATCTACCCTAGCGATATAAATGCTTGGAGCGGCCGATGCCGCTCGAAGAATGAGCCGTTGCAATAGAAATAACGGGAAAGAATTCGCTCTCGAACTCCGAATGCTCTTTTCAACCTGAAGGCGAGGGCATTAACTGGCCCCGCAAAACTCGCCACTCTAGCTAACATCTTTCACGGCCCGATTTAGCCAAGAATTTCTTATCCCGAGTTTATGTGCTTGAAGGTTGATTTCAGAGCAGGCTCATTCAGAACAACTTGGAACTTTTATGCTAAAACCATCAATTGTGCTTCAGAAAATCGTCGAACGCGTGTTTCGTGCAGCGGGATTCAGTTTCCAAAAATTGCCGCCTGTTGGTTATGTTCCAATCAACGTTCTCGACCTAGTGGTTCAGGAAGTCTATCGGGAGAACGGTCAGTTTTCATTTATCGAGATCGGTGCCAACGATGGAAAACACGTAGACCCGATGTACCGTTACGTTCGGAATTCAGGTTGGAAGGGGTTGTTGGTGGAGCCGCATCCAAGTATATTCAAAAAGCTGAGGGAGAATTACAGGGGAATCCCAGGAATGGTTCTCGAAAATTCCGCGATTACGGAAAGAGACGGTTCAGTAAAGCTTTTCGCATTTGAATCGGATGATCTTCACGCAGGCATGCTGGCATCCCTTAATAAAGGTTACGTGAAATTTAATGGGGATGGAGTCAAGGGGAAGGTTAAGGAGTTCGAAGTCCCTTCGCTTTCCGTTAGCAGTCTGTTGTTAAAGCACGGAATTGAGGAATTTGACCTACTTCAGATTGACACTGAGGGGCATGATTATAATATTTTAATTCAGTTTTTAGATAGAGGGATTCTTCCTCGCATCATTCACTTCGAGAACAATTTTTTTACTTGGAGCGAGAAGAACGAAGTCGCCAGGCGACTGACCAACCTCGGGTATAATTACCTACATTTAGGCATCGATACGCTGGCTTACCGCCAGAGCAACCACGAGGGCTTTGAAAAGCGGATGGGCGCCACGAAACTGACTTGATGTTTGATAAGTTTAAATAGTCGATCCTGAAAAATACTTTAACTTATTCTATGATAGTTACTTATCGCTTTAAGTTGGCATAGTATTTGCTCTGTATTTGGGGCGAAAGCCTCAAAAAACTGGCAAAATCGATGAAGCCCAAAGCAACGCCTTCCTCCGCCCAACCCGACTTCTTTCAAGTCGAACTCTCCTCCATCATCAGCTC
>CAIXGS010000025.1 GCA_903919125.1 uncultured Spartobacteria bacterium | reverse complement strand
TTCTTCTCTCCCGGGAACGCGGAGCCCTAGCTCCGCTTTGACGCCCCAAAAGCTCGGACAGGCATTGCGGAGCTGGGGCTCCGCGCTCCCAGGTGCTGAGGTCTCTTGAATCATCCAGAAAACTTAAATAGGTGGTATAATACGACGAACGTTATCTGTGGTGTTAACGTTCAGACAACGCATTCGATTCCCCGGACCACCCAACCCGAGCGAATACCCGCCGCTTTATCCAAGTTTAATTTTAACGAATCTTCGCGTCCGGCAACGCCTTGCCAATCCCTTGATCCACGGGCATCGCATCCGATTCGGGCGGCAATCCGGACTCCTTCATCCGTTGGATAAGCTCCGTTTTGAGCGTCTCGATTAACGGCATACGAGAGGCCTCCGCGATCAAATTGTGACGCTCCTGAGGGTCGTTTTTTAAGTCGTACAACTCCGCCATGTGCCGATCCGGGGCGCCGTCGCCGTGCGGATAATGAATGTATTTCCAATCGTCACGGCGAATGGCACGCACGTTGGGCGTGTAAGGAAACTGCTTCTCGTAATTGTACTCGTAAAACCAAGAGGTCCGCCACTTTGCATCACCCTCTTTTACAAGCTTCACCCAAGACTTGCCCTGAATGTTCTCCAGCGGCTTTGCCCCGCACAATTCCAGCAAACTGGGTGCCACATCCACAGTGAGCGCCTGTTGCGGAATCACCTTCGCCTTGCCCAAACCCGGATAACGAACCAACAACGGAATACGCAAACTCGCCTCATGAGCCGTGCGCTTGTCCACCATACCGTGTTCGCCTTCCAAGAGCCCGTTGTCTCCCATGAACACAATGACCGTATTGTCCAACTGCTTGCTCTGCTCCAACTGCTTGAACAAACGTCCCACGCTATCGTCCACACTCAAGATGGTGCCCCAATAGCCGTGCACCATGTTTTCAAAGTCCTTCACCGCTTCAGGCCGGTCGTCTGGGAACTTCTTGCGCCATTCAAACAGCGGGCCGTAAATTCCGTGCCAAGTGTACAAGCGCTCCGTCATCCACGCCGGTTTGTCTTTTAGCGAAAAAGCGGTGTCAGGATACGGCACGGCGACTTTATCAAACGTGTGCGCGTACTTTTCCTCTGGAGTATAAAAACTGTGCGGAGCCTTGTGCCCGATGCACAACGCCCACGGCTTGCCGGAATGATCCCGCGCCAACCAGTCCAGCGCCATGTCCGTCACAATAGTCGTGTAATAACCGGGAATGACTTTGCTCCCCCGCCCGTTCACGTTCCATTCGGTATCGAAGTACTTGCCCTGACCGCGATGGGTGGCGAAAAAGTCAAAGCCTGCGCGCGGGAGATCGTTGTCCTCGCCCATGTGCCATTTTCCCATGTAGGCGGTTTCGTATCCGGATTCCTGTAGGCGCTGGGCCCAGTGCGCATTCTTCAACGGCAGCTCCGTGAAGTTATCGCGAACCCCGTGGGAATGAGCGTAGAGACCCGTCAGGATGGACGCACGACTGGGCGAACACAGGGACGTGGTGCAAAACATATTCTCGAACCGCACGCCTTCCGCAGCGAGTCGGTCGATGTTGGGAGTCTTGAGCGTCGGATGCCCCGCGCAACTCAGCGCATTCCAGCGAATATCATCGCACAGAATAAACAACACATTGGGTTTGGCGCTTGCCGCGGCGAAACTCGCACACGGCACGGCCAGAAGAACAAAAAGGGCGCTGAGCAAACGTTTCATCACACTCAGATGTAAACATTTCACGTCCAGTGACAACACAAACCCACGGCGCCCCGCAAACCCGCCACGGAACACACTTCCGCCGTTAAGCAAAAACGCTTACTCCGCGACGTCCTCGACAATCTTATCGAGCACCTCGCCCGTAAGCCGGTCTATCGCCAAGAACACCCACACCCGATGTTCCCCCTCCTTGACGAATTGCTTGAGATCCGACGCCGCCGAGGGCAACCGCCCCGTCTGGACGATCAAATCCAGCATGATGTTCCACACCCGCGTCTGCCCCGAATCCACGAGCGCGCGGACCACCGCCTCGCGCATGCGCAGGTTCTTTTGGTCCTTGGCATTGGTGAAGACTTTGTTGCTGTCTAAGTCGGCCGAGAACCCAGTGAAATGCCAGTTTAAATGACCGTAGACACCAGAGCCAACAGATGGATTCATATCTGGATTGCGATCCCCGTAGTTCGAAGTCTTAAAGACCGTCGAGGTGTAGACGGGATCCGTCGCCATGTTGAAGTTGGTGATCGAGATGTCCTTTCCGAACAATTTACCCGCAATCTCCGACACATTGCTCAACGGCCCCAACCACGCCTTGCTCCCAGTTGTACGACCAATCAGTGCTTGAGCGGCTTTAGTGACCTCAGAGGCTGTTCCGGAAGTGAATGCCATGGTTCCGCCTTTGACTTCGTCTTTGAGCGCGCCGGAAATCAGCGCCTCGAGCACTTTTTCCTGACGCGTATTCAAATTTACTTTCCCCGCCACCAAAGGGGCCGCCACCGCCACAGATCCGCTCTCGGTCACTACCCCTGTCGCTGCCGGCGGGGCGTCAGACAAACAGAAGACGTCCAATAACGCTGCATCCCCAGTTTCCGGCGTGGAGAAGCTCAGGTTCCTCCACGGTGAACCGCGGAAGGCGTAGCCCATATCCGCCACGGAACGGAAGGCGCGGTTGAGGACCACTGGGCGATTGTCTTGGTTGACGTTCGCCTTTTGCGCCTGAGGCAGGCCGTCCAACGAAGCGGAGAAGCCGGTTTGTGAAGCAAAAGCCCCCATCGCCCTACGTACGACATCGTCTGGATCGGCGTAAGCCTGCCGGAATTCCGGTTGGGCAGCCGTCAAATACAGCGGGTCGCTCGGACTCTGATTGGGGTACTTGGGCTGAATGTTTTCAGTGAATGCTCCAATGCGTAACGCGTCTGCGTGGCGAATGGTGTAACTGTATGTTGTAGATGGCGTGGTCGTAAGTACAACACTAAGCTGACGCATGAAATTCGAGACGCTGTCGGTAGAAAATCCAGCACCATAAACCTCATCACCCGCCAGCGAATAAGTCGAAAGAGGAGCGCCTTGGGGCAAAAATGCTCTGGAATACCAGCCGTAATCGTACGCGTTTAAGCTCGGAAAATACGGGCTTTCCGGATACACTTTCGTGAATCCCACCGAAGTCGGCGCTGAAGCAAATCCCCACCACTCAGCTCTGGGGGGCGCGCCTCCAGGAGGATAACTCGGGGCCTGACCCCAAATATTCCCTATGTCCGTGTTAAGCAAAGCCATGTAATTCTGTCCGAAACTTGGGGTTGCAACCTTCGTAGCCCTCCACAAGGCTGGGGATGGACCTGTGCCAAAATAATTCCACGCTGCGGGCACCGAATCGTTCAACGTCAAAACACTTGGCGCGCTGGAGCCCGCCCAACTGTCAATTTGAATGGACTCAGGCCTGTCTGTCGCATTTGAAACACCAGCGGGATTCGTAGAACTTGGCATCAGCGCAAACTTTTTTGCCGGAGGCCCAGCTGGGGCGATTGTATCCGTGTTGTTTCGCGCCAACCTCGCAGGATGACCAAAGCGTGAGGACCGCGGATCAAAACTGCTCACCAGCGGAAAACCCCACGCCAGTTGCCCGCTTTGGCGCCACATTGGGGGTGGCGGTCTGTTAGTTAAATCGGTTTGTATGCCAGATAGATAAAGTTGCTGCTTAAATAAAACTGGCGTTTGGGAAGCCGAGCCACCCGGGATTCTTATATACCGTTCGTCATATGTCCTCCAGTTCCCGCCCTGATCTTGAGCCTGTACTTGAACCGTCATGTAGTGATCTGCGCGCAAGCCAACGACATTCACAGGCACGGCGAAAAAGCGGAAGTAGTCGCCAGTGATGAGAGGAGAAGTACTCATCGTGCCATCATAATTTATTGGGGTCCGACTAACTACTTGAGGGTTGGATACACCTGAACCTGTGCCTGTGTAAATAGTTCGATTCAAATCAAGAACTGAAACCTCAGCAGATGGATTCGTTGGTCTGTAATTTTGTAGCATCTGAAGCGCGTAACTCGGGCTGCTGCTAGTAGGCTGTTGATTACCATAGATATCTGCAACAGTTGTAGGAGCACTTGGTGGCCCCACAACAGATGTAGCCCGTTCAAGCCGAACCGCAGAAATGAACTGGCTAGGCACCTCCCCAAGTGAAAAGCCAATCCAGTTGCCATTACCAGAACCGGCATCAACTGATCCGGCATAAGGTGAGGCATTGAAGAAATTGCCAGCCCCCGCGACAACCGCAGCCGAGGGACTTCCCACATTGCAAAGAGCTGTTGGTTCCCGGAAAACGGTCGTACCGCTGACATCGAACAAAAGTTCAGTACCCCGAAAATCCACATAAGATTGCTGAGATAGGGAAATACGATTTGACCATTTTCTAGGAGTAGGCGCCGGCGGACTCGAATAACTGCTGCTAGCCGGAGGCACATATCCGTTGGTGAGCGCAATGCTGCGGCTGTAGTAGCCTGCCAAATTACGAAGACCTGAGTCAGAAAAATTTGTCATCGTTGGGTTTGCCGGATCGGGCACAGTGAACCAATGGGCAGCGTCGACCCGCGATGCCGCTAGATCGAGATTGGTCTGAAATGCGAACTGTTGGATATCCTGAGACGCACTCGGGATGAAAAAATCATGAAAGTGGTACGTTCCGGAGGTTACAAGAGACAGGAAACGATTGGAATTAGTGACGCCGCTAGGGATTTTTGCCATCGGATACTGTATTTTTGTGACTTGGGTCCCCCCCTGAATGCTATTAATGAAATAAGGCCTGTCAGTGCCAATCGAGCCAGACATAGTTAGCGTCGACATACTCATTACACTGAAATATGAATCGCTGGATGCGCCTCCATTTTGCGTGTAGGGGCTACCACCAAACGGCTGGCCACCCCACATAGTGAGCCCCATGGTCTGAAGTGAAGTGCTGGTAGACGTCAAACCTGCATAAAAATCCCCAGTGAGATTAGCGGTAAAAACGTTCCTAGACCACGAAGCACTGTAGTTCCTCTCCTGGCTCAAAAACCACCACATCGATTTTGCCGGAATCGAAGAACTAGAAGATGCTATTTCTATTTTCGGATTATTCAGCAAACCATAATCTTGGATAGCCATCGCCCCGGAAAACACTGCGGGGTTTCTCGTGACCAACACGTCATCGGGGGTTTGGGAGGCAGCAACAACACGAAACTTTGTTGGACCGGTAGAGCTCGATTGATTGGACGCATGTGGATTCCACAATTCCGGATAGGCGATGAGAGAAGTGACTCCACAGTTGTAACTGCTATCCCACGGGGGCGCCCCAAATGCGTTGGGGTTAATCTCATAGATTCCGGGACCCTCCGGATTATTCGTTCCCGCCTCGACATCAAAAGTCGGAGCGCGTGTAGGGTCGTTATCTTTAATCGCCCGCCACTGGAGTCGGTAAAAATAAGGGAGATCTTCAATGCCCCGAGCCGTGAAGAGTGCGGGATAATAATTGCTCGCAAAGGAATCCTGCGGGTTTGGATATGGGTTGGGGAGCTTAATAATCGTTGGGTAGCTATCCGAATCATATTGATCGATTAAATTAGCTCCAATTTCGAGCACCTGAAAGCGGCTGGTTCGGTCCCGCAACTGCTGGTAAGTAGCTGGATCGTACGGAGTTCCCGGAGCATGAGAGGAAAGAGCGGATTTCCCAACCGAGCCCACATTGATCGAAGCGTAAAGTAGTTCAAAAAAATCAGGCTCTCGAGGAAGAAGCGGGTCGGTCGCCGAGGGATCCACAAGCTCATCCAATGTATAGATTTCTCCGACTTTCACTTCGTTAAATTTCACACCGGTTGGTCCATGATGGTTATAAGCCCAAAAATTTCCCTGCTCCGGATCATTGGATGTCGCCTTAGTCCAAACCAAACCGAACACCTTGTAGATATTTTCCGCCGTGCCTAAACTATCCCCCCCATTTTCTGCACTCGGGCCCTGATAGGTAATCCACGCTAGACGCTCCAGAGGAAAGCGTTTCTTCACCAAAGGTTCACCTGAAACCGCCTGTGTCCCGTCAAAGCGTTTAAAAGTTTTGCTACCTACTCGAACCTCGAGAAAGGCGGGATTGATCACGTCTTGTAGAGCCGTCTTTGTGGCACTGCCAGCCTTTTGGCTCGGATACACTCCAATCTTTGTTCCTAGCGGATTCGCCCCATTACGCTCTGCCAAAGTACCCCAAGCATCGTTACCTCCCCGATTGTTACCCAGACCCATTTCAAAAGGCTGAAAATTACCAAACAACCCGTTATTCCGAAAACTAGCCACATCGCCCTGTGGATTCCAATGTGCAGAGCCAAAGGGAACATACGGGTCAGGCGTTCCCGGGGGCGGAACGGGGGGAGTTGATGGCCCCGAATACCTTATATAGCCCAACGTGGGCACTGACGCGGGCGACACACTAATGGGGAAGAGGACGTCGTCCTTTTTCTGAACAGGCGGGACGATGCTGGGACGGACAAACACAGGGGAAGTCGCCGTCGAGATGCTACCCGTATTCACAGTATTATTTAGAACCAAATTGGAGCGTGTTCGGGTACCGGCCGAATCCGCGAGATAAAAGCCGGGCTTGTAAGATGGCTGTTCAAGTGCGCGGGAAAAATGAGTCAGACTTTGGAGCGAATCCATCAACTTCGCCTGGACAGACGCCGAAGGAGTGCCTGCCCCTAGCCCACCCAAGAGAAAGGCCTGAAGGCTTTGTCTACTGTAAAAAGCGCGGTTTGCAAGTTTGTTCAAACTGCCCACGCGCATGAAGCCGTTGTTGGACGGCCAGAGAACAGTGGCATTCGGATCGGGGGTTCGAAGCAGGAAGTTAAAGTACTTGTTTGCCTTGGGATTGTTTAGATTGCCGGAGTCCGCTGGAGTCGCCGGATTGCGAAAAGCGAGAAGTGCTTTAAGCTGGTCATCGGTGAGACCAAGAACCGTGAGGTCGGCAAGGCCAGCGCTTCCCTTTGTGGCAGAAAGCGAGCCCCCCACGACGTTGGAGCTGAAACCCGCCACGTTCAGATCCAGCAAACCGCCCACATCATAAGCCTGATAGGCGTAGCGCCCGACGACAGCGGTAGAGCTGCTACCGGAATTGAGGGAACTGTCCCAAGTCGTCGGCGTGGAGCCGCTTTTTGTCACAAAAATCCAGTCCGGCGGAGTCCAAGTCCATTTGTCAATTTTGGATTTTCCGGCAACCATGGTTTCAAGGGTGCCCGACGTCAGCGGCTCATAGCCTTCAGGGAATACGGCCCCTTTGCTCGTATCCGCACGCGGCAGAAGTAGGGGCTTGTTCCAGCGCGCGGCAGAAACTACCCCGCTACTGAGTGCGCCCGTACCCGTAGAAACGGCACTGGCGCGCAGCGAACCTGGGTAAGTCGCGAACTGCGGGAACGCGAGCTGCTTGTCCAGAGCGGAGACCCCATTGCCCGCCGTAATGGCGTCCATGCCAAGGTTTTTGTCGTAAAAAGCAAGGTTGTAAGCGCTTTTTTTGATTAGGTTAGGCGGCGCGACAACAGGCGGGGCTGGAGACGTGGAGCTGGAGGCAGTTCCTCCAACCGTGTAGCGATCCGGCGCGGCACTCAGCGGGGTGGCGGGGTAGTGGATGGCCAAGGAACCGGCTGAGGCAGGAGTCACTGAACCCGCGAGGATTTCAGTGTTAATATCGGCGAGAAATTGGGTGGTAGCCAACTCTGCTAGCTGCTGCTCCTGGATGAGCGTGTGGGACTGGGCCGTCGACACCACTTGTTTGGAAGATGTCCCTAAAAAGGCAATCACCATCACAGAAAGGAGCGCGACAATACCGAGGATTAAGATCAAAGCTGCGCCGCTTTGCTCGCGATTCGAGCGACTAAATCTGTTCATAAAAGTTGGGGAGAATTCACACCTGAACCGTGCGGAACTTGATGACGAAATCAGAGTGTAGACGATACCCAATTGGCAGCTATAAAGTCAATCTAGCAGTCACTCCGCTTCCTCCAAATGCCCGAACTCATGCAGACACATTCTAGAGCCAATCGTCTTCGTTATCTGACTTGTCTCATCACGCGTTTAAATCTGAAGGGATCCTTCCTTAGTTTGGCTATTCTCGTGGGAGTTAGTACCCTTCTTTCACCCTCGATTTCCACAGCGCAAAGCCCGCCCGAACTCGTCGCACCCCAAGGCCCCGCTTGGATCCGCCCAGAGCGGCCCATGGGCTGGACCATCACGTTTCGCTACGCAAACTCACCAAAGCCTCCAGCCGTGGAGGAGCGTCCCGTAAAGATCACAGTAACCGCCGTGGGCACAAGATCTCTCGAAACCATTCGATACGCGAAAACTGGTTTCAATATTTGGGCAGCCGAGGGCTATTCCTTCATGGTCGACCCTGAGACGGGCGGTTTTGAAATGCGCTCCAGCGCGATGCCATCGTCCCCTTCTGATGTGACGCCAGTTTTAACTAGTCCTTCTGATCCAGAATTAGCCGCCGAATTTCAAGACTGGGTTGGGCTCAAAGAATTTGATTGGGTAAAGTCCGACTTGTTTCAGGGCAGCATCAAATTAGGAAATGATCTCTTTCACGTTTACGCGCTTTTGCCTGAGGAGATGCTGGCAGCGCGCCTCGCCGCAGCCACAGCGGCACGCCCCATCGCTGGAAGGCCGGCGGCCCCAGCTGCGAAGGCGCCGCCCGCACCCAAATGGCCCGCCGGTCCCATTGGTGGCCTCCCACTACGGCCCGACATTAAAGTCGTAGCGGTCGACGCCAACACTCGGCGTCCGCGTTATTTGCAGCTCGGCGAAGACATTCGTGAATACGTATTTACCATTCCAAACGAGACCAACTTAGAACTGCCGGCACCCATCCAGAAGCGCCTCAAGGCAATGGGGCTTTAACACATCCTTTCCCACCACCCAGTTCGACGCCCAAGAGTCCGCACTGGCCAAGATCCGCGCGGCCTTTCACATTATCGCTCTCACCTCCATGGCCATCCGTTACATCCCAACCATCGGTTTAGAAGTTCACGTCCAACTCAAGACGCGCAGCAAGATGTTCTGCGGCTGCCCCGTGGAATATGGCGCGGAACCCAACGCCCACACGTGTCCGGTTTGCCTCGGTTACCCCGGAGCCCTCCCAGTGATGAACGAGACGGCGCTGCGCATGACGGCCCTCACTGGGTTGATGCTCAACTGCAAGGTCGCTGAAATTTGTAAGTTTGACCGGAAGAACTACTTCTATCCGGACATGCCCAAAAATTACCAGATCTCGCAGTACGACCAGCCGATTTGCGACAAGGGCGGCGTGCCCCTCCACGAGCTCGCCTACCCCAAGGACGCCCAGAAAACGATCACCAACCCCAACAAGATCGTCAAACTGGTGCGCATCCATCTGGAAGAAGACGTCGCCAAAAGCGCCCACTTCGAGGCCTCCAGCGGCATCGATTTCAACCGCGCCGGCACCCCGCTCATGGAGATCGTCTCCGAACCCGACCTCGATTCCCCAGAAGAAGCCTTCGCCTTTCTCACAGCGCTCCAACAAATCCTAGTCTATGGCGGAGTGAGTGATGCAGATATGGAGAAGGGCCAGATGCGCTGCGATTGCAACGTTTCGGTGCGCCCGGAAGGCACCACGGAGTTGGGGACGAAAATCGAAATTAAAAACATGAACTCCATCTCCGGGGTGCGCCGCGCGCTTGCCTACGAGATCGAGCGGCAGACGGAGTTCGTGGCGAAAGGTGGCTCCCTCGCGCAGGAAACCCGGCGTTGGGACGACGGCCTCGGACAGACCACGCTGATGCGGATAAAAGAGTCTGCTCACGATTACCGTTATTTCCCGGAACCAGACCTCCTTCCCGTGGACACGCGCGTGTTCATGGACGAAGTCCGCAGCCAGCGCCCCGAATTGCCCGCGGAAAAAAAAGCGAGGTTTACAGAAGTTTACGGGATAACAGATTACGATGCCTCGGTGCTGTCTTCGGATCGGGCGTTGGCGGACTATTTCGAGGCGGCGGCAGCCACGGCGCCTAAGGCGAAGACCCTCGCGAACTGGATTTCGAACGACTTGCTGAGCGCGTTGGGCGCGGCGAACGAACCGCTTTCGGCCTGCAAAATCGGGGCCTCGCAACTCGCGGGACTGCTCGGGATCATCGAGAGCGGCGTGATTAACGCGCGGCAAGGCAAGGAAGTGTTCTTGGAAATGTTCGCCACGGGCAAAGACGCGGCCGTGATTGTGGAAGAAAAGGGGTTAAAGCAGGAAAGCGATTCGGGAGCCATCGAGGCGCTTTGTGCGCAGTGTATTGAGGCGAACCCGAAGGCGGTGGAAGAGTTCCGCGCAGGCAAGGCGGCCTCGATCAACTTCTTAAAGGGACAGGTGATGAAGCTTTCTCAAGGGAAAGCGAACCCGGCGCTGGTGGGAGAAATTTTGGTTCGGCTACTCAGCGCATAGGGCAACGCTCGGGCAATGCCCTAGGAAAAATGCTTGCACGCCGAGATCCCTGACGGGGCTACGATAAGTCGCCCAGTTTGGGCTGGCGCCGACCTGCTGGAACTACCGCAACTGAATCCACAGCGTGCTCGCAGCAGTCCCATCGGGGAAGTCGACGAGCGCTGGCAACTGTTGAAGCGTGCCGTTGAGGCGGGCGTTTTTTAAGCAAAACCGCGCGAGGCTCTCCAGATCGCCGGTGCGAAGCTTCGTACAGTTGGTCGACAATAAAATGCGTCCGCCCTGTGCGGTGACTTCCATCGCGGCGCTCAGAAGAGATTGCAGGTCGTCCTCGGCCCTGAACCGGCGTCCCTTATTGCCTCGCGAAAATGTCGGAGGATCGAGGATTATGGTGTCGAATTTTTCTTTGCGCCTAGCCATCCGAGGGAGCAACTCCTGCACATCATCGGCGATAAAGCGGTGCGCTGCGGGATCGAGTCCGTTCAAGGTGAAGTTAAGGCGTCCACGGTCTAGCGACTTTTGCGAAAGATCAGCCGACACGGTTTCTGCTCCCGCCAAGGCTGCAACCACCGAAAAGGAACAGGTGTAGGCGAACGTATTGAGCACGCGACGAACCGGTTGGTTGCGCAGAAAAGCTCGGTTGGCGCGCTGATCTAAAAACAGACCCACAGAATAACCGGCTGCGAAATCGAGACCGAAGCGGATGTGGGACTCCAGAACGACGGTTTCTACTGGCAGGGCCGCGTCCCCTTGCAAAAGAATGGGGGCGGTGCGCTCGGCATTTTGGAGTGGCAGCAGTCGGGAGAAAAGACGTTGCGCTTCAAACGCATAGACTGGGGCGCGCTGCTTCCATTCTTCCAGAAGGAGTGCGAGGAGGTGCGGCGTTTGGTGGTTAAAAAGCAGGTCGTCGCCAAGTCGTTCGACCCAAGCGCCGTGCATGGAACACACCCGGTGGGCGTTGGTACCCGCCGCTTCAAATGCCCGCCATTGAACTGGAGAAATCCATGGGGAGAGGGTGGTCGAGGTCGGGGCTGAACTTGGCATGTGCGGCGGGCTTTAAGACGATCCGTGAAAGTTTGGCTTTGTCCGGAACTGCGCGCAACTCGCGGTGCGCCTCAAACCTGTAATAGCTTGCTGCACTTTTTTACAGGGGCGATAACTGGATGGTCAATGAGGGCTGATGGAAAAATTTTGGTGTCTCGGCATTCGGGCTTTAACCGGATTGTGCTTACAGAGAACTTTGAGGGGCTGCGGACACTTCGGTTTTCCGATTCTGGCCCGTGTCAAAGTATCGTCAAGTTGGGGGACCCTGAGCACCTGGCATTAGCCTACACCAAGGTTTTGGTGCAAGGGTTTGCATTTGTGGAGAATCCAAAGCGGATTCTGGTCCTTGGTCTGGGGGGCGGCACGCTTCCCTATCTGTTTCATACGATTTTTCAAAACGCGCAGGTGGATGTCGTGGAAATTGATCCCGATGTGCTCGCTGTGGCGCGCGAGTTTTGCGGCTTCGTGGAAAGTGAGCGTCTCAGAGTCCATTTGGAAGACGCCCGAGATTTTATTGAGTGTCACCAAGGATGTTACGACGTCATCGTTCTGGATTGCTTCGGAGCGGAGTTTATTCCCCAGCATTTGCTCACCTCGGAGTTTTTGAAGGAAGTCCACAACTCTCTGGCGCCCGGTGGGATCGCCGTTGCCAATGTTTGGGGACGCACCGACAACCGCCTTTATGAGCGCATGCTTCGTACCTACCGCGCGGAGTTCAATGAAGTCTTTGTCCTCGATGTGCCGGGCGCGGGCACCAAGGTTTTCGTCGCTCTTACGTTTCATGAGGGGCGAACGCATGCAGAACTGCTCGAGCGAATGTTGGCCATTCCCATTCGCCGCTCACCACTCGACGCGCCAGTGCGTTTCCGCAACTCGGATCACGAAACGTTACAGGACGACGGTTCCGTTCTTCGAGATTGAATCGGTCCGTAAATTATTTGGGTTCAATGGGTTTTATTTCTGGTACGATCACCAAGTACGAGAACGCCCCAAGTAGAGAGAAGCAACCCGCCACCACCAAGGGGACTACAAACCCGCCGGTTCTCGCCAGCATCACCCCTACGAAGGTCGTGATGCAAACCCCTGCCAGATTCGATGCGAAGTTTTGGATGCCGCCGATGGATCCCACATAATCGCGACTCGGAGCCACATCCGCAGGTAGCGCCCAGATGCTTGCAGCGGCAAAGGAAAGGCTGGCGTAGGAAAGCGACATTAGCGCAATGGCCGCTGTATCGCTTTCCACCAGAACCGTTAGGCCAATACTCGAAGACATAAACATCCCGCCCACTAAGGGAATTTTACGGGCGAGACTCAGCCGCATTCCGCTGCGCACCAAACGGTCGCTGACGTACCCGCCAAGGTAACCGCCGAAGACTGCCACAAGGGCGGGGATCATTCCAATCAGCCCCATTTTCTTTAGATCAAAACCACGAGCCTGAATCAGATAAGAGGGAAACCAAGTGCTGAAGAAATAGATGACAAAGTTTAGACAAAAGAAGCCCAACATCATTCCCCAAATGATCCGGTAACGGAACAAGTCGCGCCAACGAATCTTGGCTCCTCCAGCCTGTGCCGCGACGGCTTGGTCGGACTCTATGTAGGCGTGTTCCTGCGGCGTAATCCAGGGATGTTGGGCGGGAGCGCGATAAATCCACAGCCAAAACGCCAGCCAAACAAATCCCAGCGCACCGGTGATGACAAACGACATACGCCAACCAAACTGTCCGATAATGGCCGAAACGATGGGCAAGGACAACGCGGTGCCGACCCGATTGCCGCTGTCAAAGATGCTGGTTGCAAAGGCGCGTTCCCTGCGGGGAAACCATTCGGAAACGACTTTGGCGTTTGTGGGATAGGCGGGCGCCTCGCCGACTCCTAGCAGCAAGCGGGCGCCGAAGAGAGAGCCGAAGCCTCGCGCCAAGGCGGTGGCAGCTGTGAAGAGCGACCACCAGACTACGGCGACGGCGTAAGCGGTACGCGCTCCGACTCGGTCAATGAACCAGCCCGAGGGGAGTTGGAAGGCGGCGTAAGTCCAAAAGAAGGCACCAAGCAGCGCCCCAGTAGCTTCTGGAGAGAGGTTGAGGTCTTTGGCGATGTAGGGAGCCGCCACGCCGAGATTAGCGCGGTCTACATAGTTGATGGCGGTGGCGCAAAAAACCATGAACACCATCAGCCACCGGAGGTTTCCTTGAGGCTTGGTGACGGCGTTGGAGGAGGCGTCGTTTTTGGTAATGGGAGGAGTTGTGGGGGACACAGATGTGAGGAAATCAGACGATCGCGTCATGTTCCAGTCTGCAAGCGAGGCGCGGGTGAATTTGGGATATGGGTCTTTTTGTTTGCTCCGCGTGATTTACCCCGAAAACGGCTGGGGAGCTTTATTTGTGTGCATCTCGGCAAATGTTTGTTGAGAGCTCAGTTTGCCTTTGCCCATTACATCGTCACCTTTCAAACTTAACCCGTGATTGAACGTTATACTCTTCCCGAAATGCGCGCCGTTTGGACGGATCAGCGCAAGTACGAAATCTGGCTCGAAATCGAAGTGTCGGCTTGCGAAGCGATGGCGGAGCTTGGGCTGATCCCGGCGGAGGACGCCGCGGAGATTCGTGCTAAGGGACGTTTTGAAGTGAGTGCGATTGATGAGATTGAGAAGCGCACGCATCACGATGTCATCGCATTTTTGGAGAACGTCGCCTCTTACGTTGGCCCGGCCGCGCGTTGGATGCATCAGGGGCTGACTTCCTCGGACGTGCTGGACACAACGCTCGCGGTCCAGATGGCGGAGGCTTCCGATTTGCTGCTTGGAGATTTGCGCGAGTTGCTCGATGTGCTCGCGCGGCGAGCCAAGGAATTCAAGATGGTTCCTATGATCGGACGCAGTCATGGGATTCATGCGGAGCCTATTACATTTGGGTTAAAGCTGGCGCTGATGTACGACGAGTTTTCTCGCTCGTTGGAACGCTTACAGGAGGTTCAGCCCCGTATCCGAGTAGGAAAACTTAGCGGTGCCGTGGGAACTCATGCGCATCTGGACCCGAAGGTCGAGGAGTCGGTGTGCAGGAAGTTGGGGCTAAAGGCGGCGGTTCTAAGCACCCAAGTGCTTCAACGCGACCGGCACGCGGAGTTCCACACCGTACTCGCCTTAATCGCCTCCAGTATTGATCGTTGGGCGACGGAATTCCGGCATCTGCAGCGCACCGAAGTCTTGGAGGTTGAAGAGTATTTCAGTCCCGGACAGAAGGGTTCCTCCGCCATGCCGCACAAACGCAATCCGATCACCGGCGAGAAGTTGAGTGGACTGGCCCGGGTGGTGCGCTCCAACGCGCTCGCCGCTTTGGAGAACGTCCCGCTTTGGCACGAGCGCGACATTTCGCATTCCTCGGTGGAACGCATTATTATGCCAGATTCTACGATTTTGGTGAATTATATGTTGGTGACATTGCGTAAGCTCGTGGATCGGTTGCTGGTGTATCCGGAAAACATGGAACGCAATTTGCAGCTGACCAAGGGGCTGTACTTTAGTCAGAGCGTGCTACTGGAGTTGACTCGGCGAGGGATGGAGCGCAAGACGGCGTACGAGGCGGTGCAACGGGCCGCGATGGCGACGTGGCAGGGAGCGGTGTCGCTGCAGGAGAATCTGAGTGCGGAGGCGGAGGTCAGCGCATTGTTGGGGAGAGGGGAAATTGAGCGACTTTGCTCGCTTGGGATTCACTTTGCCCACGTGGAGGAGACTTTTCGCCGGTTGGGCTTGGCGTAAGTGAGCCACGGGGTGTGCTATAAGAAAGCCGCTTAGAAGAGCGCTGCAAGCGGAGCGATTTGGCGGAAGTCATCAGAGGCAGGGAGGCGCTTGCAGTTTTTCGAAAAATCTTGGTTATTTTTGCTGAAGTGCCCTTTGCATCCTTACGTCATGTAGTATCTTGTAAGGGGAAGGGCGCACTATGAAATACCGTACGATTTTGACATGGGTGGCGATGGCTGTTTTTCCGGGGGCGATGTTCCTGGGAGGTTGCAAGAAACCGACGCTGCCATCTGCCGCAAAAGATTCTGCAGTAAAGGAGGTTGCTGCTGTAGAGGCACCCGCTCCTGCGCCTCCACCGGCCAAGATTCATCAGGTGGATACGAAGGGCTCGGTGATCGTGCTTTGTTATCATCGTTTCGAGATCAAGCCCAAGGATGGTATGGCGGTGACGCCTGCGGTGTTTGAGTCTGAGATGGCGGCCCTTGGTGAAAATGGCTTTACGGTGATCAAGATGCAGGACTTTCTCGCTTGGCGCCGAGGGGAGAAGTCTATCCCGGAAAAGAGCTGTTTAATCACCATTGATGACGGGTATCGCTCTGGGTACGAGGTGGCTTGGCCGATTTTGAAAAAGCTCGGGTATCCCTTCACCATGTTCATTTACACCGCCTTCGTTAAAGGGGGCGCTTTGGCCGGTGGAGGTTCTCTGTCTTGGGCAGAGTTGGCCGAAATGCGGGATGCAGGCGTAGATATTCAAAGCCACACGGTGAATCATCAGGATTTGAAGCGCAAAAAGGGCAAATTTCAGTCCCAGTTTGCGACTTATGAGGATTGGCTCAAGGACGAGTTAGCCGGCTCTAAACATCAGTTGGAGTCTCGCTTAGGGATTTCGGTTTCCGTGCTGGCTTATCCGTACGGGGTGCATAACGAAGTGATTCGCCAGACAGCGATGGCCGCTGGGTATGAGGCGGCTTTTACGACTTACGGTCAGAGGCTCACGTATCACAGTCCGGCGGAGCAATTGGGGCGTTATGCGCTGGAATCTACGAAGCCCAAGATATTTACGGACGCGATGGCGATGATTGGAGGAGGGGGCGGTGGGGAATCTTCTAGCGCTGTGAGTGGTCAATTGGCGGCGGTTTCGATGGTGACCGTGCCTCAGGAGGGGGAAGTGGTGCATGAGCTCAAGCCGACGCTTAAGGCAAATCTTGCGACGATGGGAGAGGTGGAGCCCGGAACCGTGGAAATTCGAGTGAGCGGGGTGGGCGCAGTGCCTGTGAAGTACGATCCTGTGAGCAAATTGGCAACCGCGATACTGTTGCAACCCCTTAAGGAGCGTCAGGTGACGGTACTTCTTAGCGCACTCGTCAATGGACGACGAATGGAGACGCGCTGGAACTTTGTGTGCGACGCGGTGGCAGCTCCTGCTGTAAGCGCACCAGCGACGCCAGCTGCGGGCGGGACAGCGCCACCCGCGGGTGTCGCGGTCCCGACGGCTACGGGCACAGCGCATTCAGCCGCTGCGTCTACGCCTGCGCCCTCTGTGACTGGCGCAGCGCGCTAGGTGCGCTGGATGCTTGGTTAATTTGTAGTTAGACTGTTAGACTAAAGCTCAGATGTTTTCGCTGTTATCGGATAAGTTACAGGACGTTTTTAAAAACCTGCGCGGGCAGGGGCAAATCAGTGAGGCCAACGTGCAGGAGGCGATGCGAGCGGTGCGGATGGCGCTGCTGGAAGCCGATGTGGAATTCAGCGTTGCCAAGACGTTTATCGCTAGGGTGAAGGAGAAGGCGCTGGGCGAGGCGGTGCTTCGTTCCGTGACGCCAGGGCAGCAGATTGTCAAAATTTTCCACGAAGAACTCACCACCCTGCTCGGAGGCAACGAAGCGCCCCTGAACTTGGCCGCTCCGGCGCGGATCTTGATCGTCGGTCTCAACGGCGCGGGTAAGACCACGTCGAGCGCGAAGCTGGCGAACTGGCTTAAGAAACAGGGGAGGCATCCGCTTTTAATCGCGTGCGATTTGTACAGGCCGGCAGCCGTCGAGCAGTTGGCAACGCTGGGGCGCCAGATTAACGTGCCTGTTTATCGTCCCAATGCGGGAGAAACAAACGTGCTAAACGTGGCGCAGGAGGCGTTGGAGTGGGCCAAGGGGCAGACTGGGAATATCCAGATTTTTGACACAGCAGGGCGACAGGAAGTAGACGAGGCGTTGCTTGAAGAAGTGCGCCTTTTGAAGGAGCTGCTGCAGCCTCAGGAAACTTTGTTGGTCGTAGACGCAGCAACTGGGCAGCAGGCGGTGAGTGTGGCAAAACGGTTTCACGAGGTGTTGCAGATCACGGGACTGATTCTCACCAAGCTAGATGGAGACGCTCGTGGTGGTGCGGCACTTTCCATGCGTGAAGTGACGCAGCGTCCGATCAAGTTTGCGGGGGTGGGGGAGAAATTGGACCAGTTTGAACCTTTTTATCCAGAACGGCTTGCCGGTCGCATTCTGGGAATGGGTGACATTGTGAGTCTGGTGGAAAAGGCTTCTGAAGCGATCACCGAGGCGGATGCCAAAAGGATGGAGGAACGCTTCCGTCGGGCGGAGTTCGACTTCAATGACTTTCTCGAACAGTTTAAGATGTTAAGAAAGTTAGGGCCGCTAGAAAATATACTTGCGATGTTGCCTGGGATGGGTAATCTGAAAGACTTTTCCGTTGACGAAAAACAGCTTAAGCGTACTGAAGCCATTGTGCTTTCCATGACGCCGGCTGAGCGGGGTAACCCGGATCTTCTCAACGCGCGCCGCCGCCAGCGGATAGCGCGTGGGAGCGGTGTTTCTGTAACGGATGTGAATGATCTGGTGCATCGGTTTGGTTCGATGCGCAAGATGATGAAGAATATGGGACAGTTTAAGAAAATGATGATGAAGTCCCAGCGTCAGCGTCTGTGATAAGTGAGTGATGAGTTACAGATGAAGATGTGTTTAGTGTGCTTTATTTAGTTTCCGTTTCAGAACCCATTTCAGATCCCGCTATCGTTTAAGTTTTAGCTAGTACAGTTTCCGAATAAATTTATGTCAGTCTCCATCCGTCTCCGCCGCGAAGGCACCACTAACAGTCCCTACTACAAAATTGTCGTCGCCGACGCGCGCAGTCCGAGGGACGGCAAGTTCATCGAAATTATCGGCAACTACGACCCCAAAAAGGGCGGCCACAACGCCACTCTGGATTTGTCCCGGGTCGATTATTGGGTGAAAAATGGCGCACAACCTTCCGAGACGGTAGCGAGCATCATTCGTTCGACTCGTAAGTTGGCCACGGCCACCGCCTAGTTTGGTTTCGTGGTTCGGTCTGTGAGGACCGGTTCGCAATTAATTTGAACCTCGGCCCCATTGGGGGAGCCGAGGTTAGTCTGAAAAGCGCAGGGGATTTGTTTCGAGAAATGCGAGCGGGTCCCTGCGCTTTTTGTGTGTTTTATCACAGAGATTTCCTTCTCTGAAAACCTCCCCGTACTGCTACACTATCAAAATTGTGAAAGCGTTTTTAGAATACGTAGTAAAAAATCTCGTGGATGCCCCTGAATCAGTCGTGGTGCATGAAGTTCAGGCGTCCGGCCGTTCGGTTTACGAACTCGAAGTGCACCAGGACGATGTCGGGAAGGTTGTGGGAAAACAGGGACAAACAATCGCAGCCATTCGCACCTTAGTCGGGGCTGCTGCGTCGAGAGGAGCGCAACGCATCGACGTCGAAATTCTTGAAGGCGGGCGCACAAGGGCGCACCACTCGGCGACTGAGTGATACCACCTATTTAAGTTTTCTGGATGATTCAAGAGACCTCAGCACCTGGGAGCGCGGAGCCCCAGCTCCGCAATGCCTGTCCGAGCTTTTGGGGCGTCAAAGCGGAGCTAGGGCGTGCGCTGGGGAAGCTGGCGTCCACG
>CAIXGS010000024.1 GCA_903919125.1 uncultured Spartobacteria bacterium | reverse complement strand
TTCGGGAAAACTTGGCTTCTCTCAGGACGAGGTTGTTGCCGTGGAAAAAGCCAAAGGGGAATTGGGAACCTGTGATAAACTGTCGTGCCGAGTACGGCATTTTACCGAGGGCTTTCTCTTAGGAAGCGCGTTGTTCGTGGAACATCACTTTGGAATCCGACAGAGAAACAGTCCCGAAATTCGTTCAGAATCAGGAACAAGACGGGCGCGCATTTGCAGGGTTGCTGGATTCTTTTGCTTAGCCGGTTGAACGCCTAGGGCGGCATTGGAGAATGGGTTGTTTAATGCCCCCGCGTTGAGGCTGAAGAAATTGTGCTGGGGGGTAAAATCCTTGGCTTCCGTCTAGTAATCCCGGCCGACTTCTGGGGAAAGGGAGTGAACCGCAGGGGACAGACACTTTTCGTTCCTTCTCACTCAAAGATGGGAGTAAGTTTCGCTAATACTTCGTCAATAATTGCCGTTGGCACCTGTTCCAACTTGCGGGCATTACGAGACCCTAGATCAAGAGCGCGAGGCTGGTCGCATCGCACTACTCCATTCGTCTTGGTTCCTGCTGCCGCCAACGACACTGCAAAGCCAGCAGTGCGAGCAAAGTTACCTCCGCTCGTAATCGGCAACACTATCGGAGTTTTCGTCAGTTTATTAAAACTAAACGGGGATACCACCAAGACAGGACGAGTCCCCTGTTGCTCGTGACCCGAAGTCGGATCTAACGACACTAAATAAATATCGCCGCGCTCCATTACAGCAATTCGTTACCAACTGGCTTGCTATCCAACCATTCACGATCTTCCACGCTCATCTCGCTTGAGGCGTCACATTGAGCAAGCAGATCCTCCAGACTATAGCTCGGTCGTTGCGTCGGCATCACTATCAGGTGGCCACGATCCACGGTCAGCCCAACCGTTGCTCCGGCGTGCAAGTGCAGCAGATTGAGGATGGCAGGCGGGACGGCCATCATGATCGAGCCGCCGACTTTCCGTAGGTTGGTGGTGTGCATAGGGTGCGTTTGAGGAAGTTATACTAGCGTATAATCCAAGCCGCTTCCATTCGCAACCCAATTGCAACCAGTACCGCTAACCTCCATTCACCTTCCCAGGCAGATGGTACCTCGCATGTGAACCGCAGGGGACAGACACTTTTCGTTCCCTTTCGTTCCTTTCCCTCATCACTCAAAGATGGGAGTAAGTTTCGCTAATACTTCGTCAATAATTGCCGTTGGCACCTGTTCCAACTTGCGGGCATTACGAGACCCCAGATCAAGAGCGCGAGGCTGGTCACATCGCACTACTCCATTCGTCTTGGTTCCTGCTGCCGCCAACGACACTGCAAAGCCAGCAGTGCGAGCAAAGTTACCTCCGCTGGTAATCAGCAACACTATCGGAGTTTTCGTCAGTTTATTAAAACTAAACGGGGATACTATCAAGACAGGACGAGTCCTCTGTTGCTCGTGACCCGAAGTCGGATCTAACGACACTAAATAAATATCGCCGCGCTCCATCACAGCAATTCGTTACCAACTGGCTTGCTATCCAACCATTCACGATCTTCCACGCTCATCTCGCTTGAGGCGTCACATTGAGCAAGCAGATCCTCCAGACTATCGCTATCGCTGGCAGGGGACAGACACTTTCCGTTCCCTCTTTTAGATTGATCTCTAGGCGCCCTCACTTTGGGTGTACAAGTTTGTAGCATCCCAAGTGTCTGTCCCGAATGGCACTTAGTTAAGGCGCTTTTTCGAGCGATCGCGGTGCGGCACTCCTGTTTGTTGAGGGCAGACACAGGGGACAGACACTTTTCGTTCCCTCTACAGAGGGATGGCACCTCGCGTGAACCTCCTGTAATTGCCGGATGTTTACTTAGGGACCGCAGGGGACAGACACTTTTCGTTCCACGCATGTGAACCGCAGGGGACAGACACTTTTCGCCCTGCACTGGGAGGACATGCACGCGCCGGGAGCCCTGAAGGGTGCGCCCTAAATTACAGGGCCTAATCGCGCCCTCACAGGGCTCGGTTCATTGGGGGTGGGTTTCCCCAAGCGTTGCCTAGGGCTAGCATAGGTCGTCCCGTTGGGGCTGGAAAAAGATGCATCAACCGCGCGGATCCGTCGTTGTGAGTTATACGAGGCACTAGTTTTCAATACATCGACAGCATCGAAGTGCATAATGTGCCTTCTGGTTTTTCAGTGATGCTTTTGACCAATCGGTCAATGGGCTGTCAGAGCATTTTTGAGTCGAAAATTTAGGAGTGCGCCGTTCTTGAATGCCCTCATTTCGCTTCTATGATCGCCTCACTATGTCATCTCAGACTGCTCCGATTCGCGTCCTTTGCGTAGGCGCCGGCCACATGGGCCGCTCCCATGCCCTCGCTTACCATCGACTTCCCGGTTTCGAGGTGTGCGGCATTGTGACGCGTTCCGAGACTTCGCGGGCGAAGCTAAACGCCGAGCTGGGTGGCGGGCATGCCGAATTTTCCGACTTTCACGCGGCTCTCATCGAGACCCAGCCCGACGCAGTGTCCATTTCGAGTTATCCAGACACGCATGCAGAATACACTCTGGCCGCGCTGGAGGCGGGTTGCCATGTGTTTGTCGAAAAGCCCTTGGCCGCTTCGGTCGCCGAGGCTGAGCGCATCGTGGCCAAGGCCAAGGCTTCCAATCGCAAGGTGGTTATCGGCTACATTTTGCGCCATCACCCGGCTTGGGTTCAGTTTATCCGTACTGTTCAAACCCTTGGCAAACCGTTGGTGATGCGGATGAATCTCAACCAGCAAAGCTCTGGGGACGCATGGAAGACGCATCAGGCTTTGTTGCAAAGCTGCAGCCCGGTAGTGGATTGCGGCGTGCACTATGTGGATGTGATGTGTCAGATGACGGGCAGTCGGCCCATTCGAGTTTCTGGTATCGGCGCGCGACTCACGGAGGATATGCCTGAGGGGCAGATAAATTACGGCCAGCTTCAGGTGACTTTTGCGGATGGTTCAGTGGGCTGGTACGAAGCGGGTTGGGGTCCGATGATGTCGGAGGAAGCTTTTTTTGTGAAGGACGTCATCGGTCCGAAGGGATGCGTTTCCATCGTGGCGGGCAAGGCTTCGCAGGCGGGAAATTCGGCGGACGTCGATTCGCACTCTGCCGCGCAGGCATTAAAGATTCACCATGCTGCTTTGGGAGCTGATGGGCGTTTTCTCAAGCCGGACGAAGTGGTCCCCACGGAGGCTGATCCGGGCCACGACGGGCTATGCGAACGCGAGCAAATCTATTTTGAGAAAGCCATTCGTGAAGACCTTGATCTCACTGCGCATCTGGATGACGCGGTGAATTCCATGCGCATTGTGGCGGCGGCCGACCAATCTTTCCGCGAGGGCCGTTCGATCAATCTTTGAGATGGGGCCGTCTTTAAGTCTCGGTTTCAGATGCGCAAATTTGGAAAAGGCATCGAGCCGGATCGTATCGACTAAGATACTTAAGCGAGGCTAATTGGGCGAATCCGTGGGGCTCTCCTTGTTTAGGAAAAAGCGAATGAGCACTTTGCGCTCCTCGTGGAGCAGTGTTTCGCGCAACCTTGCCCTCTTCTGAGCATCGAACCTTCATTCCAACTC
Organism: uncultured Spartobacteria bacterium; assembly: GCA_903919125.1. Taxonomy (GTDB): domain Bacteria; phylum Verrucomicrobiota; class Verrucomicrobiia; order Chthoniobacterales; family Chthoniobacteraceae; genus Chth-196. Next base: position 72,067 of record CAIXGS010000024.1, on the reverse strand, counting down.
GCAGCCTTGCTGGATACGCCTCAGCCGGTATTGGCGCTTGCTCCGATGCAGGATGTTACGGACCTTCCGTTTTGGAAGCTCATGACTCTTTTCGGCGGAGCGGACCTTTACTTCACCGAGTATTTCCGAGTCTATGCCGACTCGCTACTCGATCCTCATATTCTGAAGTCCATCACGAACAACCCCACCGGCCAGCCCGCGATTGCTCAAATGATCGGCAATCACATTCCCTCGCTCGTCCGTAGCGCGCGCGAATTACAAAAGCATCCGGTGGCGGGCATTGATTTGAACCTCGGATGCCCAGTGCCCGTTGTTTATCGCAAGAACGCTGGTGGCGGTCTTTTGCGGGACGTGGCGCAGATCGACTCGATTCTGGGAGCGTTGCGTGACGCCATCTACACCAAGTTTACAGTCAAGACGCGCATTGGTTTTGACGACCCGGCAGTTTTCGAGGATCTGCTCGCTGTCTACGCCAGCCATTCCATCGATCTACTCACCGTTCATGGGCGTACCGTAGAGGAAAAGTATCGGAGCACCGTCCACTATGACTACATCGCGAGAGCCGTGGAAGTGATGCCTTGTCCTGTGCTGGCCAATGGCAATGTGGTCTCTGCGCAGAAAGCGCAGTTCGTTCTTCAGCAGACTTCGGCGCGCGGGCTGATGATTGGGAGAGGAGCGATTCGTAATCCGTGGTTGTTCCAACAAATCAGACAGCAGCAGCGTGGTGAACCGATTTTTATCCCGCGCGGACGGGATGTTTTAACCTACGTTTACGCTTTGTACGAAATGCGCGCCAATCCGGAAGTGCGTGAGATTTCGCATATTCAGCAAATGAAGAAGTATCTGAACTACATTGGTTTGGGAGTTGAACCGAGCGGAAGGTTTCTCCACGAAATTCGGAGGGTGAATACGAAGGCGGATTTTTTCCGTCTCTGTCACGAGTTTCTGGACCACTCCGAGCCGATGCCGATGGAGCCTTTTGACATCCCTTTGAAGTCGACGGACTTTATGTGCGGCGCTCACGGTTGAGGTCGGTCTGGTTCGCACGCGCGAGTGCGTAAAAGCGAGAGTCGAAAGTAACGGCAAAATCCGCGCTCGCGCTTCCCTTCTATTGCCAACCGCGTTATGAGTGCATCATGAAAGTCCCCCTGCTTCTCAGTTTACTTCTTGGAACGGCGGTTGCCCCAGTACGTGCTGGGTCGCTTGAAGACGCAGTTAAAACTCTCACTCAAGTGGGACGCGAAGGTTCGGGAAACGAGGCCGCCACTCAAGCTTGGACGCAGGTTGTGGCGTCCGGCCCAAAGGGGCTGATGCCCCTGCTTGCCCAGTCTGGATCAGGCAGCACTGTGGCTGATAATTGGGTGCGTCTGGCCGGCAACACGATCGTCGCGCAGGCCCTCGAGGCGAAGCGCCCGCTGCCCTTGGACGCTCTGGAGGCGTTTCTCACAAACACCGCGCATTCCGAAGCGGCGCGCCTTCTCGCTTTCGACCTCTTGCAACAAGCCGACGCCAACCGCGCGCAAAAGTTAGAACGCACCTTTGGAAATGATCCGGTGCAAAAACTCCGGCGTGGAGCGGTCGCGTTCTTACTGACCTCCGCAGCCTCCAAGTCGGGCGAGGAGGCTAAGAAAGCCTATCAGGAAGCGCTTTCCGTGGCCCGAGATGAAGATCAGACTAAGATCGTTTCCGAGGCGCTTAAGAAATTGGGTGTGGATGTGGACATCCCAAAGCACTTCGGATTTCTCACGCAATGGCAAGTTATCGGCCCTTTTGACAATACTAAAGGCGCGGGATTTCAAACTGCTTTTCCACCGGAAACCGAGGTCGTTTTGGACAAGTCTTATGCGGGGAAAAGTGGTCCTGTAAAATGGCAGCCGGCTACTTCCAAAGACGAGTACGGCAAGCTCAATTTGAACGAGACGCTTACGGCACTCAAAGAGGCCACGGCGTACGCAGTCACAACGTTTGAATCCGGTGAGGCGCGTGAAGCAGAACTGCGTTTGGGCTGCAAGAACGCCTGGAAAGTCTGGCTCAATGGCGAACTACTTTTTGCCCGCGACGAGTATCATCGAGGCCAGCGAATGGATCAGTACCGACTCAAAGGTCGCCTTCGCAAGGGGAGCAACACCATCCTCGTGAAATGCTGTCAGAACGAACAAACCGAATCCTGGACCGTCGAGTGGGAGTTCCAACTCCGCGTCTGTGACGGCACCGGCACCGCTTTGCTCTCCTCCGCTTCGAAACGCTAATCTCTCTTTTTATGCGCGCTTTTCCCCTCTTGTCCCTCTTCCTTTCTTCTCTCGCTGTCGCATCTGTCGCGTCCGCTGCCTCCACGACTGCTGGGCCGTTGACGACAGATTGGCCTGCCTTTCGTGGCCCTGTCAGTTCCGGTGCGAGCCCCAGTGCAGAGATCCCCAGCCAACCGAAAATCGCCTGGAGTGCGAAGCTACCAGGGCGCGGTCTCTCGAGCCCGATCATCATAGGCGAGAAGGTCTTTGTGACGGCGGCTGAGGGGCCGGATCAGGAGCGTCTGCGGGTGCTGTGTTTTCGCGTCAAGGACGGTTCGCAGCTCTGGGAGCGGCAACTGCTCGCCACGGGCCGCACGATGACCCACGCCAAAACGTGCGTGGCTGCAAACACGCCGTGTAGCGATGGGAAGCGCGTGTTTGCCCTTTGGAGTTCCAATGATCTCGCGGCTTTTGACTTCGAGGGAAATCTCTTGTGGTTACGCGGATTGACGGCGGACTACAGCAACGCCAGCAACAGTTTGGGAATGGCGTCCTCCCCCGTGACTGTGGGCACAACGCTGGTGGTTCAAATTGAAAATGATAGTGAAAGTTACGCGCTGGGAATCGATACGAACACCGGCAAAAACCTTTGGAAACTGGAGCGTCCGAAGTTTGCCAACTGGAGCAGTCCGGTCCCTCTCCCCGCTCGCGCCGGATTTCCAGCAGCCGTTCTCTTGCAGTCGAAAGAAGGCGTTTGTGCCGTGGACGCCGCGACGGGCAAGACGCTTTGGCAACTCGCTGGTAACGCCTCCACGATGAGTTCCGGTGTCGCGCTCCAAGACGTGGTTTATCTACCGGCTTCCGGCGTGACCGCGTTGGGCGTGCCGGCCCTCGGCGTCAGCGAACCGCAAACGCTCTGGAACGCGAGGCAGATCAATCCATCGACCACCAGCCCGTTGCTACTTCAAAACCGGCTTTTTACGGTGAACAACGCCGGCATCCTGACGATGGCGGAGACCACCGCTGGTGACATCAAATGGAAGCTTCGCCTTGTCGGGCCATTCAGTGGTTCGCCAGTGGGCGCGGGCGATCGCATCGTCCTCATAAATGAAAAGGCGCTACTACAAGTCGTCAATGCCGCAGCTCCCGAAGGCGAGGTTCTCGGCCAGTTGCAGCTCCCTCTCAACGAAGCGACTAAGGAACTCTCTCTTTGCACTCCAGCTTTGAGTGGGGGCCGAGTTTTTGTGCGTACCGATTCAACGTTGTGGTGCGTTACGCAGTAGAGTCCGCCCCATGCCACAGAGCTCCAGCTCGTCTTCCCCAGAGTTCAGCAGCTCAGATCCCCTCCGTTTCGTGAGTTCAATTCCCTCGCCTATTCGCACTGTTTTTTTGCTCCTCGCCGCGTTTCTTTATTCCGTTGAGGGGGTGACGGATTCAGGGAACACAGGAGCGCAAGTTGCAAAGCCCAACGAGATTGAACGGAGCGGGCGCAATATCCATGTGGGGGTAGACGCCAAGACTATCCAAGAGGCAATTAAGATGGCGCAACCCGGTGACACGATTCATCTGGAGCCGATTGTTTATCGCGACTACGCGGGTTTTTATGGCAAAAAGGGCGAGCTTGGAAAGCCCGTGATCCTTGATGGACATGGCGCGACGCTCGAGGGATCCGATCCCATAGACTTGGAGAAATGGAGGGAAGTGGAGCCGAGCCTTTTCGCGAACGATGCGCTGCTTCCCAAGCTTGATGAGGCGATTCTCAGTCGCTGGTTTTTTGTTTGGAATGGCGAAATGAATCACATGGGGCGCACCTCGAAAGGCAAGAAGGCGCCGTTCAAGAAACTGCAAGACTTGCAGCCCGGTGAATGGACCTTCGTTGTGGATACGGAGCGTTCACAGGCGAGCTCGAAGCAGCTTTTCGGCACGTTTTATCTAAAGCTTCCGCCCGGTGAAAAACTTGCCGCTGCGAACATAGCTGCACCGATGCGTTCGGCCGGCGTCCAGTTGAGCGGCGATAATGCGCATCTCATTATCAGGAACATCACGGCCACACATCCCTACAACGACGGTTTCAATATCCATGGCGATTGTCGCGCCGTCGTGTTCGAAAACATCCGAGCGATTGAATGTGGCGACGATGGGATCAGCGCACATGAGAGTGCCGAGTATCGCGTAGAGGGATTGGTTTCCATCGGAAATAGCACCGGCATCACCGACACCGTCGCCGCGCAAACCAGTTACAAAAACGTCTTCATTGCCGATTGCCACGCGTACGATTTGTTCTTCCTTAACAATGGCCGTTACAAGCTTGAGAACGCCGTCGTATGGTCTGTTTCAGAGCATCCTCTCAGCATCGGCGCAGCCGCTAATGAACATGTTGAGTTAGACTTGGAGAATGTTTTGATTCGCCGCGCAGACAAAACGGAGCCCGCATTGGTGCAAAAAAACGCCACTTTGCGGGCTACGCGGCTCACGCTGGAAAACATGGAGATGACGGTGCGCGGAGTTGCCTCTTTCGACAACTGCCTGGTCAACGGTAAGATGCTGCCTGAAGGAGTGGCGGCTACGGGAGCGGACAAGATTTCACTGATCAGAAAGCTCGTGCCATCGGCTTATCAAGCGAGGTTTCAACAACCCTGAAAAACGAGGTGGTGCTGCAAGCGGCTCTCAAGAATGAGAGGAAGAGGAACGCGACGGTCCGGTAAGCCGCCGCTTACTTTTTGCCTGCCTTCGCGGGCACAAGTAACACTTCTACTCGGCGGTTGGACGCCTGCTCATCGACTGTGCCGCTGGGAATCAGCAATTCTTGGGCGCCCCGTCCGATGGTATCCAGCCTTGCGGGGTTCACATTGTAACGGCGTACCAACCACTCTTTGACGGCATCAGCTCGCCGTTGGCTCAGGCGAAGATTGTAGTCAGGTGAACCGATGTTATCGGTGTGGCCGACAATGACCATAATGTAGTCAGGGAAGCGGAGGCGGAGATCGGCGATTTTCTCCAAGATGGGAAGCGATTCAGGGCCCAGTTCGACGCTGTCATAGCTGAAGAGGGCGTTTCCGGGAATCGCGACGGGACTTTCCTTTGTCGGTACTTTGCCAATTCCGTTGAGGACGTCCTCTAGCGATTGGCGTCCTGCGAAGGAAACAGAGGCGTCGGCCTTCGTGATAGCTGTTCCAATTTGAGAAGTGCCTTTGGCCAACTGCGCAGAGATGGCGAGGACGGGTTGGGCGCTCGAGACGGGGCCTGTTTTCAAAAAGGTTCCCGCGAGAGAGCTTAATTCTCCATCTAGAGCTCCTACGGTAGATTGATCCAATTTGGCCATCGCGATGGTGTTCGCGGGTGGCTTGGGCTTTTCCTCTGCGAGTTGGGCGGGAATATCCACCGGTTTAACCTCGAGTTTGACATCGGCTGCCTGCGGCTTTGCATCCGAGAACACCAGCTTTTCAGGGGCGAGTGGCTCTTTTCGGGCGGGAGCAGGCGGCTCGGGGACGTCCTGAGCCGCGCGCGGGTCGATGTTGACCTGTTTGAGCACGAAGCGCGGCGGCAAAAGGGCAGGGGCTTGAGACTGACTAAATCCCTCAATGGCAGTCGCTTTTGACCAAGAATAGAAGCCGGCGTGCAACCCAAGCGACACCACAAGAGCCGCCACGTACCAAACGGAAATGTTGTCGTGTTGTGTCTCTCGCCGAGAAAGGTTAGCTGCGCCCTGCATACCAAACATATGCCACAAAACGGGCTGAAAAACAACTCCAACAACAGGCTTTTGGAAAATTCACCCCAACCTAAGGCATCCTTACTTGTCGCTCGGAGAGACTATGGGGTTTTCCACTTGATGCACGCTTCGAACTGTAGAGAAGTCCACCACCGGCCCAGATTGAGTGACGCTCACTGGGGGGCGCTTGCGTTCAGCGATCTCGTTCATGAGATCAATTTGAATGTGTTGGATCTCAAGCAACCGCCTCCATTGGTGCTGCCTCAACTGATCCAATTTGCTAATGATATGGCGGATTTCCAACTCCGCTTTCAGATTAATTTTGTATTCTTGCTCGCTGCGCAACCGATCTTTGGCCTCTTGCCTATTCTGGCTCATCATGATCACCGGGGCTTGAAGGGCAGCCAAACAGGATAGCACCAAGTTCAGTAGGATGTAGGGATACTCATCAAACTGATGCTCTTTGTTGAGCACCCAAGTGTTGACGATGATCCAGATCAATAAAACTGCACCGAAGCTCAAGATGAACTTCCAAGAGCCACCGAAGCTGGCAATCTTATCTGCCAATTGTTGGCCGAACGTCAGCTTTTCCTCATACTCTTCGTTAAGATTTTTGGAGAGAAACTCTTCGTCTTCAAGGCTCGCCAGCACTTCCTCTTCCAACTCGGTAATTTCCCCTCGATCCTCTTCGACAAGCTTTTGCGTGTATAAATTCCGAAAATGATTCAGATCCTTCTGACAGATGAATTTGTTCTCATCCCAGTCTGGATGCGCTTCACAAATGAGTTCCACCACGGCAGAACGTACCACCTGACCAAGCACAATATCTTCCTCTTCAAAGTGTTTGCCACAAATCTGGCAGGGAACGTGTTCGTGTGGAGTTTGTGGAACGGAAGCAACCATGGGACCTTTAAGGAATAGATGAGGTTCAAGAATTCCCGCGAAAACTAGACGCCGCCTCACTCAATGTCCCCAAAAAATTCGGGGCCATTGAGTGACAATCTGGCGACTCTTGAACCTCGCTGAACCTTTAGCGCAAACTTAGTCGAGGTCTGTGACCGCTCCAAGCGAGGCGGAGGTGACGGTGCGCGCGTATTTTGCCAGCACCCCACGGGTGTAGTTAGGCTTGGGTGCCTTCCACTTCGCTTTACGTTTCGCAAGGTCTTCTGCGGAGACGGCGAGGGAGAGTTCGTGCTTGTCGGCGTCAATCGTGATGGCGTCGCCATTCTTGACTAATGCCAATGGCCCCCCCAAGGCCGCTTCCGGGGTGATGTGGCCCACGACAAAACCATGCGAGCCTCCTGAAAACCGGCCATCAGTGATCAGAGCAACGTCTTTCCCCAGTCCCTTGCCCATCACAGCACTTGTGGGCGAGAGCATTTCACGCATCCCAGGACCTCCCACCGGTCCTTCATGGCGGATGACAATCACATGGCCCTTTTTCACCACCCCGTCGAGAATTGCCTTTAACGCATCCTGCTCGTTTTCAAACACAATGGCCTTGCCGCTGAACTTCTGACCTTCCTTGCCAGAAATTTTCGCCACAGCACCGTCTGGGGCAAGATTACCCTTGAGCACCACCAAATGGCTGGTCGCTTTGATCGGGTTAGAAAACGGTCTCACAATCTCTTGGTTGCGGGGGTACGCCTTCACGCGTTTGAGGTTTTCCGCGAGCGTTTTGCCAGTGACCGTTAGGCAATCCCCGTGCAGAAGCTTCTCCTCCAACAGCATCTTCATGAGAGGGGTCTGGCCTCCGATCTCGATGAGTTCGCTCATGAGGAACCGGCCGCTGGGTTTGAGGTCGGCCAGAACTGGGACGCGCTTTCCAAGTTTGTTGAAGTCCTCTAAAGACAGCTTCACCCCAGCGGAATGCGCCATGGCGAGCAAATGCAAAACAGCGTTAGTGGAACCGCCGAGCGCGATGACCACGGTAATGGCGTTTTCGAACGCCTCTCGCGAGAGGATATCTGAGGGCCGGATGCCGCGTTTGATGAGCTCCACGACGGCGAGACCTGCAGCCCGTGCATCCTGCAATTTGGCTGGGGAGATAGCGTTCTGCGCGCTGGAATTCGGCAGACTCATTCCGAGCGCCTCAATGGCGGACGCCATCGTATTGGCTGTGTACATGCCGCCACAGGATCCCGCGCCCGGGATGGATTGTTCTTCAATCAAGGCCAGTTCCTTCTCCTCAATCTGACCGTTGGAAATAGAACCCACCGCTTCGAAACAGCTCACGATGTCTAGCTTGCGCTCCGCGATAGCGTCGGCACGATCCTTACGAAGTCGCTTGTGCGCAAGAATGCCAGAAATGCAACCGGGCAAAATGGTGCCACCATAAACAAAAACAGAAGGCCGGTTGAGGCGGGCCAGTGCGATCAGGCAGCCGGGCATATTTTTATCGCACCCCCCGATGGCAACCACGCCGTCGAAGCCCTGGCAGCCCACCACCGCTTCGATGGAATCAGCGATCACCTCACGGGAAACCAGCGAATACTTCATGCCCTCAGTTCCCATGGAAATGCCATCGGAAATGGTCATCACATTAAAGATCAGTCCCTTGCCACCCGCCGTGTTGATGCCGGCCTCGGTTTGACGGGCGAGGCCGTCGATGTGCATATTACACGGGGTGACCATGCTCCAGGTGGAGGCCACGCCAATCTGATTTTTCTTAAAATCGTCTCGGCTAAAGCCCACTGCATGAAGCATTGCACGGCTGGCGGCCCGTTCCACCCCGTCGACCACTTCCTTGGACCAATGACGATGAAGGGACTTGGCGTCCGCGCTGGCTTTGGTGGCTTTGGAACCGGATTTTTTACTCATAAGGGGGTGGAATAATATGTGATTACTTGGGGAATATTGGTGAAGTAAACCCTGTTAAAGCATCGAGTTTAGTCGACTTTATCGTACTTTTCCAGTTACTTAAACCAAGGCTATGCCGTTTGTTCTCCTTATTCTGGTTGCAGGCGCCATTGGCGGGGCCATCTCACTGCGCCGCTTTTGGAACCAATACCGTACAGACCGGCAGCGCTCTTGGCTGTTTCGAGTCGGATTGTTTTCTTTCGTTGGAGTGCTGTTTTTGGGGACTTTGCTTTTGCCGTTACCCAACAAGCACAGGCTCTTGGCCATCGTCCCTGTGTTTTTCTTAATCGCGGTCGCCAGCAGGGTGTTTCGCTCGGCGCGCGACCGTATCCGGCGAGCCGAGTCGCTGAAACAACCCAACATTGAAGAGCTCAAGCGTCTAAACTGAACAAAATTGTGACGCTGATGTCTTAGATTGTAAGGCGATGATTCCAATCCCTCGGGCTCAATGTGATCCCTAACTTGTGAACTCTAGCCACTGCAAGGACTCTGAGCAAAAACTCTCAGTAAAACCACTTTGCGCCGGGCTTCCTTTTGCTGTAAATTTCCTCCGTAAATCGTAGTCTGGCTTTTTCGCCCCAAGTTCCACTTTTCTAACGTTTCATTTTATGCGCTTTTGCAAACGCCCCTTGCTGATCAACCTTGCCGCCCTGCCTCTTATGCTGTCTGGCTTGACGGTCTTGGCCGTGGATAAGACCAGCCCAGCAGCCGACAAACAGGCGCCGCTTTCCCAAAATGCGCCCGCCGCCGCTGCTTCAAAAGATAACGCCATGAATAAAGAGGAACTTCGCTCAAAACTCTCCCCGCTGCAATACGACGTCACGTGCAACGCCGCCACTGAGCCGGCTTTTCGTAACGCTTATTGGGACAATCACGCCCAAGGCCTTTACGTGGATGTCATCGATGGAGAACCTCTTTTCGCCTCGAACCATAAGTTTGATTCCGGCACGGGCTGGCCCAGCTTCTTTCAGCCGGTGAACAAGGGTTCGATTATTGAAAAGGAAGACCGCACCCACGGCATGATCCGCGTGGAGGTGATTTCTGCGAAAAGCGGAGCGCATTTGGGGCACCTTTTCCCTGACGGCCCACGGCCCACCGGCATGCGTTATTGTATTAACTCCGCGTCGCTTCGCTTTATTCCCGTGGCAGATTTAGAGAAGGCGGGTTACGGCAAGTTACAGCCTCTTTTCCAAGAAGCAGCACCTTCCAAAGAGGGCGCTGCTCCGAAGAAATAGAAGAATTAGCCTCCGCAGTTTGAGCGGCACAGCGCCGCATTGAAGGTTTCGAAGTGCGCTCGGGGATGCCGGAATGGCTTTGTTGAACCACCCTTCATTGAACCACCCTTCACCTGCCGCTCACGCGGTACTCGCTGCTACTTGGTTGGTCTTTCCTAAAACCTCAATTGAACGATATAAATCCTCGCGGTAAAATGGTGGAACGCGCCCTATTGGTCGGGGCCTATCATAATCCTGTCAATCGTGCTGAGGCGGTCAGCCTATTGGCGGAATTGGAAGAGTTGGTGGGAACCCTAGGGGTTCCTGTCATGGATCGGATGTTGGTGCACAGCAGGGAAATGCACCCCCAATACCTAATAGGAACGGGGAAAGCTGCTGAAATTTCGGAACGGCTCAAAGCCGAGGGACTGGATGCGCTGATCATTGATAACGAACTCTCGCCCAGCCAACAGCGGAACTGGGAAAAATTAACCGGAGTGGCCGTGTTGGATCGGCAGGAAGTGATTCTGGACATCTTTGCTCAAAGGGCTCAAACGCACGAAGCGCGCTTGCAAATAGACTTGGCGCGCATGGAGTACGCGCTCCCTCGTTTGACTAGGGCTTGGGGACATTTGGTGCGGCAGGGCGGCGGAATCGGAAATAAGGGGGAGGGGGAGTCGCAGTTGGAGCAGGACAAGCGGCAGGTGCGCACGAAAATCCAGCGTCTCAAGGCGCAACTTGCGGAGGTTCGCTCGGTGCGCAGTACTCAGAGGAAGGATCGCAAACGTACCCCAGTGCCCAACGCGGCGATTGTGGGCTACACCAATTCGGGCAAATCTTCGCTGATGCGTCGGCTCACGGGGGCTCAGGTTTTAGTGGAGGACAAGTTGTTTGCCACCTTGGACACAACGACTCGCAAAGTGGAGTTGCCCAACCACCAGCCGCTGTTGCTCACGGATACCGTGGGTTTTGTACGCAGGCTGCCGCATCGTTTGGTGGAGGCGTTTCGGGCCACTTTGGAGGAGTCGGCGCTGGCAGAGTTTTTAATCCATGTGATGGACGTTGCTCAGGATGAAGTTCTCGAATTTCACAACACCACCATGAAGGTGCTCTCTGAATTGGGAGCGGACACCAAGCGGATGATTTTGGCGTTTAACAAGGTTGATCTGCTCGAAGACCGGTCTGTTTTAGAACCGTTACGGCGACAATTTCCTGACGCGCATTTCATCTCTGTGCATACCGGCGAGGGTATGGACGCGCTTTTGGAACACATGGCCGAACTCGCCTCGGGAGGATCCAAGGTTTGCACCGTGCGCCTGAACGCCGCCGACGGAGATCGGTTGGCGCGTTTGCACCGGAGCGCGCAGGTTTTGCAAACGAATTATAACGGAGATGAAGTTGAGATTTTAGCGGTGCTTTCGCCTCTTTTGCAGCGGGATTATCAAGATTGCTTGAGCATCCAAGCGGGGGCATCAGGGCAAATCGTTGACGCGCCTGATTCGCGCCTGATCGATGCTTCAATAGCAGGCTGAGAACAACGTAAGGACGCCGATAAAAGAAATTTCACTCTGAATGCACGCCCCTCTTCTAAGAAAAGTTGAAACTTGGCCTTAAACTCGCTTCCCCAAGAGCCTCCATCTTTTTTAGGAAGAATTAGCACATGAACCAGGACAGCTTTGCAGACTCAACTCCATCCGACGCCGGCGTCGGTGAGCAACTGCACGGAGCAGAATCCGCCCCGTCCGCCTCTCATTCCACGATAACTCTCGAGCTTGGGGACTTTTTGCACCGCATTCCGCCGGGAGCAATCAAGGGAGGACCCCATGATGTTCATCATGCACTGGTTTTTGAGCGGGCTGATTTGGAGGAACGCCTCAAGGATCGCGATCCTACCATTCCGCTATCGGAGTTGTATCTGCGTGTTCCTGATATTTTCAGAAGCTCGGAATCGGCAAAAAGCGAAGTGCCTGTTCGGATGCCTTATTTAAAGGTGACGAAAATGTTGGCTCACAAGAAGGTATCGGGTTCATCGGGTTCATTGATTCCAGCCGCGACACAGACCGAGCAGAGCGCAAAAGCTGAGGCGCAGATTTCGACTCATCCGACCGAAGCAACCACCGAGGTGGAACCTCCGCACATTGGTGCACCTCTTGGAGACGACACTGCCTTCGTCGCGACCACTCACCCGGATGCGGCGCATACGGAAGTCGTGAAAGTCGTCCCGCATGAGGCAGGTTCGGAGCACGGTTCGGGAGAAGTCGCTTCAGTCGCTCCCAGTGCGTTGGGCGTCGATTCCTTTCTGGAAACGGAGTCGGCTTCGGGCTTGAGTGAAAACTACTCTGATTTTTCTCCAACGGCGGAACCTTCGTTGGAGCATACGCAGAAAGATTCGGAAATCGCTTCGATGGAGGCTACGGCTGATGTGCCTGAGGCACATGTTGCGGATGATACGCACGGTGCGCTGCATGAATCTGAGAGTGAGGCGGCCTTGCGTAGGCAACTTGCAGCGCTAGAGCGGCAGCGTGCGGAAGATGCGGCTGAATTGGCGCGCGAGCGGGAAGCTCGTCAAAAGGCAGAAGAGTTACTTGCTAGCGAGCTCGACCGGCGGCAAGTTGGCGAGCACGAGGCTGAACACGAGGAGGAGCCGTACGAGCCTCAGTTTGGTTGGGAGTTGCGTGCGGTGAAGCAGCTCGAATCTGATATTGAGACCTACCGGGGACGCATTCGGTCACTTCTTACCGAGCGCGATGCGTTGCAGGAAAAGAATGCCCAGTTAGCGCATCAATTGCATACGGCGGACCAACCAGCGATTCCAATTTCGGCGCCGAATGCTGGGCCTGCCCCTGCAAATCCTGTGGAGTTGCAAAATCGCATTTCCCAGCTCAAGCAGGAGCGTACGGCTTTGGAGAAGGCGCGCCAAGAAGCATTGCAGCAGCTGGAAGATGTGCGGGCAGGCAAGGCAGAAGCTGCGGCCGGTGAGGGCGAATTGCGCAGCGAAGAGGTGTTAGCCTTGAGGCAAGCGCTGGAGAAGGCTCGCCGAGATATCGAGCAGCTCAAAGCTGATAAGGAGCTTTTGCTAGAGGTAAAAAAAAACGACTCTGACGGGGCCGAACGTGCCGCTTCGGGGCTAAACGAGCGCACCGTTCAAGGGCTTCGACGCTCCATCGACGCCCAGTCCAAAGCGGTAAGTTCGCTCACCCGGGAACGTGACGCATTAGCTGAGGAACGCGACGCTCTCTCCACCGAACTGGAGAAGTCCAAGACTCAGCACCATACGGAAGCCAGCTCGCTGAAGCAGCGGGTCAGTTCGGCGGAGAGCACAACGGCACAGTTGAGCTCTATCAAGGCCGCTGATGATGCTCGCATCCAAGAGCTTACTGTAGAGCGTGACACCCTTCATTCTGTCGAGGATTCGCTTCGCAAAGAGGTCGCCGAACTTCAGGAAAAACTGACTCAGTCGGCTGTGGAGGCACAGGAGACTGCCGCGCGTTTTGATGCCGAACTCCGGCGGGCGGACGCTGAGTTGTCTGGTGCGCGGGCGGCCTCTGAAAGCGCGGTGGCGGCGGCGCGTTTGGAGAGTCAGGAGAAACTGACCGAATTGGACAGTTTACGGTTGGCGGCGGTGGAAGGAAAAGCGGCAGCGGAGGCGAGAGCGGCGGACACCGAACGAGCGAAAACGCTGGCTGAAGGGCGCTGCAAGGATCTGGAAACGGATTTAGAGAATTTGCGCAGCGAGAATCGCGAATTAAATCTCAGGCTGGGTGACGCGTTGAAGGAGCGGGATGACACAATTACGCGCTTGCGTGAGGAAAATCGTCTGGCAGTAGAGAGCACTGCGACAGCCAACAAGGAGCGCTTGGAGCAAATCGAGGCGGTGCATCATCAGGCGTTGGAGGCTGCGCGGGAAGCTCACGCCCTCGCGCTGGATCAGATCGTCCGGGAACATGCTACGCAAAAGGCCGCGCTCAACAGTGCCTTGGAAACTGCAAAAGCGGATCTTCTGCACGAAGTCGAGCAGCTTAAGATTCACGGGGAAGCTCGTGCAGGAGACCATCAACGCGCTGTGGAATCGTTGCGCGCCACGCACTCCGCCACGCTCGAACTCACCAAAGCGCAGCAGCAACAGGCCCTCGACGCTCTTCATGTTGCGCACGACGAAGAGCTCTCCGCCCTTCGTGCTTCTAAGGACGAGGAAATCGACGACCTTGAGGCTGCTTCCAAAGATACCGTGATGCTCTTGGAAGCAGAACGTAATCAGTTGCTGCTGGAACGCAGTCGTCAGTTTTCCGATCTCAAAGCCACTCACGAAGAACAACTTGCTCTTTCGCGCGCGGAGCACGAACGCTCGCTGGCAGCGGCCTTGGGCGAGCGTGCGATGGCTGTGGCGGAACGGGATCAGCGTATCACCAGCCTTAGCTCGGACCGCGATCGGCGCATTACTGAATGGACGACTCGTTATGAGGCGTTGCAGGCGGAGCACTCCCGCGTGGTGGCTACTATTAGTGCCGAGCGGGATGCGGCAATTTTGGTCAAGGACCAGCAGATCGCTGAGGCGCAAGCTGAGCGCGACCGGCGCCTAGCCAAGCTGACCGCCGAACAGCGCGTAGCGTTGTCTACCGTGACGGCTTCCAAGGACTTCGAGATCGCTAAAATCCGCGAAGAATTCAATGCATCGCGGGTCGAAGCCGATCGTATGCGAGCTGCTCTGAGCGACTTGGAGCGCCGGTACCCAGCTGAGGTGGCTCGCCTACGGGAGGATCTTGACGCCGCGCGCAACGAATCTTCTGAGCTCACCGGTCGTCTCGCTGCTGCGGAAAGCGATTCCCGCCGCCGCTCCGACCAGCTCACCCGCGAACGTGAGGCCCTCCTCAACGAAAAGGTGACCTTGCTTGCGCTGCTCGAAGAAACTCGTGAAACCCTAAGGGGCCGTACCGAGGATTTTGCCCGCCAAATTGATCTCGTTTCTCGTCAACGCGACGAAGCTCGCTCCGTGGCCGACACCGCCCGCGCTGCAGGTCGTGAACAAGCCTTCGCCTTAGACCGCGAACGCAACGATTTGCTGCGAGGCGATTCCGAACAGCGCGAACGTACCGAGCGTGAACTGGCGAGACTTCGCCGCGAGCGTGACACAGCCGTTCGTCAGCGTGATGCACTTCGGGAGCGGGCGGATGTGCTCCTGGAACGGCAGCAGCATTTGCTCGAGGATTTGTCCCGCTCAGGGGATGGATTGGTGCTCCCTGCCTCGACTTCGACTCCTTGGGAGCCAAAAGGTCTCTCGGGGAACGCTCCCCGTCACTGATCTTTTAGTCGCGAGAGTCTTTCCCCAGTGGCGAGAGCCATGAAATTAGGCGGCTCCGTCCGTTTGAACTACTTCAAAAGCGCGTCGACCTGAGCATCCAGATCTGCCGCCTTCGCACTCGCCTCCTCAAGCGGGAGCCCTTTGGCCACGCCGGGCCGGTTGTGACCGATGGCTTGGACCCAGCTATTCTTGGTGAGTTGGACTCGCTGCTCAATCAACTTCATGGCGGCGATCGGGAACTGCCGTTTCTGCAAGAGCGCTTCCAGTGTTGGCGCCTCGGCAACGGCGGAATCGCCGAGCCATGCAAGAATTTGCTGCGCCATCAACCAGTGTCCCTCCGCGCCAGGATGCACGGCGTCGTTGGAAAACGTGAATTTCGGGTCGAGGGCTTTGCGCTTTAAAGCTTCTTCGCGCATCGCGGAATGCAGGTCTATGACCTCCCAACCCTGAGCCCGTTGGGAAACAAGCCACTCGGAGTATTTCAAGAGAACATCGGCGTAAAAAGCCTGTGTGGGTTTGCGGGCCGGATCAAAATAAGGTGGCGTGATGTGTACGATGCGTGCGCCCGAAGCGACTGTCTCGTTGTGTAACTTCTCCATGCCTGCTCGAAAGGCGGCAAAACGCTCCTCATCCAAGGGCATGTACACCCCACAATTCATCCCGTAACAGGCGAACACGACATCCGCTTTGAGGGCGCTCAATGCGCGAGTGAGTCGCTCGTGGACGCAGGGTCGGGGAAAAGGGTGCGATTCCTCTGACAACCCAGAGACGGTTTCGCTAGAGAGCCCTACGCTCAGAACCTCCGGACCACCGTTGGGGAGCTTCTGACTGCGCAGAACCGTCGCGAAATCGATGACGTAGGTGGCTCCGGCGGTAATGCTATCTCCGAGGAAAACGATCCGGCGAGCAGAGAGGATTTGCTCTCGGGACGGCGGTTGGGTTGAAGCGCTCGAGGTGGATTTCTGCGCAAAGGACTTCAGTGGGGCCACACTGAAACACAAGGCGACGAAGGTGAGAATAAAGGTTCGGCAATTCATCGGGGGGATGGCGGATTTAGGGGTAAGATCGGAGAAATTGAAGGTCAACTTTGTCCGATAATTTTATCGGATATTTTTAATCCAAAAAGGCGATTTCGTTAGTGAGTAAAAGCACTTGCCCGAGCGAAGCCCAAGGTTTGTCTGATTTCTCACTAAAAACGGAAACGAGTTGCAGGGAAGCTTGAAGTTCCTCGGGGCGTGCGGCGCGTTGGAGCACTTGGCGAAACAAAGCCTGCACTCGATCTGGCCCGGGGGGAGCGGAGGTGATAGTCGGTAGTTTGGCCAGCGCCTCGGCGAGGCTTTTGAGGAAGTCGTTATTCATCAGAAATAGCGCCTGTTGCGGAACAGTGGTCTCGAAGCGTTGTCCGGTGCTGATGTCTGGATTGGCGAAATCGAAGATCCGGAAGAGGGAAGGCAAGTCCTGTCGGTCGATGTAGCCGTAGACGGAACGTCGGTAAGAGAAGGGAGGCTTGCTCAATTCTACAGCGCGGCCACCAAGAGTAAGATCAATAGTCGACGAGGCTTGGAGCAGCGTGTCTCGCAGCGCTTCGAAGTCGAGCCGTCGCCGATTGGCGCTGTGGAGTAGATCATTTGTGGGGTTCAAGGCGAGCGCGTCCGGCCGAGCGTCGCTGGCCTGTTGATAGGTGCGCGAGAGCACCAGTTCCCGCACCACTTTTTTAGTGGACCACCCTGATTCAATGAAACGTGTCGCTAGATAATCCAGCACGCCGGGAATCGCCGGGCTCGCGGTACGAACCCCGAAATCGTTGGGCGTCCCGACGAGGCCCCTTCCGAACAAATGGAGCCAAATCCGGTTGACCGCGACGCGCGCCGTGAGCGGATTACTTGGACTCGCGATGGCCTGCGCCAGCTCCAATCGGCCGCTGCCCTGAGTGAAAGGCTTGCGCTCGGGACCGGAAAGAACGGCTAGGAACTGACGAGGAACATTGGGGCCTCGGTTGGCATTGTTACCGCGCAAGTAAATGGCCGCCTGAACAGGCTGCGGTTTGTCGTAAATCGCCATCGCACGGGCGGGCGCCGAGGGATCCGTCGCATCGAGGAGGTCCAGCTCATCCTTCACCTTGGTGCGCAAATCTTGAATCTTCTTTCCTCGAACCTTTTCCACCTCGGCAAGCGTGAGCTGAGAAGGCGCGCCGTCTTGGGCGAGCAGGAGCCGCAGCGAGTCTCGTACATCGCCTGAAAGCTCCACCTTAGGCTGGGCTGCCGCTTTTTCTTTTGCGAGTTCGACGTCGAGGGCGCGTGCACAAAGGTTGCCGTAGCGTTGCGCGACATCTTGAAGTGAAGCGGGCGCTGGGTCGCTAACGGCCGCGAGCACGCTGGGGAGCCAGCCTTGCGGAGGTGCCGTTTTCCAAAGAGCGCAAAGTTGTTTCGCCTTCTCTGTGAACTCGGTTTTCGGTAAAGCGGCCAACGCTGTCCAAGGCCCGAAAACCGAAGTGCTTTCGGGCTTTTTGAGCAGCTTTAGCCAACGTGAAAGCGGCAACCCGACCAGTTTATGTTCTCCGGCAAATGTGTCCACGGCCTTGAGGTCCGCCACAGCGGGCGCCTCGACGGTGGCTAAGAGATAATCGGGGATCTTCTGAACGAGCTCGATATTCGTCTTCGCCACTTCCTCCTCGGCCACAGTGACCATCTTTTTCAGAAGGGCCTCCCGTTTCTCGATGTATTGAGCGTGTTCCGGCGTGTGCTTTGGTTCGGCAATGATGGGACGTTCTTTGGGCTCTTCCGAGCTCAGGAAAACGCCGTGCAGTGAGTAGTAGTCGGCCGTGGGAATAGGGTCGAATTTGTGATCGTGACAGCGCGCGCAGGTCACAGTGAGGCCCAGTAGCCCTCGGCTCACGACGTCGATGCGGTCATCGATGATGTCATTGATATTATTTTGAAAACACCGGCCCACGGTGAGGTAACCTAGCGCGGCAAGGTTTTGAAGTCTTCTGGGTTCAGGGAGTAAATCCGCGGCTAATTGTTCAATGATAAATTCATTGAAAGGCTTATCCGTGTTGAAGGCGTTAATGACGTAATCCCGATACGTATAAGCGAAATGAAACCGGCGATCGGCATTAATTGGGGCTGGCAATCCCTTAGTGTCCGAATAGCGCGCGACGTCCAGCCAGTATCGGCCCCAACGTTCCCCGAAATGGGGAGAGGCCAGTAGGCGATCCACCGCCTGTTGGTAGGCATCCGGGGCGGTGTTCTTTGCAAAGGCGTCAAGTTCCTCGGCGGTTGGAGGCAGGCCGGTCAAATCGTAGGAAACGCGGCGTAGCAACTCGCGTTTGCCCGCATCTGGCGAGGGGCGAATCCCCTTGGCGTCCAGCGCCGCAAGCACGAAGCGATCCGTGTCGGTGCGAGGCCATTGTGCATCTCGCACTGCTGGCGGTTGCTCTTTGCGCAGTGGTTGAAACGCCCAATGGTTCTTGGCCGCCTCAGGATCCGCACTGCTGGCGCGGCCTTCCCTTGGATCGTAAGCGCCGCGGTGAATCCATTCCTGCAAAATAGCCACGTCTGCTTTGGGCATCTGCTTGTCATCCGGGGGCATTTTAAGATCCGGATCCGTGTAGCTCACCGCCTTGATTAAGAGGCTCTTCTCCGGAGAACCTGGGACTAGCGCCGGCCCTGTGTCGCCGCCTTTGAGGACGGCTGAAGCATTGTCCAAGGCGAGTCCGCCCTTGGTCTTCCCTTTGGAAGCACTGTGACATTGCACGCAGTGTCCTTCCAAGAGAGGGCGTACGGACTTTTCAAAAAACTCAACATCGGCTGGATCAACAGGCTTTTGGGGCGCAGTTGCTGCAGCTTGTGAAGCGTGCGGTCCGCCAAAAAACAGAGAGGCAGCGGCGAGAGATGCTAGAGTTGGGAGCTTCCAGTTCACGCGAGTAGTCCTTTGACGACTTTCCCATGAACGTCCGTGAGTCGGAAGTCGCGCCCGGAATAACGGAAGGTGAGTTTTTCGTGATCCATGCCGAGGAGGTGAAGCATGGTGGCGTGCAGGTCGTGCACGTGAACGGGATTTTCCACCGCCTTGTAGCCGAACTCGTCGGTGGCGCCGTAAACCGAACCCGCTTTGACGCCACCACCCGCCATCCACGCTGAGAAGCCCCAATGGTTGTGATCGCGTCCGTTGATTTTACCAGCGTTGGAGCCTGGCGTGGGCAATTCCACAGTGGGAGTGCGCCCGAATTCGCCGGACCAAAGCACGAGGGTATCATCTAGCAGTCCACGTTGCTTGAGGTCGGTTAGAAGGGCCGCCGTTCCTTGATCACATTCTTTGGCAAGCTTGCGATGATTGATTTCCAAATCGTCGTGACTATCCCAAGGCTGCCCGGGCGAGTGCCAGAGTTGCACAAAACGCACGCCTCGTTCCGCAAGGCGTCGGGCGATCAGGCATTGCCGACCATACACAGTATCCCCGTAAAGATCGCGGATATGCTTGGGTTCCTTGGAGAGATCGAAGGCATCTGTGGCCTCCATCTGCATGCGGTAGGCTAGTTCGAAAGACTGAATGCGCGCTTCGATTTGGGAGTCTTCCTCCCGCCCTTTTTGGTGAAGACGGTTAAGTTTGGAAAGCAGATCCAGCTGAGCCCGCTGCTCCGGCTGATTCCATGCATGGTTATGAATGTTTTCGATCAACTTCTCCACATCGGTGTGTTTGCTATCGATGTAGGTACCTTGCAATGAACCAGGTAGGAATGCTGATTGCCAGTTGGGTGAACCGCCCGTGGGGTAGCCTCCGGGACAGAGAGAGACGAAGCCGGGTAGATTCTGGTTTTCAGTTCCCAGTCCGTAATTGATCCAAGAACCGAGACTGGGCCGCGGCAGACGCGCTTCCCCGCAATTCATGAGCATCAGGGAAGGCTCGTGATTGGGCACATTTGCGTACATGGAGCGAATCACAACCATGTCGTCTACGCATTGGGCCACATTGGGGAAAAGCTCACTCACCTCAGTGCCGCAGCGACCGTACTTCGCAAAGCTAAAAGGCGAACCGAAGGCGGCTCCCGTGGGGCGTTCGGTCTTCAAATGGCCCGAGGCAAGTGCTTTGCCGTGCAAGCGGGAGAGTTCGGGCTTGGGGTCGAAAGTGTCTACTTGCGAGGGGCCTCCATTTGCAAAAAGGTGAATCACCCGTTTGGCTTTTCCTGCAAAATGGGGCGGATGCGCGATCAAAGGCGAAGCACCGTTTGAAGAACCGGCTGCGGCTGCCGCTTCAGAAATTCCCGCGAGACCCAACAAGCCAAACCCCATTCCGCAGCGCTCGAAAAAGGAGCGGCGCGAGAGCCCACTGGTTGAGAATGGATCAAGAGAATTCATGAGATTATCAACACTAATTAATAAGGAAAACCCGCTGTGGAGGCTCTTCTTAGCCTACCTCCCCAGCCCATTTCAAAAAAGCTTTCTTTGCGTCACGCTGGGCGACCGGACTCAGGATAGGGGCAAAATGCCGCCTTCACACAGATCTGCCTGACCAAACGTCTTGAGTCCCGTGTGCCCGAGCCCGTGGGCCAGCGTGAGCCAGAGTCGGTTGTGGGGAACGTTGTCCAGTTTGGCAAAACGGCCCATTTTGAAGCCACCCCCGCCACCCACCATGACGATGGGCACATTGTCCAGCGTGTGACTGTTGCCCTTGCCTAATTCATTAGTCCAGACTACTAGCGTGTTGTCTAAAAGGGAGCCTTCGCCTGAGGGCTCGGGAGTTTCGGCGAGGCGTTTGGCGAGATAAGCCACTTCTCCGGCGAACCAAGAGTTGATTTTCACCAGTTTGCCGAATGCTTCCTGATTGGTGTCCGGTTCGTGGGAAAGGGCGTGATGGCCTTCTTGGATTCCGAGCCACCGCATCTGCGCGCCCCCAACGCTGCGCATATATTGGAAAGTAGCGACGCGTGCCATGTCGTTGGTGAACGCGTTGACCAGCAGGTTGAGCTGCATCCGACTAATTTGCGGCGTGTTGTCGTTTACCAGTTCGATGCCCGGATCCAGTTCGGGGAGGGGATGCTCGACGTGCACGGCGGGCGCCTTCAACTCGGCTTCCATGGAGCGCACCAACGTCAGGTGCTCCTCGAGCATCTGCTTGTCGCGGGCGCTTAGCTTCGCGGCGACCTTGCGCAAGTCGTCCTTCACGTCGTCCATGATGCTTACCAGACTGTCCTTGTCCTTCACCTGACCGTACATTTTGGCAAACATTTGGTACGGATCGTCGATGGGCGAGACGGGTTGGTTGGCGCCTAGGTAAGACATGCGCGTCCATGGGTCGGCGCGATTGGGGACGGCGACCCCAAACTCGAGCGAGCCGAAGCGGGTCTGGGTTTCGGGACGGGCTTGGAGAGCCTTTTTGATTTCTTGATCGATGGAAATATTGCTCGCCCAACCCGCAGGCGCTCCGCCACCGCCCATGATGTTGCCAGGAAGGAGATGGTCGGCGGTGAGCAAACAACTCATGCCCCGCATGTGCTGGTCGCCGTCGCCTTTAATTTTGTTATAGACGCCCTTGAGCATGAGCGTCTGGCTCTTGAAGGGCTCCAAGGGTTGGAGGATCGATTTGAACTGGAAGTCTTCTCCTTCGACGTCCGGCCAGAACTCCGTGGGCACTGTACCGTTTGGCGTGAATATGATGACCAGACGCTGTTTTCTGGGGCCTTGGGCGGCAGCGGCGTTCAGACTCGGCAACGCGCTGAGGAAGGGAAGAGAGGCGGCGGAGACGCCCAGATTACGGAGAAATGCGCGGCGGTTGAGAGGGTTCATATCGGATTTCAAGTGTGCTAGTTTGATGAAAAAAGAAGTGTTGTTAAAGACGCGTCTCTAATTGCCCGCGACTTTGGGGGCGGCTGGCGGAATCCCTGTGGACGCCTTGGTCATCACGACGTCAACGAGGAGCTTGCGAATGTCGAAGCCGTTGGTGGCGAATTGGGTGCGGAGGCGCTGGAGGGTTTCTACGCCGAAAGCGGCGGGCGGCTGTTTGATGGTGTAGATGAAGAGTTGCCTAACGAAGGCGTCGTGCGCGTGGGTGCTTGAGACGGCATAGTTGGCAACGTCTTCTGGGCCGGTGAAGTGGAGGGAGGCTCCCTCTTCGGCGTCGAAGTCTACGGTGGAGTTCACGGGCTTGCGATTGTCCTCGGAACGCCAGCGGCCGATGGCGTCGAACTGTTCTAGAGTGAAACCCAGCGGGTTGATAACGCCGTGGCAGCCTGCACACGAGGCGTTCTTGGTCAGGGAGGACACCTTTTCCCGCATCGTGAGGCTTGGGTCAAACTTTGCATCTTCAAAAGCGACCGCCACGGAGGGGTTCTTCAAATTAACTCCCACCACACTACGACTCAGAAATACGCCGCGATGAATCGGAGAAGTCGTCCGGTTATAGGCGAGGGAAGACAGCAAGTACGGGTGGGTTAGTACGCCGGCTCGCTTGCCGCGGACGGGGACGATGCGTTGGAATTCGTCGCCTTGAAGGGTTTGTCCGTAGACCCGCCCCAAGCGCTGGTTGAGCCACAGATGGTCTGCTTGAAAAAGGCGCCGATAATCGGGTGCTTGCCCCCACACCACTTCGTCGAGGAATAGAAAGAGCGACTTGCGCAAATCGGAGTGCAGAGCCTCGTCAAATTCCGGAAAAAGCACAGTGTCCTTGGCTGCGTGTTCGGCCCGCTCCAAGTCGAGCCACTGCTGGAAAAAGCCGCGCAGTTTGGCCTTCGTACGCGGATCGTCAACCATCCGCCGCGCTTCTTTTTCGACCTGCTCCTGTGTGTGAAGGCGCCCTTCGCTCGCCGCCTTCCAAAGCGCAGGATCCGGGAGCGAATCCCAGAGGACCAGCGCGAGGTTGGAGGCTACAGAAAAGTCGTCGAAACCGTCGGCATGAGAAAGTTCGGGGTAGAGGAAGCGCGGCGACTTCAGCGTGAAAAGTACGAGGCGTTTGACGGCGATGGTCGGAGTGGGTGCGGCCTGAAAGGCGCGTTCGATGAGGGCGGCGTTTTGCGCGTCACTCAACGGACGCCGGAAGGCTGTTTCCACGAAGCGGCGGCAGAAGCGCTGCAACTTTTCCACGCGATCGGGGGCGCCGGCTTTACTGCCGGAAAGGGCGTCGAGCGTCATCTCGACGTGGGCGGCGACTTCAAGGGCGGCGGTGGTGGTGGCCTGATCCCACTCCTTGGAAATAGTCGTGCCACGTTCGTAACCGTCACTTCTATCGTCCGCTGGGAGCGCGGTTTTGACAATCATGTTGGTGGCAATTTCCTGCGGCATCACTTGGGCTTGCGGCACGGTTTCCAACTTGCCGTGTGGCGGCTTCCAGAGCAGTTCCACCGACGCGCTCCTGTCCTTGAACTTGAACATCGCCAGTGAAATTCGGTAACAACGGCCGCCCAACAGGAAGATGCTTTTGCGCTCCTCCCGCGTTTCCGGCCCCGGCGTCACCCAAGAGTCGATGAGGGGTTCGTCGGGCTCGTTCACCCAGAGTCGGACGCCATTTTCCGTTTTTACCACAAACTCGTACGAACCAGTTTCCGGCGCGTAGATAGAGCCGTTCCAGCGGACATTGAATTCCTCGGGAATCATCTTTTCTGGATCGGGGCTTCCCGGGCCGAAATGCACAGAGATTTGTGGATCGACTCGCTCAAATTTCTCGGGACGGCGCGGTTTTTTGTCCTTCTTTTTCGCGACTAATTCCCGGTTCTCTGCCTCTTCCTCGGGGGTAGAGAACGCGAACCCGGAATACACCCCGCGCCAACCGCGTTGTGGGCCGAGCGGGCGGTCGAAGCCTTGGCGGAAGCGTCCGAGAAGGTCGGCGACGGAATTTTGATATTGGGCGACGGTCAGGCGGGAGAGGCTTTCCACCACAGGGTGAATCCGAGCTTGGGCGGCGGGCGAATAAAAGGCGTCGTAGATGAAGGCGGCGACGGCATCGGCGTCTGGTCCGGTGCAGGTGCCTTCCTTGCCCTCGGGCATGGTTTTGGAGATGATGCGAACCAGCGAAGGGAGGCTGCGGGAGCCCGCGAGGGGATCGTCGTACTTGCCGGTGACGCCTTCGCCTCGCTTCCCGTGGCACTCGGCGCAGGACTTGCGGTAAATGGCGGCGCCGAGCGGCTCTGTGGCAACGGCGGCGGGCCCAGTGGCGGCACCAACGGGCTCAGGAGTTTGCGCTGAAGCTGGCGTCGGCTCGACGGGTTGGGCAAACACGTTCCCAGCCCAGAGCAGACTGCCTGTCGCCAGACAAGCGGCGAGACGGGTGAAAAAGTTGGAAACGCATGCGGGCATAACGAAGCATAGAAGAACAGCGTAGAAAGGCGGTTTTATTAGCCAAAAACCACCGGTTAAAAATAGCTGACTCAAAGAATGTCAGGCCGCGCGGATTCTTTATGAAGTTCCAGTTTCGGCCAATATCTCACTGAATTTAATCATGCGTTCCCCCCTATCCCTCTTTTTCATTGCGCTGCCCACCTTCGTACTGGCTCAAAACGCAGCCCTCACTCCTGCCCCGCCCAAGGGTGAAGTCCTTCAGTTTACTCTGGAAAACAGCAAGGTGTTCCCAGGCACCAGCAGGCAGTTTTGGGTGTACGTGCCGGCTGTTTACAACCCAGCAAAACCAGCTTGCCTCTATGTGCATCAAGACGGCGTGGCGAACAAGGCGCCCGAAGTTTTTGACGAACTCATCGCAAAGGGCGAGATGCCCGTGACCATCGGCGTCTTCGTCCAGCCCGGGCGAGTGAAGGCCGCTGCCCCAGATACCGGCGACCGCGTTAACCGTTCTTTCGAATACGATTCGCTCTCCCCGGATTATGCGAAATTCCTCGCCACGGAATTGCTGCCCGCAGTGGAAACCAAAACGGCATCTGACGGGCGCGCTATACATCTTTCTCAAGACCCCAACGATCGCGCGATTGGGGGCCACAGCTCCGGTGCCATAGCCGCGCTCAACGCCGCCTTCGAACGCCCCGATTTGTTTCACCGCGTTTTTTCTGGAATTGGCAGTTTTACGGACATTCGGGGTGGCGACAAGTTTTCATCTTTAATCCGTAAAACAGAACCCAAACCCCTCCGAGTTTTTGTGCAGGACGGTGCGGGCGATTTAAATAATTCCTTCGGAGATTGGTGGATGGCTAATCAAACATTGGAGCGCGCTTTGCAATTTTCAGGATACGAAGTGGCTCATGCTTGGGGAGAAGGCGGGCATAACGGAAAAGAGATTGGAATTATCTTTCCGGATGCGATGCGTTTTTTATGGAAAGACTGGCCAAAAGCGGTGGCGATTCCCTTGGGCGGCGATGCCTTCCAAAAGCTGTTGATTCCCGGAGAAAATTGGACGTTGGTGAGCGAGGGGTACAAGTTCTTGGAGGGACCGGCGACCAACGCCAAAGGGGATTTGTTTTTCAACGATGTTCCAAACAGCAAAACGTATCGCCTCAACGCGGCGGGTAAGCCTGAGACTTTTGTAGAAGAATCTGGCAAGGGGGACGGTCAGGCGTTCGGTCCTGATGGTCGGCTTTACGCGGTTGCAGGCGGCGAAAATAAAATTGTCGCCTATAAACCAGACGGTTCCATGGATGTGATCGCCGATGGTTTTCGCGGTAACGATCTAATAGTCAGAAATGATGGTAAAATTTATGTCACCGAACCGGGTTGGAATGGGAAAGATCCCAGCCATATTTGGTTAGTTCTACCCGATGGAACCAAACGCATTGTGGATACGGGGTTAAAGTTTTCTAACGGCATCGCGCTTTCACCAGATCAAGCGCTGCTTTATGTCGCAGATACCAAAACGCACTGGGTTTATTCGTATCAAATTCAGACGGACGGCGGTC
The DNA here is from genome assembly GCA_903919125.1 of uncultured Spartobacteria bacterium. Lineage (GTDB taxonomy): Bacteria > Verrucomicrobiota > Verrucomicrobiia > Chthoniobacterales > Chthoniobacteraceae > Chth-196. The sequence goes on along the minus strand of CAIXGS010000024.1, from coordinate 45,924 downwards.
TGGCGTTTAAACAGCGCTTCTTCCAACTCGCGGTGCCGGACCTCGCCGACGACTCCGGCGCGGACGGCGTAGAGGTCGACACCGACGGCCGCGTTTATGTCGCCACGCGCATGGGGATCCAAGTCTGTGATCCAGCCGGCCGAGTCCAGTGCATCCTGCCGATGCCCAACGGCAAGGTCGCGAACATGGCTTTTGGTGGTCCACAGCGCGATATTTTGTACGCGGCGTGTGGGGACAAGCTCTTCAAACGCAAGTTGCGAACCCACGGGGTGCAGTCCTTTGCGGCCCCATTGGCCAACAAGAAATCCAACGGCGGATAGAGGGGTCTCGCCGAATCGCCCCCTGCTGGTGAGGCGAGGCGCGCGCGTCAAACAACTTTAAGCCAACAGCGTCGCGGCTGCTATACGAGCGTTTGCGTCTGCTGCGAGAATGGCGTCGAGATCGGGGCTGGATTCTTGAGCGTGGGCTTCCATCACGGCTGCGACGGTTTCCCAGATGGCTGGGAATGAGCAGTTCCCAGCGAGAAATGCCGCCACCGCGACTTCGTTCGCGGCGTTGAGCACCGCTGGGAGCGTGCCGCCCGACTCGCCGGCTTGGCGGGCGAGGGAAAGCGCCGGGAAGTCCGAGAGCCGAGGTGCCTCGAACTCAAGCTTGGCGAGTTGTGCGAAATCCAGAGCCGCCAGACGGTTGGGCACGCGCTCCGGCCAAGTCACGGCGTACTGGATCGGAAAACACATATCCGTGGTGGAAAGCTGCGCCAACACGGAGTTGTCCACAAACTCGACCATCGAATGAATGATACTTTGAGGATGCACGACCACTTCAACCCGCGACATCGGGATGTCGAAAAGCCAGCGCGCTTCTATCATCTCAAGCCCCTTGTTGAAAAGGGTCGCCGAATCGATGGAAATTTTTCGTCCCATCTCCCAGGTCGGATGTTTGAGCGCCTGCGCCGGAGTCACTCCGAGCAGCGCCGCGCTCGGCCAAGTGCGAAATGGACCGCCACTCGCGGTGAGCAAAAGGCGCGACACCTCTTCAGAACGCCGTCCTTCTAAACACTGGAAAATGGCGTTGTGTTCGCTATCTACAGGCAACACGCGTACGCCTTTGCGTCGGGCGGCTTCCATGATCACCGCACCGGCCATCACTAAAATCTCTTTGGACGCCACCGCAATGTCCTTGCCAGCTTCAATCGCTGCGAGCGCCGGACGCAGCCCCGCCGTCCCCACAATCGCGATCAGCACGAGATCGGCTTCCGGCAGGGTCGCCAGCGCGCAAAGGCCCGCTTCACCCTCCAAAATTTCCGTACCAGACCCGAGCTCGGAAAGCCGCGCACGCGCCTCTGCGGCGGCCGTCGAATCCGCGAGCGTCGCAACGTGGGGTTTCCACGTGCGTACCTGCTCCACAAACAACTCTACGCTACGCAAGGCCGCGAGCCCGACTACTTCCATGCGTTCGGGAATGTCGGTCGCGACCTTTAAGGCGGATTGTCCGATGGAACCTGTGCACCCGAGAATCACGATGCGCCTGCGCCGGGGACTGGGGATGGAGGAGTCGTTTGACATCAGGAGCCGGGGGTGTAACGCAAGTAAAGATACAACAGCGGTGCTGTGAATAGCAGCGAATCAATCAGATCCATCGCGCCACCAATGCCTGGGAGCATGTGGCCCGAGTCTTTTGTACTCGTGGAACGTTTGACAAGAGATTCTGCGAGATCCCCTAACACGGCGACAAGACCGAGGCCGAGCCCCAGCAAAACTGCGTTGAGCGTCGGACCGATGAGAGCGAGTTGCGTGGGTAGAGCGCGCGTAAGAGCCACCGATGACAGAGTTGAAAACGCCAAGGCACCTGCAAAGCCCTCCCAAGTCTTTTTGGGCGAGATGCGCGGGATCATCGGGTGTTTGCCCACGAGCGATCCGACTAAATAAGCTCCGCAGTCTGACATCTTTGTCACTAGCGCAAGATACAACAGATAAAGATGTCCCGTAAGATGGCCGTCCTCGGCACGTGGGGTGAAGTAAATCAGGTTCGCCGTGATGGATCCAAGGTATGCAATGTAGACAAGTCCCAGAAGCGTATAAGCAACGCTCGCCACCGGCATTTCGTCTTTCGTAGTGCAAAAAATTTGCCTTACAAAGACGAGTAATATGCTCACCAAGAGAGCGGCTGATTCAAACTGAAAAGCCGCCTCCGGGCCGCGTTGGCGCCCGATGTATAGGGCACCAAGAACCAACACGGCACCGAGTAACATGCCAGTTTGGCGGAGATGTGGCAGCCGCGTTGTGCCCAACATTTGATAGAATTCAAAGAGGCCCCGCAGAAGAAGACCGGCAATAAGCACCCACAATCCGGGTTCATACGCCCAGTACATTGTGGCGGCGCATACTCCCCACAGCGCAAGGCTGCTGGAGGCGCGAGCAAAGAAAGTCTGTAGAGCGACACCCATCAAAGTCCGTTAGGCTTCCCAAATGTGCTTCGGAAAGCAAGAGCGCTACCCAAACAGATGAAAAGTTCCGGAGTCAGCGCCTCTTTGGAGGCCATAGGCTACGTTGCGATCCGGTTGCCGCCCGTCTGCTACTGACCGGGCACATAACCGGGGTCGCCCGGTTTTTTCTTTGTAGTGGTTGCCGCAGGGGCCGCTGCAGCCGGTGGCGCTCCGCTACTCAAACTCGCTCCACTGCTCTGGGATGCAGGCGGACGCCCGCCGCCACTACTCGGTGGCACTCCGCCGCCGCTTTGTGGTGCGCCACCCCGCTGGCTGGTCGACTGCGAAGGGGGAGCCTGTTGCGGTTGCTGGAATTGCTGGGGTTGCGGCGCAACGGAGGAGGACGCCCTACTGGAAGGCATTGTCTGGGGCGCGCTGGGTGGGGTGCCCGAACGGTATGATGCACCGCTGGTTGTTTGTTGCGGCACCACGGGCACAGAGCGGAAATTCGAGGTCGGTTCTTGGCTTCTTTGGACTTCGTTTCGTGAAGGGTCGGAGACTGTTCGCCCTTGGGTTGACGGCACGGGGACCGTCTGCGTCCGTGGGGGCGCTTGCGGCACAACAAACCCCGCTGCGTCGTTTGGAAGCGTGCGCGTCTTGGGCATCGCAGGCACGCCATTCGAATTAGCGGAAGAATCGCTTCCCTCACGCCGGATGGTTCCACCGCTTGCGTTCTGTGTTCCGTTTGAGCGCGAGGACTTTAAAACAGGCTCACTTTCGACAAAGGCGTCTGGCGTCTGTGCTCGTGGCATGGTCGGCGCGCTGCGGTTGACCGTTCCCGCGCGATCGACGTTGCCCCCACGATTGACACTCCCACTGCGAACTGGGTCCGTTTCTGAAAAGGCGTCTGGCGTCTGTGCTCGAGGCATGGTCGGCGCGCTGCGGTTGACCGTTCCCGCGCGATCGACGTTGCCCCCACGATTGACACTCCCACTGCGAAGCGGCTCCGTTTCTGTAAAGGCGTCTGGCGTCTGTGCCCGTGGCATGGTCGGGGCGCTGCGGTTAAACATTCCCCCGCGCTCCGTGTTGCTTCCGCGGTCGGCGTTCCCGTTGCGCTCGACGCCTCCGCTACGGTCGACAAAACCACTGCGCTCCGTCGTCACGCCGCGTTCCAAGGGCACTAACCCCCGCTCGGTGATGATCCCCGGAGTGCTCAATCCATTACCACCTTCAGAAGACCGACCCGGAGAAGCCGGCATTACCCGCTGAGCCGTTGGAGGCCTTTCTCCGCTTCCGCCACGGGTGGACTCCCCTGCGGAACGTTCGAAGAGGGCAGAACTCTGCGACCCATGCCGCTCTGCGGAATTCGTCCCCGAAGTCTGAGGCGCATTCCCACCCGACCCTGGAACCCAACGCCTAGAGGTGCCACCTGCTTCTTGGTTAAGTAGCGCTGCCCGTTTTTCTTCAATGGCGGCTGGTCGCACCAAGATATCCGCCTTTCGCGAGTCGTTTGTTTGGCGCGAATCCTGCGTCCTGTGTGTTTCCCACTGACCTTCTAAATGCGAGCGTAGCCGCTCATTGGCGTTGGAATCCCCATGCCACCCGCGAGACACAGAGCCGACGGCTTCCGGCAAACGATGCGTGCGGCTTGCGCTTAATTCCACCCGTCTGGGAGCCGGTAGCACCAACATGTCATTGGAAATGAAGTTTTGTACCGTCCCGAAATTGCCGCCGATATTCAACCCGTAATAACGCTCCAAATTCTCCTCCCGACACACCCGTAGCACTGGAATTTGTCGTGCCGAACGTTCCCGCAACCACCGGTATTGCGGCCCGCCACAATACACCTGCTCATTGACCAGCGAGATGTTAGTCACATTTTCTGTCTGAAACATGACCGTGATGTTTTTCGTCGGTCGTAATAGGATCGTGCTCAGGCGCTGCGCACCAAAATCCCGGGCTGCACAAAACCGATAATATCCTGGTCCGATTTCTGCATGCACGTCCACCCAGGCGCCCACTCCGCGGTTGGCGTGCCAGGGAACTGAGGGCGGCAGAGGAGCCCAGCCGACGTATTCGTTTCCTGCCCTCCATGACACCCAAGCGGGCGCCCAATCCGAGCCGGGCACCCAGGCCCAACCGTCGCCGGTAAGCAGCCAGCGCCCGTAATGGAAAACAATGCTGCCAAAGGGCTCGTGGCTCACCCATGTCCATCCCACATCCGTGTAGGCCCAGTTGCCGTTTGTGTAAGGTGCCCAACCTTCTTCGACCGCTGGCAGCCAGCATGCGCCGTGTTCAGCTACTTCCACCCAATTGCCGTAAGGCGAGAGGGAATCGTAAAAGAAGGAAAAATCCGCATCCTGCGCCTGAGCAATGGTGCCGCTGCCCACCAAAGCCGCGGCGGAAACCAAAACCGTGATACAGCGACTGGGAATACAGCGACTGGAAATTTTCATAGAGAAAAAAAAGGGGAACCGAGACTAGACGGGAACTTCGTGCGTAAGTTACCTCGCTATCTAACTGTAGCGCACCTCTGGGGAAACAGCCACTCTCAAAATGGACGATTGCACATGGATTTTGAATCCGCCACCGCACGGATCGAAGGATCGCAAAGCTCCAGCTTAAATACCAGTACTCGCTGAGTAACGGGGTACCCCGGGCAGCCCGTTCCGATCACGAAACCAGCCCGTGACGCTCATCCGAGTTTTGTGCGCAGGCAGCACCTCGTGCCAAAACTCCCCAGCTAGAAAACACACGAGGGTGCCCATCCGCGGCTCTATCAGCTCGAACGCCCCTTCCTTCTCTCCGGAAGTTGTCCAGAGTTTTAGCTCGCCGCCGTCGCCCGGTGCCCAGTTGGGGTTGAGGTAAAGAATCGCGGTGACAATCCGGTCCCCAGTGCCCCGGTGACGATCCAAATGCGGTTTGTAAAAAGCACCTTCCGAATAAATCGCGAAGTGCCCCTCAAACTCAAACAGCCCCAGAAACAGCCGCTGGTTCAAAGCCAGCCTCAAAGTCTCCAGCCACGCCAGATAAACCGCCTGCTCCACAGAAGTCTCGCTGGCTTGCAACCAGAGCACTTCGTCCCGTCGGATCTCCTCGTGGATCATCCGCTGCGTCCCCTTGCCCACCCCTGCCCGTCGAAACGCACCTTCTCGGCACCCCGCCTCGCACTCCGAACGCAGACGGAGAGAGTCCTCTACTCCCAGGCACTCGCGCATCACCGCCCAACCCCGCTTTTCCATCGCGTTAATAAGATCCTTCACTGAGCTTAAGAGCGCGAATCTCCACGCGTTAGCCAGACAATTCGTAAATAGAATGTGCTTTCAGGATGAGCACAATGGAACAAGGAGCGATTGAGACAAGAGAGGCGTGAAGTTCCTTAAATAAAGATCGCTTGCATCCGAAATCGTCCAAACTACACTCCTTTTGTCTACTTAGGCCAATCTCCAATGACTCTCACCAAAAAAGGCGAATACGCTCTGCGCGCCATGATCCAATTGGGTATCGCAAAATCCATCGGCAAGGCGCTAGTTCCCGTCTCTGAGCTCGCTGACAGTAACCGTTTGCCGCTGAAGTTTGTGGAGCGGATTCTTCTGGAATTGCGTGAGGCAGGGTATGTGGAAACGCAGCGCGGCAAGCTGGGGGGCTATTTGCTTGCCAAGCCCATGCAGGAAATTCACATGGGTGAACTCGTGCGACTCATTGACGGGCGGCTTGCTCCGATCTCCTGCGCGAGTGAAACGGACTACGCTCGGTGCTCTTGCCCGGACGAAGAGCATTGCGGCTTGCGTATGCTGATGATCGATGTGCGCAACGCCATTTCCTCTATCCTAGATCGCTACACCCTCGGCGACGTCGTAGAGGTCACGCTCCGGAAGATGCGGCAGGACAACGCCACGCTTCCCTTTACCCAAGAGCCGGCGCCCGCATGTAGATCCGGACGGCGCGTTGCGGATCCAGCGCAGGGCTTTCTCTCGCAATTGGGGATTCGCTCGGTGCTGACCGACGAGTCCCATTTGGAAGAATCCGCGGAGAGCGAAGCCTGAGAAAGTGCCCACCTCGCCGCAGATTGCGAGCGGGGACGCCAAGTGTTTTATGGGGAAAAAAAGGCCGCGAAGCATTCTGCCGGGATTCGGATTAAGCTTGGGTTTTACTCTGGCTTATCTGGGTTTAATCGTGCTTTTCCCGCTCTTGCTGGTCTTCGTCAAGGCGTCGGGACTGGGGTGGAGTGGGCTACTCCATGCGGTCTCCACGCCGCGAGTGCTGGCGGCCTGTCGGCTCACGTTCGGGCTCTCGGCCTTGGCTTGTCTGCTCAATTGCGTATTCGGCCTGCTTATTGCGTGGGTGCTGGTGCGCTACCGTTTCCCGGGCCGTGGTTTTCTAGACGCCTCGGTGGATTTGCCCTTTGCGATGCCCACTGCGGTGGCGGGGATAGCGCTGACGGGGATATACGCGCCCAACGGCTGGATCGGCTCTTTGCTGAAGCCGTACGGGATTAAGGTGGCATTTGCGCCGCCGGGAATTTTGATAGCGCTAGTATTTATTGGGCTGCCTTTTGTGGTGCGCACGCTGCAACCGGTGCTGGAGGATTTTGAAATCGCGCAGGAAGAAGCCGCGGCGAGTCTGGGGGCGACGCGCTGGCAGACGTTTTGCCGCGTGGTCTTTCCCCAGCTTGCACCTGCGCTGGTGACTGGCACCACGCTGGCCTTTGCGCGGGCGGTGGGCGAGTACGGCTCGGTGGTGTTCATCGCGGGCAACATGCCTGGCAAGACGGAGATTGTGCCGTTACTCATCATCACGAAGCTGGAGCAATACGACTACGCTGGAGCCACGGCGCTGGCGGCTTTAATGCTGTTAATATCCTTCGCACTGCTTTTGCTCATCAACTTTCTACAACGTAAAACCCTCGTGCGCCCCACCACATGAGTGTCCAAACCCGCTCCACTCAAGACCCTCTTTGGGCGCGCATCCTACTGATCGGCGGGATGTTTGGGTTTCTCTGTCTTTTTCTGTTTGTGCCGCTGGCCTCGGTTTTTGTGGAGGCTTTTCGGAAAGGTTTAGCGGTTTACGCGGCGGCAATTACTGAGGAGAACGCCCGCTCTGCGATTGTACTAACGCTGACTCTGGCGGCGATCTGCGTCCCGCTGAATGCTGTCTTCGGTTTGGCGGCGGCGTGGGCGATCGCGAAGTTTTCTTTCAAGGGAAAAAGCCTGTTGCTGGCGCTCATCGACCTTCCTTTTGCCGTTTCGCCGGTGGTGTCGGGGTTGGTGTATGTGTTGCTTTTTGGGGCGAATGGAGTTTTCGGGGCGTGGTTGCAGGCGCATGACATTCAAATCATTTTCGCGGTCCCCGGCATGGCCCTCGCGACCATTTTTGTGACATTTCCTTTTGTGGCCCGCGAGCTCATCCCGCTGATGCAAGCTCAGGGGAACGACCAGGAATACGCCGCTTTGAGTCTTGGAGCCTCTGGTTGGCAGACGTTTTTGCGCGTGACGCTACCCAACATTAAGTGGGCGCTTTTCTACGGCATCATCCTCTGCAATGCCCGTGCGATGGGTGAATTCGGCGCCGTTTCCGTGGTCTCTGGTCATATTCGCGGGGAAACCAATACCCTGCCGCTTCACGTTGAAGTGCTCTACAACGAGTACAATTCCGCCGCCGCATTCGCCTGCGCTTCGATCCTCAGCCTCCTGGGTCTCCTGACGCTCGGCCTCAAAACCTTCATCGAATGGCGCGCCGGTCTGCGCCGCCGCAATCCCTGACCATGTCTATCGTCGTTCAAAATCTACGCCGCACCTTCGGCACCTTTCAGGCGCTGCGAGGCATCAATTTGGAAATAGCCGATCACCAGCTCGTCGCACTTCTGGGGCCTTCGGGTTCGGGAAAAACCACGCTGCTGCGCATCATTGGCGGCTTGGATTTTCCAGACCCCGGCCAGGGAAAAATCCTGATTAACGGAGAAGACGTGACCGAGGAGCCAGCCGCAGACCGCAAGGCGGGATTCGTTTTCCAACATTACGCGCTGTTTAATCACCTGAGTGTTTTTGATAACGTTGCTTTCGGATTGGAAGTGAGGCGGCGGGCGGTGCGTCCTGGAAAAGCGGCGATTCGGGACCGGGTGCTGGAGTTGTTGCGCCTAGTGCAGTTGGAGGGGCTGGAGGCGCGCCTGCCCTCGGAGTTGTCCGGCGGCCAACGCCAGCGTGTTGCCCTTGCACGAGCCTTGGCCATCGAGCCCAAGGTGCTGCTTTTGGACGAACCTTTCGGAGCATTGGACGCCAAAGTGCGCAAAGATCTGAGGCGCTGGTTGCGGTCTTTTCACCGAGAAATTGGTGTTACCACCGTGTTTGTGACCCATGACCAGCAGGAGGCGCTGGAACTTGCCGACGTCGTGGTGGTCATGAACCAGGGACAAGTGGAACAAGTCGGCTCGCCCCAACAGGTGTATGATCAGCCTGCGACTCCCTTTTTGTACGAGTTTTTGGGCGACGTAAACAAGGTCCGCAAACCGGGACGGCCCGATCTGTTTTACGTCCGGCCACACGAAATCCGCATCCTGTTTGCGGGCGACGCAGAGGCGGAGTTCCACGCAAAAATCGAGCATCTTTTCGCCGCGGGCCCCAGCGCCAGACTGACCCTGCGCTTTCAGGATTCACGCGATACGCTGGACGCAGACATTACTCGGTTGCAGCTCGAAGAAATGGGGCTTTCCGAGGGAGACGAAGTCGGGTTGAAGCTCGCGCTTTCCACCCACGGTTAGGCGGACGAATCATAGAGCCCGCCCCGATTCACGCGCCGTTAATTTGGTTGCGCTTCGACAACGCAAGAGGGCTATTACTCCTTTTTCTTTTTCTTTTTCGACGGTGGCGGAGGTAGTTTGATGGCGGCTATTTCAGAGTCGTCCAGAATGCCATTCTTGTTGGTATCCAGCATTTTTGCGGCGACGTCGCCCTCGGCGAAGGCCTTTTTAATGGCGGCTTTCTCGTCGTCTTCGAGGATGCCGTTTTGATTTAAATCAAAACGCTCCATGCCGTAGGTGGTGCCGGTGGTTGTTTCGCTACCATCCTTCTTTTTTGCGAAGGTCAGGGGCGCGCTGACCAAGAAGGTGAGGATTACTGTGGAAACTGCAAATCGAGCTTTCATAGAGGGATGGCGTTAAAGGGGGGATTCTAGGGGGGATTCTAGGGGGGAGAAATACGAGATTTGTGGGAACTACTTTTTTCGAGCTTGGGCTTCTGCTTTGAACTTCTCGAGTTGTTCAGGCGTGAGCTCCGCTGCAATCCGCTGCATACTCTGTTTTACAGCTTCCTGTTTCGCTTCCGGCGAGGCGCTGGAATCCTCGCGGATGGCTTTTATTTTGGGCCCTTCCTCCGTCAAAATCGGTTTGAGCTTTTCGACCTGAGCGTCGCTAAGGCCTAACTTTTCCTTCATCGCCTGCAACCTACGGAGTCCGTCCGCTTGGTTGCCATCAGGTCCTCCTCCACGCCGCTTAATTTCCTCAGCGGCCTTGGCTCTCTGTTCGGGCGTCAGAATCGCCGCAATTTTCTCCCGGCGCGCATCGGAAAGTGATTTGAGTTGTTCGCGTTTTTGCGCGTCGGAAAGCGAGGCGTCCTCACGAAGGCCCTTCATTTTGGGGCCGTCTGCTTCGAAGAGCGCGTTGAGCTGGTCGACTTGGGCGTCTGAGAGGCCGAGGCGCTGCCGCATTTCCTGCATACGCCCAGCGTCTTGAGGCGGAGCCTGAGCTTGAACCAAGGGAACGGCCCCCAGAAAGAGGGATGCGAGAGCGAAAAGTGAAAAGCGTGAGTTCATATTGTTACAACACCGAAGCATTTGGAGAGTTGCGAGAGACCTGTAAAAAGTCTTTCGCTTCAAGAAGAGAGCTTATCATACAAGCAAACACTGTTCCACGCCCAACTCGCAACCGCAGCGGACTTTCCAGAGGCGGCTTTTGTTTCAATAACGCCAAGGTCGCCTCTCCGAGACGCCGAGGCAGCGCTACGCTAAAACGCAAACGCGCGCCCCGAATTCCCCTCACATAAACCGTTCCCGCACCCAACCAAGCCTCTGCCTGGGCCAACCAGCGCTGGAACACCCCTCGGCCACGCTCCGGATGCCGCAGTAAGTCTTCCACACTCAACCCCGCCGCACTCAACTCTTCCGCCGGTAAATAGCAGCGTCCCGCGCGAAGATCGGCAGGTAAATCACGCAAAATATTCACCAATTGCAGGCCTTGTCCGAATTGGCGCCCCAGTTCCACCAACTCCGCCACCGGCTGAGCGGCGAACTCGCGTAATTGCAGCGCACACACGCTTGTCCAAAACTCGCCGACACACCCGGCCACCGCGTACGTATAGGCGACGGTATCCTCGGCGGTGAGCAGCGCTTGCGGGGCATTTTCCGAGGCGTACCCGAAGCGGACCAAGTCGCCGCGCTGCCCTGCTATAATAGTATCTAGTACAGTGTACAGTTCTCTCCGTAACGCGGCGTCTAGTCCGTGATAAGCGCGTAGCAACGGCTCGATTTGAGCTAGCAAGCGGGCCTCGCCGGCATGTTCGCAGGGAAGCTTGGCACATTGCTCTGCTAGCGTCCGCCACTGGGAGCTGGATGCCGTAAATTCCAAAGCCCCGCGGAAAGCGTCCAGTGCATCCAACCGCGCAACCAGAGGGGCAGTGGATGCATCAGCCAGAGTGTCGCTTGCCCTCGCCAACATATAGGCCAGCCCAAGCGGCGCCCTCACCGCCTCAGGCAAAAAACGCAGCGATAAGTAAAACGACCGCGAGACGGACTTCAATAATTCCTGATCCATGCCTGACTCTCAGAAGACCTCAGAATCTCGAGTGGCGCAAGCTTCACAGCCGCTGGGCGTGTCCACCATGTTCTGATTCAAATCTAAACCTTCCGGTTGGAGATTGTTTTTTCCCTTATTGAATAGATTCGGTTTAAGTAAGAGAGAATCAAATGGTTGAAATTCCATCAGTTTCCGAGCGCCAATGGCGACACTTTTGCACCTCAGTCCGAGGTGCGTCCCATATTGAAAACGCCGTTCCATGTCAGGACGCCAGCGCGCTAAGCGTACTGGGCGACACGGTGATTTTAGCGCTTTCAGACGGCGCGGGCTCCGCATCGCAAGCGGAACGGGGCGCAAATCTGGTGGTCCGCTTTTGGCTCGAGCACTTTACAGCGTTGCTCGAAGGACAGCCAGACGCGGCGGCTGTATTGGCGGAATGTGATGCAACAGATATCGAGCTGCTTTTGAAGCGCATCCACGACGCTGTCGGGGCGGAAGCCGAGGCACTGGAAGTCGAGGCGGGGGAATTTTCTGCGACGCTTTTGGGTGCCGTGGTGACGCCGACGCTGGCGCTTGTGGCCCAAGTTGGGGATGGCGGCTGGGTGGCGCTTATGAACGGCGTCTGCGGCTGCCTGACCTGGCCCACGAGTGGCGAATTCGTCGGTCAGACCATCTTCGCGACCTCCGATGTGGCGGCGAGCGCCTTGCAATTCGTGCGTTTGGCAAAAGCCCCTGAGGCGTTGGTCGGCTTCACCGATGGGTTGGAGCGGTTGCTGCTCGATTTCCAAACCCGCCTCCCAGCCACTGGCTTCTTTCTACCTGCATTTCGTTCGTTCAAGCAAAACCCCGTTCACTTCCCCGTTCAACTGAAGGAGTACCTCGCCTCGGACGAGGTCTGCGCGCGCACGGACGACGACAAATCCCTAGGGATTGTGCTCAATCTAAACGGTGCCTTTGGTGACTGAAGGTGAGACGACGATGCAGAAGAGGCAGCCTTCCTCCGCTCAGATAGCGCTGAATGGGGCTTAGCCCAGCGCGGCGATTTCCCAGCCCTTGCGGTAACGGCGACGGACCTTGGCGTTTGCCTCAGGGACGTTTTTGAACTGCATGGCCGGTCCATCCCATTCCAAAGTCGTTTTCGGGAAAAAGGTGGCTACTCCGCCCAACAACACCGTTTCGGTCAAAGGGCCCGAATAATCGAACGAAGCCGAAGGAGAAGCTCCGCCTAAAATGGCGTCTGCAAACTGGGCGTAATGATTGGCACCGCCGTCGATGCGGTTGTACTGGAAATCTTTGAAGTCCGCGGTGGGGAAAAATTTCGGCCAGTCGATGTGCGGTAGGAGCATGTTCCCCTTGGTGCCAATAAAGATGGAGCCCTGTCCGGGAAGCGGCATCCCTTCTAGGAGGGCCTGCACGTCCGCTGGAGGTTTGGCGTCTCCGTCGTACCAAGTTACCGAAACTTTGGGCCCCTCTGTGAAGGGCGTGCTGGGGAACACGTAGTGAATCACGGCGTCGGTTGCCCAGCTCCACTCGTTGGGGGCCGCGCCTTCGCTGCGTACGCTCAGGGGCGAGCCGAGTTGCAGCGCGTTCACGACAGGGTCGTAAATGTGGCAGCCCATGTCGCCGAAGGTGCCGGTGCCGAAGTCGATGCGTTTGCGCCAGTTGCCGGGGTGATAAGCGCCTTTCACGAAGGGTCGATCCTCCACCACGCCCAGCCAGTTATTCCAATCCAACCCCGGCGGCACGGGATCTCCCTGCTGGGGTATGCTCGCGGAATCGCCCCACTTTTTGTTGCTCCAAGTGTGCACTTCCCGGATTTTTCCGATGGCGCCGGAACGGATCAGTTCGACGCCGGTACGATACTGCCCCGAGGAGTGAATTTGGATCCCCATCTGGGTGTGCAGTTTTTTCGCCTTGGCGAGCTCTGTCATTTTGCGCGCCTCGAAGAGGTCGTGCGCCAACGGCTTTTGAATATAGGCGTGAAGCCCTAACGACATGGCAGAGAGCCCTATGGGCGCATGCATGTGGTCCGGGGTGCCGATGCTCACCGCGTCGATGTTTTTAGCCTCATTGTCGAGCAACTGCCGCCAGTCCTGATAAATTCGCACACTGTTGTCGGGAAAACGCTGCGTCAGTTTGCCCAGTCGATCCAAGTCCACCTCCGCTACTGTGACCAATTCAATATTGGGATGTGCCAAGTGTGAATTCAGGTCAGACCACGCCATGCCGTTGGCGCCAAAAGACGCGAGGCGTACCTTGCCCGACGGGGGTGCAGAAATCAGGTGCCGCACGAAAGCGGGGGCGACCATTCCGGCCGCGCCCACTTGGCGCAGGAAATTCCGACGTGTGGAGAGCGTTTTCATAGGGGGATTTTGGATGGGCCGCAGGATGTTCCCTGAAGCGCTGTAATCCAGCGCAGCTCGCTGGCGCATGGCAACTTCAAAGAGCAAAAACTCCCCTGAATACGTCTGCCTAAACCAATTTGGTCTTGCCGGGCATAGCGATAGGCGCGACGGGCAGGCTCATATCCAAGGTCAAATGTTCTGGGAAAATGGAGTTTTGCGACTTGAGCATATGCTCAAAAGTGACCTCCTGCCCAGTCTCAGCCGCCATGCGTCCCATGATCGCAACTAGCGTGCTTTGGCACATCCATTCGCCATCGTTGTGCGCCGCGCCGCTGCGTATCGACTTATACAATTCGCGGTGCTCTTCATCGTACATTTCCACGCGGGGCCCGTTGTACTTCCAAGCATTTTCACCGGTGATAATGAGCCCGCCCTTGGTGGTCGCCATCCCTTTTTCGCCCGTGATGTAGTCGCTATTGTCGTTGTAGCACCCGGCTACCTGCCGCTGCGCCATGACGCCGCGCACGCCGTTCGCCCATTCATAGTGCACGGTCACGTGATCAAAAATGTTGCCGCCGGGATTGGGGTTTTGGCGGCCGCCATTCGCGGTACAACGCAGCGGGGCGACGTCGCCCATGGCCCAGAGCATCTTGTCGACGCTGTGACAGGCCTGTTCTACCAGCCCGTCGCCGGAGAGATAAACAAAGTTCATCCAGTTGCGTAACTGCCATTCCACATCCCCCATGCCGTCAGGGCGGGTTTCTGGCGCCGGCATCGGCTTTACCGGTCCGGTCAGATACGTGTGATACAGACCGCGGACCTGACCGATCGCTCCACCGTGGATTTTTTCAAAAAGCGAGCGTCGATCACTGTAGCGCCAGCAGAACCCGGCCACTACGGAGAGGGATTTGGCCTTCGCCTTGCGGGCGGATTCCAGAAGGTCGCGGGCATGGACCGGGTCGGTGCCCATGGGTTTTTCACAGAAGATATGTTTTCCAGCTTCGACTGCGGCGGCGAAGTGGAGGGGGCGGAAGCCGGGAGGCGCTGCAAGCAGTACGACATCAATGTCGGTGGCGAGCACTTGTTTGTAGGCGTCCAGACCGGTGAACTGGCGGCTTTTGGGGACGTCGATGCGGCCGGAGGCTTCGGGGTATTTCGCGGAAAGGTTTTTGAGGCTAGTCTCAAGGCGCTCTGGAAAGACGTCGCCCATCGCGACGAGTTGCACCCCAGGATCGGCGATGAGCGCGTTGTTGACGGCCCCAGTGCCACGGCCGCCGCATCCTACGATGCCTATTTTGATGCGATCAGCCTTGTGTTGCGCGCTGGCGATGGACGGAAAAGCCAAGGCTCCGGCTGCGAGAGAGGAAGCCGCGAGAAAATCACGGCGTGACACGGTAGGTGTGGGGGTATTCATGAGGATATTGAGAGCAGTGACGCTGAAGACTCAGGGTACGTCGAAACTAAATCCGCTGCCAGACTGGTTTGTTAGCATATACGTGGCGGTAATAATCGGCGCGCTGCAAATTTCCTGAAGCAGCTTCGTCGAGGAGCACGGTCGCTTTGGGATGAAATTGGAGTACGGAAGCCGGCACCATTTGCGTCACAGGACCTTCGATCGCGGCCGCTAACGCCTCAGCTTTGCGCGAACTAAACCCGAGAAGTAGCACCTCCCTCGCTTCCATAATGGTCCCAACGCCCATCGTGATTACGTGTTGTGGCACCATCTCGCCGGGCGCAAAAAAGTGCGCGTTATCCGAGCGAGTTCGCTCGGTGAGCGTTTTGATTCGTGTGCGAGAGGCGAGGGAGGACGCTGGCTCGTTGAAGCCGATATGACCGTCGGCACCAATTCCAAGGATCTGCAAGTCCAAGCCGCCCGCCTCGGTGATGGCCTGCTCGTAGCGTCCACAAAACGAGGGAATATCGGAAGCTAGGCCATCAGGGAGATGGGCGCGGCTTGGGTTGATATTGATATGTGAGAACAAAAACTGCCACATAAAGTGATGGTAAGAAGCCGGATGCTCCGCACCGAGGCCCACGTATTCGTCCAAGTTAAAGGTGGTTACTTGGCTGAAATCCAGTCCCTCATCCCGGTGCATCCGGATGAGCTCACGGTACAACCCCAAGGGCGTACTCCCTGTTGCCAGCCCAAGCACTGCGTTCGGCTTGCTTCGTACAATCGCCGCAACTTTTTTCGCAGCCTCTAAGCTGGCCGCTTCCGCCGTGGGTTGAATGATGACTTCCATAAAGTTCGGGTGAGTGTTGTGCGCAAACTGCACGGACCGTCGGTCTGATCTTGCTTCGGAAAATGCTGGAGTGGCTTTTGAGCGACCTCAAAGCCTTGTAGCGGTTCGAAGATTTGAAATCGAGCCACGATTTTTAACCACTGCCGGGTGAAATGTGGGCGCGTTCGCCTTTACCCTCTTCGCCCATGCGTTACGGCGCGGTGGAAAAGATCTGCCACTGCCGCTCCAAGGCCTCGGTGGCGGGAGCGCCCGCGTGGATGTAGAGACCGTATTTGAGCTTAAGGGACTGGCCAGCCTCCAAGTTGATGGGATTGCCAAACGTCAGTGCAGCCCCCATCCAGCCGTCGTCCCGCACGTGGAAGGGAACGGGATGGCCGGGATTGCTGGGATGGTCCAGCAGCGTGATGCCTTCCGTAATTTCGTTGGTCACAGGGCCCGAGTAATCCACCCAACGCGCTTTCTTTCGAAAACAACCGGCCTCATCCACGCCGCCCTCTGAGTTACGAATCGTGCCGCCGCCGTCTTTGACGCCAATGGTCTTAGCCATGCGCACGCCGAGCATCCCGAAAGCAGTGTCCCCGATATGGACAGGCTCCTTGACTGGAGTCAGTTGAAGGTCAATCACCAGCAACCATTCCCCGTTTTCCTGCGGCTGGACTGTGACTTTGCGCAACTCTTTTAGAAGATCGCTGCCGTCGTTGGTGCGCCAAAGAGCGGAGGTCTCCACGCTCGCAGAGGCATCCCCATCGGAGAGTTTTTCGACCCGTTGATGTACGATATGAGCCCCGCTGCTATCAGCCCAGAAGCTGAGTCCGTTAATGGCGGCGTGAGAAATCCACACGGAATTGTGGTGGCTGTGGGTGATGGGATCGTGAGGGTGCCCCATGCGGGTGAGCGTGAAACCAGAGGGGCCGTTGACTGGATAAAGAAAGGGCCGTTGTTGGTTGGGGGCAAAATGCAGACGCGTGAGCTCTCTTTTGTCGCACTCAAACGAGATCTGATTATCGGGCAGCGGAATTACCTGCATCCGCGGGACGGGTTTCGGCTGGGCTGCTGAGAGTGATGTAACTCCAAATAGGAGAAAAATTAACAGAAAGTAAATTCGGGAGGATGTGCACATCGGGAGATCTTTTACTGAAACGAAATTTGTGGTTTATGTGCGGAGTTGCTGCTTAAGACACTCCTGATCGAGTTCGTTTTCCCAACGCGCAATCACGATGGCCGCCACTCCGTTACCCACAAAATTTGTGAGGGCGCGCGCCTCGGACATGAACCTGTCGATGCCCAAAATTAGGGCCAGACCCGCTACAGGAATGGAAGGAACCACCGCTAAAGTCGCTGCCAGCGTAATAAACCCCGCCCCTGAAACACCCGAAGCGCCCTTGGATGTTAGCATCGCCACTCCTAAAATCGTGAACTCTTGGCGCAGCGTCAGTTCGATATTGAGCGCCTGCGCTACGAACAAAGCGGCCATCGTCAGGTAGATGTTTGTGCCGTCCAAATTAAACGAGTAGCCAGAAGGAACCACCAGCCCGACGACGGACTTCGAACACCCCAAACGCTCCAACTTCGCCATCAACGGGACTAGCGCTGATTCCGAGGACGAGGTGCCGAGAACCGTGAGCAGCTCATCTTTAATATAGACAATAAACCGCAGAATATTGAAGCCCGTCAGCGCCGCAATCGCCCCCAAAACCACCAAGACAAACACCGCGCACGTGAGATAAAAACTCCCCATGAGTGCCACCAGCGGCTTAAGCGATCCTAAGCCGTATTTGCCGATCGTAAATGCCATCGCTGCTCCCGCTCCCAACGGCGCGAGCTTCATAATCGCCGCCATCATCGCGAAAAAAATATGGGACGCATCTTCCATAAAATGGTGCACCGGTTTGCCAACCTTTCCCAACTGCGTCATGGCGTAGCCAAACAGCACGGCAAGGAGCAACACTTGTAGCAAATCCCCCGAACCGGTGAATGCATCAGCGAAGGTTTTGGGAATAATATGCAGCACGAATTCCGCCGCACTTTGTTCAGAAGCAGCCTTGGTGTACTTGGCTACGGCAGCTGTGTCCAGGGTTTGAGGGTCGACATTGAACCCGCGTCCTGGATGGAGCAAATGCATCACAACAAGGCCAATACCGAGCGCTAGCGTGGAGACTACCTCAAAGTAAAGAAGCGCCTTGCCCCCGATGCGCCCTACCTTGCGCATGTCGCCTGCGCCCGCGATGCCGAGCACCACCGTGCAAAAAATAATCGGGCTGATCAACATTTTGACCAACGCAATAAACCCGTCGCCCACCGGCTTGAGAGACACCGCCAACTCGGGTTTGACCGCACCCAGAAGTCCGCCGAAAAAAATGCTCAAAAGCACCCAGAAATAAAGATGCCGCGTCAGTGATTTCATGGAGCTATCGCTTTATTTTTTGGGAAGCCTTGGCGCGCGGTTTGTCCTCGTCCTCGTCGCTGGAACCAACAGCCCACTGCGGGTAAGGCCGCCATCCCCGTGGCCGATGGTTTCGCGGGAATTCGCAGGAAGGTGCATGCTTGGAAAAAGCAAAAGCAGTGGCAACGAGCAAAGGGGGGATTGCATGGCGACGAGCCTTCTAAACGAAGGCATCGCGGAGAGCCAGTGCCCTTTCCCAAACAAGACGGCCTTCAACTCTGCTTTCGAAGCAGATCCGATCCTGAACTGTACATAAAGACTAACCGTAGCTCCGAGTTTTCGATGAAAAGCGTGGTTCTTTTGGGATCGAAGGCGGCTTTCCTTGCGAAGCTGAGCGGCCTACAGTCCGCCCATGGCTTACCGATCCACCGTGGAATTTATCGCTGCGCTTGAGAAAGCCGGGGAACTCGTGCGCGTCCCCTTTCCTGTTGCAACTGAGTTGGAAATCACCGCGTGGGCGGATCGGGAAATGAAGTCCCCCGGAGGCGGCAAGGCACTTCTGTTCGAGAAACCTACCGTGAATGGAGTCGTTTCCTCCTTTCCCCTCGCGGTCAACACGATGGGCTCGCGAGCCAGAATGGCCCTCGCCTTGGGCATCGCCGACGTGGACGAGCTCATGCAGCAGATGCGCCTCATCTTGAAGGCTAAGCCTCCCACGGATTTGCGTTCCGCCTGGACCCTCGCCCTTCAGGGACTCGACCTACTTAACGCCAAACCTAACCGCGTGCGCACCGGCCCTGCTCAGGAAGTCGTTCACCGTTTTGAGAAGCCCCTTTCTCCGCAGGCCGTGTCCGAACGCCTCCCCACGTTGCTGGACCTTCCCATCCTCCAATGCTGGCCCGACGACGGCGGTCGCTTCATCACCCTTCCTTGCGTCCACACCAAAGATCCCGATACCGGCGAGCGCAATTTAGGCATGTACCGCATCCAAATCTATGACCGCCAAACCACCGGCATGCACTGGCAGGTCCACAAAGTCGGCGCGCGCCACGGGAAGCGTTATTACGAAAAAAACGAGCCCATGCCCGTCGCCATCACCATCGGAGGCGACCCTGCTTACGCTTTCGCGGCGACCGCTCCGTTGCCCGACGGGTTGGACGAACTGCTTTTCGCTGGGTTCATTCGCAAGCGTCCTGTGGATCTGGCGCCCTGTTTGACCGTTCCTTTGGAGGTTCCAGCGGACGTTGATTTTGTCATCGAGGGCTTTGTGCATCCAGGCGAACTCCGTGACGAAGGCCCTTTTGGCGATCACACCGGCTTCTACACGCCCGTCGACAAGTATCCCGTTTTCCACATCACAGCGATCACCCATCGTCGGGATGCCGTTTATCCCTGTACCATCGTCGGAATTCCTCCCATGGAGGACTTCTACATGGGCACCGCCAGCGCGAGGATCTTCCTGCCGGTGTTCCAGATGAATTTTCCGGAAATCGTCGATATCGCGCTCCCAGCCGAGGGCACCTTTCACAATCTCGTCTTTGTTTCAATCCGCAAACAATACCCGTGGCAAGCCTACAAGATCATGCACGGGCTCTGGGGAATGGGGCAGATGATGTTCGCAAAATATATCGTCGTCGTGGACGCCGACTGTGACGTGCACAATACCAGCGAAGTCCTCTTCCGGATGTGCGCCAATACTGACCCCCAGCGCGACAGTATCGTCACCAAAAATCCCAGTGACGCGTTAGACCACGCACCAACTATCGCCAATTTGGGCACGCACATGGCATTCGACGCCACTCGCAAACTCCCCGGCGAAGGCTACCACCGCGTCTGGCCCGAACTCGTGAAGATGCCCGCCGAGATCGTCGCCCGCGTGGAAGCGATGCGCCGCACTCTGTAAACGGCTCTTCGTCGTGCGATGGGCTGTACTATGGGTCGCGGCTGGGGAGGTGTTCGCACGGTGGCAAGGACGCGCTGGCGAGAGTCTTTCTTTTTCAGATGTAGGCCATTTGGCACGCTGAGGTGCATCGCGAAGTGACGCGGTTCCCAAATTGGCGATTCAAATGAGGTTCGGGCATTCTGCCGAGAGGAGAACAGCGTTGGAGCAGAGGCAGAGATCGGTTTGTGAGGAAAAGCCAAAGCCTATTAGTTGCATAATGGCTTAATTTGACTGGACACACGAGTCTCAATTAGGCCACCGTACTCTTCCCTAAATCCCCCGCGCTCAGGCTTGAAAAGCGTGTGGGCGGAAATTGGGCGGAAATCGAGATTTCTTTTTATGCCGAACACACCAGCGGATATTGTCAAGCAGACGCCCACTACGTCGCTTTCTTCGTGGTGTGTTTTTAGATGGAGCAAACATATCTGCGCGCTTATTAGCTGGCGGTTTTTTCTCAGTTTTTCTGCAGTTATTCTTTGCCTTCCGCCATTTGCCTATGGGTGGCTTCCGGGTTCGGGAAACCCAACGGCGACTAATGGCTTCGTGGTGGATACTTCCAACCGCCGTGACGTTTTGGCGTTCTATCAAACCATATACAATGCCTCGGAAGGATATTTGGCGCGCATGGGATGGACTGGGGATGTCTCCTCGGGCATTGCTGGGACAACGAGTGATTTGTTTAAGGCGGACGTACTTAGACGGATCAATTTTTACCGCGCTCTCGTAGGATTGCCCGCCGATATTACTTTGAATTCGGCTAAATCCAGCAAGGATCAGGACGATGCTCTTTGGATTTCGGCAAACGGCTACCTGACGCACTATCCAACCGGCGGATATTTCTACAAAGCCACTGTGGCTGATGCCGCGTCACACTCGAACCTGGCATGGGGGGTCTTCGGGCCCGGAGCGATAGACGGCTACATGGATGATTCTGGGGTTTCCAGTGCTGGGCACCGCCGTTGGATTATTTACTCCCTCGCAGCGGAAATGGGTACCGGCGATATCCCCGAAAACTCATCCGGTCGCGCTGCAAACGCACTCTGGGTGATAGGTGATGCAAAGTCCGCTTCCGCTAAAAAATTCGTCCCGTGGCCGAACGCGGGATTCACCCCCATCAATTTTGTTCACTCCACGTGGTCCGTTTCCTATCCCGGCGCTAGCTTCAGTTCTGCTCGAATCACAGTGACTCAGAGGGGTTCAGGAGTAAGTCATCAGTATTCGGGATGGGTGAGTGACGGAGCTGGTGACAATGCATTAATGTGGACCCCGTCCGAAATTCCTTCAAGTATTTCTGCGGACACGACATTTGACATCAACATTTCTGGTATTGGAGGGCAGGGTGTGCCCTCAAGTTACACCTATTCGGTCACGCTTTTTGATCCCATGGTGTTGGGGGATTCCATTGCAATTTATGGGGACACCGCACCTTCGACGACTGGTGCCTCGTATTCCTTCAGTTCTGTGGAGCAGGCCGACCAGTATGAGCTTCGCGTGTATTCATCAAGCTCATCGACGGCGACAGAAGGAGCTGAGAGTTCACCAACTCCAAAAGTTCAGCTTATCACAACGGGTTCCTATTCTGTTATTCAAAGCGCGACAAAGCTCTCAGGAAGCAAGTCGTTCCATTTGGCATTTCCCGACTTTAACGACCAAGTGTTCGAGATCTCTCGTGATTTTATACCCTCCGCTACGAGCTACTTAAAGTTTTACGACTTGGGCCGCTTTGCTTCTACCTCAACGACGTTGAATGCGGAAGTGTCCACAGATAACGGCCTCACTTGGCAAACCATCTGGAGCCGCTTTGGGGTTGGCTTGAGTAGCTCATACTTTGACTCGCAGTTCAATACGCGCTCGGTCAGTCTTTCAACTTACGCAGGAAAACCCATTCGCGTGCGTTTCGCACTGAGAAGAAACGGAAGTAGCGTCGTTGTGAATACGGGCGATAATTGCGGATTTTTTCTCGATGACATTTCAGTATCGAATTCCACTGAACTTGTTAATGCGGTGTCGACGATTCTTTCGGGTACCACCACGGATTTTTCACTCAACAGCACGACGGCGGGCAGCGCTCTTGTTGCGGGTGCGCCGTACTACATGCGCATTCGCCCAATGGTGGGTGGTCAGTGGTTTGATTTTGGCGCGCTCAAAACGGTTTTTCCAACGCAGTCTCTCTCTCCGACGATCACATCGCAGCCAGCGTCGTTGGCGGTGAACGTAGGTTCTCCGGCAAGTTTCAGCGTGACTGCCACTGGAATGGGTTCATTGAGTTGTCAGTGGCGTAAGGACGGTGCCAACATCGCGGGAGCGACCAGCGTGACTTACACGATCGCCTCGGTGCAGACGACGGATGCGGGCAGTTACAGTGCGGTTGTCAGCAACTCAGCTGGGAGTGTGACCAGTGGGAGCGCGAGTTTGACGGTGAATAAGGCAGCTCAGACGATTGGTGCGTTTGGGGCGATTGGCTCCCATTTATACGGAGATGCCCCGTTTGCGGTGGCGGTGCCAGTCGCAAACTCTGGCCTGACGGTGAGCGTTACGTTGAAGTCCGGTCCTGCGACCATTTCTGGAGGGAGTATATTAGTGAACGGCGTTGGGATTGTTGTTTTAGCAGCAAATCAGGCAGGAAATGCGAACTACACCGCTGCGGCAGAGGTGACGACGAGTTTCAATGTCAATAAAGCGACGCCTACGATTTACGCCTGGCCGTCTGCGTCTTTGATCAGCTCTGGACAGACGCTCGCGTCATCCGTACTGAGCGGCGGATCCGCTTCTGTGCTTGGCGCATTCGCATTCAGTTCGTCATCAACGGCTCCGAACGTTGGGATAGGCACGCAATCGGTCACTTTCATCCCGACGGACTCGACGAGGTATAACACGGTCAGTGGGAATGTCAGCGTCACGGTGAACGCCGTGGTGACTCCACCGAGCATCACCAGTTCCCCTGTGTCCTTGACGGTCAACGGTGGCTCGCTTGCGACTTTCAGCGTGATGGCTTCGGGCACCGCGCCTTTGAGCTACCAGTGGCGCAAGGGGGGCGCGTCCATCGCCGGCGGCACCAGTTCGACGTACACGATCGCCTCCGCGCAGACGACGGATGCAGGAAGCTACAGCGTGGTGGTGAGCAATTCGGCCGGGAGCGTGACCAGTGCGAGCGCGACTCTCACAGTGAGCAGGGCCACGCCTGTAATCTTCGTTGCCCCCACAGCCGCCCCTATCACGTCTGGTCAGTCACTTGCGTCCTTGGCGTTGAGCGGTGGCTCTGCGTCGGTTGCTGGAACATTCGCGTTCACCTCTCCGTCCACCGTTCCAAGTGTGGGGACGAACACGCAATCCGTCACGTTCACCCCGACGGACTCGACGAGGTACACGACGGTCAGCACATCGCTCAGCGTCACGGTCAACGCTGCGGTGGGATTGCCTGTCATCACAAGTGCGACGACTGCGACGGGGACCGTGGGTTCGGTGTTCAACTATCAGATTGCGGGAACCAATACTCCGACTTCATACACCGCGACCGGATTACCTTCGGGGTTGACTGTTAACTCCACCACCGGGCTTATCTCCGGAATGCCGTCTCTTGCTGGGCAGAGTGTGGTGACTTTGGGCGCAGTCAATTCAAGCGGTACTGGGAATACTACGCTGGCGTTGAGCATCCTTTCCGCTGGAACGGGTAGTACAGGCACTGTGAACTGGACGGATTTGGCTGGCACCTACGAAGGGCTCTTGGAGCAGAGCCCGGATTCTCCGGCGGATGATATGGCGGTGTATCGAGGCGCCTTTTCGCTGACGTTCAGTAAAACGGGTACGGTTTCGGGGCGAGTGTTTTATAATGAGGCGACTGCGTTGGAGGGCTCGTCGAACCGGGTGTATGTTCCCGTGACGCGTACGTTTGTCGGTATGTTAACCGCGAACTCGGCGAACCCATTAACCTATCAAAAGGTGATTAGGCTAGGCACGGGGACGAGTCTGGGGCGGCAAGAATTGACGCTTGATGTGTCCTTTGCGGAGACGCCTCCAAGACTGAACGTGACCGTGAAAGACACAGCTTCGCCAAACGCGGGAGAAGATGCTTGGGTGAGTCAGGCACTGAGTTGCAGTCGATCCCTCACAAAGCCGCCAGCCTCAACGAGTGTGGGTGGCGGCACTTTGGATTACTCTAAGGCCGTCGGCCGTTATACGTTGTCTGCAACTGACGGTGATCCCACGGGGGTGAATAATGCCTACGTCTTGGCGCAACTGCTCTCGACAGGTAAACTACTTTGGACAAGCCGGATGAAGGGGACGCTCGGCACCGGAAGTACTGGACTTCGAGTGACAAGCGACGGATTGAATGCATCCTTTTATGAGGGGCGGGTGAGTTCGACTTCAGCCACACTTAAGTCCACGAGCATCTTGGGTAGCTTGAATTTTGTTTGGGACTCTACGTCTGCTAGCTGGAGTAGTAATTTTGGTTCCGACATCTTGCCTGGAAAAATCGAGAAACAAGCGAGTTATGTGTCCAAGACGGGCGGAAAACTCGCCTTTAACGACGCACAAGATTCGACAGGAGTTACCGGATTGGATTTCTCTAGCCAAGACGGTGTGCGCTGGGGAAATACGACGGTGACAACGGTTCCCGCTTTTTTGAGTGGAGGCACATCGACTTCATCCCCATTTACGTTGAGAGCTCAGGATCCAACTGATCCAGACGGGAATACGGCTTCCTACGCATGGAATGTTTCCATTACTGCGACTGGAAGGATTTCAACGACATCAACGACAGAAGGAACTGGTGTTTTATCGCCGAGATTGCTGCTCACGCTGAACAGGCAGAACGGGGAGTTCACCGGCTATTACATGTCGAGCATTTCTGGGAAGAATGTGAGGCGCAATATTTACGGTTGTGGCTTGATTTCGCTATCCGACGAAATATTGCGTGCTCGAGGCTGGGTGGAATCGGGTGTTCTGCCGACGCTTTCCACAGGTGGCTGGACGTTGCAGTTGGGACAGTAGAAGCAAGACGGCGGCGGCAGGTAGGGTGTCAGGTCCCGTTGACTCTGGGAACCGCAGGGGACAGACACGAATAGCACTTAGTTAAGGCGCTTTTAGCGCGCCTGTCTCCTTCATGTTGCGACTGGGAGAGAGAGTGGCGGGCAAAGTGTCTGTCCCCAGCGTCTTTTCAAATGAATGCGAGCCCTGATGGTAAGCGCGATGAGGCAACCGAGCGAGTTTCACAACACGCCTCATGGAAATTCAATCCACTAACTCGTAACTCGTGCTTCGGCCTCCTGAGGAACTTTGAAGCATTATTCCTCGGCCTACCAAGTCTTGAATGTCACGAAGTGCTGTGTCTGGGGAGCACTTAGTTAGCTTGCTGTATTTCGACGAAGTGAGCTTGCCATCGAACCCATCCAAAAGCCGATTGAGCACCACCCGCTGCCTATCGTTTACCGGACCTTGATTGATTCTCTCCCACAGGCGCGCCTTGCGCAAAACCTGTTCCAGTAATCCCTCAGCTCCCTTTAGCGCCCGTCCGAAGCATTCCAAAAACCACTTAAGCCAGACGGTGATGTCGAGCCCCCCTCGCTGACAGGCTTCCAGCTTTTCGTAATACCCTTTCCTCTCCGTTTCGATTTGAGACGACAAGCTGTAGAAGCGCTCGGCCATTCCATCACTTCTTGCGAGCAGCAGGTCTGCAATCGCTCGGCCAATACGTCCGTTCCCATCTTCAAAGGGGTGGATGGTCACAAACCAGAAATGGGCGATACCGGCTTTCAGGACCGGGTCAAGTCCTTGGTCTTGCTCAAGCCACAAGAGGAATCGCTCCATCTCCTGCGGGATACGTGCAGCGGCTGGCGCTTCAAAATGGACACGCTCCCTCCCGATGGCTCCTGAGACCACCTGCATGGGTCCAGATTCCGCCGTGCGCCAACTCCCCACGGTGATACGAACCATTCCGCTTCTTCCCGTGGGAAAAAGAGCTGCCTGCCATGCAAAGAGCCTCTCAGAAGTGAGCGGTTGCCGAAAGTTTTGCGTGGCATCCAACATCATCTCCACAATCCCGTCGATGTCCCGTGATGAAGAAATCATCCCGCCAACATCCAAGCCGAGCTTGCGTGCAATGGATGATCGCACCTGCTCTTGATTTAGAAACTCTCCTTCGATGGCGCTGGATTTGGTGACATCAGCGGTGAGGGTCGTCAGTGTAGCCTGAGCTCTGAGCGGAAGGCCAAGCCCATCCATACGTCCCAATAATCGCCCCTGAGAGTTTCGGACATCGGCTAGAAGCGAAGAAAGGCCGAATGCGTCCCATTTGAAATCCGGCCAGTCTCGGTGTTGGTAAATAAATGCCATAATCTCCGCAGGATGTGCGGTGAATATGGATCGCAATCGCCGCAAGCGCAAGGGGAATGAAAAAGCCAATCATACCAACATTTAGGGTGACACGGTTCTCGGCCCCTACGGAACCACGGCGCACGGATTCAGGCCGCCTCTGTGAAATGCAGAGAGGGCTCGGGGAGAAGCCGAGGTAGGAAGTGTCTGTCCCTGCCGCCTGGGTAGGCGCCACGAAAAATAGCCTCGTTGCGGGACAGTAAAAGCGCTGCTATGTTTCATTTGTGCCCAGAATCTTCGAGAAGGACGGTTACATATTTTTCTTCTACAGCAATGACCATGAGCCCATTCATGTGCATGTTCGTAAGTAAGATGGGGAGGCTGTTTTTCTCGTGGAGGATGAGGTCTGTCTTCGGGAATCTGAAGGGCTAAAAGTAGCGGAACTTGCGAAAGCGGAATTACTTGCCGAAGCAAATCGTGAGCTTATTATCAGGAGTTGGCATGAGCACTTTGACCGTCCCTAAACGAACAGCTTATTACGATGGCGGCTATGTGACCGTCCGGATTGCGGGCACGGTTGAAATCCGGTTCCCTATCACGGCTAGCGCTCGTCTGGAAAAAGGTACCGAAGCGCAGCTCAAAAACATTGAGGTTTCCCCCTTCGGTTTGCACTGGCCTGAATTGGATGAGGACCTTTCCTTTAAGGGACTTTTGAACGGCGAGTTCTAGAAGGCCGAAGACCCGGCCGAGCTGGGGAAAGTGTCTGTCCCTGTTCCCTCAAACACGCTCGGCTCCGCAGCACGCAACGCAAATGGGACGCTGGTTATTACGAAGTAGATTAGTCTCAACACCCGAATCGGCTTTTTGCTAAGTGGGAACCGCAGGGGACAGACACTTTCCGCTCATAGGTTTCTTGAGCATGGAATTGACCGGCGCATGGGTGAACGAGGCACGAGAAATTCCCAAGGCGGTGATCGACGGTTTAACGGGACGCGTGGGGCGTTACCCGAGCATGGCCATGGGAGGGACGGAGTGGAGCGGTATTATAGCGGACACGAATCCACCGGATACCGATCATTGGTGGTACAAATTGGCGGAAGAAGAACACCCCGAGGGCTGGAAATTCTTCAAGCAACCCGGTGGATTATCGCCCGAGGCAGAGAACGTCGGGAATCTGCCGGACAAGTATTACCAGCGTCAGGTGGCAGGGAAAGATCCCGACTGGGTAAAAGTCTACGTTGAAGCGGAGTACGGTTATGTGCGGGATGGAAAACCCGTATATCCCGAGTTTCGGGATTCTGTGCATGTGCAGGAGTTTGAATTGAACGACAGATTACCGATGTACGTTGGCATTGATTTTGGACTGACCCCTGCGGCGACGTTTGCGCAGCGCACGGTGTTGGGACAGTGGCGCGTGCATTCGGAGTTGGTGACGGAAGACATGGGGGCTGTGCGGTTTTCGCAGGAGCTTAGGCGCGTGATGCAGGAGAAGTACCGCAGCATGACGTTCGCGAAGATCACGGGGGATCCGGCGGGTGATGTGCGGGCGCAGACCGATGAAGTGACACCATTCCAGATTCTGAGGAAGGCGGGTGTGCCTGCTACTCCTGCTGCGACTAATGACTTCATCAAACGGCGGGAATCAGTGGCGGGCCCACTCTCTCGGCTTATTGACGGCGCCCCCGGACTGATCGTGCATCCTCAGTGTGCTATACTTAGAAAGGCGATGGCGGGCGGGTATTCTCTCAAGCGGGTGCAAGTCAGTGGCGCAGCCAAGTATCGGGATATGCCCGACAAGAACGATTACTCGCACGTCGCCGAGTCGTTGCAATACCTACTGGTGGGCGGAGGCGAAGCCAGGCTGTTGGTA
The DNA here is from genome assembly GCA_903919125.1 of uncultured Spartobacteria bacterium. Lineage (GTDB taxonomy): Bacteria > Verrucomicrobiota > Verrucomicrobiia > Chthoniobacterales > Chthoniobacteraceae > Chth-196. Next base: position 17,619 of record CAIXGS010000024.1, on the reverse strand, counting down.
AAACGAGAAAACCGCGGGCGACGTCCTGAGTTGGCGGTGATGGATTAGTTAAAAGGTGTGCATGTCGACTAACTTCTCAAGATGATTACGGTACGCGTTTTGGGAAAGGCGTTCGATTTCGCTCAGCGCAACATCTTGGAGTTTTTCGATGAGATCAAAGCCGATTTCGGGTGAATTCCATGTCTGCACCAGTTCTCTGAATTGCAGGGCTAGGCCGAAATTTTCAGTAAACTCCTTTTCCAAGTCAGAGTATTGCAGGGTGAGGCGAGCGAAATCTTGTTTTAAATCACCGCTCTTCAATGATGGTTCTATCTGAGAATAGAATGCCCAGATGTAGAGTGGGATAATGAAACCTAGGGAACTAGGCGACGTTTGTTCACAGAGTAATCCGCCCAAAAACAAAAGTCCCAACTGTGCAATGCCGCTGCGGAAAAAACGCTGCTGTTCTTTTTTGTTGAGATCAATCGCTTGGCTCACTTCCTCAAGGGATTCCAAAACTTTGACGGCTTTGGGAAAAATACGATTCATCGTTTTTTTTCTGCGTGTGTACTCCCACCATTGAGCCTCAGACAGCGCTAGGAGCTTGCGAGTGCGGTCGTCGAAGAAAGTATTTCTAATTTCCCACGGGGTTGGGGGATAAGAGTCGTCGCTCATTTGCTGTTGTTAGCATTGAGAGGAAGGAATTGTCGAGCGGCGGCGAGAAGAGACTTGGCGTGCGGGAGAGAACGGGACCGCCGCCTTCAGGGGGACGCGCCACTGTCAAGGGACGGTAAACGCCACCCGCAATCGTGAACGGGGCCGCTAAGGCGAACCTGGGGGGCCGAAGGCGCAGGGCCGCAGGCCCGTAGCCGGAGCGCGGTGGGCCGTGGCGGTCCTAGAAGACGTGACCGCGACGGGTGCGCCCAAGGCCGGGCGGGCGGGGGGGAAAGTGTCTGTCCCTGTTCCCTCAAACACGCCCGGCTCCGCAGCACGCAACGCAAATGGGGAACCGCAGGGGACGGACACTTTCCTCTCACAGGTTTGAGCTGGTTTATTGGAGCGCGGAGAGCGACTGCACTTCACGGTAGGCGAGGATGCGCGCGTCCGCCGTCAGCAATCGCAAGCCGTGTATGCGGGCCGCTGCCATGAGTTGCCTGTCTGCTGGATCTGGGTGAAAGTCGCCGGGCAAGGCGTACGCCTCCATGGCTGTGGCGTGGTCTAGTTCCATCGTCTGCAGTCTGAGGGCGCTCATGGAACGGGCGATCCATTCTGGTAACGGGCAGGCGAGAATAATCTCCCGCCGTGCCACCAAGCGGGCGATCTCCAGGGTTGAAATGGGCGAAATCCAGCGTTGCGTAGCGGGATCGGTCAGCAATTTTGTGCAATTTGGGCCGAGCGCTTTTGATCCCTCCGCCGCCCAGATCCAGACGGGGGTATCCAGAAGGACCTTCATTGATTCATTTCCCATTCATCGGTGGAACCCATTGCGATGAGCTGCGCGTCGGGTGGGCGTTCGACCACGAGATGGGAGCAGGCACCCAAGACCACGCCTTCTTCCCTGACAGCGCGCGGTGGAAAAATTTCCGCAACGGCCACTCCGCGGATGGTGACAAGAACGGGCTCTCCTGTGTCCCTAACCTTTTTAAGCGTCGCGATGGCCTTCGCTTTGAATTCGGAGATCGGCATGGATTCCATGGAGAGACTGTAGTTGGTCACATCAACTTGGTCAATTGGTTGGTTCTCGTACGCCGCATCGCTCCGCAGGGGACAGACACTTTCCTCTCCCCGCCGTGCCACTTTCCTCTCACTCCAGGTTTATGGATGATGCAAAGACCTCAGCGCTTGGGACCGCGGAGTGAAGGACCAGTTTTCTTCAAGATTTGGTATCAGGCCCCGTTGACTCTGGAAGCTGAGAAGTCTTGGGGGAGTAAATGTCACTCCACTTCAATGGGTTGTGGGATCTCGGGCTTTGTGGTTCCAAACTCTATGGTGCCGTTATGCGTCTCAGCGTAAATGTGATCGCCTTCTTTGAAGCGGCCTTCTAGTAGTGCGAGAGACAGGGGGTCCAGCAGGCGACGTTGGATTGTGCGCTTCAGTGGGCGGGCACCGTACACCGGATCGTAGCCTTCCTCGGCGAGGAGGGTGCGTACGGCGGTGCTGACGTGAAGTTCCAGCTTCTGTGGCGCTATACGGGCTTCCAGTTGAGCGAGCTGGATGGTCACGATTTCCGCCAGATCCGTCTCGCTCAGCCGGTCAAACAGGATTGTTTCGTCTATCCGGTTCAAAAACTCGGGCCGGAAATGGTCGCGTAATGCCTGCATCACGAGCGCCTCGCGTTGCTCCGCGTTATCCACCTCTAAAATATGCTGGCTACCAATGTTCGAGGTCAGGATCACCACGACGTTCTTGAAATCCACGGTGCGCCCTTGGCTGTCCGTGATTCGTCCGTCGTCCAAAAGCTGTAGCAAGATGTTGAAGACTTCTGGGTGCGCCTTTTCAATCTCATCGAAAAGCACCACGGCGTACGGCCGCCTGCGCACCGCTTCGGTCAACTGCCCGCCTTCCTCAAAACCGATGTACCCCGGAGGCGCCCCCACCAAACGTGCAACAGAGTGGCGCTCCATGTACTCGCTCATGTCGATACGCACCATCGCCGAATCGTCATCGAACAAGAACGAGGCAAGCGCCTTGGCCAGCTCGGTCTTGCCCACGCCTGTCGGTCCCAGAAAAATGAACGAGCCAATCGGCCGATTCGGATCCTGCAATCCAGCCCTCGCCCGCCGCACCGCGTTGGCCACCGCCTTGATCGCCGGGCGCTGTCCGATCACCCGCTTGCCGAGACGCTCCTCCATGTGGACAAGTTTTTCCCGTTCGCCTTCCCGCAGGTTGGTCACTGGGATGCCCGTCCACGCCGAGATGACCTGAGCAATGTTCTCCTCAGTAACCTCCTCCCGTAGCATGGGTTTTCCACCCTGCAAGGATTGCATCCGTTTGTCCTGTTCTTGAACCTGCCTTTGCGCTTCGGGTAAAAGTCCGTACTGAATTTCGCTCGCCCGACCCAAGTCGCCTTTGCGTTGCGCTTGTTCCAATTCCAGACGCAGCTTTTCCGTGCGTGCCGTTAATTCGCGGACCTTGTCGATCTCGCCCTTTTCGTTCAACCACTGCGATTTCAAGCGCGTCGCCTCCTCTTTCACTACGGAGAGCTCTCTCTCGATGCGCTCGAGTCGGTCTCGGCTTGCCTGATCGGTTTCCTTCTTCAAGGCCTGCCGCTCCATTTCCAACTGCATGCTTTGGCGCTCCAGCTGATCAATTTCCGAGGGCATGGATTCCAGCTCGATTTTCAGGCGCGCGGCGGCCTCGTCCATCAGATCAACCGCCTTGTCGGGCAAAAATCGATCCGCAATGTAGCGGCTTGAAAGCGTCGCGGCAGCCACAAGCGCGGAGTCGGCGATACGGACGCCGTGATGGACTTCGTAACGCTCTTTGAGGCCGCGCAGGATCGCGATGGTGTCTTCCACGCTGGGTTCGGCCACGTGAACGGGTTGAAAGCGACGCTCCAGAGCGGGATCCTTTTCGATGTGCTTGCGGTATTCGTCCAAAGTGGTCGCTCCGATGGTGCGCAATTCCCCTCGGGCAAGCGCGGGCTTGAGCATGTTAGAGGCGTCCATGGAGCCCTCTGCCGCTCCAGCTCCGACCAAAGTATGGAGCTCGTCGATGAACAAAATGACCTGTCCTTGCGAGTCTTGGACGTCCTTTAAAAACGCTTTGAGCCGGTCTTCAAACTCACCGCGAAATTTGGCTCCCGCAACCATCGCCCCTAAATCCATTGCGATAAGCCGCTTGTTTTTGAGCGATTCTGGTACGTCCCCGGACACGATTCTCCGCGCCAAGCCTTCCGCGATCGCCGTTTTCCCCGTCCCCGGCTCTCCGATGAGTACTGGATTGTTCTTCGTACGCCGTGAAAGCACCTGCATCACACGGCGAATTTCTGAGTCCCGCCCGATGACAGGGTCGATTTTACCCCGTTGCGCCATTGCGGTGAGGTCTCGTCCATATTTCTCCAGAGCCTGGTATTTGGCCTCTGGATTTGAATCGGTGATGCGCTGGGAGCCGCGCACCTTCTGCAGCGAGGCGAGCAGGGCGGGATGGGTTAACCCCACTTCTTTCAGCATTCGGCTCACGGGCAACTTTCCTTGAACGAGCGCGAGCAGGTAATGTTCGGCGCTGAGGTACTCATCTTTGAGGCGCGTGCGCTCGGTATCGGCGGCGGTGAGCATGGCCACCAAATCGCGCGAGGGGTTGGGGACCGTGGTGCCATGGGCGGTGGCGCGTCGGGCGAGTTCGGGGTCGAGCAACTGGCGCAACAGGGTGAGGGAGGCGCCTGCGTTTTCGATCAGGGGCAGGGCGACTCCCTCGGGCTGGGTGAGGAGCGCGTCGAGAAAATGTTCGTTGTCGAACTCGGTGTGCTGGCGGCGAGCGGCGCTTTCGTGGGCAGCGTCGAAGGCCTGGCGGAATTTTTCAGTAAAGCGTTCGGGATTCATAGGTAGATTAGCTGAAGGCTGACTGCAGGAATTGTCCCAATATAATGCAGAAACGGTGCCAGCGCCTGTGCTTCTAGAGAATTGTTCGGGGAAAGCTAAAAATGCGCCAAAGTAGCGCACTTATCAGTCGCAAAAGTGTCATTTTGACACAGCCGGACCCGCTAATTCTGACTCTTCAAAATGGCGCCGTGAATCGCCCCCACAAGCCCCGGTCCTTCATACACAAGTCCTGTGTAAATTTGGATCAGCGACGCCCCCGCATCCAAACGTTCCATGGCGTCCTGCGCCGACCCGATTCCCCCGACGGCGATGACCGGTAGCCTCGTGTTCGCGATAATGAACTTGAGCACCGCCAAAGCGCGCGCCTTCAACGGCTGGCCGCTTAAGCCGCCTTGCTCCCTCCGTGACTCCGGCACGCTACTGTGGTCGATGGTCGTGTTGGTCGCGATCACTCCGGCGAGATCGTGGCTCTGTACCAGCGCTAAAATTTCCTCAATGGCAGCCCATTCCAAGTCAGGCGCGATCTTGAGCAGGACCGGCAGGCGGGTGGAATTAGCGGCTTGCACTGCGGAGAGCAGTCCTTCCAACGCGGACTTGTCCTGCAATTGGCGCAGCCCGGGGGTATTGGGCGAGGATACGTTGAGTACAAAGTAATCTCCGTAATCGCGCAGTTTGACAAACGACTCGACGTAATCAGCGGTTGCCTCCTCCAAGGGCGTGACCTTCGACTTGCCCAGATTCACTCCCACAGGAATGCCCGGCCAGCGGCCTTTTTCCCGCAGCACTCGCAGTCGGTTGGCCACGGCCTCGGCTCCTTGGTTGTTAAATCCCAGTCGGTTGATGACGGCTTCCATATCCGGCAGACGAAACATTCTAGGCTTGGGATTGCCCGGTTGCGCCTTCGCCGTGACCGTCCCTATTTCCGCAAACCCAAACCCAAGCGCCTCCCAACCCGGGAGCGCCAGCGCGTTTTTGTCGAATCCCGCCGCCAACCCTACTGGGCTGGGAAACCGCACTCCGAATACCGTGCGGCTCAGGCGCGGGTCGGGCGCGGGCGAAAGCCAATTCATTGCGGGTCCAGCGAACTCCAAACAATCCATCGCAAAATGATGGACGGATTCCGGATCGAAAGAGAACAGAAGGGGACGAACGAGGTGCCGATAGAAACTCACATCCCAAACAAAACGCGTCGTTGCCTCGGGCGGCAATTGTTTTTCAACGCCAAGCATCCAGGCCGCGCAGCGGAATCCAGAGCCAGTCCGGGCGGTGGCGCAATTCGTAGAGCGCCTCGTAGATGGTTTTTTCCCAAGCCAAGCCGTCAAGGCAGCTTCTCCAATTGCTCCCGATAGCAGGTGCCGCGCGCACCCAACCCGCCAGAAATGCTTCCTGTAAAACGTTCTGCGCTTCATCGGAGGCTCCGCTTAGTGCCGCTGCGTACGCGAAGGAGCGCCACATCCCAGCCGCATCACGAAGAGGAGTATCCGACAGCCTGCGCTCCGCAAGCGGCCGGGTCGGCTCTCCCTCAAAGTCCACGAAGTAAAAATGTCGCTCCCCGTCCGCTTGCCGCTCCAAAGCCTGCCCCAGATGTAAATCGCCATGCACCCGGCTTTGCACGCCAATGAAAGATAATCCCGCGAGCCTCTCGACACGGGCTTTCCACCCATTTTCACCAGCCACCCAATCGCGCCTCAACTGATTCCAAGTTTCCTCTGGCACCGATGAGGGTCGCTCCCCTTCAAGCGCAGCTATCCATTGTGCTATGCCGCCCGTCAGCCGCGCGATCCAACGTTGCTGCGCCGATGCATCCCAGGCCACTGCTGAAAACGGAGTGCCCGCCGCACCGGTCGCCAGAACCGCATGTAACTCGCCCACGCAACGGCCGAGATCTCTGGCGTATTCCACATCCACAACGCCCGCGCTTAGGGCCTTAACCGTGTGATCCCATGCAGACGTTCCGGTCACCCAACGCTGGACAAAAGCACGGGTTACCCAAGACCCCTCTCGCTGTTCGTCAAGCCGCGCACCAAATTCTGGGACATACTCATATCCCTGTGAACGAAGAAAATACGCAACCTCAGGTTCGGGATGAACCCCCGCCTCGGGATACCGATACCACTTCAGTAACCATTCTCCGGAGGGACCGATTCCGTGCCACAACTGGTTTGTGGAATGAGCGTCATGCTTTTTCCAGCGCGTCCCTTTCGCTTGAAACGCACCACGCTCCACATGCCAGTGTTTGCGCATAGAACCGCTTACGCCCTTGGCAGGGCAAACTCTCCCAGCGCGCTCAAATGCGTGAGCGCCTCCACGACGCCAGTGCTGCAGCGACCTTCCGCGACAAAGCCTCCAGCCGCGCGCACCACCGTCTGCACCGCAGCTACGGCGTTGCTGGGACAGGCCACCCACTGCGCGTGCGTGCCGTCTAGCATCGGGAGGTCGTTGTAATGATCACCCGCAGCGAAAATTTCAGATCGGCTAATGTCCGTTAAACGCGCCAACTCCGCCAGCGCGGTGCCCTTGCTGTAAGCCTCGTGACAGAAGCGCACCCAAATCGTGTTCCGCATATATGCAAAGCCAGGGACTTTTGCGCGCTCGGTTTCCAGAAACTGGCAGATCAAATCCATGTCCGCCTCCGACTTTGAAGCCAGACCGACCATACGGTCTCCTTCGTAGATGGGATCGGCGTGGACACTCGTTTTTAAAAACCGGCGGATGTCTTCTAGAAAGCCAGAGGCCGACTCAAACAGTGCATCGTGCTCTTGATAACACCGTCTGTTCCATTCTCCAAAGTCCTGCCATTCACCGGTTAATCCTCGATGAAAAACCTCGCGCTCGGCTGTCACCACAAAGTCTGGAGTCACCGTAAAATCAAATTCACGCAAGCCGTCATCCACAAAAGGAAGGTCGCGTCCCGTGTTAATGGCCCAAAAGACCCCGCGGGATTGGAGCATTTTAAGCGTCGAAAAAAGCGCTGGATCAACCGCAGGACTTCCGAAGTGGTCAACCAGCGTACCGTCAAAATCTGTGCTAAGCAGGCGAATCATCAGACGAAGGTTGACTCAAGGGCTAAAACTTTTCACCAACTTCCCCATGAAAAGCGCATACGAACTCGCGATGGAACGACTAGAGAAGCATTCACCGACAGCGGCATTGAGTGCGGCAAAGAAAGAGCAAATCGCTGAAATAGAATCTATTGCGAAATCAAAAATGGCTGAAAAAGAGCTCTTTTTGAAAGATCAAATGGCCAAAGCTGCCGCGAGTGGAGACCAGGCTGGAATCGGCCAGCTCGAACAACAACTCGCCTACGACCTCCAACGCATCCAATCCAACGCTGAAGAGCAGAAGGACAAAGTGCGGTCCGCCAAGCAGTAAGCAGCCTGCAGCTGGTAACGCGAAGAGGACGCACTGGACTTCCTTCGGAAAAACTTACGCTCCAGTGAAATGCGAGTGCAGCTTTGCGTAAACACCTTGAAGAAGCAGCAGTTCGCTATGGGTGCCGCGCTCCACAATCTCCCCGTTTTCCAACACCAGAATGAGGTCGGCTCCGCGGATTGTGCTTAAGCGGTGCGCCACAACAAAGCTGGTGCGCCCCTGCAACAGGGTGTTCAGGGCGCGTTGAATCCGAGCCTCGGTCGGCGCGTCGATGGCACTGGTTGCCTCGTCTAAAATCAGCAGGCGCGGGTTAAGCAACAGCGCACGCGCAAAGTTCACCAACTGCCGCTGGCCGGAAGAGAGTCCGGTGCCGCCTTCACCCACTGGAGTGTGAATGCCTTGGGGCAACGCCTCGATCAAATCACCAAACCCGAGGCGCCGCGTGACCTCCATCGCCTCTTCTTCGGTCGCCTCCGGGCGTGCGAACCGGATGTTTTCCAGCACCGTCCCCTCGAACAAAAAGCTGCTTTGTTGCACGACTCCCATTTGGCGGTGCAGCGAGTCGGACTGGATCTTGTTAATTTCCATTCCGTCTAAAAGTAGCTTGCCGCTCCCGTGCAAATACAACTTGGCAAGCAGGTTAGTGATGGAGGTTTTGCCGCTCCCAGTATGCCCGACTAGTGCAACCGTCTGTCCTGGCTCTGCGCAAAAGCTGATATTTTTCAGAACATGCTGACCCGGCTCATAGGCGAACCAAAGTTTTTCAAACTCCACGCGCATACCGACGGGAGCGACCTTGGAGTTTGTCTCCCCGGCGAGCGGCTGCACGTCAGGGCCGTCCAACCACGCGGGCGGCGTGTCCAACAAACGAAAGACGCGTTCAGCGCCAACCATGGCAGCCAAGGCAGCAGCGTACTGGTTGCCGACGCTTTTTACCGGCTCAAAAAGTAGCGCTGAAAGAAAGAAAAACTGCACAATGTCGCCTATGTTTTCTCCGGAACCGGGCGAGAGGATGCGCCAGGATCCGACAAGGAGCAACAGCGCGGTGAAGCCCTGCGTGAGGCATTCCAAAAGCGGCAGGAAAAGCGCCGAGGTGCGTGCCATTACCATGTTGTACCCTGCCTGATCCGCAGCGAGATCTCGGAAATAAGCTGAATTAACATCCTCTCTCACAAAGCCTTGTGTGACACGCACTCCGCTAACAGATTCAGAGAGTGTAGCGGCGATTCGGCTGTAACTCTCCGAGGCTTTACGCTGTGCCTCGGTCACCCGCTTAGTGAAAGTCCGGTTCAAAATCCAAACAATCGGGGCTAGCAACGCCACCAATAAAAACAAGACGCGGTCATAATAAAGCATCAAAGCTGAGGCGACCAGCATCTGGCCGATCTGAACCGCGCTGATAAACACGACGTCCTGTACGCCGGTGCGGATGCTGTCGATGTCTGAGGTGACTCTCCCAATGATCCGCCCCGTTTTGGTTTTGTCGAAATAAGCCATCGGCATTCGCAGCACATGTTGGAACACGGCGGCGCGCAGATCGTGGATCACAGCCTCCCCCAAGAGGAGCGCGAGTTTGTAACGGTAATGAAAAAGGAAGTTGGTTAGAGCGGCTAGCAGTGCGAAACCCACCGCACCGTAAATGACGCCCGCGGCATCACGATGCGCGATGGGACCATTGATGACGGCTGCCATCGCCCAAGTTCCAACGGGCAGCAAGACGGCCCGCAAGCAGACGTGTATACTTAAGGGAATTAGCAGTTTGCGATGTGGTTTTGCGTATTGAAATACGCGTCTTAGCAGCGTGAATACATTGTCCTCGGGCCGGTGCTGTGTGGTCTCCGGATCGTGTCGCACGAAGGTGAGAGGGACGGCGCGCGGGTTCATGTGGTGGCGAGGTGAGCTTTGGCAGGCTCTCCAGAATCAGCTTGGAGCAGCGCTGCTGTTTGGTAATAGCCGGGGATTTGCACCAGCTCGTCATGCGTTCCAGACTGCACGATCCTGCCGTTTTCGAGCACTAAAATGAGAGAGGCGCGTCGCAGCAGTGCAGGTCGATGGGCGATGATGAACGTCGTTCTCCCCTGCATCGCGGCTTCCATGGCCTGCGCAATTTCGTACTCCGTCCCCGGATCAACCGCAGCGGTGGGGTCGTCTAAAAGAAGCAGTGCGGGCTCAAGAAGCAGTGCCCGCGCAATCGCCAGTCGTTGCCGCTGGCCCCCTGAAAGACCGACGCCGGCCTCGCCCAAAACCGTTTCGTAGCCGCTCGGAAGCTCGGTGATAAAGTCGTGGGCCGCTGCAATCTTAGCCGCCTTTTCAATTTGCTCTTGGGTTGCTGTGGGGCGGCCAAAAGCAATATTTGCGGCGATGGTCGTGCTGAATAAAAAGCTATCTTGAAACACAATCCCGACTTGCTGGCGCAGATAGAGAAGATCCATTTCACGAATGTCCACGCCGTCCAATAAGACTCGGCCTTGCGTCGGATCGTAAAAACGGGGGATGAGATTCAGGAGGCTGCTTTTACCACTTCCGGTCGGGCCAACCAGTGCAACACATTGGCCCGGAGCAATTTTAAAACTGACGTCCCGTAGCACTGAATCCGTCGCATGGGTGAAAGATACGCCGTCGAACTCGAGCTCGCCGCGAATCGGCGTCGTGGGTAGCGGCTTGTCTGGTGCATGGATTTGGATGGGAGCGTCGAGCACTTCAAAGACGCGTTGCGCTGCGCGTAGACATTGCTGCATCGAGTTTGCGATGTTTCCGATTCCGGCGATTTGTCCGGAGAATTGTTGAAGGATCGCAGCGAATCCAACCAAGCCGGTTCCTACGCCGATTTCACCGCGCACGGCGAGCCACCCACCGTAACCGAGCAGCACGATGACGTTCACCTGACTGAGAAAGAGGGTGATGGGAACGAATGTGGTGACTTGCGAGAAGATGCGATGTTGGGCGTCGCGGACGGCATCGTTAGCGGTGTTGAGGCGGTCGAGTTCGGCGTCTTCGCGGGCGAAGGTTTTGATCACTTGAATGCCTCGAATGGTTTCGGCGAGGCGCTGGACTAAGGAGTCGAAGAGTTCACTACCCAGTTTGTAGGAGGGTCGGGCGGCCCTTGAGAAAAGTGTGGAACAAGCCCACAGTAAGGGGGTCGTAGCGAGGCACGCAAGTGTGAGGTTGACGTGAACCGCCAGCATATACGCCAGCGAGGCGCACACAGATACGACGAGCGTCACCACAGGAAAGAGGACGCCGTCGATAAATAGACGCACCGATTGGACGTCGCCACCAATGCGATTGATGAGTGAACTGCTGGAGTTTGAGTCGAAAAACCGAAAGTTGAGCCGTTGCAGTTTGTCGTAGCACTCCGCTCGGAGATCCACGACAAGCTGTCCTTGGAGCAGTTCTCCAAACCAAATCCCGTTAAAATATCCGAGAGCGAACCGCACTAGGGAGAGCAGTAGTATGGCAAAGGCAATTCCCTCCAGAACCTTCATTGCCGGCCAATCCGGTGGGGGCGTCAGTGCCGCAGGCCACGTCGGCGCGCGAACCGACGGATCCACGGCATAGCGCAGCGTGTCGATACCCAGCCCAGCAAAACCTATATTGGCAAGGGTTAAGCCTAATAGAAGTAGCTGCGCCGCAAGAATTTTGATGCACCCCCAACGGTACCGCCAGCTTAGCGCAAGCAGTCTGCCAAGCAGTTGTAGGTTTGAGAATTCCTTCCCCTGAAATGTGACCGGTTTCAATGCAGGCTCAATGGCTGTGGGGCTGCTTGCCCTACGGTTGAAAAAGTTTTGGAAGTGGCGCATGCGTCGGTCAGACGAGACCACTGACTAAGCAAAGAAGGAGCTAACAGGCTTTGAAGCACAAAGGCGGAAAGTTGAAGGGTGAATCGGGAGAGTCGTTGAAAAACAATACCCCCCGGCGACCGTCTCGCAAGGCCATGCGCAGCGTTTTGGAGACTACACCTTAGTTGGGGAACACACGCTCCGCAGTTCGGTACAGCAACGAACTAAACATGCGCCAAAATGACGCATTCCGCAATGGCGCACATGTGCCAAAAGCTGGGTTTGGCACAGTGCATTCGCTTTACGGCAAAACCATAAATTGTTATTTTAGAGATAATTACGGCTTTAAATTGGTGATGGCCCGCCCCCTGCTTTTGTCCGGCAAGTCAGATTACGAGTCCGAAAATACAAACGTCCAAACTCCGAACTTTCCTATGGCAAAAATTCTAGGCATCGACCTCGGCACCACCAACTCTTGCATGGCAGTCATGGAAGGCGGGGAACCCGTGGTGCTCGAAAACAGCGAAGGCGCACGCACGACACCGTCGATCGTGGCATTTACTAAAACCGGCGAACGCGTGGTGGGTCAGGCCGCCAAGCGTCAAGGCATCACCAACGCGCAAAACACCATCTTTTCCGTCAAGCGCTTCATGGGCCGCAAATTTGACGAGGTCCAGGATGAGCTCAAGCGCATCCCGTACAACGTCGTCAAAGCGCCCAATGGCGACGCTCACATCCAAGTGACCGTCGGTGGCGAAACCCGCACTTACTCTCCGCCCGAAATCAGCGCAATGATCCTGAGCAAGCTTAAGGCGGACGCCGAAGCTAAACTCGGCGAAACCATCACCCAAGCGGTCATCACCGTTCCTGCGTACTTCAACGATTCACAGCGTAACGCGACCAAGGATGCGGGCAAGATTGCCGGCCTCGAAGTGTTGCGCATCATCAACGAACCTACAGCGGCATCTCTCGCTTACGGGCTCGACAAAAAGAAGGACGAGAAAATCGCGGTGTACGACCTCGGCGGCGGTACCTTCGATATCTCGGTGCTGGAAATCGGCGACGGCGTTTTTGAAGTGCGTGCCACCAACGGCGATACGCACCTCGGCGGCGATGACTGGGACAACCGGCTCATGGATTGGGTTACCAACGAGTTCAAGGCGGACACTGGCATCGATCTCTCCAAGCAACCTGACGCCATTCAGCGCGTTAAAGAGGAATCGGAAAAGGCGAAGATCGCGCTTTCGTCCTCGCAACAGTACGAAATCAACCTTCCGTTTATTACGGCTGATCAGACCGGGCCTAAGCACATTCAGAAGGCGCTTTCCCGCTCGAAGTTAGAGCAGCTCACGGACGATCTTTTTGAGCGCACGATGAAGCCCGTCCGCGCCTGTTTGGCGGATGCCAAGCTCGCGGAGAAAGACGTCGACGAACTCGTCCTCGTGGGCGGGATGACCCGTATGCCCAAGGTCATTGAGACCGCGCGCAACATCATCGGCAAGGAACCTCACAAGGGCGTGAACCCGGATGAAGTGGTCGCCGTGGGCGCTGCGATTCAAGGTGGCGTGCTGCGCGGTGACGTTAAGGACGTTTTGCTTCTGGATGTCACGCCGCTGACGTTGGCAATTGAGACCGCCGGTGGTGTCGCAACCCCGATGATTCCGCGCAATACGACGATCCCAACTCGCAAGGCGCAGATTTTCTCCACCTACTCGGAAAACCAGCCCGGTGTTGAAATCGTGGCGTTGCAGGGAGAGCGCAGCATGAGCCGCGACAACAAGCAGCTCGGCACGTTCAAGCTCGATGGTATCCCACCAGCTCCTCGGGGAGTGCCGCAGATTGAGGTCACCTTTGACATCGACGTGAACGGCATTCTCCATGTTTCGGCCAAGGATCTCGGAACGGGTAAGGAGCAGAAAATCTCCATCACCGGTTCGAGCGGCTTGAGCAAAGAAGAGGTTGAGCGTATGCAGCGCGAGGCCGAGGCACACGCCGAAGAAGACCGATTGGCGCGCGAATCAGCCGAGGTGCGCAATAACGCGGACAACCTTGCTTACCAGTGCGAGAAGCAGATTAAGGATTTGGGAGATAAACTTCCCGAAGACAAGCGTACGGGTATTGAGAAGGCCGTCGAAACAGTTCGTTCCGCACTAAAGGGGAGCGATGTGGAAGCGATCAAGACCGCGTACACGGATTTGCAGAATCAATTCCAGGCTGTCAGCGAAGAACTTTACAAGCACGCCGGAGCGGCCCCCGCTTCGGAAGACCATGCCACCGGAGCGGCAAGCGCCTCCGCGAAAAAGGACGGTAAGAGTGACGTGGTGGACGCGGAGTTCGAAGTCGTCGATGACGATAAGAAGAAGCATTCCTAAACGCATTGTCCGCATGGCATAACGCCAAACCCCTTTACCCGTCTGCCTGCGTCTCCGGTTCAACCCGACAACGCAGGGAGACAGTGTAATCCAGAAACCCAAAACCAAACCTAGTACAACAAGACCACCATGAGCGTTAAAATTCGCCCCCTCGGTGATCGGGTTCTCGTAAAACCGATCGAGGAAACTGAACTCAAAAAAGGCGGGATCATCATCCCAGACACGGCTAAAGAAAAGCCGCAGGAAGCAGAAGTCGTTGCCATCGGCACCGGCAAGCATGATGAGCACGGTAAGCTCATCGCCTTCACCGTGAAGAAAGGTGACAAGGTCATTATCTCCAAGTACGGCGGCACGGAAGTGAAGCTCGACGGAGTCTCTTATCTCATCCTTCGCGAAGACGACATCCTCGGGATCGTCGGCTAATCGCTGGAAAATCAACCCATCCTAAAAATCTCTTAATACTCAAATCTTATGGCAGCTAAACAACTCCTGTTTGATGAAGCCGCACGGCACGCATTGTTGCGCGGCGTCGAAAAACTCGCGAAAACCGTCAAGGCGACCCTCGGGCCAGCCGGACGCAACGTGATTCTCGACAAAAAGTTCGGTTCACCCACGATCACCAAGGACGGCGTCACCGTCGCCAAGGAAATCGAATTGGAATGCCCTTATGAAAACATGGGCGCCCAGCTCGTGCGTGAAGTGGCTTCCAAGACCAGCGACATCGCTGGTGATGGCACCACGACTGCAACGGTTCTCGCTGAGTCCATCTATCGCGAAGGTCTCAAGAACGTGACAGCGGGTGCAAACCCCATGTCGCTTCAGCGCGGCATTCAGAAGGCCGTTGAATCTATCGTGGCTGAACTCCACAAGATTTCCAAGAAGGTCAAGGACCGCACGGAAATCGCGCAGGTCGCAACCGTATCCGCCAACTGGGATTCCGCGATCGGCAACATCATCGCAGACGCGATGGACAAGGTCGGCAAGGACGGCACCATTACGGTGGAAGAAGCCAAGTCCATTGAAACGACCCTCGACGTGGTGGAAGGTATGCAGTTCGACAAGGGCTACATTTCTCCTTATTTCGTGACCAATCACGAAAGCATGGAAGCGATCCTCGACTCGCCCTACATTCTTCTTCACGAGAAGAAGATTTCGAGCCTCAAGGACATCCTTCCTTTGCTGGAAAAGGTGGCCAAGACTGGCAAGCCGCTCTTGATCATCTCCGAAGACGTCGAAGGCGAAGCGCTTGCGACTCTCGTGGTCAACAAGCTGCGCGGCACCCTCGCGATCGCGGCAGTCAAGGCCCCTGGCTTTGGCGACCGTCGCAAGGCCATGCTCGAAGACATCGCTGTGCTCACCGGCGGCCGTCTCATCACCGAAGATCTCGGCCTAAAGCTCGAGAACCTCGGACTTGAAGACCTCGGCAAAGCCAAGCGCGTGACCATCGACAAGGAAAACACCACCATCGTCGAAGGCGCTGGCAAGCAGGCCGACATCCAAGGCCGCGTTTCCCAGATCCGCCGTCAGATTGAAGAAACCACTTCCGACTACGATCGTGAGAAGCTCCAAGAGCGTCTCGCCAAGCTCGCAGGCGGTGTGGCCGTCATCCACGTCGGTGCTGCTACCGAGACTGAGATGAAGGAAAAGAAGGCCCGCGTTGAAGACGCCTTGCACGCCACGCGCGCAGCGGTGGAAGAAGGGATCGTCCCCGGCGGCGGTGTTGCTCTCATCCGCGCTCAAAAGGCGTTGGATAAGCTCGAACTCGAAGGTGACGAGTTGATCGGCGCGGGGATCATCCGCCGTGCGATCGAGGCTCCTTTGCGTCAGCTCGCCGACAACGCAGGCCTCGAAGGCGCGTTGATCGTGAGCGAAGCCAAGCGCCGCAAGGGTAACGAAGGTTACAACATCGCCACTGGCGAATGGATTGACCTCGTTAAGGCCGGTGTGGTGGACCCGACCAAGGTCACCCGCAGCGCGCTCCAGCACGCATCCTCCATCTCTGGCCTCCTCTTGACGACCGAAGCGATCGTTACCGAGATGCCTGAGAAGAAGGCCGCTCCCGCTGGGGATGCCCATCACGGGCACGGTGGCATGGACTACTAAGCCTAAAATGAACCGATAGCGGTTCGTTTGAATCGATTGCGATTCATTTAAACGCCGGTCTCCGAAAGGGGGCCGGCGTTTTATGTTTTCCAAGAGGGGTTTGCTTTTCGGTGTAACCATGGGCCACTCGCCGAAAAAGGATCGCCTGCCCGACCTTAAGGAAACCCTTAATCTCACGCATCTTTACGTAGCTTTCAGGTGGCGCTTCCTCGCTCAACTGACGGCTTGTTCGGTAGCGAAAAGTAGAAGGTCGATCCGGTATCTGGAGTGGATTCAGCCCAAACTCGCCCCTCGTGGCGCTCGATGATCGCTTTAACGCAGGCTAAGCCGATCCCAGGTCCTTCAAAATCGCTTTTATGATGAAGCTTTTGAAAGAGATGAAACAGCTTCTGAGCGTATTGCATATCAAAACCAATCCCGTTGTCTTTGACAAAAAAAACGGTCTCACCCGCAGCTCTGCGGCAACCGACTTCAATCTCGGTTACCGGGCGTTTTTTGGTGGATTCCAAGGCATTCGCCAGCAGCTTTGAGAGGACCTCCCGCAAGAGAACTGGATCACCCCAGATCGTCGGTAGGGGTGGCGTGAGCAAATGTAAAATACGGTCCTCACAAACTTTCCCGAGTTCACGGCGCGCTTCCGACAGGAGCGCGTTTAGATCGGTCTGTACTGGCCGTAGCGGTGCGAATCCCACGCTTAAAAAGGATAAAAATCCTTCGAGCAGTCGTGTCAGGTTGTTCGTGGCGGCAGAAATCATATCGAGATAACGCCTCCCAGAATCGTCTACTTTTTCACGATTGGTTTGCTCCAACAGATTCAAGAAGGACGTGATATGTCTTAGTGGAGCCTTTAAATCGTGGGAGAGAGCATTCATGGAAGTTTTCAACTCCTCTTGAACAGATGCAGCAAGCCACTCAGTGCCCCTCCGAATTGTGCCAATGATTCGAAGCGCTTCGCCCGAATGGTTCCGCTGTAAATAACCGCGGCTCTCCATATCCATGTACTTTCCATCCTTTCGCAGAAAACGATACGTATCGGCCCAGCAATCTCCGCTGGAACCCAGGAATTCATGGAGCCCCTTTTGGACACGGACGCGATCTTCCGGATGAACGCGCAGCATCCAAGAATCGGAGTCCCACTTTACCTCGCCTTTCTCATACTGAGTGGCGAAGAAGAATTGATCCGACCACCAAATCTCGCCGCTTTTTAGGTCCCAATCCAATGCGATCTCGCGAGTTGCACGGCACAGCAAGCGGAACCTTTCTTCGCTGAGTCGCAGGGCATCTTGAGGTTCGTTCGACGCTTCCATAGTCCCCTTTGCTTTGCGGCGGCAGACTTATACCACCTATTTAAGTTTTCTGGATGATTCAAGAGACCTCAGCACCTGGGAGCGCGGAGCCCCAGCTCCGCAATGCCTGTCCGAGCTTTTGGGGCGTCAAAGCGGAGCTAGGGCTCCGCGTTCCCGGGAGAGAAGA
>CAIXGS010000023.1 GCA_903919125.1 uncultured Spartobacteria bacterium | reverse complement strand
TCTTCTCTCCCGGGAACGCGGAGCCCTAGCTCCGCTTTGACGCCCCAAAAGCTCGGACAGGCATTGCGGAGCTGGGGCTCCGCGCTCCCAGGTGCTGAGGTCTCTTGAATCATCCAGAAAACTTAAATAGGTGGTATAAGTGCCGAGGGTAGCGGGTTTAATTCACCAACACTTGCTTGTCTGGAGTGAAAATCGCCTCGTTATCTTGATGCGATGCATCTTCCGCCTTTGCTCCCTACAATTTCTCTGCAAACTCCTGTTGATCCCCCGAGCAACTCGCCATGAATGCCATTCAACTTCCACGTATGCCATGGCTCTCGATATTTCTCTTCGTACTTTGTTCACCAAGCGAAGGCGCTGCCGAAACCACTCCGAAATTTGAGCCGATGAATTCTGCGTTTTCTTGGAAACAATTGCCTCCGATCCCTGATCAAGAGGGATTTGCAGGGTCTTTTGCCGGTGTCAGTAACGGCGCTTTACTGGTCGCCGGAGGCGCTAACATCATCGGTCAGCGCTGGGACAATCCGATCCAAAAAAAGTGGTACTCCAGTCTGTTCGTTCTTTTGGAACCGGATGGAAAATGGAGCGGTGGATTTGAGTTGCCACGCCCCATTGGATACGGAGTCTCGATCACCTCAAAACATGGGTTAATCTGCGCGGGCGGGAGTGATGCAACTCGCCATTTTTCCGAAGTGTTTGAACTCCAATGGCAGAACGGCGCAGTCCGAACCACTCAGCTTCCCGCACTCCCAACGTCTTGCGCGCAAGCTTGCGGAGCTCTTCTTGGGAACACCATTTATGTGGCTGGCGGTCTTGAGACGCCCACTTCCGAGCAGGCAATGCGAACGTTTTGGGCCCTTGACCTCACGTCTCCCGCGCCCGTTTGGAAGGCGCTTGAGCCTTGGCCGGGACCCGAGCGGATGCTGGCCGTCGCGGGTGTACAGGATGGTTCGTTTTTTCTAATCAGCGGCACCAGATTATTGAAGAATAGCGAAGGGAAAGTCGTTCGGGAATATCTTCGGGACGCCTATCGTTTTACCCCGGAACGCGGCTGGAGGCGCATCGCAGATCTGCCTCGGGCAGCGGTGGCGGCTCCCACGCCTGCGCCCACTTTTGGGCAATCCTCGTTGCTTGTTTTCACAGGAGACGATGGCGCGAACGTGGACTTTTCTCCGATAGAAAAGCATCCGGGTTTTCCGCAGGATGTACTTTGCTATGAGATGAATAGCGATACTTGGAAAAATCTCGGTTCGATTCCATTTTCGAGAGCGACTGCGCCGACGGTTTTGTGGAAAAATCGCGTGGTGATACCCAGCGGTGAAGTTCGCCCGAGAGTGCGCACTCCCGAGGTTTGGTCTTTTGAGCAGGGAAATTCTCGGTGAAAATACGCTCGCTTCGATTGGCGCTGTGACCAGCGGGACGCTTGAAGTTGGCGATCAGTTAAAGTTAAAGAGAATATGAATTATACAAGACTCAACGGCCTCATAGCCGCTCCCTTCGTCGCATTTCATTCCGACGGCAGCTTGAACATTGATCGAATTGAGGCGCAGGCGCACTCGCTTATCAAAAATGGCGTCACTGGCGCTTTTGTTTGCGGCACGACGGGGGAAGGTGCTTCGTTGAGCGTTGCTGAAAGAATGCTGGTAGCAAAACGGTGGTGCGAAGTCGCTGGCGCAAATCTGCGGGTCATCGTCCACGTAGGTCATACCGCTCTGCCGGATTCCAAAGCACTCGCTCAACACGCCCAACAAATCGGGGCGCAAGGCGTGGGTTGTTATGCTCCGTTCTTTTTCAAGCCGGCGAATCAGGAAGATCTCGTGGCGTTCTGTGCGGAAGTCGCTTCAAGCGCGCCTGCGCTGCCCTTCTATTATTATCAAATTCCTTCTATGACTGGAGTGCAACTACCTGCAGCGGAGTTTTTAAGGCTGGGTCAGGAGCGGATTCCAAATCTAGCAGGAGTGAAATTCACATTTGAGAATCTTATGGATTTTGCGGAATGCGTCCGAATGCAGGAGGGGCGTTTTGATGTGGTATTCGGTAGGGACGAAATTCTTTTAGCGGGCCTTTCTTTGGGTGCAAAAGGAGCGATCGGCAGCACCTACAACTTTGCCGCGCCCATTTATCACCGTATCATTGAGGCGTTTGAGCGGGGAGATCTCGACTGCGCCCGGGCTCATCAAGCGCGTGCAAATGCAATGATCGCTATTTTTGTGAAGTTTGGAGGATTGGCGGCTGGAAAGGCGATGATGCGTTTTATTGGTCTGGATTGTGGCTCAGTCCGGTTGCCGCTTCGGAGTCCGTCGGAAATTCGTGAACGGGAACTTCGCTCGGAATTGGAGGGCGCAGGCTTTTTTGATTTCTGTTCCTTAGCTTGAGAAGTTCCCGTTTTTTGTCAGACAGCGCATACCTTTCGGCGGCATCTAGTATCATCACTTCACAGTCAAAAATCTATACCACTAGGAACACCACGAATACTTCTTAACGCCATGCTTCCTCATTCTGAACTTCTTCAACTCAAACGTTGGAACACTCCGACAATCTATAATGGTTGGGAGCAGATCACCAAACGTGATCCCGCCGCTGATGCCTTCAACCTAGAGGAAACCCGCGACTTCATGCCGCAAATGGGGCCGATGGTCGGCTACGCTGTAACGGTCGTCATTGAGCCGAGTAATAAGGCGCACCGCGAAGTTAATCCGAATGCGTGGGACGAATATCGCCGCTATATTGCAGGGATTCCGGGGCCGAAAATTGTGTGCATTCAGGATCTCGATAAACCGCGCACCATCGGCTCTTTCTGGGGCGAGGTCAGTAGCAACATGCACCGCGCTTTGGGTTGCGTGGGCACGATTGTGGATGGCGCAATTAGGGATGTGGACGAGATGACCAATGCGGGGTTTAAGGCCCTCGCTAAGCGGCTTTGTGTCGGTCATGCACATGTGCATCCCGTGCGCTGGAACTGTGAGGTGGAGGTCTTCGGGCGAAGGGTTTCTCCTGGGGACCTTATCCATGCCGACAAGCACGGGTTTATCGTCCTCTCGCCGGAGGAGGAGCCGATGATTCTCGAGGCAGCACGCTTTATGGATGCCAACGAATGTCAGACTGTCATTCCTGCGGCAAGAGGCGCGGCGGGTCATTCTACGGAAGAGATTCTCGTCAGTTTATCCAATGCTGGGGCGCAATTCGGTAAAAACGCTAAGGCTAAGTTTCAGCGCCGCGGTGAATGGTAGCCTTCAATAATCTCCTTTCTATGCGCACATTTCTTCTCCTCGCACTGCTTTCCTGCGTCACCGTTCAAGCCGCCGAACCGCTCCTCACAAAACAAGATCTCTTCGTGAGTGGCGAAGATCCCGCATACAACGTCTATCACATTCCTGGAATTGTCGTGACCGCTAAGGGGACGGTGCTCGCCTGGTGCGAGGCGCGGAAACGTCCCTCAGGCGTCTCGGATTGGGATGATATTCGCATCCTGCTGCGGCGAAGCACGGATGAGGGCAAAACTTGGAGTGCCCCGAAAAGCATCGCTGATGTGCCCGGCCCGAAAGCGAAAAACCCGTCTGCGTTACAGATGAAGAATGTGGATCCAAACGATGTGACGTACAACAATCCTGTACTCATTGCGGACAAAAATGGCGCGGTGCACATGCTGTTTTGCCTCGAGTACATGCGCGCTTTTTATCAACGAAGCGATGATGACGGAGTTTCGTGGAGTACCCCCATTGAGATCACCAGCGCGTTCGAGGGCTTCAAAAAGAACTACGATTGGAAGGTGCTCGCAACAGGGCCAAATCACGGCATCCAACTAAAAACCGGTCGCCTCGTGGTACCCGTCTGGTTGTCTACGGGGACAGGTTCAAACGGGCATCACCCAAGCGTCTCTGCAACCATTTACAGCGACGACTCCGGCAAATCGTGGCACGCG
Source organism: uncultured Spartobacteria bacterium (assembly GCA_903919125.1). Taxonomy (GTDB): domain Bacteria; phylum Verrucomicrobiota; class Verrucomicrobiia; order Chthoniobacterales; family Chthoniobacteraceae; genus Chth-196. Next base: position 45,393 of record CAIXGS010000023.1, on the reverse strand, counting down.
GGCGACATCGCCGTTCCCGCCACAGAAGAGTGGGACGACCCGAATGAGACCGTCGCTATTGAGCTAAACGATGGGCGCGTCATGCTCAACGTCCGTAGCCAATCCAAAGCACATCGTCGCCTCATTACCACCAGTCCTGACGGTGCCACTGCTTGGACCACACCAAAGTTTGATGACGCCCTCCTCGAACCCATCTGTATGGCAGGAATTGTGAGATACGCCTTTGGCGATCAGAACCTCATTCTCTTCTCCAATCCGCACAATTTGGAGAAGGCAAAGGGCAAGGCTGAGCCGGGCAAGAATCGCGACCGCAAAAACGTTTCGGTGAAAATCAGTCGAGACGAAGGCCAAACGTGGCCCGTCAACAAAACCATCGAACCGGGTGCGAGCATGTATTCAGACATAGCCGTGACTCATTCCGGCACGATTCTTTGCTTCTATGGACGCAGTGGTGAAGTTCAGGGACTGGCTACCGGGCTGGCTGCCTTCGCAGGAGGGCGACTCACCCTCGCGCGCTTCAATCTGGAGTGGCTAACTGCGCCGTAAGTTGTGGGTGAGGGGATTTCTGGGGGGACGCGGCGGGCAGGGAAATCTCACTTTTTAGCGATTTTTGAGCGGAGTGGTTAAATAGGCCAAAGACTGTCGACACTTTTGGGTTGTTTAAAAGTGTCGACAATTTTTGATTCCTCGAATGACTTCACTTATCCCTTCCGTCTCGCTCGCCCGCAGAAATCTCGCCTTCGAGGTCGTTTCCTCGCTGCGCGCAGAGATCATTTCGGGAAAACTCGAACCTGGAGTCTCACTTGCTGAGCCCGTTCTTGCGAAGCGGTTTGGTTTTAGTCGTGCACCGATCCGAGAGGCTTTGATTGAGTTGGAGAGCGAGGGACTTGTGGAATTTCAGGCTACCGGACGCACAAGAGTGCGAATTCTTGTGGAAAGCGACTTCCTTGAAATTCGTGACGCGCGAGTTGCACTGGAAAGTATGGGGGCGCGTCGCGCTGCCGCGCGCTGGACTTCAGGAGATACGGCGTGGATCGAGGTGAACCTTAAGGCTCAAGTCAATGCATCGACCCTTGCGGAGCTGAGTCGTCTGGATATCGATCTGCATGAGTATGTGATGCTGCGTGGAGATAATAAGCGTGTCCTGACACTCTGGCAGAGCATTCGCCGCCAATTTGAGATGTGCCTTGCGAAACTGCATCGCAATCAACAAAGCCTCGCCTTCGAGCCTCGCCAAATAACCGTTAGTGCGCATCGCCGCTTATTGGCAGCGCTGGCATCGGGGAGTCCGGAGAAAGCGGCTCAAACCATGGCTGCGCATATCGAAGATTCCATGGAATGGGCGCCGATGTACAATCAGGGTCTTGACGGCGCGATGGCCTAAACGCTTGGAGGAATTTTCTCATGCGCCTGCACCCTTTTAGATATGGAAATGAGCGGCTCCACTGCGCTCTTGGTCTTGCGTGGCTCTTTTTGTCATCCGTGGCACGCGGCGAGGTAAAGTCCGCCAAGGATGAATTTAGGGATAACGTCCAACCCATTCTAAAAGAGTACTGCATCACCTGCCATTCCACTGAAAAGCAGAAGGGCGACTTGGACTTAGAGCGCTTCCATGACTTGGCCGAGATTAAGGCTGATCCCATTGTCTGGGAACATGCTTTGGAGCAGATTCGCGATAAGGAAATGCCACCAAGGGACAAGCCGAAGCCTACTCCTGAACAGCTTCGGATCCTCACTCACTGGTTGCAGGGCACCCTTGATGAAATCGCCTTCGCGAGTGCTGGTGATCCTGGTCCGGTTGTTTTACGACGCCTCTCCAACATGGAATACACCTATTCGGTGAGAGACCTCACTGGGGTGACCACTTTGGATCCTGCCAAAGAGTTTCCCGTCGACGGTGCCGCAGGCGAAGGCTTCACAAACGTAGGGGCAGCCTTGGTGATGTCTCCCTCGTTGTTGGGGAAATATTTGGACGCCGCGAAGAACGTCGCTTCCCATGCGGTGCTCACTCCGGAGGGAATCTGGTTTTCTGAAAACGTCTCTGCGCGTGATTGGACTAATGAAATCCTCGCAAAAATCCGAGCGTTCTACTCGCGTTTTTCAACCGATGGAACTGCCACTGAGGTTGTGCAGCAGGGGATTAAATTAAATACCGGCTCTGGGGGGCGCATCCCCTTGGCTAAATATCTTGCAGCCCTTCAGGGAAAGGAAAATGCGTCTGGTTTGAGTGCCCGATATCTCGAGACCCTGCGCGCGGCCCTCAATGGAAAACAGCCTTCCCAACTTCTCGATACGCTGAGAGCCAAATACGCTGCGGGAACATTGCAAGCCGCTGACATCGAACCGTGGCAGCAATCGTTGTGGAAACTCAACAGTATTGGTCACCTTGGAAAAGTGGATGGTCCCAAGTCTTGGATGGAGCCGATCACCCCACTCACGGCGAAGCATGAAATTAAACTGAAGCTCGCCCCGCCGGTTGATGGGAGCGATCTCACTCTCTATCTCTCCACGGGCGATGCAGGAGATGGGAACGCGCAGGACTTTGCGATTTGGGAAGACGCCAGGCTCGTCGTCGCGGGGCGCCCTGACTTACGCCTTAAAGACGTGCGTGCCGCCTTGCAGCAACTCGCGGCCCGTCGGTTGGAAGTGGTTGCCTCCCTGGAAAGTTGCCTTGCGGCTGCCCACGAGGCGGAGTTTGAAAAGAGCCGTACGGATGTCGCAAAGCTGGCGGTCAGACACGGTGTTTCGGAGGCGCTACTCACAGATTGGCTGCGCTATTTGGGTATTGGGACCGCTGGAGGGGTGAATTTGGGCCCGTTACTCACCACTAAAATGGAGAGCACGCCTGACTACAACTTTGTCAAAGGTTGGAAAGGGGACGCAGCGTTCAGCATTCAAGCAAACTCCTCGGATCAAACGGTGCGTCTGCCAGGGACGATGAAGCCTTACAGCATCGCGGCTCATCCCTCAGCAAAGCTTGCGGCGGTCATTGCGTGGAAAAGTCCCATCGAAGGAACCTTGCAAATCACTGGGAGCGTCCAAGACGTGCACACGGGCTGTGGAAATGGAATCACATGGGAGCTTCAATTGCGGAAGGGAAACACTCTGGAAACTTTGGCAAGGGGAGAAAGCGATGGCGCCAAGCTCGTTGAATTAGGAAAGCATGAAGGCATCCAAGTGCTCAAAGGGGACGCGATTGCAATTGTCATCGGTCCAAAGAATGGCGACCACGCTTGCGATCTTACTGGAATCGAACTCTCCATTAGCGATGGGAAAACGGAATGGAATGCCGCTAAGGAACTCTCCCCAAATATCCTCGCGGGTAACCCTCATGCGGACAGTCACGGCAATAAAGACGTGTGGCATTTTTTTGGAGAACCCGAGCAGCGGGGAGTTTCGGGCGTGATTCCAAAGGGATCACTTTTATCGGAATGGCGTCATTCCAAAGACGCGCTCGTGCGGGCTGAGATTGCGCAGCAACTTCGAACACTGTTGCAAAAAGAGATATCCACCCTCGCTCCCGGCAGTCTGGAGAAGGCGCTTTACGCTCAGATGCTCGCCTTAAACGGCCCCTTGCTTGGCTCGATTCTTTATTCAGCACCAGCTAGTGATGACGGCTCGCCTTCTCCCCATGGCCTGGATCAATCCCGTTTTGGAAAGCACCCCAAGGGGGAAGTTGTGCCGCCGGGCGCGTTGTGTGTGCGGGCTCCGAACCTCATTGAAGTGCGGCTCCCTGCGCAATTAATCGAGGGGGCCGAGTTTGTGGCGACAGGGCGTCTCCATCCACAGAGCGGCGCTGAGGCCAGCGTACAAATGCAGGCCTCCACGACCCGGCCCTCGCAGCACAGTGGCCTTCAATACACTGCCTCCAAGGCGCAAACACAGAGTGGAGCATGGACCAACAGCGCCACAACGGTTGCTTTTGAAACGCCTATTCTCGTTCATGACGCTAGCCCTGCACGGGCTCGTTTTGAGGCTGCTTTTGCTGATTTTCGCAAACTATTCCCTGCGGCTCTTTGTTACGCGAAGATTGTGCCTTCCGATGAAGTCGTGACGCTCACCTTGTTTCATCGGGAGGATCAGGCGCTCTCGGAGCTGATGCTTGATGCGGATCAAAAGAATCAGATAGATCGCTTATGGGACGAGCTCCATTTCGTGAGTCAAGATGCGCTGACATCCGTTGGTGCTTTTGAACAAATCTGGCAGTTCTCCACGCAGGACGGTCCCGATAAGCCAAATGGCGACAAACGTCTGGCCCCGTTGCGTGAGCCCATCCAAAAGGCGGCAGCTACCTTTAAGCAACGTCTCGTGGAGGCCGAACCTGTGCACGTACAGGCTGCTATGGATTTCGCAGCGCGTGCCTGGCGCCGCCCGCTTGCCGCCCGAGAACAGGGCGAGCTTCGTTCACTTTACCAAAAATTTCGAAACGAAGGTATTCCGCACGCTGTGGCGATTAAAATGCTCTTGGCGCGAACTCTCGTCGCCCCAGCATTTCTTTACAGGGGAGAACGGCCCGTTCCCGGCTTAAAGGCGGCTCCGGTGAATCCTTGGGAACTTGCCACGCGGTTGAGTTATTTCCTTTGGTCAGGGCCACCAGATGAGGCTCTTCTCGCGACAGCAAGAAACGGAACACTCAATGATCCGAGGGTCTTGTTCGAACAAACCCAGCGGATGCTCAAGGATGCGCGTGTTCGGAGGCTCGCTACAGAATTTGGCTGCCAATGGCTGCACATTCGCGATATCGAGACGCTTGACGAAAAAAGTGAACGCCATTTTCCAACCTTCAAAACGGTCAGGGGCGCCATGCAGGAAGAAGCCGTTCGCTTTTTCATAGATTTATTTACAGAAAACCGTTCGGTGCTCTCCTTGCTCGATGCGGACCATACCTTCGTCGATGGGACACTGGCAGCGCATTACGGGATCACGATTCAGGGCGAAGACTGGCAACGGGTTGAGGGTTTGCGAGAGAAGGGGCGCGGTGGCATCCTTGGCTTCGCCAGCACGCTGGCCAAACAGAGTGGAGCGTCGCGGACTAGCCCTATCCTCAGGGGGAACTGGTTGAGCGAGGTGGTTCTTGGCGATAAGTTGCCGCGCCCACCCAAGGGTGTGCCCATTTTACCGGAGGAAGCGCCACAGGGACTTACTGAACGGGAGCTGATCGAAAAACACAGCTCGGACGCTGTTTGCGCAAATTGCCATAAGCGAATCGATCCCTTCGGGTTTGCTCTGGAAGGATTTGACGCTATTGGCCGCGCGCGGAGCAGCGACTCCGCAGGTCTCCCAATCGATACCCATACCACACTTCCGGACGGGACCCCGATTGTTGGCTTGGTCGGTCTTAGGGAGGCGCTTTTGAGTCAGCGCAGCGACGACTTCCTGAGGCAGTTCTGCCGGAAGTTGCTGGGGTATGCTTTGGGTCGCAGCGTCCGACTTTCCGATAAGCCGCTTATCACGGAAATGGTTAATGAGTTAAAAACACATGAATATAAGCTCGAAAATGCGTTCAGACTCATTGTAACCAGCCCACAGTTTCGGGAGGTTCGCGGAAAGGACTTCGCAAGCGTCTCGAATCATTAGTTTTGTTATCACCTCCTCGCCATCACCCAAAAATGAAAACACACCACTTCTCGCGCCGCGCCTTTCTTCGGGGTCTGGGCGTTAGCATGGCTCTTCCCTGGTTGGAATCCTACAATGTTTGGGGGGATGACCCCACCCGTAACAAACCTGCGAGTGAAGCGCCCGTGAGGCTCGCCGTGTTGTTTTCTGGAAATGGCTTTCACTCCAAGGAATGGTGGGCAAAGGGCGAGGGGAGTGCCATGGAGTTAGGTAAAGTGCTCCAACCGCTGGGGGATTTTCGTGAGAAACTCGTCTTCCTGCGCGGGCTTTATCACGAGGAAGCGAGGAAGGGGAATATCCACAGTTCCCAGACTGGGAACATGCTCTCTGGGGCGCCCATCGCCTCTGGGGGCGAAATCCGTTCCGGCACGAGCATGGATCAACTTCTGGCTCAGACTTACGGCCGGTCCACAAAGGTTCCTAGTCTTGTCCTCGGCTGTGAGCTAGCTAACCCCTCGGTGCACAAGAATTATTCGATGCTCTACAGCTCCCACATTTCTTGGAGCTCACCGACCACCCCGACGCCGCTGGAAATTTACCCTGCTCTCGCCTTTGACAGACTCTTTAAAAACGAGGTTGCACTTGGAGATAAAAGCGTTCTCGATGCGGTACTAGCTGACGCGCAGGATTTACGGCGCGATATTAGCCGGGCGGATCAAAGCAAACTCGACGAGTATCTGGAGTCTGTGCGGGACGTGGAGAAGCGCATTGAAAACGCCGGCAAGCGAGGCGAATTGCAGGGCTGGCGACCGACGCTGGAGAAACCGAACATTCCGCGCCCTGCCGATGGAATCCCTCAGGATATTGCTGAACACATGCGACTCATGTGCGATATCTTGGTGCTTGGTTTCCAAACGGATACCACGCGGATCACGACGCTGAAGCTCAACAACGACCATAGTGCGCTTCGTTTTCCTAACCTCTCGAGTATTCAGCAGGTGGGCAGCGGAATTGACTACATGATTCATCATTTGCTTTCGCATTCAGACGCGGCTGACTGGCTTGTGGTAAATCAATTTTTTCTGGAGCAGACCGCTTATCTCGCTCGGAAAATGGATGCCATTCAGGAAGGCCCGCGCACTCTGCTCGACAACACGATGCTCCTGCATTGCTCCAGCATGATGGCCGGTGCCAAGCACGACAACGATCAGCTCCCCGTCATACTGCTCGGTGGAGCGGGCGGCCGTATAAAAGGCGGTCGCGTGTTAGACTATAAGGACAAACCGGAGCGCCAACTTTGCCGCCTGTTTATGTCGATGATGGACAAAATGGACGTCCGCCCGAAGGCTTTCGGTGATGCGAAGTCGATGCTTGAGGAAATTTAGTCGGCATTTTTAGCTGCGCTTTTTGTCATGGTATCCCGCGCATCTGGGTTCCCAACGGTCCCGCTTCCATCTATGGCTTCAAGGTTGATACGGGAGGGAATCTTTGGTGCGGCTGGGGCAGCAATGGCAGTCCAGGCGCAAATTGCAGTCGCCCGACGGAGTGAAGATTTTTTAATGCTGAGGGCGTGCCAATTGGTTTCATTCGTCTGCCGGAGCGGTGTGCGAATTTGACGTTTGGAGGGCCCAAAAACAATCGTCGGTACATAGCGAGTTCTCATACCACCTATTTAAGTTTTCTGGATGATTCAAGAGACCTCAGCACCTGGGAGCGCGGAGCCCCAGCTCCGCAATGCCTGTCCGAGCTTTTGGGGCGTCAAAGCGGAGCTAGGGCTCCGCGTTCCCGGGAGAGAAGAACCAGTTTTCTTCAAGATTTGGCACTTAGAACATTTAACAAAGCTGAAAAGCGCCTCATGCAGAGTCAGGCCGACATCGCCTAGACATCTTCAACGCGCCGACTCTTAGAATTTTGCGCGCCCAACGCCAAACTGTCCTCATTTACACGACCCTGATGGAGCGTTCCAAGTGACGCATTCACATTGATGCAACATCGCCTTGCTGCATTTGGTTCTGAAGCGTAATATCCTCACCAGTAAGCCAGCAGTGTTTTTGGCCGTTGCATCCAAAGCGCCCCCCAGCGTTGATGCCGCCTGCGCGAGGCCAAGGATTGGGTGAAAACGTTATTCGTTCCGTTCAACACCAAATCGCGATGTCAGGCAGGAGAATATCCGAAACTAATCATTTGGAGGAGGAGTCTGACCAAAATGTAGTGCAGGAAACTCTGCCTCCTGGAGATCAAGCCACGATTTTACCAGGCGACTCCCCCAAAAGGCCCACCGCAGTTCCAGACTTCATCGAGCAGACGATTGCCTACCAACTGAATCCGCAAGAATCAACGCGCGCAGATTTGGCATCGGTTCAAAAAACATACCATCTTGGCAAAGAGATCGCGAGGGGCGGCATGGGGCGCATTTATTCTGCTGAAGACCCCGTACTTAATCGAGTCGTTGCCGTCAAGGTAGTTGGGACGAGAGATGCAGAGCAGCGATCCCAGTTTTTACAGGAAGCCAAAGTGCTGGCCGATTTGGCGCATCCAAACATCGTCCCAATCCATAATGTCGGAGAGGATCTCAACGGCCAGCCCTTCTATTCGATGAAGCTGATTCGAGGGCAAACCCTTCAGACAATTATCGAAAAACTGCGCACACGCTCCCCCGAGACGTTGGCTGAATTCACGTTGCAGCGGCTGCTGTCGATCTTTCAAAAGGCTTGCCATGCCATCGCCTTCGCGCACGCCAAAGGCTATCTGCACAGGGATATTAAGCCGGACAACGTGATGGTTGGGGAATATGGTGAGGTGTTGGTAATGGACTGGGGACTGGCTCAAAAAATACAGAGGCTTAGCCCCAGAAGCGAAACCAGCGAGGAATCCAGTCCCCACACGCGTTACGTCGAGGGGACTCCGCAGTACATGTCGCCCGAACAGGCGGAGGGTGATGCGCTGGACGAGCGAACTGACATTTATGCTCTGGGCGCTGTTTTGTTTGCCAGTTTAACACTGCGTGCTCCGGTTCAGGGGAAATCTCTGGAGGAGGTTTTATCCAAAGTAAAAAGAGGCGAATTAAACCCTCTGATTTCGCCGAGGGACGACACGCACAACGTCGGACTGGAGGCGAAGCGCTCTAGCGTTCCGAAGGCTTTGCAGGCTGTTGTGCTGAAAGCAATGGCACTCAAAAAAAAGAAGCGCTACGCCAGTATCGAGCAATTGAACGAGGATATTGATGCGTACTTGCGAGGCTTCGCAACAAGCGCAGAATCAGCATCTTTTGGAAGGCTCGTATGGCTTTTTATAGGAAGGCACCGAGTGCTTTCCGTAGTCCTTGCGCTCTCAATGCTGGGCGCGACGAATTCAGCGGTACGCCTTTCAAAGAGCGAACACGAGGCTCAAGCCAACGCCCTCAGGGCTACGGAGCAAGCGCGCCTCGCACTTGAAAATGCGGAGCAGGCGCGGGCGGAAAAGCTCATCGCCAGACGCGCAGCCGTAGACGCTCAAATCGCCATCGCAGAGTCCGCCGAACGCGATGTAGCCGGAGAGGAAATGCGCCATGCCCTCATGCACGTGCCCGAGGATCTGCGAGACAACCGCTGGTGGTATCTCACCAAGCGCTTGGATAATGCCGATTGGTCTCACTCGGCACCCAGCTCTAGCGGGTTTGCCGAATGCATTGGCCACCCGACCCAAGCTCACATTCTGCTCACCCTACTAACCAATGGCGAGTTGCGCTGGATGGATGTGGTCAAGGGAACCAGCACCCTTATCGCCGTCGTAGAAATGTCAGACCTCAAAAGTGGGATGACTCTCTCCTCTGATAGAAAGCGCTTGGCGTTGTGTCGCTCACTACCCAAAGAGGCGGCTCAAACCGGCGCACGTGCGCGAGTAGAAGTCTGGAATTTAACCAGCGGACAACTGGAGAAATCACTTTCTGTGGCGGTCGCAGATAAGCCTTTGGTAAAGCAAGTTGCGCTGGAGTTTAGTACAGATTCCGAGAGTCTTTTGATGAGCTCAGTCGAGGGTGGCGGAGTTTTTCTCTTCGACCTTAAAACGGAGCAGCTTCGTTGGAAGCGCGAGGGAGACGGGCGGACCTTTGCTTCCTTTTCATCGCAAACGGACGTGGCCCTGCTGCCACAAAATGGAGATATGCTTTTGCTGTCTGGCGCGACTGGTAAGGAAGTGCGTTCACTGAGTAAAAACGGACACCTTACCTCCCCTAAGAACCTGCACGGCAGCAGACGCATTTTGGCGATGCCAGAAGCAAAATCCCTACTGTATCTTCAGGCAGGTTTTTGGCGCCGTATTGAGGTGAAAAGCGGGAATGTACTCGGAGAGCGAGAGCTACCCGCTGGCAGCCGGAACTGGAGCGATCTGGCTTATTTACCTAATGCCAAGATTCTTGTCACAATTTCATATCAATCACCAAAGTCCGCAATTCTCCAAGCGTGGGACGTGCTGACCCAGACGCTCGTACGCGAGGAACCTGTACTTTTTGAAAACGCCTTAACGCACAACTGGAAGTTGGTAGCGTTGCCTGCCGCTGACGAAGTCGCGCTAGTGCAGGGGGCAAAAATAAAGGTTTGGAATCTCCGTATCCAGAACGGCACGGGCGAGTATTTACAGCCTTCGGAGCTTCGTGGAGATGCTTTCGCCTTTCTTGGCGACTCCTCGCGAATCGCTCTGCTGTCGCCCTTGCGTGAAGGGCGCACCAGATTCACAGACGTGCTGGATCTTCAGTCGGCGGACCCAAAAATTAAGCCCACTTTTTCCGCTCTTAACTCTCTTCCAGACTCCACACTTTCGACCAACTCTGATGGGAAACTGCTGCTAGTTTTTTCGCAGGGTGAAGGGGTCCCCAGCGAGGCTTCTATTTTTGGTGTGGAGCAAAACGAACTGAGCACCGTTCAAACCATTAAAAATATCCCGAGTCGTTACGGCACTATGAGTCCAAACGGTAAATTGCTCTGGACGGATAAAGGGCTATATAATGTAGCAAACGGCAGCCTGTTGCAGGAAGTTTATCAAATCGACCACGAACGTTTGAACGAAACTGACGAGACTCCGCGGTGGATCCGCAATGACTACGTCGCTCAAATCGCAATGGTCAACGCACACGAAGGCGAAGGCGTTCCTGCGACACGTCAAATTTGCATCCAACTCTGGAACGCAAAAAATGGCATCTGCGAAAAAACATTGGTCGCTTCCAACGCCCTAACCCTCGCTCCTTCCCCAGATGGCACGCAGATCGCCGAGGGCGGAAGTGATATGAAAGTACGAATTCGAGACGCCCAATCACTGGACGAACTCAGAGAGATCCGTTTGCACGACGCGCCAATCAGGGCCCTAGCTTGGCATCCCACCCTGCCCTTGCTCGCAACTGCTTCCGACGATTTTATGGTTAAAATCGTGGACTTACGCACCGACACCATTGTTGAGACAATCGGCCGTCTGTCCGGAATCCCAGACCGCCTGTACTGGAGTCCAGATGGCCGCACGCTTGCGGTAAGGCGTTCTGGCCGCTCTGAAAATGAGGACGTCGCCAAAGCAAAGATCATCTCCACTTTCCAACCAGCTTCCTGCTCAAAACTGACGGAGTAACGGCCCGCGTCTAGGGTGTTGCGCTTTGATAAACTTAGCGACAACTGGCATTCATCGCCTGAAAACAGTGTCCATTTCTTGAAATGAAATCACGGCGGGTTTTCAGCCCCCTGAGAAAGGGGCGTCGTGCTTTTTATCACCGCGCACATCGCGTAAATTTTACTAGAACCTAGCGCGTGGTGCGGGCAAAGTCTCAGGCGATGCGATCCATTCTAGCGCTAGAAGACGGCCGGAGTTTTATCGGGGAATCCTTCGGTGCCGAGGGAACTTCGGTGGGGGAAGTTTGTTTCAACACTTCCATGTCTGGGTACCAAGAGGTGCTCACAGACCCTTCCTACCGTGGCCAGATGGTGGCGATGACTTGCCCACAAATCGGCAATTACGGGATCAACCGACTCGATGACGAAAGCGATTGTCCTCACGTACGGGGCTTTGTCATCGAAGAACTTAGCCCAGTGGCAAGCAACTGGCGCTCGGAGGAAACGTTGGACGCATATCTGAAGCGCTGGAACATTCCTGGGATTCAGGGAATCGACACCCGTGCGCTGACTAGACACTTGCGAGACAAGGGCGCAATGAAGGGATGTCTCACCACGCTATCAACTTCCACAGAGCAAGCCGTCCAGTGGGCGCGCGAGAGCGTAGGCGTACTAGGGCAGGATTTCGTGAGGGAAGTCACCCCAAAGGTCGCGTTTGATTGGGATCCAGACTCCGTCCTTTCCCGAGCCTGGAGCACGGCTCATGTTCAGGGGCGCGTTAACGGCCCAGAAGGTGGATTCGCCCCGCTTCCCCCTGTGCGGCATCAAATCGTCGCCTACGACTTTGGCATGAAGCGCAACATCCTGCGGCGGTTACGTCAGGAGGGTTTTGGAGTGCGCGTAGTGCCGGCTGGAACCAGCGCGAAAGAGGTGCTCGCGATGCGGCCGGCTGGCGTGTTTTTGTCCAACGGTCCCGGCGATCCTGCGGCGCTGACTGAGGTGCATGAAAACATCCGCCAACTCGTCACTCAATTGCCTGTATTCGGCATCTGTTTGGGACACCAAATGTTGGCATACGGTTTCGGCGGGAAGACGTTCAAACTTAAATTCGGTCACCGGGGAGGAAACCAGCCTGTGCAAGACGTGCGCACCGGCAAAGTCACCATTACCTCTCAGAACCACGGTTTTGCGGTGGACCCAGCGTCACTCCCCCCAGAGATTGAGGTCACCCACATCAATTTGAACGATCAGACCGTAGAGGGAATGCGACACAAGACCTTGCCCGTCTTTAGTGTACAGTATCACCCTGAAGCGGCGCCCGGTCCAAATGATGCGTCTTACTTTTTCGCTGAATTCGCTAAACTGATTGAGACGTCATCTTAGAGAGCCGTCTGTACCGACTTAACAAACTGTTCCTACCCCTCCCCAGCCATGATTAAGCTCATTATCACCCTTCCAGACGGCCAACTCATGACCCACGACGTGGGCGAGGAACGCTTAACACTTGGAAGCGGGGTAGAAAACACCATCGTGATTCCCAACGAATCCGTTGCGGAAATACATTTGGAGCTACTACAGGACGCCACAGGGTATCTTGTGGCAGACTTGGCGGGCGGGGGCGCGACTTTCATTAACGGCCATTCCATCGATATCGGAGTGCATTACATGTTGGAGACGGGCACTCGGATTCAGATGGGAGGAGTCGAAGTGGTCTACATCGCTTCCGAGGCCTCCGTGGCAGAGACGCCTCCAGTTCTTGTGGGCGTGGTGGAAGTCAGTGGCGGAGCTCAGGGGGCATTCTCTCCTGGTTCCTTTGATTTCCCCAAACATCCCGAAGGAGTTTTTGTACCACTCAAAGCTGAGAGAAGCCTTTTGGTAATGGGCTCCATCGCAATCACGTTCTTTGCAGTGGCGGCGGCCATAGGGGCGGGCTACCTCAGTACGACTCTGCCCCTGCCCCACTAAGCGATTCGCATGCAGGACGACAGTTTAGCGCCGCTGCCAGTGGCGCGATGCGGACGAGCAGTGTTCGGCCCGACTTCGGCTGATCCCGAGGTTTCCCCTTGGAACAGCCTGGCATCGTATGATTTACGAGCGAACGCAAATGACGCGGTTCTTTCGCAGGGCACCAACGTGCGGCTAGGCTACGACGCCCTCGGGCTGCATCTACTTTTCATCGCGCAAGATACGTATCCGTGGGCGACTCTCACACAGCGCGACTCTCCACTTTACAAGGAGGAAGTCTGCGAAGTGTTTCTAGACACTGAGGGAGACGGGCTGAGTTACTACGAAATTGAAGTGAACCCGAACAATGCCGTTCTCGACGGTTGTATGCGCCGAGTTCGCAACGGGTTTCGCAAGGACTTCCGGTGGCGTTGTGCCAACTTGCAGACGGCCGTGCGCATTTTTGACGGCGGTTGGGCGGCAGAACTGAGCATTCCGTTCGCGAGCGTGGTCAACCAGGCTCCCGCGCCCGGAACGCGTTGGCGGGTTAACTTTACCCGAATTGACCGTCCCCTAGGACTACCTCGGGAACTCAGCGCATGGTCGCCGACTGGCCGTGCTCAATTCCATATCCCCGAACGCTTTGGGGTGCTGGAATTCGAGTAACCCAAGGCGAAAAGTTCTAACGCCGAGCCTTCCACGAGACCACGGCCGCCAAAAACGCCGCCCCGAAATCGTTCAACTTTCGCTCGCCCACACCTGGAATCTCCGCGAATTCCTCCAAACTCGCAGGCTGCCGGGCTGCGAGATGGCGAAGGGTAACATCCGGGAAAATGATGTAGGGCGGCACGTTACGTTCGTCCGCCAAAGTTCTCCGTAGCGTGCGTAATTCAGCGAACAGCCGCTCGTCACATACGATGTCGCCCTCAATCCTCTGCCGCAACGCCCGACCATGTGTCCGCAGCGGGCGCGTGAGGGTCAGCGGTTGGCGCGCCTTGAGCCACGCCATGCCTTCCGAGGACAAATCTAACGTGCTCATGCGCTCCGCCGTCTGGAGACAATACCCCATCCGAATCAGTTCCCGCCCAATTTCTTGCCACTCAGAACGGCTATGCTCCTTTCCGATCCCATAAGTCGAAAGCTGATCGTGCCCCCAACGCTTGATTTTCTCTGTAGCCGCCCCAGTGATCACTTCAATGACGTGGTTGAGCCCGACGCCAAACCGGGAAGCCTGCCTTAAGCGGAAGATGCAGGACAAAAACTTCTGCGCCGCCATGGTGCCATCAAAGCGCTCGCGGGGTTCGAGACAGTTGTCGCATCCGCCGCAAGGGATGGTGGAAAACGTCTCGCCAAAGTAATCCAACAAGCTCGCGCGCCGACAGTCACCGCTTTCGGCGTAGTGGATCATTTGCTGCAACTGCTCCCGGGAAATTCGCTGCTCCTCGGGGTCGGTTTTTTCCTCAATAAATGCCCGTTGCTTAATAGCGTCTGCCGAACTGAAAAGGAGGATACATTCCCCAGGAAGCCCGTCGCGGCCAGCCCGCCCTGTTTCCTGATAGTAACCTTCGATATTTTTGGGCAAATCGAAATGTACCACGAAGCGTACGTTAGGTTTATGGACGCCCATCCCAAAGGCCACGGTGGCACAGACCACGCGAATTTTGTCGCGCAAAAACTCATTCTGAGTTCTCTCACGCACCGCCGGATCTAACCCTGCATGATAGGGCATCGCGGCAACTCCTCCGGAACGCAGTTTCTCCGCGACGGCCTCGGTAGTTTTGCGACTTTGACAATACACAATACCGCATTCCTCAGGACGGCTTTTGATCCATTTGAGCACCTGCTCACTCGGCTTTTCTTTTGGAATAATACGGTAGGTGAGATTGGGCCGGTTGAAACTCGCAGTGTAGCAGCGCGCCTCCTTTAATTGGAGGAGATTAACAATATCCTCTCGCACCCGCATCGTAGCCGTCGCTGTGAGCGCCATGTACGGAACCCCCGGCAAATGAGGGCGCAATTCTGCGAGTTGGCGATATTCCGGGCGGAAATCGTGCCCCCACTCGCTGATACAATGCGCTTCATCCACAGCGACTTGCTGCACATTAAGTTCCGGCAACCTGTCCACAAAGCCCGGCAGCATTAATCGCTCGGGAGCAATGTAGAGTAACTTGTACTCCCCGCGATACAGGCCGCGGTAACGCAACTTGGTTTCCTCAACTGAAAGCGTTGAATTCAAGAATGTTGCAGGTACACCGCTAGCCTGAAGTCCATCCACCTGATCTTTCATCAGCGCAATCAGCGGCGATATGACCACGGTAAGCCCCTCCCTCACCAAGGCAGGTAACTGAAAACACAGCGACTTCCCCCCGCCGGTCGGGAGAAGGGCAAAAACGTCCTCTCCCGCCAGCGCATCGGCTATAATTTCCTCCTGCAACGGACGAAACGTCGAATAGCCAAAAGTCTTCTTCAACAAGGACGAAAGGGACGCTCTGGACATGGGATATGGGGAGAGAAACGGCTACTAGCGCTGATGTGGCACAATAATACACTGCATTCCCGCCGCTTGCGCAGCATTTAACCCAGTCACAGAATCCTCAAAAACGAGGCAGCGCTGCGGTTCCACACCCAAGAGACGGGCCGCTTCCAAAAAGGGATCGGGATAGGGCTTGCCCCGAACCGTATCCTCGGCACAAACCACCGCCCCAAACAGATCAAGGATGCCGATAAGTTCCAGCGTACGGCGCACAATATGACGATGGCCACCGGAAGCCACCGCCATCGGTTTCACCTGATGAAAACGGCGAGCGACAGCGACAATCGGCTCAATCGGTTGCACTTTCAGGCTCCACTCTTGGAAAAGCGCTTCTTTCACCGCCACCAGTTCATGCACCGGCAACTCCAGTTGGTGTCGCTCGTTTAGAATCTCCACCACCCGGTGGGTCGGAACCCCGCCCAAGTCGTTGAACATCGGCTCAGGAAAGTGTACCGCATGCTCGCCCAATGCAGAGCACCACGCCTTGTAGTGAATCGGCATTGTGTCCGCAAGAGTTCCGTCACAATCAAATATGAAGGCGTCAATTCCCGTTTCTGGGAGAATTGGCTGCCATGAGTTTTTGTTTTCCACGTCCTGAGGCTAAAGTCCCAGCCGCAGGAATGCAAAGCAGGTTAAGCACGCTTTTTCGTGCACATGGCAAGCCGTGTGCTTACAACGACGCACGGAAATGCGTTTTTCAACCGTCGCCTTTATTTTTACTGTGTCACTGGGATCCCTTCCGATCTCGGTGAACTCCCTTCACGCCGCGCCAGAAACCCGGGACACCTACACGGCCCCTCCCTCAAGTAGCGTGGCTGCGGCCACCAATGCACCCACAGACCGCTCTACTTCAATGGGTTATCCCCTGACATTGCGGAACGTCGGCTACTTGGCCACCGTCGGCCCCGCCCCAATGCGCTTCGGTCCTCAGTCTCCCTCTGGTAACGAGCGCACCCCGCCAAGAGTGCCCGTGAGTAATCGCCGCCCTGAGCTAAGCGATACGGCTGAGGGCAAAGCTCGTACAGAAGCCATTGAGACCTACCGCAGCATTTTCAAGGGCAAGGTACCCATCCCAGAAGGTTCGCCTGAAAGCGGCATCCCAGCACCCAACCCATTCCTCGAACAAGGTTCAGGATCCAACGGGAACGAAATCATGGAGTTCTTCCAACAGCCTTCAGTGGAAGGAGATGCACAGAAACGCTCCAACCGCTTCTTGTTTGACCCCATCTTCCAATCGGCTCAGCCGCCGATTCCCGGAACCCTGCCACCGAGTCGTGCAACACTTCGCTAAACTTCGCCCCCCGAAAGGGTTCGTCCTGATTTGCGCCGCCATGGTGCTCACTCAGGGAATAGCAGCGCCGAAGGAATCGCCTGCGCCGACGAAAGGGACCGCTCCTTCGGGTGATGGTGCCGGTGCGCCCGACCCGAAGTCCAAGTCCGCAGTGACTGAGGAACTTCGCGAATCCAGCAAATCTGCGGAATCTTCGGCGAGCGCCTTTAAAGAATCAGCCAAAGCTGCCCGCGCACTTTTAGAAGCCGCCAAAGCGGAGGAAGCCATCATTCAGCAGGCGGAAAAAGCTGCCGTTGAGAAGATGGAAAAAAAGGCCGCCTCAGACAAAGTGGCGGCCGATAAGGCGAGCAAGCCCTCAGGCGACAAAGCGGCTGCGCAACCTGCGGCTAAACCGGAGGCGGCACCGGTGGTCAAGAGCGAGGCTCCAAAACAGGAAGAGCCTCCTAAAGTTTCAAAGACGCCAGAGTCCACTGGAGGGGCGATGTCTGCGAAACAGCCACAAGCCCCAGCCACTCAGCCGGAGACGGTTGCATCCAAACCTGAGCCGTCCAAACCTGAAGCGTCCGCTCCTGCGCCCTCTCCGAATCCAGCGGCTCCCGCCGTTTCCACGGCAACCGGTGCGGTTCCCCAAGATGCCGCAGCCGCAGCCGCCGCCTTAGCCGCCCCAGCAGAAGGGGAAGCACCGAAAAAGAGGAAATCGCGGTTCGGTTCCAGCAGTGCCGATCTGTTTGGCGACGATGGCAAAAAGGGGAAGAAGCCCAAAGAGCCAGCCATTCCTCTCACACCCGAGCAAGTCAAAGCTTCTGAAATCAAAGCCTTTTGCGAAAAGGCACGCGCCGCTATTCGCAAGGGCGACGATGTTGTAGCCGAGGGCTTTCTTGTTTCGCTGATCTCAGTGGACTTGCCGGACTCTGAAAAGAAGGGGGCGCTTCAGGAAGTCGCCGGCATCTACGAGGAAAAAGGCGACATGACCAAGGCCATCGCCATTTACGAAAAGCTTTGCAGTGTGCTCGACAAGGATCTGGACACATCGTCTTGGCTCCTCAAGTTGGGGCAGTTGTACCGCGATGCAGGTGCCTACCAAATGGCCGTTTCCCGTTATTACGCCGTGATTCAGTTGGGCATGAAAATGGGCACCACGGACTTCGAGCGTTCCCAAAAGGCCACGCGAGAAGCACAACGCGAGATCGCCAACACTTATTTTGTTAAAGGAGACTTCGAGCAGGCTCAGAAGTTTTACAACATGGCCCTGCGCTCGGATTTGCCCAAGGAAGAACGCGCTGTGGCGATGTTTCGCTCAGCGCACTGTACCTTCATGCGCAACGACATGAACGGTGCGACCAACGCCTTGGAACGCTTTCTCAAAGATTACAGCAAACATCCCGCCGCAGCTGAGGCGCGCTACATGCTGGCATCGGCTTACAAAACCTTGGGACGCCCCCAGGACGCCTACGACACGGTTATAGATCTTTTACGCTCAGCAAAAGATAAGTCAGAAGCGGATCCTAAAGCGTGGTCATTCTGGCAGAAAAAAGCAGGGAACGAGTTTGCGAATGACTACTATCAGAGAGCTGATTTTGTAAATGCAGTGACCCTTTACCAGGCGCTGGCAGCGTTGGAGAATGCTCCAGAATGGCGCTGGCCGGTGGTGTACCAGATGGGCCTTTGCTTTGAGCGACTCCGCCTTGAACCTCGTGCACTGGAATGCTTTAAGTTTATTGTCGACGAGAACAAGAGGCCGGAATCCCGCTCTAAAAAGATGCCTCAAAGTGTCGGAAATTTGGTGAAAATGGCTGGCTGGCGCGTAGAGCAGTTGGCCTGGGAAGGCTCCACCAACTCTCAACTCCGAACGACAGCCGGCGGTGAAGTAATCAAAGACATCCCCCGTTAAGAATCCCGCATTAATCGTTCTCTGTTAAATATCCCTTTCGGCACTCCAGACACTAGGTAAACTAAGTCAACATGGAACCCAAACTTTCACAGGCACAAACTGCGCCCAGAGTTTCCATGGTGGACTTGATCTGTTCCCATTCTTTGTTATGCGAAGAAGTGTACAATCTGTTGATTGAAGAGAACAGAGTGCTTCGGGGAAGTGGCAGCATGGAGGCATGGGAGGTTTTAGAGAAAAAACGTCTCTTATTAAGAGCGCTCGAAGATTCGCTTTCGACGATGCGCCAAGCCTCCAGTGTGACGAAAGCGCCTAAGACTCCTGCCCTTAAAGCCGTGGCGAACAAGGCTCAACGCGTCCTTTTGAAGGCAATGCTTTTGGACAAGGAAAATGAGCAACTGCTCCTGAAGCACGCACTGTCTTCTTCCAGTGGAGACCTGCAAATTATTCCTAAGCCAACCGCCAGACAGGTAAGAAAACGCTACGAGACTCAGAATTAAACATGACATTTTTGCCGAGTGAGTGCATTGGTAGGGGCGCCCCCCGTCCATATTCTCATGGCTGTCGAAAAAATTCTTGTCGTAGATGACGAACCCTTCATCCGCAAAACCTTTGAGGAGGTTTTGCGAGGGAAACGTTATGGAGTGAGCAGTGCGGGTTCAATAGCTGAGGCCGAGCGCCTCATGAAGAAGGAGGAGTTCGACGTTATCTTTGTCGATGTTCGCCTTCCTGATGGAGAAGGCACCACTTTCCTGTCGCGCTGCGCCAAGCAGAATCATCCGCCACTGGTCATCATGATGAGCGGATTCGGCTCCATTGAATCCGCGGTGGAATGTATGAGAGCGGGCGCGTTTGATTATTTGCTAAAGCCTTTTTCGATCGGACAAATAGAGGTTCTGGTGCGTAAGGCTGAAAGTTATCGGCAGATGAAGCAGGTCAACGAGTATCTTGCCGCCGAACTTGCAGGAGCCAAAGATCTGGTGGGTGAGAGTGAGCCTATGAACCGCCTGCGGGACATGCTAAGGCGAGTGGCCCCCACGGAGGCCACTGTGCTTATCCAAGGCGAGAATGGAACGGGCAAAGAGTTGGTGGCGCAGGCCATTTACCACGCCAGCGCTCGTTCCACAGCGCCATATATTCGAGTAAATTGCGCCGCTCTTTCTGAGAACCTGATGGAAAGTGAGTTTTTCGGTCACGAAAAAGGCTCCTTTACCGGTGCGACGGAACGGCGAGAAGGACGCTTTGAACTCGCCAACGGCGGCACCCTTTTGTTGGACGAAATTAGCGAAATTTCCCCACGACTCCAAGCGAAGTTGCTGCGTGTACTTCAAGAACGTGAATTCGAACGGGTCGGCGGGGTTAAAACCATACACGTCGACGTGCGCGTGCTCGCAACCACCAACCGCGACTTGCGACAATCCGTGGAGAAGGGCGATTTCAGAGAAGATTTGTACTATCGCCTCAATGTCTTCCCTGTTTTCGTCCCTCCCTTGCGGGAACGTGCCGGCGATATCCCCGTTCTCGCGAAGCATTTCCTCGAAAGCTTTTCGCGACAGTACACTCGGCCTGATTTGCAACTGAGTCCTCGATGTCTCGAAATCTTGGAGTCGCATCGCTGGCCGGGGAATGTGCGTGAATTGCAGAACACCATTGAGCGCGCCGTGATCATGAGCGAACCGGGTCACCCCTTGAACCCCTCTCTACTGGGCCTGTATGAGGTTCAGAACGCTTCCAGTCCTAAAGTATGCGAGCCTGAAGTTCAAAACATCGACATCCCAGAAGAGCAATTGCAGCGTCCTAACAAAGCCCTAAACGGTTCCCAAGCTCCGGCACGGCCACTGGCTAACCACGCTTCAAAAGAGCCCGTAGCCCTCGCTGATATCGAAAAGGAACACATCCTTCACGTGCTCGAGGTTTGCGTAGGGAACCGGACCCGCGCGGCAGAAGCGCTTGGTATCAGTATCCGCACGTTGCGTAACAAGCTTAACGAATACCGTACGGGATAGGATTTGTTCTTTGTTCCTAGTTCTTGGTGGTTTGTTCTTGGTGCTCTCCCTTGATTAGGTGGGGAGAGAAGGCGGCTTAGAGCGTGAAAGAGGGCAGCTTCACGATCGCGCCGCCTTTGAGCGCTGACTGATGCGCACACAACCCAACACACGTCCAATTTGCCGACTGTTTCGCATTCGGAAACGGCTGCCTGTCTTCCACCAAGGCACTGACAAATTCATGCACCAAATGGGGATGAGAGCCTCCATGACCAGCGCCTTGAGTGAAGGACAAATGAGCCTTTTTACCCACTCCGTACACGCCGTTGGTGGTGAAGGGGCGGATCGCTTTCGGCAGTAGTTTTGCGTAATCCGGCGCCTTTACGTATTTGGGAATTCTTTTCTCTGGCAACTTAGCGCGATGCATCACCATGGGTTCGTGTTCAATCAGCGGCCACTCCACGGACGCCTTATCTCCATACACGTCAATGCTTTCGCGATACTGGCGGGCCGTATCAAATAGACTGCGGATAATCCGCGCCGAGAGATCGCTCCCCGCGAACTTGATGTGCGCCGTTTCTACCGCAAACGGCGAGCCGTAATGCTGCTGGAGTTCCTTGCGAATCGTTCCCGAGCCAAAGCAACTCACGTACTCCGCTGCCGCCCCAGCCAGTCCACTTACGGGCCCAACACAATGGGTCGCGTACCACATCGGAGGAAGTCCCGGCCAGTAGTTCGGCCATCCATCCATGTCCTGTTGATGGCTTGCCTGAAGAAACTGCAGTTTTCCAAGCTCACCTTTTCGCAACATCTCCTTCAAAAAAAGGTACTCGCGGGCATACACCACCGTCTCAGCCATCGTGTATTTCAAACCCGTTTTGCGCACGAGTTCTACGATCTGTTTACACTCCTCCACGGTGGTCGCCATCGGCACCGTACAGCTGACATGCTTCCCGGCCTTCAGCGCCGCGATACTCATCCAACCGTGATCGGGAATGGGAGAATTGATATGAACCGCGTCTACCTTTGGGTCCTTAAGCACATCCGCAAACTCTGTGTAACGCGCTTCCACGCCGAAAGCATCGCCGATTGCGTCCAATTTTTTACGATCCCGCTGGCAGATCGCATACATGTGGGCGTTGGGATGATGCTGATAAATTGGGATAAATTCCGCACCGAAACCCAGACCGACTATCGCGATATTTACTTTTGAACGAGGCATAAGAACAAAGAATCTGGGGAGAGATTCACCGCGCCATTATGGCTAAAAGGCGGAGAACTGGCTCTGACAATTTTTGTTAAGAAACGGACATCCACTCCGGCAATTATTCCAGACAGGACGCTTCCTTCGTGCTGCGTACAAACAGGCGCCCCCCAGAAACGCTGGGAGTGGTCCAGCACTTGCCGTCCAGCACCTTCTGGCGTCCGAGTTCCTTGTACTCCCCTGGGGACGCAGCGAACCGGACAATTTCGCCGGCATCCGAAAGCGCAACGACGTCATTTCCAATCAATATCACATGCCCTGGTCCAAAGCCTTCCTTCGTCCATTTGACATCACCCGTTGCAAGCTCCACGCACTTCACGGGTCCTTTTCCGTATTCCTTGAACTGGAACATGCCGTACATGAAGCCGTCCTTAAGCACTGGGGTGCTCCAATGGTTGGCCAAGGGAGTGTTACCCGGAGCGCGGAAAATCTCGGTGGCCTTGAACTCGCCACCCTCCTTCGTGAGTTTGACTGCACCGGCTCCCACTCCGTAACCCGCAGAGCAGTACACAATATCACCGCCTACCACGGGTGACGCCGCCGTCGAAACTTTGTATGGGAAAGCATACCGCCACAGCTCTTTACCTGTTTTAGGCTCAACAGCGAGCAAACCAGATTGCAGGAAGAATATCACCTGCCTCTGGCCCAAAATGGTTGCTGCAACTGGCGTAGCATGCGTCATTTTTTCGTCGAACGCCTTCCACACCACCTTGCCATCGGCTGGGTTCACCGCCAAAAGAGACTCCCCTGCTCCACCGCCCGCCAAGTAAATCAAACCACCCTCGAGTAAAGGCGAGGCGGCGTTCTGCCACTGAATATTGCGCCCCCCGTGTTGAGCTTTGAGGTCCAAGGTCCACACTTCCTTGCCCGTAGCAGCGTCGAAACAACGCAGGGCAAGCTCCGAGGATAGGACCACGACGGTTTTTCCGACAATGGCCGGAGTGGAACGCGGTCCGTCCCCGCCCTTGTTATCAGCCGTGCCATCGTTGCCCCCTTTGTCATATTTGGCTACTTGCAAAGCAACGCTCCACAGTTCAGCACCCGACCCAGCGTTGTGCGCGACGAGAACTTCCTGACTCGCACCGTCTATTTCCTTAAGCGAAAGAGTGAAAGCGCGACCGTCAGCGACGGCGAAGGAGCTGAAGCCGCCATCGCTCGGGACTTTCCACACGGAATTCAAACCCGCTGGCTTCCATTGAATTTGCTCGGCGCAAACGCCATCCCCAGCCGGTCCCCGGTACTGCGGCCAGTCGGCAGCGTGAGCCACATTAGTAACCAAAGGAGTGCACAACAGGAGTTTAAGGAGTGTGTTTTTCATAAAATGACAGGGATGAGTTTAATAGAGTGGATGAAAGTTTTCGGTGAGCCTCTTTATCGTGTCACGCCTCATTGGGCGATCCAACGAAGATCATCGAAACGCACTGGGGTCCCTGAGTAAGGACTACCCCAAATGGCGGCGCGGCCAGCGGCGATATCTGTGGCCACTTCCCAGCGAATCTGAGGCTCGGTGGGCGCCGTGCCGCCTTCAGTCCATGCACTTCCTTCGATAATCCAACCTGCGCCTTGCCGACGAAAAGAAAGCTTAAGCTGTGTCCAGGAACCGCTTTGCCAGGCGAACGCAACCCCCAACAAAGGTTCGTCTCCCTTGTAAATCTCGAGCTGCCCCTTACCCGGGCTCACCTGCAGGCGATAGCCCCCTGCCCCACGCAAACTGAGACCAAACGTCGGGAATTTACGCCCAGTTTTTGTCCCAAAAAAACGTCCCTCCATCGTGCAAGGCTCGGCACTGGCCGGACCAAACAACACCCCAAAAGTATCCAGTGGCGAACCAGGTAATTCCAGATAATGCGCTTCTCCCTCCACTACGACGGAGAATTCACCTGCCAAAGCCAAAAATCCCTTCGGTAGCGCACCAACAGGCAACGCATTAAAATTCTCTTCGAACAATATCGTATCCGCAGCGCACACCTGCCCCAATAACGCCGCCATCCCAAATGCTAACAACGCGAGTTTTTTCATTTTCCTACACAAATCAATTCTTCAGCCGTACGCAGCAAAATATCGCCGCCACTTAAAACCACACTGGAGCGCGTCGGCGCCCCGCCTCCCATGGGCGCGGTCAGTAACACCTCTCCGGCGCTGGCATCCACCACCACGACAGTTCCGCGTTCGCTGATGCAAAAAATGCGTCCATCCGCGGCAGTCGGAGAGGCTTTGAAGTTCTCGCGTAACCCCAAAGAGACCTGCCACTTTTTCTCCCCCGTCTCAGGATTCAGCGCCGTGAGCATCTGCTTGTCTCCATCGAGAACGTGCAGGAATCCGTTGTAAAGAACTGGGGTGCAAACATCCGGGGGGAACTCCTCGAACTTCCAAGCCGTGTGCGTTTCGGTGACATCTCCTTTGCCTCCGCTACGCACGCCGATCACCGGCACCCGTTTGGGTCCAGCCGCTATGGCGATGTCCTTAAAAATTACCGGCGAGGCCACAATGCGCATCCATTCGCCTTTCTTCGGATTAAAACCGCCGCTACGCCACAATTCAGAACCATCTTCCAGCGAGTGGGCGGTGAGATAATCGCCTCCAATGATAATTAACTCCTTACGCCCGTTGGCCACCAACGGCATCGGCGTGGCGTAACTTTCCTTCGACTCCATTCCTGCATCGGTGGGACGAAGCGCGCGCCAGATGGTTTTGCCCGTCTTAGCATCCACACAAAGCAGGAAGGATTCGCGCTCCGGCTTACCATCCAGAGCGTGAGTGTAATCTTGAGGGACTGGAGAGCGCTGAAGCACTTGCAAATAAACACGCCCCTCAAAAAGCAAGGGACTTGATCCGTACAGCCACATATTAGAGAAACGGCCGAACTCCTCCGCTAAGTTCCGCGTCCAGAGCTGATTCCCCGCGAAATCCAGCGCCGTAAAGTCGCCGGTTCCATACAGTGCGTAGACAGCCTTGCCATCGGTAATGGGGGAAGGCGAGGCCATGTTGGGAGAGGTCTTGCCCTTAGTCGTATCACCAGTACTCAACACCTTCTGCCAAAGAACTTTACCTTCTCGCTTATCGAGGCACAGAAGCATCAGTTCCTTATCAGCGTTGGGGGAAGACACAAAAATCCGATCTCCCCAAACCGCCGGCGTGGCTCCGCTAAAGCCCGGGAGTGGCGTCCGCCAGCGCACCCCCTCTGTCGTGGACCACTGCTTTGGAAGACCAGTTTCATCCGAGGAACCGTCCAGCAAGGGGCCCCGCCACTGCGGCCAATTGGACGCCTCAGCGCTAAAAGTCAGAAGGCCAAGGCCGAGGGCACAGCAAAGTTCAAAGTGAAAGATGTTGGAACGCATTGAAAAGATAAGTGACCAGAGAACAACCCGTCTGGCTCAGAAACCTTGGAACGAGTTCACAAATGCTAAGAATCAGGGGAACGATACCGATCGGACGGTTAAAGCGAATCCGCTACCTTCTGTATGGGCGGCATGCTGGCGGCGTCCAGTTTACGATAAAGGGTCGCGGAAGAAATACCCAGGACTTGAGCGGCGCGCTCCCGAACGCCACGGTTGGCACGGATGGTTTCCTCAATGAAGCGGCGTTCTTGGGCGGCAATGAACTCGCTCAAGGGCCGTCCAATGGGAAGCGACGTTTGAGGAAGCGACGTTGTTGCGTAAATCGGGGAGTGCGGAACGGCGCCGGTCACAGAAAGAGGCTCGCTTGTCACCACGTGCGGCGGGAGATCGCCCAATTGCACCACCCCGTTTTCGCACAAAGCGCAGGCCCTCTCGACCGCGTTCTCCAACTCGCGCACATTCCCCGGCCACGAATAAGAGCACAATGCCTGCATCGTGCGCTGATCCAAGGCCGCCGGGCGGTTTGAGTTGCCAAACAAAGTGTGCTTTTGGAGAAAGTGCTCCACCAACAAAGGTATATCCTCCCGTCGCTCCCGAAGCGGTGGAACTTCCAAAGGAATCACCGCCAAGCGGTAATAAAGATCTTCCCGGAATCCACCCGCCTTCATCTTTTTAAACAGAGGCTCGTTGGAGGCTGCCAGAACTCGCACGTGAATGGGTATATTTCGATTCTCTCCCACCCTGCGGATAACCCGCTCTTGCAACACCCTCAACAACTTCGTCTGCAAAAGGGCAGCCATCGAGTTGATCTCATCCAGAAAAATCGTACCTCCCTCTGCCTCTTCAAAAAGCCCGACCTTGTCCTGCACCGCGCCAGTAAAAGAGCCCTTCTTGTGCCCAAAAAGCTCACTTTCCAACAAATTCTCTGGCAATGCGGAGCAATTGATTGCCACAAAGGGCAGGCTCCGCCTCCCTGAATTAAAATGCAATGCTCTGGCCACAAGCTCTTTGCCCGTTCCACTTTCTCCCGAAATTAGAATCGTCGAGTCGGTGCGGGCAACCTTCCCGATCAGCTCAAAAATATTCTGCATCCGGGCCGAACTCCCAATGATGTTCTCAAAACCATGTCCTTCCCGAACCCTTGCGCTCGGATCAGGATAAGGACTCTGGGCATCCGACAGCGCCCGCTGAATCGCCTCCTTTAAATCCCCCATATGAAAGGGCTTGAGCAAATAATCTGCAGCGCCCGCCCGCATCGCAGCTACTGCCTCGGGTACGCTCTTGTTTCCAGTAAGCAGAATCACAGGAACATGCGGCAGACTAGCTCGACACACTTTTAGAACCTCCAACTCACCAGCATTTCCTGCGTTGCATTGAGCTATCACCAACTGTGGCGAGTGGCTCGAAAGGAGGTTTAACGCCTTGCTTGTCGAAGAATACACGACGACCGTGTGGCCGATCTCGGCACAAAGAGCCGACATCACTTGCGCCATCGCGGGATCATCATCAATAATAAGTACTCTAGCCATCCGGTGAGGGGGATCCGGTAGAAAAAGCGGCGAAAAGCGAAGCCTATCTCGTTCCAAGATCGTTCCAAGATCGTTCCAAGACAAACTCAGTCTAACGGACGAGAAGACTTCCAATCACCACGACTATCTACTCTCAGAAATCAGGCACTGATGGGAAGCAGAAAAAAGACCGTCCCCGTTCCTACCCCCTATCGCGCACCGTTTTTTCGCGCTTGGCCCGGCTGGGACGCCAAGTCTCGCGCGGTCAGAGAATTTTGCTCCGCCCCAGCAATTACGCCGGGCCGTTGAGAAGCTCCAAAAGAAGCGCCTGTCTACGCACGTTCCCGCCTTCCTCGAGAACTGCCTGACGCTTCCAAGAATCTCCAAGTAAAATGGATGCAATGACATCTACAAGCACGTCTGGGTTCTCAATCTGTGAGAGGTGCGTGGACATTTGCTCCTGATATTCCCCTCCTTTCTCCTCCAAAAACTCGTGCAACTGACGTAAGCGTCCCTTCTTTTGAGCCGGTGTCTCAGCTTCCTTTGTGCCGTGGAGCACCGAGCTAGCCATCCGAAAGGGGGTTAACTGCGGCCAACCCGTCAGACGCACACGCGCCACGCCTTCCAGCACCAAATTTGAAGTGCCATCATCGCCCCTCACACAGGCGCGGATCAACCCTACGCCCGCCACTGGGCAAACCTCATCATTTTCAGGCCCTCTGGGTTGAGCCATAATCAAAAACCGATCCGTGTCCATCGCCCGCTCCAGCATCGCCCGGTAGCGCATCTCGAAAATAAACAAGGGCAACAACATATTAGGAAAAAGTGTCACCCCCTCAAGTAGCATCACCGGCACCACTTCAGGTAGATCAAAAACTGCTTCGCTGGAATCTCCCTCACCGGACAATCTCATACCATCACTCTATCATCTATCGCAGCGAGGCGCATCTGAACATTTGCACTCCTACTCGGGGGGAGCCAGCGCACTGCAATGCTTCCAATCCGGATATGCGTGCACGGTCGCAATGTAGTCTAATTGAACAGACCGCTCTGGCGCAGGTGCAATATTCCAATCCCATGCAGACGCCGCCCGCGGCAATGAAACTCCTTGCAGAACATCCCAGCCTTGCGGAGTCGCCGACTCGGCACCTGCTACCGCTCCGGGCCTTGGTTGCGAGCGCCAACGCACATCCGTGATCATTGCGGTGTGCCCTGGCAAGCGCCGCAAATAATGAAGGTGCGCTTCAAGCAACTGCTTTTGCGTTTGGGCCACTTCGTCCTCCGATAGAATTCCTTTCAGAAAGCGCCCAGGAACCCACGCCAACTGAGAAAGCAGATTGACCGAAATACTCAGGTCCAAGCGCTTTTCATCTAAAAAGGCGGTCGGCTCCGACTTCGGCAAGGGCTCGCCACGAGAGTGAGCAATCTTCGACAATTGCGCCGTAACCCCAGTGACATCCAACGCGCACAGACGCACATTGGAAAAACTACGAGCATCCCAACGCGTGCGAAGCGTATGCACCACATCCACCAGAATAACCTCTTGAAACATCGAAGAAAGTTCGCGTAACGGAATATCATGGAGCAGACCGGCGCCAAAAATGACGGCGATGCGTCTGTTTTGAGCCAACGCCGCAGCTTCTAGAATAGCCTCTTTAGTGCGCAGTAAATGCGGTTTCCACTGTGCAGAGCATCTTGCGTGGCGGGCAGCGACCTGGATACTTGAAGTAAGGAAGCCCATGGAACGAGCGCTCCAAGAGCAAGGCGTCACGCAGTATTCAAGCAGTTCTAAAATCACGATTGCGGCAGGAAAAAAAGACGCCCAAGCAGACTATTAGTGAACGCCGAACCGCAGACGCGGGTCAAAAGGAATAAAGGGGTGTAAGCCACAAGTCGTCGCATCTCAATTCCAAGCGTCCCTTTAAAGCGTTCCCTTCAAGCGCCATTCGTAACTTCACTACTTAATTTCAAACCCATTCTCAAATCCCATGAACAAACCCTCTCTTCCTGCAAACTGCCCCTTTAGTCAGATTCGTAGCAGCACGATTAGCAACACGCTTAGGGGTAGAATAACTCTCAGCATGAAACGGTCGCTTTCACCAATCCTCTTTGCCTTAGGTGTGATGGTTTTTCTACCGGGATGCGTCACGGAGGATGCGGGGCTGCCCTCCTACCCCGCTTCGTCCCGTGGTCAGGCGATGCAGGTGTTTGATGTGGAAATTGTTTCCGTGCGAAGGGTAGCCCTTCGCGGAGAGTCTTCCATCGTAGGTGTGGGTGCGGGGGCACTCGGGGGTGGCATCGCAGGTTCGATGATTGGCCATGGCAGCACATCGGCTCTGACGGCTGTGGGGGGCGCATTGATAGGCGGGTTAGCCGGAGACGCGGTTGAACGGAAAGTAACCTCCTCCACGGGTGTGGAAATCATGGTACGCACCCGTTCTGGGCAGGCTTGGAGCATTGTCCAAAAAGATCAGGGCGAGAACTTTCAGCGAGGAGAATGGGTGAGGATGCTCATTAACGGCGACAAGCGCATTATTACTCGCTGAAGTTATCTGTTATCCGCGTAGACTGTCGCTGCGGAGCGCTCTGGCGAGAGAGATCCGGGAGGGCCCCAGATGGGATCACAGATTCAGTGGCGGTTGGCAAGGAGGCGGGCCGCGTCCCTCGCATCCGTAGCAATTTGGGCACGCAACGCTTCCAGCGAATCAAAGCGTTTTTCTGGGCGGAGGAACTCGACAAATTCGACTTCTAGCGTTCGCCCGTATAAGTCGCCAGAAAACTCGAGCAAGTGTACCTCAAGCACCGGTTCGCTAGGCTGCGTCAGCGCGCCTGAGTCCGTCGTGGTCGTCGTCACCGTCGGACGCGTCCCGAGATTTGCGACGCTTGCCCAGTGCGAAAGCCGAGGGCAGCCCTCGTCTGCCTGAGACACCCTCACCGCGTAGACGCCGTTTGGAGGGAGTTGCTCACTAAACAAACTCAAATTTGCGGTGGGAAACCCGAGTGTCCGTCCCAGTTCCCGGCCGTGCTGTACGTTTCCGAGCACGGTATAAGGCCGCCCCAAAAGATGACTCGCAAGCGACAGATCACCGGCAATTAAAGCGTTGCGAATCCGCGTGCTGCTAACTGGAGTTCCCTCAATTTGAACTTCCTCCACGCCGATTTCAACGAACTGAAGTGCTGATCCGAGTTGCGCCAGACGCTTGAGGTTACCCTTGCGAGCTTTCCCAAAACTCCATTGGTGGCCGACGCAAATGGCGGCCAGCGGTTGGGCGTAATGCGCCAGACTCCGAATGAAATCGTCCGCATCCATGGCGGCGAGTGCTTGGTCGAAAGTAAGCAGGAGCGTGTGGGTGAAGCCCAACTGCTCTAGCAAGCGGAGTTTGTGCTCGGTGGCAGTGAGAAGACGGGGCGCACGCTCAGGACGCAAAATACGCGCAGGATGTGGGTCGAAACTAAGCGCCACAGCGGTCCCACCCCGAGAGACGGCCTCGCTGCGTGCGCGCTCTAAAACCGCACGATGCCCCAAGTGCAGCCCGTCGAAGACTCCAATCGCCAACACAACAGGACCAGGCACACTCGCTAGTTCCGCGATGGAGCGCAGCAACACCATTTCCACTTTTTAAATTGAGGCCTCCGCTAGGCCCCGCGCAAGCGCGAAACCGTGGGTAAATCCAGCGCCCGGCTCGCAAGCACCGAGGAATCCAGTGTGCGGATTTCCTCTACCGTCGTCGCGTTCTCTACGCTGAAACGCCCCGATTTTGTCCGACGTAACGCCCGCAAATGAGCGCCGCAAGTCAGCTCCTCACCGATGTCGTGCGCATAGGTACGCACGTAAAAACCTTTGCTACAGACCACCCTGAAATCCACATCAGGCAGCCGGATCCCCGTGATTTCATGCGCAAATACATGCACAAAGCGTGGCTCACGCTCCACTGTCTTTCCCTGCCGTGCCAGTTTGTACAAGGGCACACCGCCCTGTTTGATAGCGGATACCATCGGTGGCATCTGGTAAAAATCCCCATGATACTTCTGGAAAGCAGCCTCGATCTGCGGCTGCGCCAAGCTGGGAACCGTGCGAGTTTCCACGATCGCACCATCCGCATCCTGACTATCGGTCGACACGCCCAACTGGAGAGTTCCCGTGTATTCCTTGTCCTCAGCCATGAGAAGATCCTGAATTTTAGTACCGCGTCCTAGCACAATCAAAAGCAGACCCGTGGCAAGAGGGTCCAAGGTGCCGCAATGACCAACTTTCTTTATTCCCAAGCGCCGCCGCACCATGGCGACAACGTCGTGCGAGGTCATACCGCTGGCTTTATCGACTAGCAAAACTCCGTCAATTTCTAATGGGCGCATGAAAAATAAGTAAGAAAATAGTAAAAACGAGGTTCCGCAGTGGAACTAAACCGTGGGCAGAGCTTCCAGATGGCGGGCTATAGCGGAAAGCACCCGCTCTTGCACCACGCTCAGCGTGCCCGCAATCCGCGCACCAGCCGCCAGGATATGTCCGCCGCCGCCGAATTCACCACAGATTTTGCAAACATCCATGCGAACATCTTTGGAACGCATGCTGATGCGCACCATATCGGCGTTGAGTTCCTCAAAGAACACGGCCACCACCACTCCCTCAACCCTCCGAATCGATTCAATCAATCCCTCTGTATCGTCTGGGATCGCCCCCACCTGAGCAGCAACAGCCTGCGTGAGCGCAAAACTCGCCACCCTGTCGCCAAAGTCAAAGCGCAACACGTCATAAAGCGCCCGTTGCAATTCAATCCGACGCCGCGGACAGTTCTCGTACAAACTCTGATTGATGCTCCCCACAGGAACGCCCTGCCTCACCAGCGCGGCAGCAATTTCATAGGTGCGGGCCGTAGTGCTCGGATACTGAAAGGAGCCGGTGTCTGTTGAGATCGCGACGTAGAGAGCCTCGGCAATTTCACGACCAACAGGGAGGGCACATTGCTCAAAGAGTTCGAACAATATCTGCCCAGCCGCAGGCGCCGAAGTGTCCACGTACACGAGATCCCCCTTCCGGTCGTTGGAAACATGATGATCGATATTTAACCACAGTGCTCCCGGCGCAATTGCCCCCAGCGTACGGGCCCCAACCCGCTCCCGCACCGCGGTGTCGACCACCACTACGACATCAAAAGCCATCGGCACCTCTGGCGACGCAGTTACCAACGACGCGCCCGGCAGGAAATCGAAGCGCTCTGGCAACCCGTCCTCGTTCCACACGGTGACGTCCTTACCGAGTTTTTGAAGGCACAGCCCCATCGCCAAAGAACAGCCAATGGCGTCTCCATCCGGGCGAAAATGGCTCACTACCAGAAAACGTTGGTGCTCCTGAAGGACGGCTCCAATTTGAGCGAGAGTGCAATTCGAATTCATACCAAAAAAAGAAAGTTCTGTGGCTTCAGCGGCTCGCGAGGAGTTTTCAGAGACTCCCAAATCTTGAGGCAGCGCGCCTCGCTCTAAGTTTGAGGAGGAAGAGTTGGGTTTCCAATTTCATCCTGCCCCCGCTCCACCGACGCCAAAGGCTCTAATGACTCCACTGCGGGCAGCAAATTCAGCTCATCCATCAGGTGAATCACTCGGGAACCGCGTTCAATGCCGGAGTCTTGCTTAAAATGAAGATGAGGCGTATGCTTAATGATGATCCTGCGAGAAAGTAGAAACTGCAAATGGGGCCTACGAGTGTGCAGCAAAGACATCACGCCTTTCGTCTGGCCTTCGGTACCAATCACCGAGACGTAAACGTGCGCGTTTTTCAGATCGGGAGTCACGTCCACCTGTTGGATAGTGACCAATTGGGCGTCAAAGACTAGTTCGCGGAGGAAAAGGTCCCCGAGTTCCCGCTTGAGCATTTCATTAACGCGTTCTAGACGGTGCTTGGCCATGGAGAAATTGAGGGCAACAAGAGCGTGGGGAGGAATTCCCGCCCCAGCCCGTTACGTAACCGATTTTACAGAGACTGCGCGAACTTCTCCAGAATGTAGCACTCGATGATATCGCCTTCTTCGTACTCGTCAAAGTTACCGAGGCGAATCCCACACTCCATCCCGTTACGAACTTCTTTGACGTCGTCCTGAAAACGACGAAGCGTTGCCAAGCCGCCATCGTAGATTGGTTGTCGACCGCGCAAAACACGAGCCCGACCGGAGCGCACGATGCGTCCGTCTGTCACGTAGCTTCCCGCGACGCAGCCCTTCTTCAAGTCGAACACGCGTCGAACCTCGGCGTGGCCCACGATGCTTTCACGGGATTCAGGATCCAACAACCCAGCCATGGCTTCCTTCACCTGATCGAGCAATTCGTAAATAATGGAGTATAGTTTGACCTGAACACCCTCCCGCTTTGCGCTCTGGGCAGCATTGTTCTCCACCTTGACATTAAACCCCACCACGATCGCGTTGGAGGCGGCCGCCAAAAGAACGTCGTTTTCAGTAATCGGCCCAACGCCAACATGGACCATCTCCAAGTCGATTTTTTTGCTCTGAATCTGCTTAAGAGAAGTCACCAATGCCTCAGAGGAGCCCTGTACATCCGCCTTCAAAATGATACGCAACGACTTGCGTTTCTCATCCGCTAAAGAATCAAAGAGACTTTCGAGTGTCGGCCGAACCGGCGCCTCGAGTTTACTCATGCGCATCTTGTTCAAGCGCTCTTCTGACAGAGCCTCCGCAGCACGCTCGCTCTCCATCACCACCAACTCATCGCCAGAACTGGGGACACCCGTAAGACCCACAATTTTGACTGGGGTGGAAGGAGGCGCCACTTTTATCTGCTTATTGTGATCATCCAGCATCGACTTCACCTTGCCGCTGTAATTGCCGCAAATGAACGCATCACCCGGTTTGAGCGTCCCGCTGCGCACGATAAGCGTCGCAGTGGGCCCCCTGCCCTGTTCGACCTGAGCCTCGATGACCGTGGCACGCGCAACGCCACCATCCGTCGCCTTGAGTTCCGCCACCTCAGCAACTAACAAAATACTTTCCAAAAGGGTCTCGACCCCTTGGCCCTTAATCGCAGCTACCGGCACGCAGATCACGTCGCCACCCCAATCTTCCGGCGAAAGTCCTTTTTCCTGCAACTGTCCTTTTACACGATCAATATTCGCCCCCGTGGTGTCGATTTTCGTGATGGCCACGATGATTTGCACCTTCGCCGCTTTCGCGTGCGAAATAGCCTCCAAAGTTTGGGGCATAATGCCGTCGTCTGCGGCAACCACCAACACAGCGATGTCGGTGATGTTCGCTCCCCGAGCACGCATCGCAGTGAAGGCGGCGTGGCCCGGAGTATCGAGGAAAGTGATGTGGTTCTCCTTGTACTTAACCGAGTAAGCTCCAATATGTTGAGTAATTCCACCCGCTTCACCGGCTGCCACCCGCGCCTTGCGAATAGCATCCATGAGAGTGGTTTTGCCGTGATCGACGTGCCCCAAAAAGGTCACAATCGGAGCACGCAACTTCATCTCGGCTGCCTTTGGTTTCTCCGCTACCTTGGGCGGTTCGACCACTTTTTCAACCTGCTTGTGAACGCCCGCGCCTTTCTCACGTTTCTCACGTTCAAAAAGAAAACCGTGCTTCTTACAAACGGCGCTAGCAACGTCGATCTCAACGGTTTGATTCAGGTTGACGAAAATATTCATCCCCATGAGGTCACGGATGACCTCGAAGGGCCGCAACTTTAACGCCGCGGCTAGGTCGCGCACACCGATGGGCGGCTTAAGGTGGACCACCTTATCCTCCACGAGAGGGAGAACTTCCTCTGTTAAAACCTCCGCAACGGGCTCAGAGTGGGCTCCATGATCAGCGGCAACTTCCGCAGCAACTTCCGCTTCGACCTCTTTGGGCACTTCCACCACCTCTGGCTCATTTAACTTAGAAATGGAGGGAAGCGCCTTGAAGGGCCTTAGCGTAGAAGCAACTTTTTTCTTTTTCGGTTTGTCGTCGATGAGCGAAAGCGCTTCCTGTTTAGGAGCGGGCGGAGTTGGCGGCGCAGGAGCAGGAGCGGGCACTTCAGCTGACTTGCCCCTAAGCCCGGTGGCGGCTGCGCTCTTAGACCGTGCGGTTTGCTTGCTCGCAGAGGGTGCAGCGGATGATGCAGCTGGCGTTTTCGGGGTGGTGGTGGAGCGTGGTGTTCGAGTGGCCATTCAGTACTTGGTGCGCAGAGGGAAGGGTGGAAAATTCGGGGAGAGAATTCCGAGAGAGGATTTAGAATTAGAAAAACTAAGTTGTTTTTGAGGTTCAGCGCGTTTTGAGGTTCGCTGTAAGGGGCGCGTTAAGCATGTTGCCCAGCCGCCACAGCAGCTTGTCCAGCAGCGTAAATCTGCTCGGCGGTGGCGAGATCACAGCCTGTGACGTCACAAATATCTTGGGGCTCGCCCAACACTTCAACGCTGTTCATCCCGCTTTCAGTAAGCTTCCGGGCGATTTCTTCAGAGACCGAAAGCGCTTTCATCAGACCGGCAATGCCCTTCTCGACGTTTTGCTCGAAAGCCTCCCGAACAGACTCATCTTTTTCGATGGAAATATCCCAGCCGCAAAGACGGGAAGTCAAACGGGCATTCTGGCCGCGCTTGCCGATCGCCAGTGATAACTGGTCGTCTTCCACCTTAATCACAACGTTCTTACGAGCCTCGTCCAGCGTGATGGTCTTGATTTTCGCGGGCTTCAACGCTTCGATCACTAATTCCTTAATGTCTGCGCTCCAACGAATAATGTCCACCTTCTCATTGTTGAGCTCTCTGACGATGTTCTTCACTCGTGCCCCGCGCATTCCTACGCACGCACCGACTGGATCCACTTTTTCGTTCGCGCTCCACACCGCAATTTTAGTGCGGTGCCCAGCTTCACGAGCGATCCCCTTCACTTCGACGGTGCGGTCTGCGATCTCCGCGACTTCCATCTCAAAGAGACGTCGTACAAAATTCGGATGGCTCCTCGATAAAATGATTTCCGGACCGCGTATCCCGTTTTCCACGGCCACCACATAAGCCCGAACCCGATCACCAATGGTGTACTCCTCGGTGGCCACACGCTCACGGTTGGGCATGATCCCTTCGAACTTACCTAGATCAACAATGACGTCCGAACGCTCAAAACGACGCACCGTACCGGTGACAATCTCCCCAGCGCGATCCTTAAACTCTTCGTAAATCAACTCCCTCTCTGCCTGGCGAATGCGTTGCATCAT
Organism: uncultured Spartobacteria bacterium; assembly: GCA_903919125.1. GTDB lineage: Bacteria > Verrucomicrobiota > Verrucomicrobiia > Chthoniobacterales > Chthoniobacteraceae > Chth-196. The sequence continues at coordinate 9,315 of CAIXGS010000023.1, read as the reverse complement.
GGCCTGACGGGCGGTTTGAGCAGCGATACGACCGAAGTCTTTGGGAGTGACGAGCACATCGATTTCCTCACCCACCACAGTCGCGGGCACTAACTTGAGAGCCTCGTTAAGGCTGATTTCGTCGTGCTTGTTGGTGACTTTATCGACTACGATCAGCTTCGCGATGGTCTTAAAAGTGGATGTTTTTGGATCGAACTCCACACGCAGATCCCGGGCCGGTCCCACTGCTTTGCGGGCTGCCGTCAGCAAGGCGTTGTTCATGGCTTCAAGCAGCACTTCACGCTTGATACCTTTGTCTCGCTCAAAAAAATCCAGACCTGCTAAAATTTCGCTGTTCATACTCAAAAAATGGGAGTGGTAGAGACGGAAAAGGGGAACATCAGGGTGAAAAAACCGGGCAAAAACCCGCCTTTCTCTCTCCTAAGCTCCCCCGAACTGACCTCCGCACTCTAAGCTAGCCAAGCATAGTAAAGGACACCAATAGCGGAGTCAAGCGGCCATTGGTTAGATGGAAAGAAGCTTTGAACCACACGGAAGGCTCTACGCTCCGGCACTCTCGAATGCCCCTCCAACCAGTATTTCACCCAGTAATATTCAGCTCTTTGAAAATCCCAAAAATCTCCATCCGCTTGCGAAGCGTTGCCCGTGTGATGCCCAGCAACTTCGCCGCCCGAACCTGATTGCCGTTTGTGGCACGCATCGAGTGCAGCGTAAACTCCCGCTCCACCCAAGGGAGCAACTGTAGTTTCGGATCCTGCTCCGCCGCTTTAAGTAAAGCATCGATGGCCATTTCCTTGGTCACGACGTTCGCGAGACTGGAATTGCGGCCGCTAGGGGCCAAATCACCCGAGTCCTCCTCGCTTAACATCGGTCCAGCACCCAAGGGAATGTCCTTGGGCAAAAGCACGTCGGACGTCGCAAAAACGCAGGCGCGGTGGATGGTATTCTCCAGCTCCCGAACGTTCCCCGGCCAGTTGTGACCTTCGAGAACTTTAATGGCATCCTCCGAAATTTTGAGCCTCGGCAAACGCTGACGCGTGGAAACCTTTTGCAGAAAATATTCGGCCAGTAAACGCACGTCCTCCAGGCGCTGGCGAAGGGGCGGCAACTGAATGCGCACCACGTTCAATCGGTAAAAAAGATCCTCTCTGAACTTCCGCTCTGCCACTTCCTGTTCGAGGTTTTTGTTGGTGGCTGCGATGATCCGCACGTCGGATTTGATCGAACTGGAGCCGCCCACGCGTGAAAACTCGCCATCCTGCAAAACCCTAAGGATTTTGCTCTGGAGCTGAAGCGGCATATCCCCAATTTCATCCAAAAACAGGGTCCCGCCGTTGCTCTGCTCAAAACGGCCGGCGCGCTGGGATACCGCTCCCGTAAAGGCTCCCTTTTCGTGACCAAAAAGCTCACTTTCCAAAAGCTGCTCAGGGATGGCCGCGCAGTTAATGGCAACAAAGCTCTTGCCGTTGCGCTGCGAATAAGTGTGCACGGCGCGCGCCACCAGTTCCTTACCCGAGCCGCTTTCGCCCGTGATCATCACAGGCGCGTCGGAGGCTGAAACACGCCCCACCATTTTGAATACCTGCGCCATCGCCTCCGACTTGCCCACAAGCGAGTCCTGATGTTCTTCCACCGTAAGCTGCGGCTTGGCGGAAGTCGCTGCCCGCATTTCAGCCTGCGCCTTAAGTGCGACATCGATCACGGCCTTAAGCGTGAAGGGCAGGGTTTCCTTACGAACAAAGTCAAACGCGCCCAGACGCATCGATTCAATCACCGCCTGCGTGGTGCCAAAAGCGCTTGAAAGCACCACAATCGCATTGGGGGCGCGCTGCCGGATCCGCGCGAGAAGCTCCATCCCGCCGAAGGGAGAGAGGTGAGTCTCCGCCATCATGACGTCGGGCTTTTCCTTTAGGTAGATCCGGTAAGCCTCCTCAGAGTCGGAGGTTGTAATTACTTTGGTAGTGGCGCTGGAGAGTTGGTTGGTTGTCCACACTAAAAAATCCGGATCCGGATCCGCGATGAGTATGGTTTGAATACGTGCCATAAGTTAAATTCCTCCGAAGCGGCGCTTACGCCGGTGAAAATCCAAAACAGCTTCCAGCAGGTCTTCCCTGCCGAAATCCGGCCAACATTTGGGGGTAACGTACAGCTCAGTGTAACTCAATTGCCAAAGTAAAAAGTTTGACAAGCGCATTTCACCCGAAGTGCGAATCAACAAGTCTGGGTCCGGCCAATCACGCGTATAAAGGTTACGCTCAAGATCCTCTTGGGTGAAGTTTTCAGGGTGTAACAAGCCATTCGCCACTTCTTTGCAAACAGAACGCACCGCGTCTTCCAACTCCGCGCGCCCACTGTAATTGATAGCCAGTACCAAGCTCATCCCCGTATTGTGCGAAGTAAGATCGATGGTCTTTTCCAGCGCAGCGAGGGCGGATGCCGGGAGTTCTTGCAAGCGACCGATCGCACGTAAGCGAATGTTATTGGCCAGTAAGGTGGGCAGTTCAGCGGCCAAAAAGTGTTCCAGCAAACCAAACAGCGCGTGTACCTCCTCCGCTGGGCGCTTCCAGTTCTCGATGGAAAAAGCGTACACCGTCAAACAGCCCACCCCGATCTCGCAACACGTCTCCGTGACGGTTCGCAACGCAGCGGCGCCGTTTTCGTGACCCGAAACCCGCGGCAAGCCCCTCTGTTGAGCCCACCGGCCATTACCGTCCATGATAATGGCAATATGCTTGGGAGGAGGAATTTTCACCACGCCCTCCTTCCCTTTTTCCAGTGTGTTTGAGCTCTTCGCAGTCATTCTCAACCCGCCGACGCTAACCTCCGAGTGGAACTTCGTATCCCATCGAGAAATCGCATACTGCCAAACAAAGCAGATTAAAGCAAAATCGTCTGTTCCCGATTCGGCCCAACACTGGCGATTCGCAGCTTGGCACCGGACCACTCGCAAATTTTCAAGAGATAATCGCGCGCATTGGCGGGCAGAGCGTCCCAAGAACGCACGGCATCGGTGGGCGTCTCCCAACCGGGCAACTCCGTGTAAACTGGTTCGCAAGCGGAAAGCTGCGCGTAATCATTCGGCGGCACCTCCAACAACTCGCCGTGGAGGCGATAATGCGTGCACACCTTGATGCTCTTCAAGCTGTCCAAGCCATCCAGATTGGTTACCGCCAGTTCATCGATTCCGTTAATCATTCCCGCGTAACGTACCGCCACAGCGTCAAACCAACCGCAACGCCGCGCCCGCCCAGTGGTCGCCCCGAATTCACGCCCCATCCCGTGCAACATATCGCCCAAACCGTCGTTTTCCGTTGGGAAAGGCCCCTCCCCTACCCGTGTCGTGTACGCCTTGATCACGCCCAATACCCGGTCAATCCGGTTTGGAGGCACACCCGAACCCGTACAAGCTCCTCCAGCCGTTGTGTTTGAAGACGTCACATACGGATACGTGCCAAAATCAATGTCCAAAAACGTACCTTGTGCGCCCTCAAACAATATCTCCTTCTTCGCGGCCACGGCCTTGTGCAAAAACGCGACCGTGTTGCTTACAAACGGCCGAAGCGATTCACCCGCCGCCTGTACCTCGAGAATCATTGCCTCCGCGTCCAACTCCGGCAGGCCGTACCCTTTCAAAATCGCGTTATTTTCCCGCACCCGCACCCGCAGCTTTTCCGCAAACACTTCCGGTTGCATGAGATCAGCCATCCGCAGACCAACTCGCGCGATTTTATCACCATAAGCCGGACCGATTCCGCGCTTGGTAGTACCGATTTTCCCGCTGCCACGAGCCAACTCTTTGGCCTCGTCCAATTGCCTATGATAGGGAAGCACCAAATGCGCCGCGTCGCTAATCATCAAATTTTGGGAGTTCACAGCCACGCCCTTCGTGCGCAAGCCTTCGATCTCTACCGCCACCGCCACGGGGTCCAACACGACGCCGTTACCGATCACACAAAGGGTGCCTTCGCGCAGGATGCCTGAGGGAATCAGATGTAAAACGTATTTGGTGCCGCCCACGATGACGGTGTGCCCAGCGTTGTTGCCGCCTTGACTGCGCACGACGATTTGAGCGTGTTCGGTAAGAAAATCGATGATCTTTCCTTTGCCTTCATCACCCCATTGGGCGCCGACGAGAATCGTATTGGACATAACAGTTTTGAAATGAACGGGGTGAGAGTTTAAATAGAGTTGGGTGGAGGCTTCAGGAAGGTCCTGAGGGGGCAAAGCGTTCGACCTTGCAGGAAAGCGGCCTTCGGGTGCAAAGCAAAACGACGGTCTGGAAAAGCGCGCTCAACGGCTCGTTTTACCAAGCGGAAACAAGAAGCTTTTTGCGGATCAATGGGTGTCTTTGAGAAGTGCTCGGAACTCTGAAAGACGAGTAAAAAGGTTTACAGCGTGGCTGTTGGGGGCAACTTGTGAAGCGGGTTGCAAAGGGCTTCCCGAGCGGAAAACATAGGACCTAACGGCCCTTTTGACTGCCAAAACGCGGCTAAATCACCACCAAAATGAGCTAAATTCTTGTTAATTCGGTTCGCTCATGGCTTTCATCGAAAACTTGCTGAGTCCCGCAAGCCATCCCAAATGAATTCAAATCACGCTGCAGAGCACCGTCCGTCGAACTCTGCCCTAATCATCGGAGCACTCGGTGTCGTCTTTGGAGATATCGGCACCAGCCCGTTATACTCATTCAAAGAATGCTTTAAAGGGGCCCATACTGTCCCAGCCAACGCCGCCAACGTCATGGGCGTCCTCTCGCTCATCGTTTGGACCCTGACACTCATCGTGACGGTGAAGTATCTTCTCTTCGTGATGAAGGCCGACCGCAATGGCGAAGGCGGGATCCTCGCCTTGCTCTCGCTGGCTGTGGAAAAGCTCGGCCTCGATTCCAAACGCCGCGCCGCGCTTCTTTTCACCGGCGTTGCTGGGGCCGCTTTGCTTTTTGGAGATGGGATTATCACCCCCGCCATCTCGGTGCTCAGCGCCGTGGAAGGTCTCAACGTGATCACCCCAGTATTCAAGCCGTACGTGGTTCCAATCACCATTGGCATCCTTATCGGCCTCTTCTCCGTGCAGCGCGCTGGCTCGGAAAAAGTCGGGCGTTGGTTTGGCCCCATTACAGTGATCTGGTTTTTGGCCATTGCCCTAGGGGGCCTTTCCTGGATCATCAGAGATCCCGGTGTTCTCGCCTGCATCAATCCAAAATACGCCATCGACCTATTTTACAACGGAGGTAGCAAAGCTTTCTTCGTGCTCGGCGGGGTGTTCCTCGTGGTCACTGGGGGAGAAGCACTTTACGCTGACATGGGACACTTCGGGGCAAACCCGATCCGCGCGGGGTGGTTTGCCGTCGTGTTCCCCTCACTTTTCCTCAATTACTTGGGCCAAGGAGCCTTGGTTCGCATCAAGGTTCTCGAAAACCCAGACATCATGCAGGTGGAAAATTTTAGCCCGTTTTTCGCGCTCTTCCCGCCTTGGGCTCTTATTCCGATGGTTATTCTTGCCGCTGCCGCAACAGTGATCGCGAGTCAGGCCCTAATCACCGGCACCTATTCCCTTACCCTACAGGCCATCCAACTAGGCTACCTGCCTCGCTTGGGCATCCGCCACACTTCGGCTCACACTCGCGGCCAGATTTATATACCGACCATCAACTGGATGCTCATGGTGGCGTGCGTCGTCCTAGTGAAGATGTTCGGCTCCTCGGAAGCGCTAGCCGCCGCCTACGGCATTGCTGTGACCCTCACCATGATGGTCACCACGCTCCTCTTTTTCTTCGCCGCACGCTACAGTTGGGGTTGGGACCTCAACCGCGTGGCGCCCATTGTGGTCATCGCATTTGCGCTCGAAACCACGTTCTTCGGGGCCAATGCGCTCAAAATTCTCGATGGCGGCTGGCTGCCACTAGTCGTAGGCGCCTTTTTATTGATCATCATGACAACTTGGCGCAAGGGCCGCCAACTGGTCCGTGAAAACCTCGATAAAGCCACTTTTAGTCAGGACGAACTCATTGAAAGCCTTAAGAGCTCGGAGCGACTCATTCGTGTTCCAGGTACTGCGGTTTTTATGTCGGCGAATTCCCATCGCGCCCCTAATGCTCTCATGCACAACATGAAGCACAATAAGGTAATTCATGAGCGAATCATCTTCATGACCATCGTCACCGACAATCATCCCTTCGTTTCTCCCAGTAAGCAGGTCGAACTGTCCGAAATAGCCCCCGGCTTCTGGAGGCTCTCCGGGCATTACGGGTTTCTCCAAGAACCTGACGTCCCTCAACTCCTGCGCCGCGCGAAGCATTACTTCGACTTCGACTGCAACCCAGAGCAGGTCACCTTCTTCCTCGGACGCGAAACCATTGTGCCTTCCAAAGAACGCGGCATGGCCCTTTGGCGCGAGACCATCTTCGCATTCCTCGCCCGCGTAGCAGAACCGCCCGGCACCTTCTTCCGTCTGCCCGAAGGCCGAGTAGTGGAATTGGGCATGCGCGTCGCCATTTAGAAAGTCTCTGTTGCGCCAAGGGCACCTGCCCTGTGTATGTTACACGTGTGACTCCGCTCCGGCTTTCCACTGTTCGCATCCGCAACCTCGCTCTGGTAGAAGATCTTAGCTGGTCGCCGGGACCTGGTTTCACTGCGGTGACTGGGGAGACGGGGTCGGGCAAGTCGATCATTGTGGGCGCTTTAAAGCTGCTCATCGGAGAGCGCGCGGACAAATCGCTCATCCGCGCAGGGGAAGAGGCATGCACCGTGGAGGGCAGTTTCGAAGTCCGGGACGCAGCACTCCTCAACGCCCATCTCGAAGGGTTCGGCGTGGAGCCTTGCGACGAAGGGTTGCTCTTAATCAAGCGTGTCATGACGACATCGGGCACCAATCGACAATTTATCAACGGCACGGCGACGACCCTCAACGTGCTAAAATCGCTGGGTGACGGTCTAGTCGACCTGCACGGCCCCCACGATCACCAGTCCCTCCTATCTCAAGATCTTCAACGTTCCCTGCTAGATGCCTTCGCTCACGCCTCCTCAGCGTTCGCCCTTTACGCTCAGACTTATGCAAAACGCACAGAACTGGTGCGCGCCCTTGCCGATCTGCACGGCGATGAGGCCGCTTTCGAGCGCGAATGTGAAATTTTGCTCCATCAGTGCACCGAAATTGAGTCCGCTGAATTAAAGGCCGGAGAGGAAGAGGACCTGCTCGCCAAATATTCCGTAGCAACTCAAGGCAAGCGCCTCGTGGAACTCGCTTCTCAAGTGCTCGATAAACTGGTGGAATCCGACAATGCGGCCCTGGCAAAACTCAGTAGCGTGGGCCGCGCTCTGCGCGACATGGAGCGCTTAGACCCCTCAGCTCGCCGCCTCAACGAGGCCCATCTGCGCGCGCTCACCGAGGTGGAAGAATTGGCGACGGAATTGCAGCGCTATGGCGAATCCGTGGAAACGGATCCGGAGCAGTTGAAGCAATTGGAGGAGCGGATCGAGGTGCTGGAAACCCTCAAGCGCAAGTACGGCGGCACCTTGGAGAGCGTTATTGCTCGGGGAGCGGAAGTTTCCGAGCGGTACCACAAACTGCGCGCCCGGGGAGAAGAACGGCAGCGGATTCAAAGCGAGCTGGCCGCCGTCGTCGTGGAGTTGGAAATCAACGGCATGGCTCTGCGCAAGGTCCGCTCCGACTCGGCACCCCTACTCGCTGCGCGGATCGTAGACCACCTCAAAGACTTGGGCTTCAGGCGCTCTGAATTTGGAGTGCGCTTGGAGCCGTTGCATCAAGCGGGCCCCTCGGGCATGGAAGTCGTCGAATTCATGTTCGCGCCAAATCCCGGCGAGCCCTCCAAGCCGTTGCGCTCCATAGCGTCCAGCGGGGAAATTTCACGGGTGATGTTGGCCGTAAAATCCGCACTGGCGGAGGAAGACACCATTCCCCTTCTGGTTTTCGACGAGATCGACGCCAATGTCGGCGGGGAAATCGCGCACGCGGTGGGCCAAAAAATGCAAACTCTGGGCATAGGGCGCCAAGTATTGTGCATTTCTCACTTACCCCAAGTCGCGGCCAAGGCCGACCAGCAATTCGTCGTCACGAAATCCTTCACTGGAGGCAGAACCATTTCCGCTCTGGAACGGGCCGAGGGAGCAGAGCGGGAGCTGGAAATCGCGCGGATGCTTGGCGACACGTCCGGCTCGGCTCTGGAGCTTGCACGGAGCCTGCTGGCCCGTCCAAAAAAAGGAAAGTCGACTCGCTGAAGGTTGCGAAACTCTGTTTTTGAGGCGCAAATCCAGCCCGCAACGCCTAAGGTGCGGTGTGGATCAAAGCCTCGCCCTTCCGATGTCCGAACAAAATCCCTTTGCCACTTTCCAAATACCGGTGCGGCCGTGGCTTGCGTCGGAGACCGTCCAGCAGACCTTTATCAAGCTCGCTGCTCAGTGGCACCCTGACACCAACGCAGCCCCAGAGGCGCAGTCGGAGTTCCAGAAAATCAATACCGCTCACCAAATCCTCAAGGATCCCGTAAAGCGCTTGGAGGCGGCGCTTGAATTGGAAAATCCCGAGGCACTCGCAATTGCCAGTGAGGGGGCAATCCCGTCAAACTTGCCGGAGCTCTTTATGACCATCGCGACCTTCCAGCGCGAGGTGAGCACGTTTTTCGCCCAGAGCAGCCCCACCCCCTCTCCCGTGGAGCGCGCCGTCCAACACGGCGAACTCATGGTGCTGCGCTCTGACATGGATCACCTCATCGAACGCGTGGAACACCATTGGATCCGTTGCGAAAATCAGGTGCGCGCCGCCGATCTCACTTGGGATCGCCGCACTGCGGAAACCTTGCGACACCTTGCCAACACCCAGCGTGAAATGCGCTATTTGCAGCGCTGGAAAGAGCAGTTGCACGAGACTCGGTTGAAATTGGAAGAGCGGCTCTGAGCCGCGAAACGCCTTAAAATCATGCACTACATTCAAGACGCCTCCATAGACTGCCCTTGGTGCGGCGAAGTCTTCTCGACGTCCATCGACACCTCCCAAGGATCTCACGAACATATTGAAGATTGCGCTGTGTGTTGCCGCCCAATCGCCGTGTGCGTGGAATGCGAACCAGGCGAAATCCACTCCCTAGAATCAAACCGCCCCTGACCCCCTAAGCCCCTAAGCCCCTAAGCCCCTAAGCCCCTAAGCCCCTAAGCCCCTAAGCCCCTAATAACCAACAACCAACAACCAACAACCAACAACCAACAACCAACAACCAACAACCAACAACCAACAACCAACAACCAACAACCAACAACCAACAACCAACAACCAAACAAAGACAAAAACAAACAAACAAAC
>CAIXGS010000022.1 GCA_903919125.1 uncultured Spartobacteria bacterium | reverse complement strand
TGATGCAGCTCGAACCCCGACTCTTTTTCACCAGTGGCCTTCCGATAAAGAAGACCATAGGCGGTGAGCTGGAGTTGGTTGCGATGCTCCACCTGAGACTCATTGGGAGTAGTGGCCGTGGTTTTGAAATCCACGATTTTTCCACCTGGCCTAATGAGGTCAATGACACCGCGCAACACGGGCAGCCCATGTGAAGCGAGATCAGTATCCACGGCAACTTCGACTGCCAACGGCTTTTCAGCAGATGGAATCGGAGTATCACGCAGGTACATTTCCACAAGGCCCCAAGCCTTGGATTGCTCCACGCTTTCTTCACCGGGCTCAAAGTCGACTTGATCCTCTGCTTGCAGGGAAATCCAATGGTCGGTGAACCCAGCCCGAAGATCCTCGCCGCCAGATGGCTTAGCGTGCCAGCGCCGCTTGCTCCATTCCTGAAGAGCGGCGTGAACACTTTTGCCAACGTGCAAAGCCGCTCCCACGGGCTTTCGCAGTTTGAGGATGTAGCGGAAGTAGAACTTCAGCCTGCAACTGTGAAACGCGTTGAGCCTACTTGCGCTCACTGGTTCAAGGAGCACGTCGTGAACGCGATTGCCTGCCGAGGGGATCTCGCCGTTGATCGCAATCATCTTGTCCTCGCTTTCCATGGTTGAGTTGGAGGTGTCTCGCGCCGGTTCCTCTTACCGTAGCGAGTGAGCAGTTCGTCGATGAGTCCGCTAGCTTGGATTTTGTTGAGGCTGGGAAGATCAGCAGTATCGAACATTTCCAAGGCGAGTTCCTCGACAGTTGCCATGTCGACCGCGCTGTCATGCACGAGCTTTAGGATGAGGTCCCGCTGCTTGTCACTTGCACGCCAAGGTCGCTCGGGTTCATCACGCCTTGCGACTGTCAGCTTTGGTGCCGTGGCTGCGATTGGGTTTATTCCGTACGCCTCATCCGGGACAAAGCCTGTGCTTTGAATCTCCGTGTCTACCGCCATTTGGAGCGTTTTGTAGAGCCGAGCGGCTTCAATGCTCACGTTGTCGGTGTTGTGGAGTTCGCTTTCCATGGTGACACTGAACTGATGACTGCTGTAGCCGGGAAGTCCCAGCCGTTTGCTGTAGTTAGCTACTAATTTAACTGCCATAGGGTTATTGGAGCTGTGTCCAGACAGCAAAAAGCCCGTCGGGTTAGGACGGGCTGGTTACTGGTGGACGGTTTGTGTGAGGGTGGTCAACCCGGTCGCACTTGTGAAATGGGAGACCGGTCTCCTTTTCTAAACTGGCTAGCGTCTGCGGGTTGTCTCCTTGAGCGCCTCTTCAGCGATCGTGGCGGCAACGGCAAGCAAGGCGCTAACAAGCGCTTTCACGGGTAGTGACATGGTTTTTCACCTCCTTGTGAGGAAAATTACAGGATTCAAATGCGAAACCTGCGCCTCAGATGATTATACCGCTTTTGAGCGAAAATATGGGAGGGGGGTAGGGTCTGAGGCGGCTGCTCTTAAAGAAAATGCAGTCTGTAGCTTTGAAAATGGATAGAAAATGGCTATAAATGGATATGGGCCTTTTGAGATTCCTTGCACCTAACCCGGCTGTCACTCCAGAAATCCTTAAACTTATCGCTTCTCTTGATGAATTTAAGGGGCAGTGGCGCGTCTTCAAACGGCTTTCGCGGGATCAGTTATCGCAGCTCAAAAAAATTGCTACCATCGAAAGCATCGGTTCGTCCACCCGCATCGAAGGAAGCAAACTCTCAGACAGGGATGTGGCTAAGCTGTTATCAGGACTTAAGGTGCAGGAGTTTAAGAACAGGGACGAGGAAGAAGTCGCTGGCTACGCGGCCGCTATGGAGATGGTTTTCGAGTCATACGAACACATACCCGTCACAGAAAACCACATTCGCCAGCTTCATCGGACACTTCTTCAATTCTCAACGAAAGACGAGCGGCATCGGGGAGATTACAAAACTTTGGACAATCATGTCGCAGCTTTCGATGCGAACGGAACGCCGCTTGGCATTGTGTTTGAAACTGCATCTCCGTTCGAGACCCCATCCTGCATGAACCGGCTTGTCGAATGGACTTCGACTGCTGAGCGCGACGGGATTTTGCATCCACTGCTGATCATCGGCATTTTCGTGGTGTGGTTCCTTGCCATTCATCCGTTTCAGGATGGCAATGGGAGGCTTTCAAGAGTTTTAACAACGCTTCTGCTCCTGCGCCATGGCTACAGCTATGTGCCATATTCTTCGCTCGAATCCGTGATCGAGGAGAGCAAAGAGTTTTATTACAAGGCTCTGCGCAAGACTCAGACTACATTGCGGTGTGATTCGGTGGAGTGGGAACCGTGGTTGCTGTTCTTCCTGCGTTGCTTGGTTCGGCAGAAAGAAAATCTGAACCTGAAGATTGAAACTGAGAAGCAGACGCAGGAACGGACTTCGCCGCTAGGAGCCGCTGTGTTGCGACTGCTGGAAGACACAGACCGGATTACCCTTGCTGAGGCAGTAAAAGGCACTGGGGCTAACCGGAACACGCTCAAAGTCAAAATTAACGAGTTGGTCGAGACTGGTGTCCTGGAGCGTCATGGTCGGGGACGAGGTGTGTTTTACATCCGAATGAATTGAGGGCTCAATTCCAATACCCGAAGCTATCGGAACTCAGCCTGCGCTCAAAACTAGACTCGCTCTGATCGAGCCCACAGACCGGGCAGATCCGTGAAGCTGTCTCCGTTTCCCAGCGTTGGTCCGGTAAAGGTGCCAAATTTGGCACCCTCACATAAGCCTCCGTTTACTTGCTCGCGGCGACTGGAGAGTGTGACGCGAGGTAGCGCTCAGTGGATTTTACCCAGCCATTTTGTGACATCCGGCGGACACTCCAGTGGCTAATTGTCCGGTTACTGCGGTTGCTGCGGTTGCTGAGGGGAACCTTCAACCCTCCGGAAGCAATACGCCTTCTCATCGAAATACACGGGTGCAAGGGGCCGTACTGGTTTTCCGACTTTTGGGTTTTCAAGCTTTCCGAGGGAATTGACGGTTTGAGCAGGCGACGAAAGTTCAAACTGAAGAGTCACCCTGCTGCCCTTGGAGTCCAGTGAGTTCTTGGACGTCGATCAAATCCTTCGGCCGCCCAGACGCCTTTTTATTCCGTAAAAGGGCGTCCAAGCCTATGAAGTTCAGCGTCCTGCCGAGATACTCAGAT
>CAIXGS010000021.1 GCA_903919125.1 uncultured Spartobacteria bacterium | reverse complement strand
GATGCCGGAGGCATCAAAGCCATTAGCCGGTCGGTTGAGCGAAGCGACACCACCGGATGCGACAAAAAAAACACCACGCATCTCGGAGGGATGCCAGCCCTTCCATGCTGCTGGGCATTGTTATTTCGCGCTGACGCACAACGTGTTTCGCACACAAGATGGCTTGTTTTACCCTTAACTCCTCGCCGCTGGCATCCCTCTGGGATGCGGGCCTTTTCGGCCTGAGAAACCGGTGGTGTCGTCGCGTCGCTCCTCAACCTCCGTAATGGCTTTGATGTCCTCGGCATCGGAACGTGAGTGGGAACCGCAGGGGACAGACACTGTACTCCACGCACACTCCCCTTTTGGTTGGCGTAAAAATCCCACGAAAGACGCCCTGAACTCAGTGCCATTCGGGACAGACACTTTCTTCCCCCTCACGATTTTTCGACACTTTAACAAAGCACCTTTTTTGGTTTTCAGAGAAACGCAGTAAGAGGCCGACGGGGGCAGGATGATTCTTGCGTATGGTTTCTTTTTATTGAGTCGGGTTGGACAAACCAAATTCGCTCGGGCATACAGAAGACGCGGGGCGACGTAAACCGTAACCCCAATAAGCCTCTCCCCAATACTTTGAAATATACGAACATTCTCCTGTCTGGAATCGCCCTATTAAGCCTGTCTCAGGATTCGCTTTTTGCCGCCGAAAAACTGAAGGCCTTGATCCTCGATGGCCAAAATAACCACGCCTGGCCAACGACTACGCCCATGATTAAGTGGGCCCTTGAGAAAAGCGAACGTTTCAGTGTCGATGTTTCGACTTCTCCTGAATCCGGCCCCAAAGCGCCCCGTGCTCCCAAAGATCCGAACCCTGAGCAGACTGCGGCATTTGAAGCTGCGAAAGTGAAGTATCAGGGTGAAAAGAAAGCATTTGAAGAAAAGAAAGGGGAGCTTTGGAAGACTTGGCACCCAAAATTCGCGACCTACGACGTCGTGATCTCGAATTACAATGGCGAACTGTGGCCCGAGGATTTGAGGACGGAGTTCGTGGACTATGTGAGTAAAGGTGGTGGATTCGTATCCGTTCACGCGGCGGATAATTCGTTTCCAGAATGGCCCGAATATAATGAGATGATTGGCTTAGGGGGCTGGGGCGGGCGCAGCGAAAAATCGGGGCCAATGGTGCGTTATCGGGACGGACAAATTGTTAGAGATGAAGCGCCTGGTGCTGGTGGAACACATGGCAAGCAACACGAATTTGTGGTGGAGGCGCGGCAGCCGGAGCATCCAATTTTAAAGGGATTGCCGCTCAAATGGAAACACGCTGGAGATGAACTTTATGCAAAGTTGCGAGGGCCAGCAAAAAACATGACGGTGCTTGCCACTGCGTTTTCCGCTCCAGACACAAATGGGACGGGCGAAAACGAACCAATGCTCATGGTTACGGATTTTGGGAAGGGTCGGGTGTTTCACACGACGCTCGGGCACAGTGCGACGTCGATGACGGGACTTGGTTTTCAGGTTACTTTGGCCCGAGGCGCGGAATGGGTTGCAACGGGAAAAGTCACTTTACCAGCACCAAGCGCTGCGGAATTGACGGAGGATACGGCTGCGCTACGTGAGCCCCCTAAGCCTTGAATTGGATCAGGACTGGGGCGCGCTGGCACCTTCTCTCGAAGAATGGAGCGGAAACGTTCTTTTGGAGCCGAGGTCCTCTCATTTAGAGAGGGGAGCGCGCAGGGTTGCGTTTTTCAGGGACGACTCATGTCGCCCCAATCCACTAGGGGACAAAATGACGCATCATAGGAGCCATAGATCCTGTAAGGAGGCGCAGCGCCTACGCTCACGGAGCAGTCATGCACCTCAATGAGTTGGGGTGTTTGGACTTGTTGTCACACTTCTCAATCATGTATCTATCATTTTCCCAATCAGATATAATATGAAGAATACAAATACGATGGATAAGAGTTTGTTTATATGTGTCTGGTTGTTAATCACTGGTATGGCATGCGCTGGGGAGCGGGTCGCGCTGTGGCCTGAGGGAAAGATCCCAGATTACCAACCCCAACAGATCGCAGCTACCACCCAGGAGGTGAAGGAGCCGAGTTTTAAGGCGGCCGAGAATGCGATGCCGCATCTCGACTGGTATGAGGCCCCGGTGGAGAAAAACGGCGGCTGCATGTTGCTCATTTCCGGCGGCGGCTATCAAAATTGCTGCGACGGGGTGTGGATTGACCGGGTCGCAAAAAAGTTCACCGAACTGGGTTTTGTGTGCGTGAGTCTCACCTATCGGACGCCGCGCCCCCAAGGACTGCCGATCTATCAGAGCGCTTGGGAGGACGGTCAACGCGCCGTCCGGCTCGTGCGCAGCGAGGCGCAGAAACGCGGGTTTGATCCAGAGAAGATTGGCGTGTTCGGCTTTTCGGCGGGTGCGCACCTGACAGTCCTGCTCGGGACGAGCGCACTCACTCAATCCTACGGAGCGGTCGATGCTCTTGACCAACTTCCCTGCCATGTCAACTGGGCAGTGCCGATCTACACCGCCTATGCGCTCACCGACGGGCTCACCGGCCCCAACACGCGTGACGGTGCAGCGATCGACGCGAGGCTCTCGAATGTGTTCAAATTCGACGCAAAAACCTGTCCAATGGCACTCTTCCACGGTGGGACGGACGCCTATTCGCCGAATGGCTCCACGCAAATCTACCGTCAGCTTCGCAGGATGAAAATCCCGGCAGAGGTCCATCTGTTTGCAGACCGTCCCCACGGGTTCATGGGCGACCTGAGCAAGGGCGAGGACGGCACCGCTTATGACCACTGGCTCGACCGCGTCGCCGAGTTCTTTCGTCAGATGAATTTCGACGGCCGTCTGGGTGCGGAAGAGGAATTGATGGCCCGTTATGCGAAGGACGAGGCGCGCGGCGAGTACCACCAGGAGCCGCTGTGGCCGGAAGGCAAGATGCCGGATGAGCAGAAAAACCAGTGCCAGCCTTATCTCGAGTGGCACATGCCGAAGGAACTTAAGACGAAGGCTATTCAAATCATCTATTCGGGCGGTGCCTACGGGGGCAACAGCCCAGACAGCTTTGAAGTCGCTCCGGTCCGGCGTTACCTGAACGAGAAGGGTATGACGGTCGTGACGATAAAATACCGCACGCCGCGTCCGGCGGGCGAGTTGGCCAAGCACACGACGGCGTGGCAGGATTTGCAGCGGGCCGTCCGGATCGTTCGCAGCGAGGCTGCGGCGAAGGCGCTCGATCCCGACCGTATTGGGCTCATGGGTTCCTCGGCGGGGGGACACCTGACGCTCATGGGCGCGACTAGCTCGAGAAGCCGTTCTTATGGGCCGGTCGACAATCTCGACAAGCTTCCCTGCAACGTGCAGTGGGCGGTTGCAATTTATCCGGCATACGCGCTCACCGATGGAGCGCAATCCCCCAATGCCAAAGGCGGCAACGAGGACGAGGCGAGGCTCGTGCCTGAATTTTCGTTCGATCCAGCGACGTGCCCGATGCTTTTCATTCATGGCGATACCGATGGTTGGGCCGCGATGAATTCGGTGAAATGCTGGGAGCAGCTACGCCGGATGGGAATCCAGTCCGATCTCCATACGCTGGTTGGACGCGGGCACTGCTTCCAAAAGACGGCCGCCCCGGGGACTGGCAGCTACACTTGGATGGGGCGCATTTGGGAATTCATGAACCACAAAGGGTTCAACAAGTGACCAGGGAATCCAAGGCGCCAGCGGCGTGGCACGCTCTCTCCGACACCGTTGCTCCAAACTCCCTCACGGTGATCCGTACTCCCGGAAAATGACTGGCGACAAGCTCACTTCAACCAAACGCCATTAGGGCGAGGGCCGAGTGGGGGGCCAAGAGACAGACACGAATGGCGCTTAGTTATGGCCGTCTTTCGTGGAATTTTTATGCCAACCAAAAGGGTTTCCGCTCCGCTACTGCACGAAGTAGCACTTTAAAAGGATAGGCATTCGCTTTTCACCCCCACGGCACGATTTCTTCAGCCTGGACGCAGGAGCGTTAAAAACAGTCGTCTCGCGGAACCTCCCCCCAACCTCTAGACAGCCCCCGTCCCCGCACGTTAATCCGTGAGTCCGGCAGGCATGCATGGAGCCAAACATGCCGGTGCGCCGCCTTGTGCAATACTGCCTTCAGGCGGGCATAGAGGCGCAACAGTTGCACCCTCCGTCGCAGACCACAAAACCAGACTTATCGTGAGCACTACATTGGAATTATATCCCTACATGACCCGGGGCTGCTGGGTCTTCGACGATGAACGGGCCGGTCTCAAGGAGGAGGCCTTTGTTTCGGGCATGACGGAAATCATCAGCAAGGTTGTGGAGCATTACGGAATTCCGCGCGCCTCGTCCGGATTCCGCATGATTTTCAGCCACCAACCCTTCGAAGGCAGCCAAGCGGTGATCCAAAAAATCGCGGGGGGCAGCGAGGCAGAAGGAAACTGGTACCACGGCGAGATATGCGGCGAACCGATGAAGGGCTGGCTGTGCCCGGCGTTGTACCTCTATTTTTCGAACGCTCCCGACTGCATTTACATGCGCGCGGAGGAGCTGCCTGCGGGCATCAATCCCATCTGGATTCCGAAAGACGGGGTGCAATTCCGGAAGTTTGTCGGAGTGCCGGTGGAGAATTAAAAATCGTCCACCCTTTGAAAAGTGATTGCGAACATTCGGACCTGAAATAGGACGAGTCGGAAAAAGCCGCGGCTTTCCTGGAGGGACCGGTTGAGCGATCACCTGCCAACAAAACGAATATCGAAAAAACAACACACCATGAAAAGACGTCCATACGAAGAATTGCAGCGTATTGTGGAGGAAGAAGGCGGCCGAATGTTCCATGAAAAGGCGGGGCATCGCCAGGGAGGAGCCTGGGTGGTCATGCTGAACGGTGTCACGAAGGTGTTTGAGTCGAACCAAGCCGGGTTTCCCGGAATGGACGAGCTTTACGTCCCGAAGGTACCGGCGCCAAAGCACTACCGCGACTACGAAACCGGCCTGTTGATCGCTGGTGCGCGCGAAAAATGGCTCAAAAGCCTCGCCGCGGTTTCATAACGCGGCTCCTGCAAAACCTTGGCCGCAATCCGCTTTGCGCCCCAGTCGGCTCTGGCCGCAGCCAGTGGCACTACGCGGTTGCCTCGCATACCCGTGGGCCGGCTTCACCGCTCCATTTTCCGCTGTATCTCAACACACATTTCCCACTCATGAACTGGCATATCCCTCAAGCCCTCGCGGGCGCCGCCCGACCCGGACGTTCTATAGGCTCGACGGCGCAAGTCCCAGCCGACGTGGTTGAAGAGTAACCTGCGGTGGACAGACACTTCCTTTTCCTAGGCCACAGCGCCAGTCCGCACCCCCAGAGTGCTGGCAAGCGAACAAGGATCGCAGACGCAAGTGTGACCAAAAAAGCATGGTTGAGACGAGCGATTGCTTTTTTGTCTCATGGAACACTCTCTGTCAGCCTACACGCTTGAGCGTCAAAAGAGAGGCTCTTGCTCCCGATTCCGCGTATGGCGTCGCGAGTAATTCGGCATTGCCAAGTCCTCAACTTGGCAACAAGGGTTGAGCCTGATGTCCACCCAACGCTACACCGTCACGCCACACCCGATTGAAACCCTACTCACTTGGGTCAAGTCGGGTGAAATCGCAATTCCGGAGATTCAGCGCCCGTTCGTGTGGGAGGCAACAAAGGTACGCAACCTCCTCGACTCGCTCTATCGCGGTTATCCAGTCGGTTACCTGATAGCCTGGCGCAACCCCGCGGTGAAGCTAAAGGACGGCTCTTCCTCGGCTGGCAAGCGAGTACTCATTGACGGTCAGCAGCGCGTCACAGCACTAATGGCGGCTTTGCTCGGCCAGCAAGTGGTGACCAAGGACTACGAGAAAGTGCGAATCAGAATTGCCTTCAACCCGCTGGAGCAGCGTTTTGAGGTTTCCAACGTCACAACTGTCAAAAATACAGCTTGGATACCCGATGTGGCGGAGGTCTTTGCTCCGGGTGCGAGTTTGTTCGCGCTGGTTAACGCATACTTTGAACGCAACCCTGACACACAGCAGGACGCAATCTTTCAGGTCATCGAGAAGCTACGAAAAATCACCAGCAACCTCGTGGGCGTGATCGAGCTCGATGGCGACCTCGACATCGAGACAGTCACGGAAATCTTCATTCGGGTGAATTCTGCGGGAGCAGAACTTAGTCAGGCAGATTTTGCCATGTCGAAGATCGCTAGTAACGAAAGCTTCGGAGGGAATACGCTGCGCAAGGCGATTGATTATTTCTGCAATCTAGCCGTTGCGCCCGATTTTTACAGCAAGATCAAGGAGAACGACGATGCCTTCGCTGTCACGGATTTCTTCCAGCAAATGGCGTGGTTAAAGAACGAGAACGACGACATCTACGACCCATCCTACACGGACATGTTGCGCGTCGCTTTCACTTCGGAGTTTAAGCGCGGCAAGTTGCAAGACTTGGTAGCGTTACTTTCTGGTCGCAACTTTGAAACCAAACAATTCGAGGAGAGCATCGCCGAGGCGTCCTTCGCCGGGTTGAAGCGGGGCGTCCTGAACTTCATCAACGAGACGCACTTCAAACGGTTCGTCATGATTATTCGGTCGGCGGGTTTCGTTGATGCCTCGCTCATCGGCTCGCAGAACGCCCTTAACTTCGCCTACATTCTTTATCTGACCCTGCGCAGCCAGGGAAAGCCGGCAGCGGACATCGAGTCTGCCGTGCGGCGCTGGTTTGTAATGTCAGCACTGACAGGGCGTTATTCTGGCTCTCCGGAAAGCACGATTGATTTCGACATCCGGCAAATGCACGAGCAGGGCTTCGACGCTTTCAGCCCTGCTACTTTCGCCGGTGAATTGTCTGACGCCTATTGGGACGCCCTTTTGCCTCAGGAAATGAATACCTCAAGTTCGACCAGTCCGTATTTCCGCGTGTTCCAAGCAGCGCAGGTGAAGCTGGGCGACAGAGGATTTCTTTCTCGCGACATCACGGTGCGCGACCTCATTTTGAACAAGTGCGACGTGCATCATCTGTATCCACGAAATCACCTAAAGGGCAGGGGTTTAAATAGGGGACGATATAATCAGATCGCGAATTACGCGCTCGCTCAGTCGGAGATTAACATCGCCATTGGTGACAAAGCACCTTTGGTATACTTTCGAGAGTTGGTCGAACAATGCAGTGACGGAAAGAAAAAATACGGCGGCATTAACAACCTCGACGAGCTAAAGGCGAATCTGACGGAGAACTGCATTCCTGAGTCCATGCTTTCCCCCAATGTGCCCGACTACGACAGTTTCCTCGAACAGCGCAGGAAACTGATGGCCACCAAGATAAAGACTTACTTTCAGACCCTCTGAGAAGTCCGTGAAGCAACCAATTTGGGCGTCCGGCACCATGCGCACAGATGGCGGCGGGATGGCTCCTGACAAAGAGGTAGGCGGGGGACAGACACCTCCTTCCTCCGCAAAGAAAAAGCCCGAGCGGATCCAACCAAGCTCGCTTTACTGCAAACTGGGAGTGTCGTCCCACGAATCCTGCGGAAAGTGTCTGTTCCTTGCAGTTTGCTTGCAGTTTTCCAAGCCCCGCTTGCTCACCAATCGTCTCTTGAAGAAAAATCTCCCAGCGGACGCTTGAAAGCGTGCCAGAACGGAGTCGAAAGCATCACCTCCGAGACCTTCTTACTGTTGCCGCTCATCGCCGCAACGGGCATCGCAATGGCCGCAGTTACTGGGGCCGACCCGACGAGCCACGCCATTGCAGCGGGACGCACAATGAAGATGTCAGCTAGGACAGTCGCGAAGTTTACCTCGGTCCCCAGAAGGTCAGCCGCCCGTGCTGGGATGCAAAAAGAAGTAGCGAGAAGCAGAGCCAGAGAAATGGAAAGACGGGATTTCATACTCGCAGTTATTGTTTAACGAAAGAGGATAGCATCGGCAATCTTAGTTGCGGCGTTAGCTACTCAACTCGCACCAGTTGGGAGCGAAGGTGGAGCGGAACTTCGTCCAAGGAAGATACCTTAAGCGGTTCGGCTTTTTTGGCGACCGGGCGGATAGCTGGCTCCTCGATCAGATGGCTGTAGTGGCGTGTTTTGAGAGTCCACATAGAACCCGAAACCGGATCGACGATAAGTACTCCAGGCAACAGCCCCAGCAAGATGTTTCCTCCGTACCAACCGCTTAGACTTGCTTCTAAATACGTTACAGTTGGCGAATACCCGGGCTTCGAAAACTCCACCACATACCGTGCAGGCTCAAAATAACCTGCAGACGTGCGCAGCGGCACGGTGAGCGGTGTCCTGCCGGCTTGTATCGGTAGACCAGTATGATCGTCAAGGACAGTAACCGTCGCACCCGCTGGGTCAGACGTGAAGGTAACCAACCTTTCGGGTCGAGTCATGATACTTGCACAACCGCTAAGGCTCAGCGCGAAAAGTGGACCGAGGAGACGGGAAAGTTTAATAGCCATTGAACTAGGTTGATAGCGACAGGTTACAAGACGCGGGGGGGATGTATAGGGGATAGATGACAAGAGGTTGTCGACTTGCACGAAATTTCACTATCTTAAATACGGAGGCTGCATCAACTCCATCCCAATTAACCGTATCCTGTGATTCCATCAAAAGTGAGTTGAAAGTCAGCGGCAGTATAAAGCATTTCCTTCTTGCGAACCTTAGGGGAAGGGCTTCATCACCGCGGTGCAATAATAGGTAAATGCATGCCGCAGACCTGCGATGGGCCGCAACGATCAGACGCTTTCGCACTTTGAATCAGGACTGGCGAGCGTGTCTTTGGATGATGCTCTGGATCAGCACGATGGCTGCCAGCGTTAGCCCGGCCCAGAGCCAGAGATGATAGTTGGCATAAAGCAGGAACTGCTCCCCGTAGAATGTGGGGTCGGGCGGGAGGTAGCGTTCCAGAAACCGATGGAAGGAAGGGGAAAACTTCAACGCTCCGACGCTTGAAATCATGAGGACGATGATCATCGGCAGAACGAGCGGCGATAGCAGCATGCGAAAAGGCCGTGGCGTTGGAACACTCCGTACCAGAACCACCAAACACACGAGAAACGAAAGCAAGACCAAGAGCCATCCATACCATGGCAAGACCAGCTCAAAGAAGAGGGGAAACGGAAGGGTCATCGTGAGCATGTTTCTCCATGATTCGGAAAGATTCAGGCGCTTAAAAATCCAAAGGAAAACTAGGGATAAAAAGACATTCTGATAGAGCCAGAGCCCAATCCGGAACTCCCCTCCATGAGGAATCGCGACGACGATCCTTTTCGCGTAGTCATAGAACTGGTAGGCGCCCAGAAGCGGCTCTGCGAGCAGTGCCTGTTGGAAGGCGCCGTTGTCCTCGGGGCTCTGGAACCTGATCTGCAAAGGCTCCATGGATTGAGCGAGTTGAGCGATGCCAGGCAATAGAATGACGATCACAAAAACCGCATAGAGCACGATCTGACTCAACTGGATCAGACTGCGATCCAGTGCCCGAGTCCAGAGGAATGAGAAACTGCCCGGCGTCAGAGACAAAGGACTGGCACCTGAAGTGAATCTTGCATCTCCCGAAAATACATTCTGCTGCAGTAAAACCCACGACAGAACAAGGAACAGAGCGTAGGAAGCGCTCGGGTGGCTTTCCCAGGGAAGGCCGTTGTACCTTAAGCTGGAGAGCTGCATTATCCCCATGAATACCACGTAGTGCAGCATCCCTATAAATCTGAAAGGGTAGTTCAGGATCTGGAACTTGAGGATATGAAAGAGTTGATGGAGCGGTTTCATAATTGTTTCTCCCCCGTGATTTCAACAAAAAGGTCTTCCAGATTGAGTCCGCAGGCTTCCCACGAGCAACCGGCCGCCGCAGCGATCTTTTGCATGGTTTCTGCATCCGAAAAGCGAAGGGTGACCAGTGTTTCGCCGTGGCCGTCACGGTACCTGTAGGCTGCAGGGATCTGCACCGGTGGTGGTCCCGGACGATCCCAAAAGAATCTCACCTGCCGGATGCCCGCTTTGAGATCATCAAGAGGTTCGTCCAACAGGAGAGATCCGTTGGAGAGTATGCCGACGCGGTCAGCGACACGTTCCACATCGCTCAGGATGTGGGAGGAGAAGAGAACGGTAGTTTCCGACTCCCGGGCCAGAGCAGCGATCTCTTCCAGAAACTGCCGGCGGGCCACGACGTCGAGATTGGCCGCCGGTTCATCAAGGATCAAGACGGCGGGGCGAAAGGCGACGGCGAGCACAAAGGCCAACTGCCGCTGCTGGCCTAGTGATAGGGAGGAGATTCGGCATAGCAGGTTGAGCTGGAACATTTCGACAAGACGCTTCTCCAACTCCTCGTCCCATTGTGGGTAGAGTTTTTTGGTCCAGGAAATCAGCCTCTTGCCTGTCATATTCTCAGGCAGAAACCCGCTCTCACCCATGTAACCAAGCCGCTGGCTGACGCTGCTATTCCAGAGAAGTGGATCCTCTTGCAGTAGTTTAACCGAGCCCTCCTGCGGTTTTAGGAGTCCGACAAGGAGGCGGATGCAGGTTGTTTTTCCTGCTCCGTTTCTGCCGAGTAAGCCGTAGATGCTTCCTTTCGGGATCTGTAGGCTGACGTTGTTCAGGACGTTTTGCCAGGCGACGAAGCTGTGACTGATATTGCGGAGTTCGATGATGGTGTTCATGGCGTGGCATCGTTGAGTTTTTCACTCACACGTTGAAGGACTTGGGATCGGGTGAGATGGAGTTGGTTTGCGCCGGCGACCAGCGAATCAATGAGCTCGTCCAGCAAGTCCAGACGATCCGCCTCCCGTTTTTTTGCGGAGCGCGCCGCGACGAAAGTTCCCACTCCACGGCGGACTTCAAGGAGTCCCTCGGACTCGAGAAGGGCGTAGACCTTGTTTACTGTCAGAAAGTTGAGCGCCAGCTCCGCTGAGAGCTCGCGTGCAGAGGGAATCTGCTCGCCTTCAGTCCAATCCTCCCCGGCGATACGTTGCCTGATCTGCCGAGCGAGCTGCTGGTAGAGCGGCTCACTGGCATTGGGTTCGAGTCGGAAGGCCATGTGTATAGTGTTGTAGTAGACCACAACACTAAATCAAGGAATCTCTGTATGCTTTTTGTGCTCGCCCACTGTGCCGTTTACATGAATGGGCACCCGCAGGTGCTACCATTTTTGCGCTCTACACACGCAAAGGATGGGGAGTGCAACTCGTTGGTTGCCCCTCTAGATGAACGATGAATTCGGCAAGTCGTTTGAGCTTTGGTTCTGTAAAAAGCTGTTTTTCCGCGGGGCGCAAGGGACAGATGCTTTGGCATTTGCCTACGCTTACCCACCGTTAAAGGTCGTTTTTTCCTTCATGGCACGTGGACAAACGCGTAAGTTGCCCCATGCATTCCGTACGCCTACCCCTCGTGGCCGCCCTCTTGCTGTCGGCTGTCGCCCATGTCTCCGCCGCCGACGCGATCTCGCCCACGGCCAAGACCGAACTCTTCAACGGCAAGGACACAGCCGGTTGGGTCGTTTTTCCCGAAGCAACTTCCAAGGACACTTGGAGCATCAAGGACGACCTCCTCGTGTGCACCGGTAAGCCCAATGGCTTCTTGCGCACCGAGAAGAGCTATAAACAATATCGCTTCACGGTCGAATGGCGTTTCACCAAGGCCGGTAATACCGGAGTGATCGTCCACATGACCCCGCCCGACGCCGTTTGGCCGAAGAGCATCGAGTGCCAAGGCATGCACGACCGCCAAGGCGACTTCTATTTCTGGAACGGTGCCACGGTTAAGGACGGCACGGAACTCAAGGACAAGAATACGGGCGCGGTTCGCGGTTACCGCATCGGCCGTCCCGGCGAAAGCGAGGAAAAGCCCGTCGGCGAGTGGAACACCTTCACCTGCGTCTGTGATAAGGACGGCGTCACGATTATCGTCAACGGCAAGGAAGTGAACAAGGCTTCCGGCGCCAACCTCAGCGAAGGGTTCATCGGTCTTCAAGTCGAAGGCGCCGCCTTCGAGGTCAAACGCTGCACCCTGGAGCCCCTATGATACGCCGCCGCTGCGCTGGTTGGCTTCACTCCGTTATTTAACGGCAAACACCTAGCTGGCTGGCAATGCTGGGCTGGCGCCTTTTGCCGGGTTCCACTTCGCTGGCATGCGAGGTGAAATATGCGAGAAAGGCTACGCTCGGCGGTGACGGGCGCTTCCCGAGGCGGCGTGAAGTGTCTGTCCCCTGCGGGTATCTAAAAATTGCCGACTGTGGCGTAAGAAAAATCGCTTAGGGGGCAGTGCTCCTTTTCCACCGGTGCAACTTCTTGAATCAATGAGCACTACTTGAAGTTGGTGAAGCCCGATGAGGCACAGCAATGGTTCTTTGTTTTTCCACCTCCTAATCTAGGTTTAAAAAAGGCCGAAAAGTTTCAAAAATAGTCTAAAAAACACAAATAAGAACAGTACGCTTTACTTAAAGTGATGTTTTTGGAAATATTCGGTAGATGATTGCTTCCCGCTCCGACCTTTTGGCTGTACTGCGACAGTTTAATCCCTGGTGGAAAAACGAACGCATGACAGATTTGCCCAGCTGGAAGCGAGCGGTCTTTGGGGAAGTGCACCAGTGGGTCACCAATCCTCCTGCACCTCGCGCCCTGCTGTTGAGCGGAGCCCGGCAGATAGGTAAAACAACCCTTCTTCTTCAATCCATTGAGAAATTAATCTCAGATGGCGTCCCGCCCAGCCAGATCATCTACGCCACCTTCGATCACCCGTTATTGAAGCTGGCCGGATTGGACGGGCTTCTTGAACTTTGGCGGGAAATTGAACCAGCCCGGGAAGGAACGGAGTACCTGTTTTTGGACGAGATTCAGTACACCAAGGACTGGCAAACTTGGCTCAAGCTTCAAGTTGATTTCCATAAGGGGCGGCGCATAGCGGTCACGGGCTCCGCTAGTCCCCTTGTTGCAGAGGGACAGGAATCAGGCATGGGCAGGTGGCATACAGTTCGACTCGCGACGTTGTCGTTTTACGAGTACCTGCAAATCAAACGGGTGTCGGTACCGCTACTGCCGTCCATTGCCGGGTTGGGAGAACTGCTTGAATGGAGTGCCATAGATTGTATGCGCACAGCCGCAGACGCACTGCCCTTAACTGGCCATTTTTACGACTACCTAATGCGCGGCGGTTTCCCTCAATGCGCCCAAGTGGAAAGTGTGGTGGCTGCCCAAAAATTGCTGCGGGAGGACATCGTGGACAAGGTGCTCAAGCGGGACATGACAGCACTTTATGGGGTGCGTCGGGTACTGGAGCTAGAGCAGACCTTTCTGTACCTTTGCCTCCATGACGGAGGACTGCTGGACATGGTGGATTTGGGAAAAAATCTCGAGGTCAAGAAGCCCACCGCAGCGAGCTACATTAACCTTCTGGAGGCAGCGCATCTCATTCACCGTTTACCACCATTCGGCTATGGCAAAGAGGTGTTGCGGGGGCGCTACAAGGTCTATCTCGCAGACGCAGCGATTGCGTCCAGCGTGCTCTTAAAGGGTAAATCACTGCTCGAAGATGCAAGCGCGATGGGGATTGCCGTAGAAACCGCTTTTTTTAAACATCTGTACGCAAGATACTACCAGCAGAGCGTTGGCTTCTCTTATTGGCGGGGAAAGAAAAATCAGGAGGTGGACATCATTGCCCAAGTTGAAGGTCGATTGGTGCCCTTTGAAGTCAAATACCGCCAGCAGTCTACCGGTTGGGCCGAGCTAAAGGGCATGCTCGAATTCTGCAAAGAGCGAAAAGTCCAAGTCGGCTACGTTATCACTAAGGACTCAAGGGACTTCGGAGTGATTGAGCGTGAAATAGAACCCGGGGTGACACTGCGGTTGATCAAAATTCCCGCACCCCTCGCGTGTTATTGGCTCGGAAAACTGGAATTTGAAGGATGCGCCACGGCATTTTGAAATTCCGGCGTTCTCCGGGCGCGTGCTCGAAAATTTGTTTCCTGATCGGGCGGAGGAAAGTGTTTGTCCCCTCCGCACCCACTCTCGACGAGGAAACAAATTTGCACGGAAATACCGCGGCGGCCTTCACTCTTGGGGCGCGATTCTTGGTCCGTTTGTATTTGGAGGAAACGCAATGAATGAGGTTCATTTTTGGGAGAGCGAGACGCTTTATTTCGATAGCGATAAATTTTATCGCGCGCTGATTCTCGAGATGGATGGGGCTGGGAAATCAATCGAGATGGAGGTGTACACTTTTGAGGATGGGGTCTTGGCCGGTAGGCTTGTGGATTGCTTTGAGCGTGCGGTGCAGCGGGGGGTGAGGGTTCGATTGATATGTGATCATTGGGGGTCCCCTCTCATTGGGGACCGCCTGCACCACAGGTTGGACCAAATTGGTGTTAAGGTGCACGTCTACCGTAGTCTGCCATGGCGTCCGATTCTTCTTCTGAAGGGTAAGGGCAAAGGAGGATTCCTTTCAGAGCTCGGGAATTTCTGCCGAACACTTGCTAGGCTGAACCGCGGCTTTCACCGGAAGGTTACGATCATTGACGGCAATTCGGCCTGGGTAAGCAGCCTAAACGTCACGGATGTCCATTTGAGGGAGGTTCATGGTGAGCAGGCGTGGCGGGACATTGGCGTTCGGCTGCAAGGAAGAGAGGTTCTGCTATTGAGCCAGGCTTTCGAGAGGACGTTTTTCCGGCGGAACAGCCCGAGAAACAGGAACCTTGAAAAACACGGCCTCGTTAATCTTAACGATTCATTCTGGTTACGTCGAAAGATGAACTTTCTTCTCAGGAAGCGGATCAAGAGCGCCAGTCACCGCATCTGGATTCAGAACCCCTATTTCTTGCCGGAACGCAGCTTGTTGTGGGCGCTGTGCCTTCAGGCGCGACGGGGGAGGGATGTTCGGATCATGATTCCGGAAAAGAGTGACCACGAGGTGATTCGATGGATGAACTATGGAATCCTCGTTAAATTGCTCAAATGTGGTGCAACGGTTTGGCAGTTCCGTCCGGCGTTCGCACATAAGAAAGTCCTGTTAATCGACGCGTCGGTATCCATCGGTTCAACAAACCTGAACCACCGCAGCTTCCTGCATGATCTTGAGGTGGAGGTGATCCTGTCTCAACCAAGTTCCAAAGAGGCGACAAACGCCTCGTTCGTCGAGGATGAAGCCATCTCCCACCCCATTAGTTTAGAGGAGCTTGAGCGCAAATCACTCTGGTTCAAAATTTTTAATCGGATCCTCTTCTTCTTCCGCTATTGGTGTTGAGGCTGGCACCGCTGAGGGTTCAGAGCCGTCGCATGCAAAACAGTGGCGGGCGGGACAGACACGTTGGCCTCTCTCGGGACTGTAGGATAGAAGTTATCTTGACTTGGAGAGAGCGGCCTCCGTCGCGAGCAAGGCCTCGGCAAAGCGCCGGCCAATTTCAAGGGTTCCCTGCGCCGTGAAGTGCGTGTGCGAGGGAGGCAGCGTGTCGGCTCCTTCGGTATCCACATATCGGGCCCGGGTCTGCGTTGCGGCGACTTGCTTTTGCGCCTCGATGACCGCTGGCATGAAGCTGTTTTTCCCATTTCCGAAGCGTGTGTTCACCCCGAGCAACAGAATCATGTCTGGAGCGCCGAGATCCGAACGCAGTTTAGTCAGCATTTTGGAAAGATTTGCGGCGTATGCGGGCGAATCCTTGGCGTTCGCGTCGCTTTCGCCTTGCACCCAAACGAATGCGCGTGGTTGGAGCGTCACGCCTTTCTGTTTCGCGAGACGGACGGCCTCCTGCGCCTCGTCGATCATCGCCCGGTAGCAGGGGTCCGCTTCCCCGGGGCGCTCCACATTCCAGTCGCCCGCGACCGAGGTTCCGCTGAAGGCGGTTTTAATCACCGCCAGCGCCTTGTTTTCCTTGGAGGCAAGCGTCCGGACCATACCGATTTCCGGCCCGAAGCCGCCCTTGGATTTCTTGTTAAAGTTACCGTACTGGCGGCCCACTTTCTGAGCCGCCTCTCCCGACATCGACTCGGTACGGGGTTGAAACTGGAGATGCGTCCATTGCCGGGCGCTGGTGCTGTCAAACTCGTCCGGCGGCGGGTCGCCGACTCTCCACCAAAACATCGTCTTCGCATCGCCTGCATTCTCCGGCAATTCCTCGGCGTACGCGTCGAACCCGACTGCGTTAGACTGCCCCGCAACGACAATGAGGTCGCGTGTTTCGGCAACTGCGGTGAGGGAGAGAGCGGCCAGCAGCAGTGTCTTGAGCGCCAGGGCGGTGAAGTTTTGAAGAGTAAAGCGGTTCATGATGGGGAGCTTACTCCTATGTCAGATGCCTTAGATAATCCATCCTGGAGTAGAATGGGCGTCCTGCATGCCCGCACAGATGGCCGCGGGAGGGCTCCTGACAAAGAGGCAGGCGGGGGCCAGACACTTCTTTCCTCCCGCGAATCAGACCGCCACAATAAAACTATCGCCCTCCAAAATCGGCGCCCCCAGAACCTCCCAGAACCTCCCAGAACCCCCCAGAACCCCCCAGAACCCCCCAGAACCCCCCAGAACCCCCCAGAACCCCCCAGAACGGTACCTATGAAACCGCATTACTTGATCGCTTTGGCAGCGCTTTGCTTTTTATCTCCTCCAGTTCAGTCAGCCGCCAATGATGCGGCCATCATTCGCTCGGAATTCATTTTTGAAAAGAATCCAGTCCCCAGTTGTCACGCCACCACAATCGTGGAAGCCAACGACGGGGCCCTGATTTCAGCCTGGTTCGCCGGCACAAAGGAGGGGAGTGCCGATGTTTGCATCTGGTCGGCGCGATGTGTTGACGGGCAATGGACCGCGCCCGTTGAAGTCGCAAACGGCATCCAATCTGATGGGACGCGTCTCCCCTGTTGGAATCCCGTTTTGTTCCAACCGAAAGAAGGTCCTCTCCTTTTATTCTACAAAGTTGGTCCTAACCCCGACATCTGGTGGGGGATGGTTCGCTCCAGTTCCGACAACGGAAAAACATGGAGTGCGCCCGCCAGGCTGCACGACAAAATCCTCGGTCCGATTAAAAACAAACCAGTCCAACTCGCTGACGGCACGCTACTGAGCGGCAGCAGTTGGGAGGGGCAAAAATCCGGGCCATCTTGGCAAATCCATTTCGAACGAAGCTTGGACAATGGAAAGACCTGGCAGTTCGTCAGTGTGCCGCAGGCCTCCGACAGTCCAGCTGCGATCCAGCCGAGCATTCTGATGCATCCCGAGGGACGTTTGCAGGCTCTTGGCCGAACAAAGGCGAGTCGGATTTTTTCAACCACTTCAAACGACAACGGCCTGACGTGGACACCGCTCTCCCTGCTCGATTTACCAAATCCGAATTCCGGTACTGATGCTGTGACTCTAAAAGACGGACGGCACGTCCTGATCTACAATCACGCTTCAAAAGGCCGTTCCCCACTCAACGTTGCAATTTCGAAGGACGGACGCGAGTGGGAAGCCGCATTGGTCCTCGAGGACAAGCCCGGTGAGTACAGCTATCCGGCGGTCATTCAAACACGGGATGGGTTGCTTCATTTCACCTACACTTGGAAACGGGTACTGGCAAAGCATGTCGTTGTGGATCCCTCGATGCTCACGCTAACGCCAATTGTCCACGGGGAATGGCCGGTAGGTCGGTAAAACGATGCTGGAAACCTTGGAAACCGCCGGGGAACAGATACGAATGGTACTTTCCTGCGATGTTTGAAGTTAGGCGTCATTTCACTCACTTGCCTGGTGAATTCAGATTCTGTGTCTGATACACTCCGCTCATGCCTGAGCTTTCACGATTTTATGGCATCATCATTC
The DNA here is from genome assembly GCA_903919125.1 of uncultured Spartobacteria bacterium. Lineage (GTDB taxonomy): Bacteria > Verrucomicrobiota > Verrucomicrobiia > Chthoniobacterales > Chthoniobacteraceae > Chth-196. The sequence goes on along the minus strand of CAIXGS010000021.1, from coordinate 953 downwards.
GCATGTTTTCAGAGCCGTCTGAGCGGCATAACACTCCTCATTTTCATGCCTACCATGGCGAAAATGTCGCCGTGTTTTCAATCTCCGCGGTAGCCCTTATCATAGGCTTTCTTCCAGTGCGCCAGTAATGCGTGGTTGAAGCTTGGGCGGAACTTCATCCAGAGGAGTTACTGGCCGGTTGGCAGCTTCTTGATGCTGGACAAAAACCAACTCCGATCGCTCCACTGCAGTAACTTCCGGCCTATGAATCATCCAATTTGCCGCATCACTTCCGTTCAGAATTGCGCTCCGTACACGCTGAATCTCAGCTTCGACGACGGCTTAACGCGGACCATTGATTTCGAACCTATTTTGGAAGGTGAGCTATTTGGCCCACTTCGTGATCCCGCCCTCTTTGCCAAAGTCAGTATCGATCCCGAGATTCATACGGTTGTCTGGCCATCCGGCGCAGACTTCGACCCAGCTACACTTCACGACTGGCCGCAACACGAAGCAGGATTCCATGCCGCAGCGAAGCGGTGGAAGCAGTCGATGGAGCCGTTGATCTCTAAAAGGGCCTGAGTGGGAACCGCAGGGGACAGATACGAATGGCACTTAGTTAAGGCGCTTTTTCGAGCGATCGCGGTGCGGCACTCCTTTTGGTTGGCGTAAAAATCCCACGAAAGACGCCCTTAACTCAGTGCCATTCGGGACAGACACCTCTAACCCTAGGTGAGTCGCCCAAAGTCGTCGTGGGGATGCTTCGGTTTGCCATGCCTGAGGCATGAAAGCCATTAGCCGGAGGTTGAGGAGCGACGCGACGACACCACCGGTTTTTCAGGCCGGAACGGCCCGCATCCCAGAGGGATGCGAGCGGCGAGGCGGTAAGGGCCAATCAAGCCATCTTGGGTGGGACACACGTTGTGCGTCGGCGCGACATCACAAGGGCCCAGCAGCATGGAAGGGCTGGCATC
>CAIXGS010000020.1 GCA_903919125.1 uncultured Spartobacteria bacterium | reverse complement strand
TTCGATTGCGGTGAAAGACTTTTCCGCTGATTTTTTGCTCTTCACATCCAGAACACCCTTAATGCTTTGGATCTCCGTCCGGATGGCTTCAACCTGCTTGCTGAGCTTGTTGGATTTCGGTCCGGCGGCATCTGCGTGGTAAGCGATCGCCGCAGAAATCATCTTGCTGGAAAGCGTTGTTGTCTTTTTCCAAGCCATCCACTGCACAATCGTCGAGTAGACCCGCTCGAGCTCAGCGTCTTTCAACTGGGACAACGGACGAGCCATGGCTTCGTTTTTGATCAGAGCTACAACGTCCTTGTGTTCCGAAACCTTACCTAAGGCCCAGATTTTTCCTGCAGCAGCAAGCCGCTTGGCGTGTGCGAGGCTGTAGTTGAATTGCTTGCGGCTGTAGTCGGCGAAACTCGTGGCTTTGCCTCGGTAGAGATTTTTGCTCTGAATTTGGTGGAGTGCTTCAGCGATTGTTTGTGATGCGGTGGTAAGCTCGCCTTCTTTTCTTCCAACCTCGGAGCTTGCCCTTTCAACCGTCGCTTCCAGTTTAGCCAACTCCTTTTGTTCAGATGGAGTTAGGGGTTCAACCTGCTCTGCCGGTTGCGGCTTTTTAGCTTTGACCGACCTTGAAACTTTGGTCTGAACCTTCTCCGTTTCCTCGGCAGGTTGGGTGGCCTTTCTGAGGGTTTTTGTGCGACTGGTCGTTTTCTTAGCGGTGCGGGATGAGGTTGGCATGTTCTGGGGAGCGTTGAGCTAGGATTCTTTTTTCAAATAATGGCACAGATTGGAAGCTTTTTGAGGTCAGTGAGTCAGTGAAACCGCCTTTGGGTGGACATTGGTCGACGTTTCCTGTCATTGCCTCCATGGAGCCCAGCTAGGAATCCCCACTTCATCTAGTGAGATCGGCTGAGCGCTTGGTTGAATCCGATCGCCAAAAGGATCAAGGAAGAGGGCCAAAAAAGGCGGCGAACGAAGCCCTGGCTCCATACTGGAGCCATCCTATTGGGTTGGCAGGAAGATGAAATGAACAGAAGGCCATAAAATCAGCCATCCACTACAAAAAAATCAGAGAAAAACGCGAGATTAGACTCGCATATAAGCGTTGGGTTTGCTATACTTACAGAACAATAAAGCCTCTGAATGTGGGTTGCATCCCGAGGTAAACCTAAAACAAATGAAATATGAACATACCCTTTAGAAAAATGCGTGACTACAATGTACCCAAAGGAATCTACCGAGCCAAAATCGTGGATTTCTACGCCGTAAAGAGCAAAACCGACTGCGATCAGATGCGGAAGTTAGTTCTGGCTCCGCTTAAACTTGAAACCAAAGCTCGGTTGCAAACTGCTGCGAAGACCTACTGCGTCGATGAGCCAAGCGACGAGCTCATGGAAGACCTGATGGCGATCATGGGAGAGGAGTTAGAGGAGCATATTCTCGACAACGGGAGCTTCGATACCGATGCGATGATAGGCAGGCACGTCGATGCCGTAGTTGATCATCTTCATGGAGACAGCTACGAGAAACCGTTCGCGTTCGTGAGTAGGATTTACCCAGCGGGCACCATGGTCAAAGAAAACTAGGGAAAACGGCCACCACCGGTTCAAGCAAAGGGATCGGTCGTGGCTGGTATTTTCAATGAGCTACCTTGATTTTGAACGCGGGATCAGTGCTGAGTCGCTTCGCAGACAGCGTGAGATCGAAGCTGCTGAGTGTTTGAGGGCTGATATGACTCACCGCTGGAGGGAGAGTGAGCGAATCCTCGGTATCCTGCGCACGATCAGCTCAATCCCTGTGGACATTGCCGGCATGGACCAATGGTTCAGCCGAGTCTGTAAACTTGGTTCAGAGATGGATCATGACAACAGAACCCCCAATGACTGGTTCCAGATGAGATTTCCCGAGGCTGTCCGGCAATTTGGAAGGGCGTTTTTCAATGAAACCAGGCCGAACCTTCATGGCGCTCAGGTGGAGATTCCCCTGATTCTCAACGAGGATTTTTTCGCAGCCCTACTCGCTGGTGAACGAAGATT
>CAIXGS010000019.1 GCA_903919125.1 uncultured Spartobacteria bacterium | reverse complement strand
CTCCGTACATCTATCTCTTTCCGGTACCGGTTTTCAATCTCGCCACTTAAGTCTGGGCGACCAAGTCGTAGCTGTCGTGTTCGCATGAATTAGGCTAATCATATCCTGACAAAAAGGCCAGTTATTTCACAGAGATGGTATGACTCTGATTTTCACTGGTGAGTAAAAATAGCCGAATCCAGTAACGGTCTTGCCTTCCTCTTGCCGAATCATATTCTTACTCTCCAGTGAAAATGAGGGGTTCTAGTAAAAACGGGATTATCCGACACGAGAGTGAGCTCGCGGCCCACTTTCGTGAACTTATCCAAGACTACCCTGACCTTCACTGGACTTTTTGTGCGGAAAGTCAGACGCCAGCAAGCTACGAATTAGACCGCTTGGCACTTGAATTCGACGGCAGCCGATTTGAGTTCCGTCTCCTCTACGCCCTAAAACCCAGCGTCCCGTGGCTGGAAAAACTTGAGGTTTCTTCCTCTTCGTCGCGCCTCTTGCTCGTCACGCCCGAGCTGTCCCCGCGCGTCCTTGCAGCCTGCAAAGCACACAACGTGGCTGCCATCGACTTGAATGGCCGAGCATGGCTTCGCGCACCCGGATTGCTTATCGACCGCGGTCCTCTGCAAGGCCGTTCGTTCCGCTACGAATTGGAACCGCGCAATATTTTCGTTGGCAAGAGCGCACGCATCATCCGCAGCATGCTCTCCGATCGCGACCGCATCTGGACCCAAGCGGAGATCGCGCGGCGAACCGGGGCGAGTTCTGGCCTAGTCTCGCGCATCATCCAGTATTTAATCGGTCAGGGGTTTGTGGAAAAAATCACTGCCCGCGAGTTTCGCCTCCGTGATTGGCTGGGGTTGCTTGATTCTTGGGCGGATTCCGACCGATTTCCAAAACGAGTCCGCTCCACCCTCTACGCGGGTTTCTTTGGTTCGCCTCAAGAACTCTCGGATCGGCTTCAAGAATGGGCTGAGTCTCAGAAAGCGCGATTGGCCTTCACCCAGTGGAGTGCTGCTTGGACGCGGCACCCCTATACAGAACCAGCAGTCTGTTCCGCGTATGTTGACCGTCCTCTTGGAGCTGTTGCGCTGGAAAAACTTGGCCTCCGTCCGGTGACTGACGGTGGAAAGCTTTGGCTCCACACCCCGGACGATGAGGGGCTTTTTATCGAAACCCAGCATCGTGGCGGGCTAACACTTGTCAGCGATGCACAAATTTATCTAGACCTGCAAAGGACGGGCTTGCGAGGGCCAGACGCAGCATCTGCATTGCGGGAATGGGAAGGCTTTTGCCGGCCATGAAATACGAAACCTACATTGAACTGGTTCCAAATTTTTCATCTAGGGCGTAGACGGCACCATTCCAATGCGAACTGTAGAGGGGGGGGGCAAAATTGATGGCTTCGTTGCGGTTGGTGATGGGAATGCCCCTCTCCTGAGCAATAAGCGCTGGATTTATTGCTCGTGAAAGTAGATCATTGTGAGCAATAAGTAGGAAGATTTTTGATCATGCCCATCTCAGCGATTTGGAACTGGCAGCTCAAGGATTGGCCAGAATTTCGCTACGACTGCGCAAAAATGGAGGCGCTCGAAGCGGAATTCCTGCGTCAATCGGGCATTTTCATTGGCTCATTTCGGCACGTTGGCGACGAGGACAAGCAGCAGCTTTGTATCGAATTAATCAGCAATGAGGCGATCAACACCTCAGAGATCGAGGGCGAGATGCTGAACCGCGACAGCCTGCAATCTTCTATTCGCCGCAACTTCGGCCTCAGCACCGACCATCGGAGGGTTCGACCAGCCGAGCAAGGCATCGCTCAGATGATGGTGGAGCTTTACCGACAGTTTGACGCACCGCTTTCCGAAGAACTTCTTTTTCATTGGCATAAGCTGATCGTGAACGGTAGGCGTGACCTCAAGGACGTTGGCTGCTACCGCACGGATGAATACCCTATGCAGGTGGTGTCGGGTCCGATCCACTCCCCCAGGGTTCATTTTGAAGCTCCACCGTCAGCGATCATTCCAGACGAAATGAGGCGGTTCGTGCGTTGGTTCCAACGCACCGCGCCAACGGGAGATTCGCCGCTCCCCATTTTAACCCGCGCCGGCATCGCTCACCTCTACTTCGTCTGCATCCATCCATTCGAGGATGGCAACGGTCGCATAGGCCGCGCTATTGCAGAAAAAGCCATCTCGGAGGGATTGGGGCATGCCACCCTGCTAGCCCTGTCTCAGACCATCAACCGTGGGCGCAAGACGTACTACGAGATGCTTGAGGCCAGCAACAGGTGCAACAAAATCACCGAGTGGCTTGGCTATTTTGCGCGGACCGTAATCGAGGCTCAATCGGGGGCACAGAACCTCGTTGATTTCATCATCGCCAAGACCAAATTCTATGATCGTTTCCGCGGGCAACTCAACGAACGCCAGGAAAAGGTGATCGCGCGGATGATGCGCGAGGGACCGGACGGGTTCAAAGGTGGATTGAGCGCGGAGAAATACATCAGCATCACCGGCACCTCCCGCGCCACTGCAACCCGTGATCTTCAAGCCCTCGCGGAGAAGAAAGCGCTGATTCGAACAGGCAACTTGAAGAGCACTCGCTACCATCTTCAAATTGTTGCCCATGAGTAATTTCTAAATGTCGCGCGGGCCCTATTCTGTCTTGGGCGTCTGAGTTAGATGATTGCTGACGGCAAAAAGTCGCATCAGTTACCACTTGGAAAGCTGTGAAAGCTATCAAAGTGTGTGCGGGACTTTCTCAGCTTTTATAGCTTTTCATTCGGCAGATGCCGTCTGGCAGACGAGCCCTGATTTTTTATGACACACACAGCAGTTGCCTACTCCAGTCCGGTCTGCTGTACTCACTAACACATCAGGAACGCATTGGGTAACCAGTGCTGCCAACCGGGGACGGAGAAATCCTACGGTGGCTGAGGGGCGAGTGCCTCTCGATGCGCAGCGGGGAAAAATCCGCTGAACAAAAATCTCTCCGCGCCTTTACCGCCGCTTCCTGATTGGGATCGGCGGTTTTTTGTTGCTCGGGTTTCTGGTGTGTCAATTCCCACACGCACCATGAAAAACTCAAAGATCGCCATCCGCATCGGCAGCAACCCGAACCACCACCTCTGGAACAACAACGGCACGTGGTGGCTGCACTACACCGAGCACCTCGCAGACTACACCAAGCGCAGGGTGCGCCTGAGCCTTCGCACCCACAACGTCAAGGCGGCACGCGCCATTCGGGACGTGCTACTCACCTGGGACGCACCGCAACAAACGCAAACGCGCCCGCTCGCGCTCGCAGCGTAACGCAGTCGGCGCACTCCTCTTCCTCAGAGCGACCGAGACAGCACGCCTTCCTGTTCTGCAACCCAACAGCTCGACAACTCCAACGCCTCCAAACGCCATGCCTACCCAAAAGAAAATCACACCCACCAAAAAGACGGCCCCCATCCCGGGCACTGCGTCGAAGAAAAAGCAGGCCCCCTCCTTCCTCACCAAACCGCTCGGTCTGCTGGGGTGGGAACGTCTGGAACCCGTTTTGCTCGCCGCACTCGCCACGCGAGAACCTTTACTGCTCATCGGCAAACACGGCACCGCGAAAAGCTTCCTGCTCGAGCGACTCGCGCAGGTACTCCAACTCAACTACCGCTTCTACAACGCCTCCCTCATCAACTACGACGATCTAGTCGGAATTCCCGTTCCCAACGAACAGCACACGGCGCTGCGTTACATCAGCACCCCCACGGCGATCTGGGACGCCGAGGTCGTGTTCATTGACGAATTAAACCGCACGCGTCCAGACCTGCAAAACAAGCTGTTCTCGATCATTCACGAGCGACGCGTGCAGGGCATTCCACTGGAAAAGCTCTCTTACCGCTGGGCGGCCATGAACCCTCCGCCAACGGATGACGACGACGGAGACGTCTACCTTGGCGCGGAGTCGCTGGATCCTGCATTGGCCGATCGGTTTGGCTTTCTGATCGAGGTGCCGGATTGGAGTGACCTCACCGACGCAGACCGAAGCGTGATCCTGCTCGACCAGTTCCGCGGTCGGCACGAATTCCCCGTCGATGTTCGTGAACTCGTGCGTAGAACGGAAGCCACGTTCCGGTTCTTTTGCGAGAACCCGCCAAACCTGTGCAGTTACTTTATCGCCCTCGAAGCCCAACTCCGTGGCGTAGGAACGCGGTTCTCGCCCCGTCGTCTATCGACTCTTTTCCGGACTGCTTTGGGCATCCAAGCTGCCCGCATCACATTGGAACAACTCGGTGGGAAAACAATCGCGCCCGACTTGGAAACCACGCTCTTCCTTGCGCTCTCGCACGGACATCCAGGCCTGGCGGAGCGGTCTCTGGACCGGGCTGCCCTGCTGGCCTTGCATCGGCAGGCGTGGAACATCGCGGGGCTTGAGGAGAACGACCCGTGGAAGGAATTGCTCCAAATCACGGATCCGCTTGAGCGTGTGCTGGTCGCTTCACGCGCGGGCTTTCCCCTTTCTGAGGCGGATTTTTCGTCGCTTGTGCTTGAGGCGGTTGCCTCACAAAAAGGCGAGGAGAAGCGGAGCGCGGTTGCGTTGATCATCTACCTAAAGTTGAGGGTCGCGAAAAAGATCGCAGCGACTGCCGCAGAGACGCTTGCGGGGCAGTTGAAAGATGTTCTGCGCCCGAAGAACACGACGCATCAGGTTTACGGAAAAACGCTCGAACGGTGCCGCCAGGTCTCCAACTTGTGTAGCACTTTGAGGAAAACTCCCAAAGACCTGTACACACGAAACCTGCTCAACGGCTTTTTGCCAGACGGCTACAATTCGATCGAACCACCGGATCTGCAGGATTTCTTCACCCAGCTGTGGGACCGCTTCGGATTGGAGGGAGAATCGTTATGAATTTTCTCCACAACATGAGCGCCCCTCCGCGCACGAGCATCACGCTCCGCGGAAATACGGTCGCCGGGCAAACCAAGATCGTGTGTTTCGTCTGGGCTTTGGCCCAGAAGGTGCATCCCACATCGCCCACCCAAGCCGAGGCTTCCAAACGCACATCCAAGAAAAGGAATCGTGGCGTTAGCTGGAATTGGGAAAGAGACGGGATCCCACGCATCGGACACGAGCTGCCCGACTCCTTGCCGAAACTGTCGCAGAGACTGCGCGATCTGTTTGAAACCCCGACCGACTTTTTCGCCCAGATCGGGCAGCCGATTTCCGCCGATTGGGCTGCCGATTTTTTGATCGGTTACAGGGTGCGCTACGAGGATTTGAACACCGACGACTCGAGCAGCCAGATCCGTCTGCTCAAGCCCGTCTTCTGCTCGGATCCGCTTCTGTGCGCCGGAATTCTCTCCCAATGCGCGGGGCCGCTGTTCCTTTCCAGACGCGCCCCAAACCTCAGTTGGGACACTCTGCTCGATCTCCCCATCGCCTTCGACGACCCCCTAGCCATCATCTAATGAACCTTTTATATAACAAACCCCGCAACGCCGATGCCGCTGAAGTTCGCGCCAGAATCTTCAATGTCCTGCCCTCGGCTTCCTATCAGCTCGAAAAGCTATTCGGCCTGCTCGATATCGAATACAGCGACCAAACCGAAACGGCCTGTGTGGAATGCAGAGACACGCCGAAACTTCTTCTCAACCGCCATTTTGTGGAAGAGTACTGCGCGGACGACGGTGATCTGTTTTTGCTGATTCTTCACGAATTGCACCATGTCATTCTCGGGCACACGCGGCTATTTCCGAGGGTCGACCGGATTGATAACATCGCGTTTGATGCGGTGATCAACTCGATCCTTAGCCGCACCGTGGGCAGGAGCGTCGGCGTTCGTTTGTTTACCTCAACCAACGCGTGGGAGGATTTTCCCGCCAGGTTGCTGCGACCTCCTCCCGGTTGGCCGGGTTCTTTTGAAGCCGCGCTCGTCAATCTGCCCGAGGAAGAAGCCCGCGTGATTCGTCTGCTGTATGGCGAAAGTGATGATGCCCTGACTTACCACGACATTTATCGCCTGTTGCGACGCTCTTTTGGGAAGCATGACGATTCCGGAGCCTTCCAAGTTCAAATTACGGGAGAAGTGAAGGCGCAGACTCCGCCGCCGACCGAGGAAGGCAAGGGCAGCGACGGAGAAGAGGCCGTATCCAAGTCAGGCCGACTTGAGCACCAAATTGACGAGGATAAGCGGGATGCGTCTTCGACCGAAGAGGACGACGCGCCTGCGGTTGCAGGGAGCGAACTAAAGGTAAAGCTGCTTGGAAACCACGATGGCGGGGAAGCCGCGGATCCGCTTCTCACCGGCGTCATCCGGCGAATTGTGGAAGGTTGGCCTCCCCCGCCATTCCGGATTGCAGGGCGTGACGAAGGAAGGAGCGCGGGGGCTTTTCAACTCAACCACGAAGAAAAGCCCGGGTCGGCGTTTACCAAAGCATTCAAGGGCTTGCTGCGGCGCTGCGGCATCCATTCAGGGCGGGGACCGGCGGTCTATCGGCGCGAATTAACGATCACGGAGTTTGTGCGCGAATCGGTCGTACCCGACGAACGGGACCGACGGGTGACGGCCCTCAAAGCCATCACGGGCCGCACGCCCCTCATCTACCGTTCTCTGGATTGCCAAATCCGCCCACGACCGAAGCGGGTGCCGGTGGTGCATCTCTACCTTGATGTGAGCGGCTCCATGTCGGGTTACCTGCCGTATCTGACCGCAGCCTGCCGTGAACCCTTCCGCAGGGGCGAACTCAAGGTGTTCGCCTTTTCCACGGTGGTCAGCGAGGTCAAGGGAAGCAACCTCACGAGGGCCACCTTTGCCAACACGCAGGGCACTGACATCAACGCGGTGCTGGTTCATGCCGCCTCCATTCCAGCTAAAAAGCGACCGAAGGTTATCCTCATCGTGACTGACGGTTATGTGGGTTCTGCGCGAAGCCACCTCCTTTCCAGTCTCGCAAAAATACGCACGGTAGCCGCGCTGACTTATCCCGCGTACGACGCCGATCTCAAGCCTTGGATTTCCGAACTCAACCAACTGCCCAAACCCTAAACACTCCATGAAAATCTACGCTGAATATGTTTCACCCGGTCACCCCGACCGTCTTGCGGATGCCATTGCCGAGGGCATCGTCACTGAGGCCGTACGGCAACGCCCAGACGCCCTTGTGGGTGTTGAGGTGGCCGTCCACAGAGATGTGGTCTTCATTGACGGCCGCGTCGCCGCTGGAGCTGATCCGGTTGATAGCCACCGGATTGTTCGGGAAGTCTATGAGGCTGCGGGATACGGCGACCAATGGATTCCCGACCCAGCCAAACTGAGGATCGTCGATGACCTTTGCGAGGAAGAGTTGCCGGCGTTGGAGTCGGATATCCGCCCGTTTTCCGACGATCAGAATGTCGTGGTCGGGTATGCCTGCAATTCGGAGGCAACCAACCATCTGCCGACGGCGCATTGGGTGGCTGGTGAGCTTGGCAGAAGACTGTTCAAAATTGTGAGGAGTGACCCTGAGTTGGCCGCCATCTTCGGACCTGATTTTAAAATTCTCGCTTCACTCGAGGAACACGCCGGTGGGTTGGATTGGGACCGTCTTGTGCTGAGCATTCTGCACCGCCCCGGACTAGCGCAGGAGGAGCAGCACCGCCTGTTGTGGCCGCATCTGTTGCAAATCCTCGAGGAGCTGGAAGCCTCCGGATTGAACGGAATCTCAACCCACTTCAATCCGCGCAAACTGGTTCTCAACGGGGCAGGGGAATTCGCCATCGGCGGACCTGAGGGGGACAATGGCCTGTCTGGCAAGAAGCTGGTCATCGACCACTACGGTCCGTTGGTGCCGATTGGAGGCGGCGCACTTTCGGGCAAGGACCCGCACAAGATCGACAAATGCGGCGCACTACGCGCACGGCAACTTGCCAAGCAGTTGGTGCGGGCTGGAGCGGACGAGGCCACGGTCACCTTGGGCTGGGCACCCGGTGGGGACGCCCCGTTTCTTGTGGAAGCGGTGACAAGCACGGGAGGCGTGCGTCTTCAACTACCGAGGGAGGAACTGCCCGTGGAGGACTGGTTTTCAATCAAACAGATTGTGCGCGACCTCGAGCTGACTGAGCGGGACTGGCGCGCTGACTTGTTGCGTGGGTACTTCGCACACCAGACGCACTCGTGGGAGCAATAAGAAACTGAACTTTATCCAAAAAGCATTATGAGACTGAACGACTTGCTCGCAAAATACCCTGGCCCGGCATTACAGGGCAGTGGCGGTGATGCCGTATTTAGACGCTCCGTGTGGACACCATTTTTTGAGAATCTGCACGAAAACAAAGTGATCTACTGTGAGCGGTTCATCTGCCTCGCCAAAATCGAGAACCTCACGATCACAGAAATTGGGGTTGGCGGATTGATTGTGCCGCTCAAATACCTTTACGTTCCCGACTACATCCACGGTGCACCCAAAAAGAGTTGGGGATTTGGTGGCGGTTGGGCACACATGACGCAGGGCGCGGGAACCCTTGGGTGCAACTATTCAGGGTGGACCATCTGGCCCGAAGCGGAGCGCGTGCAGGCCATCGAGACGCTTCTTTCCCGAGATGACACCGAAGGTGCGCTTGAGCTTCTGTAGGGCCGGAAGAGGTAAAGCCGTGGGAAAATTCGGTTCACTGGTACAAACACAGATAACTTCTGAGTCTCTTGGATATTCAACCGAGTTCCATGTTAGCGTGAGTCTCATGAAAGTCGTCGTTCTTCTAAGTGGTGGGATGGATTCCGTTTCTGCGCTCTACCATGCGGAAAAGGAGCATGAAGTGGTGGGCGCTTTGAGCTTTGATTACGGCTCGAAGCACAATCCGCTGGAGATTCCTTTCGCCGTGAAGCACGCGACTCGACTCGGGGTCCCGCATCACACGATTCGGTTGGACTTTATAAACCAACTCTTCCGCTCCGATCTTCTGCAGTCAGGTGGGGCGATCCCCGACGGGCACTACGAGGAGGCGAACATGAAACAGACGGTTGTGCCCTTTCGGAATGGCATCATGCTCGCGGTCGCCGCCGGATTCGCCGAAAGCGTGGGCGCCTCGGCTCTGGTCATTGCTGCCCACTCCGGTGACCATGCCATCTACCCGGACTGTCGGGAGGATTTTATGCAGTCCATCAGCGATTCCATCCGGTTGGGAACTTACGCTGAGATTCAGGTTCTGCGTCCATTTATTCACCTGACAAAAGCCCAGATTGCCGCACGAGGGCACTCGTTGGGTGTTGATTTCGCCCAAACATGGTCCTGTTACAAGGGGGGAGAAATTCACTGCGGGACCTGCGGAACCTGCGTAGAACGTCGGGAGGCGTTCATGCTTACCGGTATTTCGGATCCCACTGATTACGCAAGTCTTGCTCCCCTCCCTGAGAAGCCGTCCCAGTCCTGAGTATGTTGATTTCTGAAATCTTTTACTCGATTCAGGGAGAAGGCGAACTGACCGGTGTGCCGTCGGTCTTTGTGCGGACGTCCGGTTGCAATCTTCGATGCCGCTGGTGCGACACGAAATACGCGTCTTGGAGCCCTGAAGGAGAGCACAAATCCGTAGCAGAGATCGTCGATCATGTCTGTGCATTCCCCGCGGCGCATGTGGTTCTTACAGGTGGCGAACCGATGGTTGCCAAGGATATCCATGCGCTCGCGTTAGCCCTGAAGGCGCGGGGCAAGCATATCACCATCGAGACGGCAGGCACCATTCCTCCGGAGGGGATTGCGTGCGATCTGGCATCGATCAGTCCAAAGCTGGGCAACTCCACTCCAATCTCGGGTGAAATTACCGAGTCCTGGCGTGCAAAACACGATGCCATCAGGTTTCAGCCTGAGGTACTTGCGGCTTGGGCGTCGTGTTATTCCTTCCAGTTTAAGTTTGTTGTCCAATCCCCTGAGGACCTTGCCGAATTGGAGGATCTTATCTCACGGCTCCCTTTTCCGATTCCTGCTCATAAAATCCAACTCATGCCCGAAGGCACTTCGCTCAAAACCTTAAGGGACCGGACTGACTTTATCATCGGTGTCTGTAAAGATCGCGGGTACCGTTTCGCAAACCGCCTGCACGTTGAGCTCTTTGGCAACAAACGCGGAACCTAATCCCATGCCTTACCGAATCTGCAAAACCATCGAAATCGAGAGTGGTCACATGCTCTCCAAACATCCCGACAAGTGTAAGTTCCCCCACGGGCACACCCGGAAGGTCGAGTTTGTTTTGGAAGCAGAGCAATTGGATGCCAACGAGATGGTCTGCGATTTCAAGATCATCAAGGAACTCATGGGGGAGTTTCTGGATGCATGGGACCATGCCATGGCCATGAACACCGATGATCCTATGTTTCAGACCTTCAAGGCAGCCTACGGAGACCGGATCATCCCATTTGAAAAGCAGGACCCCACAACAGAACTGATGGCCAAGACTATCTTTGATGTTTGCTCATCCAGTCTTTTGGGATATATGTCTGAACCGAATGTTCGCTATCCCCTTCAAGCTAGTGTTCGGCTTCGGTCTGTCAGGCTGTGGGAAACCTCCAGTGCTTGGGCAGAGTACGGGGAGTGATCCAAATATTGCTGACCTCCACAACTGTTCGCTCTACTCTTGGACGACATGCACTAAGCGCGTGCTCTTTGGCGGATTTTTCCGCACTGGAACCATGAACTCGCATTTAGTACGCATCAATGTCGTCAGAAGCCAATTTTAGCCATTATGATTGGTTTCATTGTGAAGCACAGCGGCTTCGGTATTGGTAAGATCTTCAACGATCAAGGGGGACGGTTTATTGTTTTTTTTGTTTCGGTTAACGAACCGAAGGAACTCGCTAGAACAGTTGGTGGAAGACCCAGTTTAAGACGAGCGCTTCTACCGCTTAACACCGTTTGTAAACTTAAAGAGGCCGAAAAGTACATTGACTGTCGGATTAAAAGCATATTTGCCGCAGTTATTGCAAACGAACCGCACCGCTATCAAATCGAGTTCGATGACGGAATTTCGAGGGAAGTGTCCGAAGTTGATTTGGTCCCTGTAGAACTTCCCCCGGTGACATGTCCGCTGGTAGCGTTAGCGGAACTTCAGTTAGAGGGATATGGAACTTTCCAGAAGCGGGAGTCACTTCTAACCGCCTGGGGGGCAAGCGCACGCGGTGCTCTTGGGCTTCGCGCTTTGCTATCGAGTCGCATCGATCTGCGACCGCACCAGGCTTATGTCGCAGGTACGGTTCTGATGGATCGTATTCCTCGTTACCTGCTCGCGGACGAGGTTGGGTTGGGCAAGACGATAGAAGCTGGAATCGTAATTCACGATATCTTGGAGCAGAAACCGGACGCTAACATTCTGATTCTATGTCCAGGAACACTCACCCAACAGTGGCTTTGCGAATTGTATTCCAAGTTTTCTGGCAAGGTCTTTAGCCTGCTAGAACTCCACCTCGAGGCGGCGGCCTATGGGAAAATTCCGAGGAAGGTGATTGTATCGTTCACCGACGCGTTGCTGTTTGCGTCGCGAATCAAAGAGAGTGAATGGGATTTGGTTGTCGTAGATGAAACCCATCACGTAATCGAGTTTCCTGAACTATATGATCTAACGCAAAGCCTTTCTCGAAATGCACGGGGATGCCTTCTTCTCAGTGCCATACCAGTCCAACGCCGCGAAGAGGAATATCTGCGCCTACTCGCTTTGCTTGAACCGCATCGCTACAACATCGACAGTGCTGATGTTCAGGCGAACTTTAAGCAACTTTACGACCGTCAAATCGAACTAGGCCGAAAACTCCGGTATATTTCGAGGCGACTCGGAGAATTCGCTGATGAAGAACAGTCCGCGGACCGCATCATAGAAAAAATCAGTGAATTGTGTTCTTTCCCGGTACTGGCACAGGATGAACAGTTGCTTTCCTTGGCGGAGTCACTCGATCCAACCGATCCAACAAAGTTTATAGGCGATGTCCATGCCTTGTTGCATTACATCGGCGATCGGTATCGGATTAGCAGGCGCATTCTGCGAAATCGCCGAAGCCAACTCTTCGACGTCGAACCCGACCTGCGGATTGATAGAAAGATGTGTCGCTTGGGGCATGATCCTGACCAATTCGAGCTGGACGCCAGTTCCGCAGTTCGCACCTTTTTGCAAAGCCTGCAGGCATGTGGGGTTGAAGATAGAGTTTTACTGCCGCTGACGAGGCACTTATTTCATTCCTTGTGCGATCCCGGTTGCTTCGCAGAGTTTGTCTCTGTGTTCAATTCCAATTCAGAGGAAGAAACAAACTTATTGGAGTTTGGTGGTCAGATTGGCTATCAAAATTGGAGTGAATATGCGTCAGGTCTTTTGGGGGCTGTAAGAGAACGATGGGAGGACGAAGCGCTACTTGCGCTTCAGCGCGCAGCAGAAAACTGGAGCCAAAAAGCCGATAATTCGGCAAGGATTGCGACCCTGATATCTTTCCTCCGAAAACAGCACAGGAAAACTCCATCGAAAAAATTCATCATTTTTGCAGGTTTCTTCGGTCTAGGGGAGAAATTGGCGCAGTACTTGTCTGAAACTTTTGGGGCGGCAGGTATTGCGCAGTTTACCTGGAACATGGAAACAAAGGCTAAAGAGAAGGCCGCGATGAGGTTTAAGCGCGATCCTCAGTGCTGGCTTATGGTCTCCGATGAGACTGGAGGAGAAGGCCGCAACTTCCAGTTTGTCGATGAATTGATCCACTTTGATCTTCCTTGGAGTGTCTCAAAGATAGAGCAGCGCATCGGTCGATTAGACCGTTTAGGCCGCAAAACTTCTAGTGTTTGTTCCAACGTGCTTTTCTCAATTGGTGAGGAGGAAGACGGATGGTTACGCTGTCTGGAATCTGGCTTTCAGATTTTTACGCGCTCGATCAGTGGGCTTGAGTTCGCCCTCACTGCACTTGAGGCAAAGATTTCTAAGACTGCAATCTCTGGTGGTTACGAGGACCTTAATGCGCTCGTTGATGACATCAAGGAGCGGGCCGAACTCGAGCGATCCGAGGACGACGCTCAAGGTGTGCTCGATGAGGCTTCCCTCGATCGAGTTAGCGCCGAGGTATTTCGTCGAGCACAGTCGACTCCTGACAGGGACATCGCTCTTGAGGAGGCGTTTTGCGACTGGTTCAGTTTCGTCTGCGGTCCTGGTGCACTTGGCTTTCCGCCCACAGGCGACCTCCCTGACAAATGTATCTTGGACTTCCGACCGAACCAGATTCCCGCGGGTTCCATTCGATTAACCGCCACTCAAGATGGAGTCCAACCCGACCGTGTAGGCACATTCCGCCGACAAATCGCCCAAGAGCGGCCAGATCTTGAATTCTTTAGTGTTGGAAACGAGTTCTTTGATGCGGTTTGCGCCTCGTTGAACCATTCCACAAAGGGACGGACTTATGCGGTTGAGTGTCATGTGGACCATTCACCGTGGAGAGGATTCGAATTCTCTTATCGCCCGTTTGGCGATTACGGTCTGCTTACTCGGCACCCGGGCCATCGGAAACATTTGGACCGGGTTTTAGCCGTACGGACCGAACATTGCTTTGTCGGGGAAGACCTCCAATTGGCGTCGACTGCATTGGAACTTCTCTCTCTGAGGAGGTCGTTGACTAACGAGACGAAAAATAAGGTTTGGCAGAATTTCACGCTCAACAACGGAAGAACTCAAGTGCTCTCAGACCATTACGCCAACTCGGGATGGGAGGCACTTGTGAATAGGGCAGAGGCGAAAGCGCGTATCGAGGCAAAAAAACTTTTTGCAATCTCGCTTGCACCCTCCATTGAGGCTGAGTGCGCTAGAATTGCTGAGCAAATCCGGCAAGCAGAGGCCGCAAGAGCGCACGGTTGGGAAGAGGAAATTGAGGGGTTGGAAACTCTTCAGAAGGCTATCCATGGGTGGGATTTGGAGCTTGATGCTTGTGGGTTCCTGTCTGTGAAAGGTGGTTTGATTCCATGATAGATCCGCTGACAGCCTTGAGGTCTGCAATCCAAAGCAGCAAGCCGCCCGCGGGAGATTTCTTTACGCTGCCGGAGGAACCGGACTTTTCCTACGCTGTTTCGCGTTTCCTCAATTCGTGGAAGCAAGCAGGTAACTTTGGTCCAGACCAGGCTGTGCTTTTTCGGCAGGTATTGAGGTGGTCTCGTACCTCCCCTTTTTTTATTTGTCCGAGGCCTACGGTCGACAATGCTCTTTTGTCGGACCTTGAGAAGGCTGGAATTGACTGGGGCTATGACGGGAACCTTCGAGCGGCGCCTTACTCGCCTGTTTGGTTGGATGAGGTGCCTCCTTGCGACTCGCCTCCCGTCAATCGTTCTCTCGATGAGAGCCTTGAGGCAGAGAGTTTTTTACGATCCGTAAGCTACCAAAAGTGGCGCTCGCCTGCTCAGAAAGAGGCCGCTTGGGCGGTTCTGAACGCGCCGCCGGGAACGACCAGAACCATCGTGCTGCCAACCGGTTCAGGAAAAAGCCTCTGTTTTCAACTATTACCACGCTTCACCGGAGGCCTGACCGTGGTAGTCGTTCCGACCGTTGCGCTAGCTATCGATCAACAGATCAGCGCTACACGGATGTTTGGCGAACTAGCCGATGTGAGTCCTGTTTACTTCGCCGCAGACGAAGATGCCGAGGCGACTCTGGAAACTGTCTCATCAAAACGCACCCGTCTCTTGTTTACATCCCCGGAAGCGTGCGTCTCGGGTCGACTACGACCTCTTTTTGACAGATTTGCCGCAGATGGTTGGCTTGAAAATCTGGTTATCGACGAAGCTCACCTCGTAGAGACATGGGGTGCTCAGTTTCGAGTCGAGTTTCAAATTCTTTCGGCAACTCGGCGTAAGTGGCGCGACGCTTCAGGCAACCGACTTCGAACGTTCTTGTTTTCGGCCACCATGACCTCTGAATGTCGAGGGTTACTGCAGGAACTTTTCTCTGATGATGCCGAACCGCACGAGTTCGTTTGTCAGCGTTTACGGCCTGAGATTCAGTACTATTCACACCAGTTTTCCTCTCGGAGCGACCGCGATGCCGCCGTTGTGGATGCGCTTTGGCACTTGCCCCGTCCTGCCATCTTATATGTTACTGAAAAAGCCGACGCGGAGAGATTTGCAGCACACTTTCGTAGTTTGAATTTTCAGCGTCTGGAGACCTTCCACGGCGATACAAATCGGCGCCAACGACGGAAGATTTTGTGCCGCTGGAAAGACAACGAGATCGACCTTATGATCGCCACTTCCGCCTTTGGTGTCGGGGTGGACAAGCAAGATGTTCGCGCCGTTGTTCACGCCTGTTTCCCGGAAACGCTTGACCGCTACTATCAGGAGGTCGGTCGCGGCGGTCGCGATGGATGGTCCTCGGTGAGTCTTTTGCTGACTGCCCCAGGAGATCGGAAAACGGCCGAGGGTATCACTGTCACCCTAATGACCCCCGAGATGATTCAAGGGCGCTGGTCTGCCATGCTGGAAAGCGCTGAGCACATCGACAATCTTTGCTACGGGTTGCCTGTGAACGCTCGCCATGATCAACTGATTGGCCAGCGCACCTATGGGGAAAATGTCCGGTGGAACAAACGCCTTCTTTTGCAGTTGAAGCGAGCGGGGCTTATTGAATTGCTCGACATCAAGTATGCTCCATCGACGTCGCCAGATGAAGATCCACGAGAATCGGTAATAGTCAAAGTCACTGGATTTCCGCCCAACACGCCAAGTCTTGCGAGTTTGATGGAGAATTCGCGAATTGAAGAACTCCGGTACTTTCGGAGAGGCCTAGAGAACCTGGACAATTTCCTCGTGGGTGAATCATGTGCCGCGCGTCTGATTGGCAATTTGTATGGAATCGCCAGCGACCAACGCGCGTGTCCCGGTTGCCCCCGTTGCCGCCGTCTCGAATTGCCGGCGATCGACTGCGAAAGACTTTTTTATCCGAATCTCCCGCCTTCGGCAGATAATTCTCGCTCAGTATGGGTTGAAGGCTTACCCGAATACTCGAACTCCGCGTCTCGAGTCAGCCTTGTAGATATCATATCTCGGTGCATTAATCAGAAAGGACTCCGCCAATTTTATTGTGGCTCGGAACATTTTAGCAGTCTCCTCCGGTGTTTTGCGGATGCCATGGGGTCTAATACGGCGGAACCGTATCGACTGGACCCGTTAACCTCGGAGGCGAGGTTGGGTGCCTTTGCGAATGAACCAGTAGTTTTTTTCCATTTCAGCAAAGTCGAATCTCTCGCACTCAACTTGGGACGTCCTTTCCCATCCGTCCATTTGTACTCTGGACAGACGATTGGCGAAGGACGGGATATAGCGGTTAACGAGGGCTTTCGTCGTTGGACATCGCCGGAGGCATGGCTGCCAGAGCCTCCCAATACTTCACTTCCATGTTTACCCACAATCCGGTAACCCCTGTCCGCCTGCAGATACTGGTTGAACTACTAGCCTATTGTCCACGCGGGTTGGTTCGCGAAGATGTATATAAACTTCTGCAACCTAGGCCTCTAAATCCTTCCACTGGAGATGGAAATCCCGCATTGGTAACCGTGCAGGCTGCGACAGCGCTCGGACTTGCGGTCGACCGTGAGGGAACGCTTACACTCTCCCAGCAGTACCGCCAGTCATTCAACTCGCGAGGAGCGATCCTGCATGCATTTGACTCCGTGGTTCTCTCGAACGTCGAGGTGGAGAAGTATTTCGCGCTATTTTATGCCTACATCCTTGGCTTGGGTAAAAGGGCACACGACTTTCGATCGTACAACAACGATCAATGGGCTGCCGCCTTTAACGAAGCCGTATTTGAAAATGAGAAACAGGCCAACCCTTTTAATGGCGATAAACTCACCGGTCTGCGGAGGTGGCTCAACTTTGTTGGTCTCGGATGGTATGATCCCAATAGTGAGTTTCAGCCCAATCCCTATGAGCGTCTGCAACGTGCTCTCCCGAGGATTTTCGATCGCCAGAAAAAGTTAGAGGCCAATGTGTTCATGGAACAATTGGCCGCGGCTTGTCCCGAACTCGATGGAGGTGAACTGTTTCGTCAGGCGAACCGGAAATGGGATGGCTCTGGAAAACACTGCACATTGGGCCTCAGCCACGCTCTGACCGAGCTTCATTTGGATGGAGTTATCCGCCTTTCGTGCCCAGCGGACAGCGATGGTTGGAACATAGGCGAGGCTGAACCGCCGCGTAACGAGGACTTCTCGAGCGCCCGCTTTGTCGCCGTCGAATTCCCCTCAAAGGACTGATATGCCACACCCAGAATCTGTAGGTAAGCCATGTTGGACTTTGGATCAGGTCCCGAAAGTCATCTCACTAACTGCGCAGACCAGTTCCAGTTCAGCTGCCAGTTTCCTTGCGGCGCACTCGCCTTTTAGCAGAATCACCGACGGAAAATCGACCGGGGTTACCTTGACCGAAGAGGAGGTGTTCACCGCGATTTTTTCTCGGCCCAATCGATCGGTGCAGGCCTTTGTGAAAGGCGAACCGGGAACTGGCAAATCCCATCTCATCCGTTGGCTTAAAGAGCGTTCCGACTACAGATGGAATAAGGAATCTACTTCCGCAGCCAAGCCCCGCATTGTTCTTGTGACCCGTGGCAATGGTAGTCTTAAGGACGCTTTGGGGCAAATTGTACGCCAGTTGGGCAATGAATTTGAGCGGCACATGAGCCTCGTTCAGGGGGCGATTGACCGTTTATCCGCGCAGACCGCCCGTGCAACACTCCTTGCCGAACTTGCGCTTGAGGTCGACTCGCGCTGGGTCAACGAACACGGACGCCAACCCTTGGATCGTTCACTTAGGCATCTAGGGCAGGCTCTCCGCTCAGAAGGCTTTGGCGGGTTAATGAAGCGAGAGGGTGGTGTTATTGATCAAATCATCAAGCGACTCACGGACCCCAGTTCCGTAGATGAACGGGAGCACTACCCTGCCTTCACTACCGAGGAATTACGCGTGTCCCCAGGTGCGTTTTCGAGGCAGACAGTTTCAGCTGAGGTTTACAATTTCGTTGAAGATCTTAGTGAGGAGGATGATACGCGAGAAAAAGCGGTGGAGGTCCTGAACATCGCATTGCGCGACGCGATACGCGCTACGACGGGAATCAAGGGCAATGACCTGCTTCGTATTTTTACCGAAATCCGTCGGCAACTTGGGTCAAAGGAGTCGCTGGCCGTATTTATCGAAGATGTATCCGTGACCGGACTGGATCAGGACGTCGTAAATGCATTTGAGCCTCGTGACGAAGAAGAAGGCCTCTGCCCGATGGTTGCCGTTCTCGGCATAACAGAGAATGGTTGGCAGCGCCTTCCAGACAGTCAGCGGCAGCGTGCCACGCAAGTGTACGAGGTCGGTGGGGAGGGCGCCCAAAAGTGGGCCTCCAGTCGTGAGGATGTTGCCAAATTTACCGCTCGTTATTTGAACGCTGTTCGGTCGACCGATGACGAACTCGAAGCCATCGCGGAGAGTCGATTCAAAGGTGATGTGAGTCACAGTCGCTGTCAGGATTGTCCTTGCAAACCAGAATGCCACTCTGTCTTTGGGAAAGTCACTTTTGAGGGTGGGGTTGAAGTTGGCATGTTCCCATTTTCGGAGAACGCGCCGCATGCGCTTCTTAATAAATTGACGGACGCTCGTTATCGTTCGCAGCGAGGCCTTTTAGATCATGTTATACTCAAGGCTCTAGAGCAGTCCTTCGATAGCCTTGAGGCGCAGCGCTTTCCTCGCGCACAGGTTTTTCAAGTCGAAATTCCCACTCCCCCAATTTGGTCTGGATTTGTGAATCGATTTTCCAGCGGCGCTGCTTGGGACGAAGAGCGTCGTCAGCGCCTCCGCTTCCTGGCGTCATTCTGGGTTGCGGCAAACAACGCAGATGAGATGGCAACTGCTTTACAGCCTTTTCTGGCACCGCTCGGCCTCCCGTCATTTTCAGGAAGCCCTGTTTCGCAACCCCTCAACAGCGTTAACGCTTCTCCAAAGTCTCAGACTTCAGCAACGCTCGGTACCCCCAAACCGAAAGTCGATGCTGAACTGGACAGATTGTTAGGACATCTAGACAAGTGGGAGCACAACAGTCAGCAATTGCAAGAAGACAGCAAATTCAGGGGCTTGCTTGGAAAATTTCTTAAGGATTGCATTAAATGGGAGGATTTTCTGGGCACTCCAATCGCCGAGAAAAAGCATCTGATTGGCGGCAGTACAGTACCAAAAATTGAAGGACAAGTGGCAAAACCAACAGGCCTGCTAAATTTCCATTTCCCACGTAATACCGAAACACGAGGCTTAATACAAAGTCTACTCTTGTTCGATCGCAGTCCTTCCAAAACTTGGAATTTCAGTGACGCTGAGATTCACAAGCGTTCTGTTTCCCGGTGGCTCCGCAAACATCGCAGTTTGGTCGTAAACAGCATTCAACCGACTGAACCGCAGGTCGTGGAGCAGTGCCTCAGGAGTGCCGTTCAAGCGCTTGCTCTGACCGCAATGCTTCGCGATCGGAAGCGGTTCTCTGATAACCGTGCCGAGCGAATTCAATCGCTGCTGGAGGCAGTCTGGCCTGGTACCGAGCGCCCCGTGACTGTTTCCTCTGAACTGGGGGACATCGTTGAAGATCTTGAACAAAAACACGCGACTCTAAGAAGTTTTGTGATTCAAGAAGTCGGTGCGGGTCAGGGGGATGCAGATCCAAAAGATTTCATCAATCCGGTTCCGCTTCTCGAGTTGTTGAACGACTTCGAACAGCGCTTCTGTTTCGAACCACCGCCAGATTCAGCAAAGCAAGGTCACTGGAACCCGCGTTTTAAGGCAATTCATCCCTTTTGCATGGGCGCATTTGAGTCCATTCCTGAAAGACTAAAGAGGGAAAAGCAGGCGATCGGCGTCCATCTGGAAACAACTAGAAAATTTATGAACGACGCTGGTTTCGTCGGAGGCAGTCCGCGTGAAAATATCGAGGCCTGCCTAACTGATGCGGTCGAGGTGATTGAACTTCAACACGGCGCCCACCGTAGGCCCGGGATATTGCCGATCCCAAACCCAGAATTTGAGGATCTGTGGCAGAAGAAGCACATTCAGACATCTGACATCCGCGCGTCGTGGGGGGTAGCTCTGGAAAACGCTCAAGCCGTTTTTGATGCAACGTCTCTTTTGGAGGTGGCGGTTTTCAATCCAAAAAAACTAAGGCAATGCGTTGAATCGCTGCGCGTCATCGAACGCCACCTTAATCGCGTAGATGGACAATTGCAGGAAATTGAAACCATGGGAGGCCCGCGGGGAGATACTCGAACTCAATTGCTAGCCGTCCTAGATAAAATGGCATCTCATCTTGAGCCTGGAGAGCAAGTCGAATCTGATTCTGAATGAAACCCTTGACCAACCTCAAAGAAAGACTCGTTGCCCTACCTGAGTTTCGAAAAAGCCTCAAGCAGGCTGGGCTTTTTAGTCGATTTCATGCGCTGGCGGAAGCTGCAAACCTCCATCTGTCAGAAGCGTCAACGACGATTTCATTCGCCTCATCCTCGTTGCCATCGCTCGAGTATGATGTCGGGAACAAGTCGATAAAAAGTTCCGCTCGTATAGCAAAAAGATTAGCCGAAAAACTTCGGAGGGATGCTGACGCAATCAGTGAGTCAGGAACTGAAGAGAGCTTTACTAATCTTTCTGAGCGCGCGAAAGAGGCTCTGAAGAGAACTAAATCAGGCTGGCGATCATCCCTTCAGAGCAAAATAGAGAAATGGGAGGCCCTTTCAGGAGTCGTCTGTGCCATCGGTCAAGACATACCCGTTGTTCGAGCGCAAAGTGATCGCTTGAAAACATCTGTCGGCCGACTGCGCTCTTATGCTGATAAGTTACCGAGTAAATCCGAGGATGTTGAAGTGGTTGTAGAAAACTTGGAGCAATTAACTGAGGCTGTATCTCAACTACGCCTTGACACTCCTTTTGGCAAATTCCTGCAGGCTGCTGCCTCTGCGCATGGAGCATCTTTTAGCGACGCGCAGCATCCAGATGTGGCAGGGCAGATTAAATCCTTGAACTTACAAAACTCATTTCGCGTCCGGTTGTCCTCGTAGCCATGAGTGTTCAGTCCTTCGCCGGAGAGTTCCTGACCTTTCTCGAGAAACGGGAGGAGCGCCTTCTCTCTTGGGGATTCCACAATGTTCGTTGGACTGTTCCTGAAATCGAAGAGGCGTTTTCCTCCGAGGCCCCAGATGAACTCCAAGCGCGTTGGATAGACCTTGCCAACCAAGGACACACCATAAGGTCGTTCCTGCTGCAGATGCGGCAGCGCAATCTCATCTATCAGGTCCCAGATTCTGAGAATTCGTATCGCACTCGTTTTGCCGAAGGCGTGCGCCTCCTGGCCAATCTCCGCCAAATGTTCCGGGTTGATGACTGGGCTACGGGTCCACGCTTAGTATCTGACATAAAACTAAAGGTTTCCCCCCGCCTCTATCCTCGCCGTGACCAAAGCGCAGAATCTGTATGGGAGCGCATTCAGTCGGTTTGTCCCTCACCTCATGGGGAACTAATGCGTCAATGCTTCTTTGCTCTCGCAGCCAGAAAAGAGGGGGGGCATTTCAGCTTCTCAGGCTTTCAGGTCAGAGCTTTTGAACGCATTCTTAAGAGTTATGGAGATTCTGGATTTCACGGTTCCGTCGTTTGTGCGGGCACGGGTTCCGGAAAGACCAAAGCTTTTTACGTTCCCGCGTTCCTGAGTATCGCGGCGAGCCTACGCGGCGAATCTTTCACCAAGATCATTGCCATCTACCCGCGCAATGTGCTCCTTGCTGACCAACTTCGAGAAGCCATATCGGAAGCCGAGAAATTGCGTCCGGTTCTGGTCGCGAATGGCCTTCGACCGATCCGCTTCGGAGCGTTGCTCGGCGGCACTCCCTACGCCCAGTGGTTCGAGGATCAGAATCCGAAGCCCTACCACTGGGACCGTCGAGGAACCGACGCGGTTATCCCGTATTTAAAATCTCCTGTCGACGGAGGTCGCAGCGAGTTGGTCTGGCGCGCCACAGACCGCAAGAATCATCGTACCAGTCTGTATCGAAAAGGGGCGACCAACCCTGACGTACCCGATGGTGTCCTCGCGATCACGCGAGAAGAAATCCAACGTAATCCCCCTGATGTCCTATTCATCTCCTTAGAGATGCTCAATCGGGAGATGTGTAATCCTCAATGGGACCGGGCCTTTGGGATGCGGCGCCCTCGCGAACAGGCGCCTCGATTACTTTTGCTTGATGAGGTTCACGCTCACGAAGGGCTGACGGGTGCCCAAGTCGCATGGGTTCTACGCCGCTGGCGGTACTGGGCGCGACTGAAGTCTCTACACGTTGTCGGGTTGTCCGCAACGCTGAGAGACGCATCGCAACATCTGGCGCGAGTTGCGAGTTTGGCCCCAGGCAATGTTGAGGAGTTTCGACCGCACCATGGTTTGGGTAGTGATGGAGAAATGGAGGCGGAGGGAGGTGAGTACAGTCTTGCCGTAAAGGGCGACCCCGCCGCAGGCGCGTCGCTTCTCAGTACATCTATTCAGGCTGGCATGCTACTCGCGCGCTTACTCACGCCGCGCATTCAAGGGGACGACGTCGACTCGACTCTCAGACCAGAAGAATTTTATCGCAAAAAAGTCTTCGGTTTCAGTGACAATCTAGATTCTGTCAATCGCTGGTTCAACGATCTGTCTGACGCCGAATCTAAACGACTTGCATCTGTGCGCCAACCGCCGCCGCAGGATGTCCCTGATTTAATTCGAAGACGGCGCTTCGCTGAAGGGCAGGTCTGGGAGTTATCTAAGCTCATCGGCCATAATCTCGGTAGCCCTCTCACAGTGACCCGCTGCAGTTCACAGGACCCCGGCGCTGATGCGAATTCAGACCTGATCATAGCCACAAGTTCGCTCGAGGTGGGCTTTGACGACGCCGATGTAGGGGCAATGCTCCATCATAAGCGCCCTTCCTCGATGTCATCTTTCATACAGCGAAAAGGACGCGCTGGGCGCACTCGGGGGGCTCGTCCATGGACCGTCGTGGTGCTTTCCGATTACGGAGCTGATCGCTGGGCATTTCACTCCGCCGAGCAACTCTTTCACCCGGAAGTTGATTCCCTCGTCCTGCCGACCCTAAATCCGTATGTGCTCCGTGTGCAGGTGTCTCACTTCCTGATTGATTGGATTGGGCGGTCCATCGGGGGAAATATTTCTGCCTTTCGTTACCTGCAGGGACCTTTGAATTTCTTTAACGATTGTGCGGCGCCAGATAAAGCCTCCGATTTGCTTCGCAGGCTTTTGGAGCAGGGGCACGATTGGAACCAGTTCGAGCGCGATTTACAGCAGTTTTTTTGCTTCTCCAGCGGTCTTGGGGAGGACTCAGCCAAAGCCCTCTTGACCAGTCTGCTCTGGCACGAACCACGGCCGTTATTAATGCAGGTTGTGCCCACGCTTCTAAGAAAACTTGAAGCAAATTGGGCTTACTCTTATCCGCCGACGCCGGCAGCGGTAGAGGACAAAGGAGCTCGCAGGCCGCTACCGCAGTTTATTCCAAAGGCAACTTTTGGTGAGTTGGAGGTGGGCGAGGCAATCGTTGAATTAGAGCCTTACCAGAGGTTTGAGCGGCAGTCCGAGAGTATGGAGGTCTCAAGATTCCTGTTTGAGACGTGCCCAGGTCGGGTATCAAAACGTTTTGCTACGAAACAAGATGAACCGGGTTACTGGATTGAGTTTTCGGCAAAATTGCAAGCTGGCTCAAATGCGCCTTCGATCGACGAGTTGTTTCCAAGGCATACTTTCCTCCAGGAGGTTGAGGGTGTTTCGATCTTTCAACCCGATGCCGCTTACATAACGCACCGGCCCAGAGATGTGAGTGATGCCAGCAACGCACATTGGATATGGCAGACTTTGATTCGTGTTGAAGGCGAGGGCGAATTGCTTCCTGTCCGACTTATCACTCCTTGGTCTCATGCATTCAGCGATGCTTGTGCATATCTACATTCAAGTTCGGCGTGGGTTGAGATCGTTCGGTATTCCGAAGAAAGTCTGTTCGAGATGCGGCGCAACAAGCAGGCAGTTTCCGGCAACCTGCGTTTGCAAAGAATGGCCGAAAGTAACAATCCAGAACGACAGGCTGTTGGCTTCAAACTGCGGGCCGACGGTGTTCACTTTGTTTTGAGTGCAGACCATTTGAATAGTCGTCCGCCTTTGGCTGACGCGGTCTCTGATCGCTTTCGCAGTGATTACTTCAAGTTCCGTGTCTCAAAGTCTCTGGTAATGTCGGGGTTGGTGAACTCTTTTCAGGCGGAGTGGTTGAGCGATATGTCACTTGCCATGCTCTCAGCGACGGCAATGTCAAAAAAGTGCGATCTTGCGAAGGCGCAGGAACATCTGATGGGTGTCAGGCCCCAAGCCGCTGCACGTGTTCTGGATGTGATTTTCCAGATGCGCGGTATCAGCGTTAATGGCGCCGAGGAAGAAGCAAAACTTAGGGAGACATTGGTTGCCGCTTGGGATGTCCCCGCAATTCGCGATACCATTGCTGAGTTGGAAGCCGTACTTTGGTACCCTCCGGAAGAATCTTTTTCTGTCTGGGTCCGCCAGCGATATGCCGTCACTCTTGGGCAGGCGTTGCGGTCAGCGATGGTGAGTCTCGCGCCACAGGTCAGCGAGGAAGATCTCGCGCTGGACGTTCTGCCCCGACCTGAAGGGGGATTTGACCTTTCAATCACCGAAACATCCTCAGGTGGTGTTGGACAAATTGAAACCATCGTGCGTGAGATGCAGCGCCAACCGCGCCGCTTTTTGGATGGTTTAGAGTTCGCTCTTCATTTCTGCGGACGAGAGCAGACTGCGGCCAACTTGCTGGCAGTTGTCCGCGATGCCTGCAATGTCAATTCTCCAGTGCAAGAGGCCTTTGTTGAGGTGCGCATGGCCGCTGGATTTGCCGCGCTTCAAGAGGCTTCCGAACGATTGCGCTCGGCTTTGCAATCGCAGGGATTTTCCGCAACTCGATCTGTTGTAGCCTCAGTGGTCAACAAACTACTGCGCCCCGGCAGTGACGGCGCGAGTGACCGCTTAACACATCGTATTAATCGCGCTTGGTTCCGCCGGTCTACGCGTTTGGGCATATCAGTTCCGGGGCGAACCTTCGCCTACACATATGCTCAGCATGCCAAGATTGGGCCGATTCTTCGCAGGCATTTTGAACACATCGGCGGCGAACCTCCTTCCCCGTCGCAGTTGTTTGCACAACTCCAGCAACTCTTGTTTGAATCTTGTCCCGATGGTTGTCCGGAATGCTTACACCAGCGTGGGCGCTACTATGATCTTGGGCTTCCTTCTCGAGCGCTCGCCCGCGGTTGGCTCGGCATTGAAATTCATGAGGTCTTCCTCGACGCAGATCCTGAAGGCTGGCTGGATAAGGCCCGTCAGGCGCTGCGTGAATCCGGAAGAGTTCGTTTGGTTGCTTCATTAAGCCAGCGAACCGAACTCGCTCAAGGCTTGCCACAACTGACCGTTGCCGAACTGGAACTGGAGTCGCTTCAGGTGTCAGTTTCAGTTGCACGCGTTGAACAGAGCGCCAACCGTGTTGCGGTTGTGCTGCACATCCCTGATTTTGTGAATGGCTAGTCGCGATATTTGGTCTCGTGCCGGGAGTCTGCAAGTCCGCGATCTACTTGCATCTCTTTTGTCATCCCGCCTTTTGGTGAAGCCCGACGCAGGACCACTCTATGTGTGCTCGCCTTACCTGACGGATTTCCCAGTGTTTGATAACTCTTTCGGACAATTTCAACCGCTCTTCCGCGCGCATTCGGAGTTCGGGGAGCAAGGTAGCATCCTTTTCAGCCAAGCGCTTATGGAACTCTCATGCAGAATACCGGTTCGAATTATTAGTGTCCCCGGTGATTACGCTGATGCCTTTTTGCGAGTAACTGTCCGTGAACAATCTCCCAAGATAACAGGGCGCTACGCCTCCGCGCTCTATCATGAAAAGGGTCTGCTCTGCTCCGCCTTCTACCTGGAGGGATCGATGAACTTTACGTACAGCGGTGTCTATCGCCGCGACGAGAAGATTACCGCGCACACTCCGGAAACGGACACTGGGAATAAAAAAATTGCTGCTGCCATGCTGGAGTTTAATCGCCTTTGGGAAAAATTGGCCGATTCGGAGGCTCCCCGTACCCCATGAACGCAGGCAATTTTGCACCGCTCATTTCTGCCTTCGCCCAAAATTGGACCGGGCATTGTCCCAATCTGAGGGTATCTCTGACAGGCACAGAAGTCGAAGTGGACCAAGATCACCCTATGCATGGTGAACTCTTCGCCCTTTGCAGTGGGCGCGCGGCCTCCTTGCCGTTTTTCCGAACTACGGTAGACGTCGTGTGGTGCACGACCGCGCCGGATGCGGAGTCGCTCCGCCTCGCTGTGACTGCTCTTGGCGTTTGGGTGCTTCCCAGTTTTGGAGGAGCAACTTTACGCGAAGGTGACGGGTTTATCGGGGTAACTTCCGCGCAGGGGGCGCTCTCCGAAAACATTATACGAGCATCTCCGGATGGTTATTATCGATGGCGTTGCCCTCGGCAAAATTTTGATCGCGTCTTGGGGAAACTTCAATTGCTCCGCCGCATGGAGAATGCGCGCCCTGCACGAGTCCAACCGCCTCGGCCTTCACTGTACGAGTTGAGGGCGCGCTTTGCTTCAGCGCTCCTTGTGGGTGATCGCAGTGGCGCGGAAGACATCATTAGTCAACTCGACCTCTTTCAGCTTGAAACTGCTGTCAATACGCAGTTTATGCGCATTAGGATGTGGTATCGCTTTGGCGAACTCGACCGGATACGCGACCATCCAGAATTACCCCACTTACTGGCTCAACCTCTGCCTGCGCGCATCCGTTCCTGGATTGATGAAGCCTGTGGGGTACTGTCCCCGCCAGTTCCGGATACACCAATTTCTCTGCTCCCGCCCGAACCATCCTTGTCGCCTTCGAGCACGTTAGATGATACTGAGGCGCCATCTCTTCAAACAATCGCCACGTGGGCTGATTGGTTCGGGGCGCTCAGGGATGGCAACGAAGCGGTTGCCAAGGCTTTTCTCAGTGAGGAGCGTCAATTAAGTGGATTCGATATCTCGGCAGACCAGGTTGAGTCCCTGTGTAAATGTATCGATGAGCTGATAATCGATGATGCTCTCCGTTCGCGCGAACGCAGACTGATTTTACCTGCCGTTGGAGAGATTTTGGAGCGATATGTCCGTGAGTCGGGTTTTCCTCGGTCCGAGTTTTCCAATTTATACCTCTCCTTACTCCAGCTTTGGTGCCTGCTGCATGGGGGCAACTCTGCCGGTCGGGAACATGGCCATGTCTTGCTGGAACTAGCCAGCGCCTTGCTCCAACTCAACGCAGATGTGGCAGACGTGTGTCAAACGCTTGGCAACTGGTGGAAGGCGAAACCAGCCCTCAGCCAACTTTACTTCGCGCTCGACGCCATCGAACTCATGGAGCGCGAACTGGCGGACTTGCGACATGCGGAAAACCTTTGGCTTGATGCTGCCGACGTACTAAAGCGCGCCGCGGAGACGCTGCCTCCCGCTGATTGCGAGGTATGGCGGCGAGTGGGGCTAAGACTCGGTTTTGATCAACCGACCATTTTCGGTTACCTGCCCTACCAGGCTCAGGAGCACGATACAGTCGATCCACTAGCAGAATCCGGGTTGCAGCACGTCGCCATTGTTTGTCTTCGTGAGAAGCAGGCAAAGCAGGCAGCCGAAGAGATCCAACAGCGTAGTCGCATTAGAGTTACTGTGGTGACTGCTACAGAGTCTGGTTATGAGACCCAATTAGCCCTGACGGCAGATGTTGTCATGTTTGTTTGGTTGGCATCTACCCATGCTGTGTTTCGAGCATTCGATAGTTACGACAAGAGGCGTTTTTGTTATGTTCAAGGTACTGGAGCAGGCAGCATCGTGCGCTCGCTGGAGCGTTGGTGTACCAACCATTAATTCTCAAGTCGTCGTTAGATTTTGAGAACTCATACTTGCCCTTCCGCGTTGGGATCTTGAAAGCAAGCAGGTGGTCAGTTTCGAGTATCGCCTGCCGACCAAACTAGCCGCTTGTATTGAACTAGCAAGTGGCTCGCGACTAGCCGTATGTCTCCAGAGGTATTCTGGATTTCGTTCCATTTACGCTGCATGTTTGGGCCGAAGTTCCAGTAACCGTTCGACCACGAGCATATGGGCTCAAGGGGGCGGAGGTCGGCTTCAAATTGGGCGGTTGTCGGGATGCCTTGGTTACGAAACCGGTCACAAATAGCGTCCATCAGGTGCCCCATTGTTTGGATGCCAGCCCCATGGGTGAGGCGTGACTTCGTTGGAGGAAGTTTCCATGCATCGGGGAATACGGTGGCGACTGCGTTCCAGAAGTTGAATAGCAGGGTAAGGATGTCGTCGGTCTGGTCCTCTCCGCGACTCGCGGAAATGAACCGACACAGGGCCCCATCGTTCAGGCTGTTCTCCAACATTTTCAGGATGGAGTTATCCTTGATGAATCCTTGGGGGGTAGTCGGTGTTTGGATGGACCGAAGCAACGGAGAGCGCGAATCAAAATTTAATCTCTCCAAAAGATATGCAGGAAAACGCTTCTTCTGCAGATTGGTTGAGAGAGCCATGTCCGTTGAGGGCAGCAATTCGTAGATGAGTCCCTTCGGAAGTGGTTTTGTGGAGTTCACCAGAATGAACTGCTCGCGTTGTTCCTCCACGTTGTCGGTGACAAATGCTGTCACAAATACGGGAAATTGCTCGACCGATGCGTCGCGTATCGCCGCCGCCCTCTGTTGACCGTCAACAATCCATCCCGGACAATTTCCGTCAGCTTTTAGGGGCACCACGAGGTGACCGTGCCGTGTAGTCCCCCGATCATTGGCTTCTAGTGGTCGGAATTCTACGGATGGTTCGAATGCGACGACTATCGCATTGGGGAGCATCGCATCTGCGGATTCTAGATAATTACGGATTTGGGTGATATGCGAAATTACCTCAGGCCTTTGGTAGCCAATGATTTTCTCATTATCTCCGCGCCCGAGTCGGGAAACCTGGGCGATTGTGTGGAGTTGTTTGCCGTCGATCGCAAATGTGAAAAGTTTGTGCTTACCGCTCTGCTGGATGGCAATGGCGGGCAATTCGAGGATTCTGGTGGAACTCATACTAGGTTGGTTGGTTTCGCGCGGTCCATTCTCTAAGATTTTCGCTGAGAACATGTAAATTGTGGAATCCACGGGACCGGTTGCGGTCTGCGCCGCGGAATATGACGACATGGACCCCGAGATCTCTGCAGATTGAACAGGAGCATTTGCGCCAGGGAGCATCCTGCAAGGTTTCCCGATAGCGCTCGGTTTCATCTCTGCCATCCCGCCAGAGAATGTCGTATTCGCGAAGCCGCCCCAACACCTCTGTCAGTCCGATATTATTTTGGCCCAGAGCTTTCAGGCCATCCATGCACGTCTTTTCAAGAAACCGGGCCCGCGCGTGGTCAACGGTTCCCGCAAGAATTTTCTTCTTCAATGCGGCGTTCTCACCCACCTGGGGCACACGAACCGCCGTATAAGCCCGAGATTTGGTGTGGTAGTTATCCTTGTCGTCCATGAACGCCTTTTTGAGCGCCGACGTGCTGTCAAAACTGTGGACGCCCATTCTCGCAAACTCGTCCAAAGCTTCCAAACGGTTGATGCCTAGCAGGTGAAGCTTTGTCCGAGGATTCCGAACTTCATTGACGGCCTCGAGGCAGGCCAGAATCTCCCGACTTTTCAAAGGAACCATTCCACCCAGGGCGATGTAGTGGTAACCCATTTTTTGTAATTCTGACACCGCAACCGCGTACGATTGTGGACTCCAACCTTGGGCGGCGCCGACCGGACAAAATGGCACCTTTCTGGTCTGGCACTTAGAGAAAAACTCTTTGGCGCACTGAAGTGTTATTTCAAACCGGCCTCTCCACTCCTCAGGTGCTTCCGAGATACTTTTGGACTTCTCGTCGTATCCAAGAATGACATGGTCCAGCGAGATGCCGTAATCGAACTGCGCATCTAGGTAGAATTCTATGACTTCATCAACACTGAAGGGAGGTGTTGGCTCTGTGAGATAGGAAAAAGACCCGCAGTCTCCCATCGTCTCCATTCGGCGCGTGAAATGGGGGCGATCCAGGCGGAGGAATTCCCGCGCCCCTAAACGTTTCAGTTTCTGGACTTGCGTGAAGGAGTACCTGAGGCTCTTGCCCCGTCCATCCACCATCGCCTTGGAAATTAACATTCCATCATATGGCGGTCGGTCGAGTCGCTCGTGCGCGTAAAGCTGAGCTAACTGCCGACTGCCGTTGAACTGCCTTTGTTCGGTGTCAAAATTAAAGGAAGGATCGACAAGGTCATGTGCATCTGGGAAGAAGAACTTCATGCTGATGCAGGTTTCGAGCGTTCGTCTAAATACGTTCTAATGAGGAAATTGGAAAGCATGGCGAAGTGCTTGTGCAAGTTCTGGAGTTCGTCCCAGCGGATATTTCCGATGGCTTCCCACTCTCCGGAGGTCCACCGACAAAACGGCGCAATTTTCGAAATCTCAACTTTGACATGCTTTAGAGCGTCCTTGTGCGAAACATCAACGACAGACATCACCCGATCCATCAACTTACCCATGGAACGGATGCCCACGCCATGCATCAAGCGGCTTTCAGAGGGCGATTTCCCCCAAGCTTGGGGAAAGGTCTGCCTTACCGCAGTCCAGAAGAGGGTGAGAACTGCCCAAATTGCGCTATGATTGTATTCACCTGTGGCAAAGTTTCGAAACGGGAACAGGCAACCCGATGGGTTAGTCAGACTGTCCTCTATCATTTTTACAATCACCGTATCTGTGACGACGGCGGACTTCTTTCCCTCAGTTGAAAGGGATGGTCTTTTGATTAGTCCCAAAAAGGGCGATGTTGGTTCGGAGTTCAAAAGATCACAGAGGGTGGATGGAATCTTTCGAACGGACAGGTGAGGAGGAAGTGGTGATGAAACCTGAGGCAGCAATTCCGTGACTAGTCCCCTTGGGAGGGGGCGCGTGTTATTAATGCGAAGAAATTGATCGCGCTGAATCTCCACGTCATCTGCGATAAAAGCGCAAACGGGTACAGCGAAGGATCGGTCCTTGCACAAACTGATCGCCCTAGCGCGCTGCTGTCCGTCGACAATCCATGCTGGTTTAATCCCCTCTGGGCTGGGGAGCGGTATCTCGAGCATTCCGGCCACCGCCAACCCGTCTGATGTTTTTTGGCCACGACTCGAAACAAAGCGGACATTTGAGCCAAATGATAAAATAATTGGGTGAGCCAGAAGCATCTCAGAGGTCTCGAGATAGTCCGCGATTTCGCGAACGTGCCGCTTCACCTCCGCCCGTTGATATCCAATAAGTTTTCCATCATCCGAGCGCGTCACTCGTGAGACTCCTGCAATTTCAAGCAACTCATCGCCACTCAAGCTCAGGAGATAGACGTGTTTGCCACCCTTCTGATCAACCCTGAGAGCCTTGCGTTCTAAAATATGATTTTTCATTCTCGGACTTAAATGGGATTAGTTTGCTTGAAAAGTTCTCTGAAACGACTCTGTTCACACGCATTCCCTCCTGCTCTGAATTCACGAAGAAGGCTTGAGTGCGAAACCTTGGGGCAATCCAACTTTCTTCGTCGGATAAATTCTACCACCTGTTCGTCTGAGGTTTGACTCCTTTGGGGATAGGGATAGTCATCCAAACTAGATAAAAGTTGTTGGAAGGTTTCAAACAATTCACGTTTGCCGACCAGATACGGATATTTTTTTAAAATGTGGGCGAGCGTCCGCACATTCAGGGCGGAGCGTCCCCTGCCCAGTTCTCGTTCCAACCTTGCGCTGCACGGTAAAAAATGACCTCCGAGATTACCCTTTTCGGATACGCCGGCGGCCACAATGACCATGTTCTCCGGCGACCTGACAATCCGCGCCGCCTCTTCGAAGTCCGATTTCAAGGCTGCCCAATAGTCCTCGGACAAAGATGCAATGAGAGGGATGTCAGGGTTTTGTCTGACGAGTTCAGAAACGGAACTGATTGGCTCACGCTTGATGTTCCTTGCGGTCAACTTGGACCACCAGTTTTGAGCGCCGTTCTTGACATCATCTGCACCAACAAAATCAGGATGGTTTCGCGTGAATGTTGCCGAATAGGAGCGGATGGAGGTCGCTGGTGTAATTAATCCGTACCCCGCAGATGCGATCCACACGTTCGCTCTTGCAGAATCTATAATCTCACGAACCGGCGACCAAGAACTGCCGGCATATAGGTCTTTGGCAGTTTTTACTGTGGACGAACTGGGTTCCAGTTTG
>CAIXGS010000018.1 GCA_903919125.1 uncultured Spartobacteria bacterium | reverse complement strand
TTCCTCTACCAGTGAACGATTCTCCGCATTCAACACAAAAGTGCTGTTGCCAGAGACTTCGTGCAATTAGGACTGAGTTTCGTCTCACAAAGCGCCTCCTTTGCATTCGTGGAAGAATTCGCAGGCGACGCACTGCAAGCCAGGACTCGCTACCCAGTCCTCGCGCTCGACTCCATCGACATATGACTCGATGCTGCGAAACAGTTTACTCTCCTGCCTATGATCAACCGGTTGATGCGTGGTGATTACGAGCTTTGGCGTTTTGGTTTTCACCAAATGATGCAGCTCGAACCCCGACTCTTTTTCACCAGTGGCCTCCCGATAAAGAAGAGCGTAGGCGGTGAGTTGGAGTTGGTTGCGATGCTCGGCCTGAGACTCATTGGGCGTAGTGGCTGTGGTTTTGAAATCCACGATTTTTCCACCAGGCCTGATGAGGTCAATCACACCGCGTAGCACCGGCAGCCCATGTGAAGCAAGATCAGTATCCACGGCAACTTCAACCGCCAACGGCTTTTCAGCAGATGGAATCGGAGTGTCACGCAGGTACATTTCCACAAGCCCCCAAGCCTTGGATTGCTCAACACTTTCTTCGCCGGGTTCAAAGTCGACTGGATCTTCCGCTTGTAGGGAAATCCAATGGTCGGTGAACCCAGCCCGAAGATCCTCACATTCTGAAGGCTTAGAGTGCCAGCGCCGCTTGCTCCATTCCTGAAGAGCGGCGTGGACACTTTTGCCAACGTGCAAAGCCGCGCCCACAGGCTTTCTGAGCTTGAGGATATAGCGAAAGTAGAACTTCAGCCTGCAACTGTGAAACGCGTTGAGCCTACTTGCGCTCACTGGTTCAAGGAGCACGTCGTGAACGCGATTGATTGCTGCGGGGATCTCACCGTTGATCGCTATCATCTTGCCCTCGCTTTCCATGCTGGAGTGGGAGCTGTCTCGCGCCGGTTCTTCTTGCCGTAACGGGTGAGCAGTTCGTCGATGAGTCCGCTGGCTTGGATTTTGTTGAGACTGGGAAGATCCCCAGTATCGAACATTTCCAAGGCGAGTTCCTCGACGGTTGCCATGTCGACCGCGCTGTCATGGACGAGCTTTAGGATCAGCTCACGCTGCTTGTCACTCGCACGCCATGGTCGCTCGGGTTCATCACGCCTTGTGACTGTCAGCTTTGGTGCAGTAGACGCGGTTGGGTTGATTCCGTACGCCTCATCCGGAACGAACCCAGTCGACTGGATTTCCTTATCCACCGCCATTTGGAGCGTTTTGTAGAGCCGAGCGGCTTCAATGCTCACGTTGTCGGTGTTGTGGAGTTCGCTTTCCACGGTGACGCTGAACTGATGACTGCTGTAGCCCGGAAGGCCCAGACGTTTGCTGTAGTTGGCGACTAATTTGACTGCCATAGGGTTGTTGATGTTGTGTCCGGACAGCAAAAAGCCCGTCGGGTTAGGACGGGCTAGTTACTGGTGGACGGTTTGTTGGACTGGCGAAGGAGAAAAACCTGCGCTGCTCTTGAAGTTGGAGACCGGTCTCCTTTGTTCCTGCTAGCGTCTGCGTGTTGTCTCCTTGAGCGCCTCTTCAGCGATCGTGGCGGCAACGGCAAGCAACGCGCTAACAAGCGCTTTCACGGGTAGTGACATGGTTTTTCACCTCCTTTGTGAGGAAAATTACAGGATTCAAATGCGAAACCTGCGCCTCAGATGATTATACCGGCTTTTGAGCGAAATTAGGGGAGGGGGGGCGAGCCGCCTTCCGATGCTAATGCCCCGCGCTATCCACCTCTTCCATCTCGGTGTTCAAGTCGATCACCAACCAAACTGTTGAGCTCAAGGGCCCGCAACTCATGCCGCAAGTGGTGATTTCAAACGCCGACCAGTTTGGCGCCGGATAGTTCCTCAAAAACAATTCCAACTCCTTAAAACCTGCTGTTTCTCCCTCGTGTTCGGATTCAAATTTTTTCGCATACTGGGCCCAATTCCTCTCTAAAGCCGAGTCTTTGATGACAGGTTCGTCAAAGACTTCGCAGATCCAGTAAGCTTTCAAAGATTTTGCAGCTTCATCACAGTGCTCCTCTCCCAAAATGTGCACGCCGGTAGCCGGACAGAAAAAGTTGTGGTGGTCCAAGTTAAATTCGTTGTAGTTCATACGCTGTCGGTCCGAGTAAATTCTTGAGTCTCACATATTGTTACACACACAGACATGCGGTCGGCCACCCTGGCTGGGTCTCACCCAAAAATGTGCCACCGACTGAGCGAACATGAAGTGTGTAATACTTTAGGTCAGGCCGGTTCAATTGGTCGCTGGCTTCAGCATCAAAAGGCCACCCTGTTCTCAATTCACCCTTTCATCACCACCTCCTATGAAGAAAAATAGCCGTTCCAAAACAACCTCTGAGCGAAAAGATAACTCCACGGCCGGCGAGTTGTTTTCATTCGAAGTTTTCGAGTGCGAACGCGGTGGGTTCGGCATCAAAATGGACGGCAGTGACATGCTGCTACCCCACGGGCGGCCGTTTTGGTCACCGGGACGGGCCTATGCAGAGCATACCCTCAAAATTTTAGCGGAGGGCGGTCCGGAGCATTTTAGAAAGAACCGGACGCTGGTCTGCCATGCTTGCACCTTGTTCATCGACTTTTCCTCCGGCGTTGTTGCTCCCAGGGCAAAGACTATTTCGGCATTCAGGCGAACTGCGGCGTACTACGCTACGTTCGATCCGGTTCATGCTCTCTGCGCCGGACCTGAAATTGTCGATCAGCTGGCCAGGCTCCGACCATTTCAATCCTTCTGCGATGACCGCGGCGTAACGCCTCCAAGATGGTCTCAAGGGGGAATTGCCCGCCCGAACCAGACGACGGACATCCGCGAGATAGTTGAAGCCAACTCCCACGAAGGCGACGTTCCCACGACGGTCCGCTATTTTGAGACCATCGAAAGAGAAATGCATGAACTCTCGCAAGCGCAAGTCGCTGTAATGCACACCTACTTCAGCTTTTGTGATAGTTATCAGGGAAGGCCGTTTGTTCTTCCGTTGCTTTTGGTCAAAGGATTGTGTTCCCCAAAAGAGTTCGCTGAGGGATTTCTGGCGACACTGTGCGTCATCCCGGGAGTGTTCGGGGATGTCTCGAGTGCGAAATACAAACGAGAGCTAGCCAAGATCGAGCGTGACGCAGAGCGGGCGCTTTTCTTCCTCAAACATCATTAGCCATCCACCGGAACGTTCAAGACACAGTTAAGATGTTAGGCTTCGCCTGCATCCCCTTCAGTACATCTCTACAAACTCCCAGTCTGCAGGCAGTGGTCCATTAAATCGACACGCCACCAGCGGCCCTTGTTTGCCAGCGGAATAATCCAAGCAGACAATATTGTGCCGCAGTGGTGCCCGTTTAGCGGTTTCGGGGACCCAATAATGACCGAAAAACACAGGAGGTTCAGTAGCACCGTATTGTGGAATCCTGCTCACATGGTGCTCCCCAAGAAACTGGGGATTTTCGTACGGCACTGGCATGCATGCCTCGCCGAAAGTCATTCCAACATGCAAATCCCACCAGCGCACCCGCATGCTACCCCTATGGTGACCGTCTTTGTCTGTAAAGCCGCCCTGAATAGCGAGTTCTGGCCCCTTTAAGCAGTGTTCAATCGCCTGATAGGGCGTCATCTCCTTGCTTTCAATTGCTTCCCCGGAAGCCCCCTTGGCGGCGCGTTTGAGAAACTCAAAATCAGTCATGCTTGCCGTCTTTAAGAGCTCAATCGCATCAGGATCCCAGCAGGCATGGACAGCTCGCAGATCCCCCAGATCCAAGAAGAAGGGCAATTTTTTAAACCATCCCACCCATTTCGCCCATTCACCCTTCCAATCCTCCCTACTTTTGAAGGCAGCAATGGTCGCGGCGTGCTGTTTGACGTTTTTCGTGCTGCCCGTGGATGTCTGGAATTATGTCGTACTTAGGCTGGTTCACTTCGAATAAATCAAGTATTTGATACAACCGTAATTTTCATCTCTTAAATGAGTGTCACCCCCACTAGCGAGCAGTCTGCAGTTGCTTCCACAGCCCTTGCCCCGGGGCAGATCATGTTGGTTAATGCTTACGCCGGAACGGGAAAGACGGAAACCTTGCGTCTCATTGCAAAAGCAAACCAAAGCAAGCGCCTGCTCTATTTAAGTTTCAACAAGCAGACCGCGCTCAAAGCCAAGAAACGTTTTCCTCAGAACACCGATTGTCGGACCATTCACAGCCTGGCATTTCGAACCGTGGGGAACCGCTACAAAGACAAATTGGGAAATCCCACACCACGGGATGTCATTCAACGCTTCGGAGTCCAGCAACCTTACATCGCTGTACTAGCCATTGAGGTGGTTACCGCTTACTGCCATTCAACAGATCGACTTTTATCTGAGAAGCATATCGAAAAACGGCTCCAGAAAAAGTATCCGGAAGTTTTACCCCTCGCCCAAAAGATTTGGGCCGAGATGCAGGATTTGGGTTCGCGAATCTGCATATCTCACGACGGATACCTCAAGTTGTGGAGTCTCGGCCTACCACGGATTTCGGCAGATATCATCATGTTGGACGAGGCACAGGACACAAATCCTGTAACGCTGAAGATCCTTCTGGACCAACGTGATAACGGCTCCTGCAGCCTTGTCTTTGTGGGCGACAGTCATCAGGCCATCTATTCATGGCGCAAGGCCATTAACTCCATGGAAGAAGTTAGAGAAAGTGCTGACTTTATTTATCCCCTGACTGTTAGTTTTCGCTTCCACCAGCAAATCGCCACAAACGCTTCCAAGATTCTCAACTATTACAAGGGGGACCCGGTGCAGCTTATCGGGCACGGCCCCTCGACATCTCCCCTTCCTCCCTTTGCTGTGATTGGACGCTGCAACGGCTCTTTGCTCGCGCGAGCCCTCCCGGTGGTGGACCGAGGCGGGACCGTTCACTTTGCAGGTACCACTGACAAAGATCATTGGGATCCCTATTATCTGTATGAACTACAAATCCCTCTGGATCTCCTGTATCTGAAACAAAATCAACGGGACGCGATTCTGACTCCCCAAATTCGAGCGTTCAGTGATTACAAGGAAGTAGTTGATCAAATTAAAGGGGATGGCCAGGGAGCAGGCATCGACAAAGAACTAGAGAAACACGTGAAGCTTGTGGATGAATACGGAGTGCGCCTGCCAGACCTTATAGATCGCCTGCGCCGTCGTTCGAGGAGTCCTGAAACGGCTGACATCTCCCTGTCTACCGCACATCGGGCCAAAGGCCTCGAGTGGCGCCGCGTAGAAATGTTGGACGACTTCGCAACCCTCAGAAATGAAACAGAATCTGCGACCTTTGATCCTGAGTATTTGGAGGAAATCAATCTGATCTATGTCGCGATGACTCGGGCGGCGGAGGCGATTGAATACCCTGCGGACCTGATTGCGTGGCTGGGAGGTCAGCCATAAATTCTCTTTATTCTGTTTACTTAGCTATCTCTAGATTCAACGCCATCTAACATGTAGCCTTCGCATGCAGTCATGCCGCCCCCAATGGAAAATCCCTTTTTTCAACGCCCCATTCTGAACTCTCCCTACGCCTATCCGGCGAGGCACTGGGAGCTCGATGACCAAGGGCAGCCCACGCAGAAGACTGTTGAACGTCGACGGAAAGCAGAGTTTGTCACCCCCATCCCGAAAGCGAAGAAGCGCGGCAAATCTAAGGCTCAAGCCGAGCTTGTGCTGGATGAAGGCAAGGGCCTTTCCTCCCAAAAACAGGCCTACGACCAAACGTCTATCATCAATCAGGTTAGACAGTCCGTCGATCAGTGGCGCAATCTTCTTCCTTCCCAATGGCAGGTTACCGCTGAAACAGCACGGCTCCTAGAGCACTGGCGGCACTTCGATTTCTCGGATGTACGCCCCTTCTTCTGTCAAGTTGAAGCCGCTGAGACTGCCATCTGGCTGACTGAAGTCGCCTCTCAATCGACCTCGGGCAAAGCCATCCTCGCACATCTCGTCAGAGCTAATGAGGACGCCAACCCTGAAATCTTCCGTATTGCGCTGAAACTCGCGACCGGCGCTGGCAAAACCACTGTGATGGCCATGCTCATAGCCTGGCAGACCATCAACGCCGTCCGCAGGCCCACCAGTAAAAACTTCAGCCGCGGTTTCCTCCTTGTCACCCCGGGCCTCACCATCCGCGACCGTCTCCGGGTACTGCTCCCAAACGATTCCGACAACTACTATTCCAACCGTCAGCTTGTACCGGTGGATATGCTGGAGGACATCCAGAAGGCCAAGATTGTCATTACAAACTACCATGCGTTTCGCCTTCGGGAACGTATGGATATTTCCTCGGGAGGCAGGGCCCTCCTAAAGGGGCAGACAGGGCAAGAAATTCTGACCAAAGAAACCGAGGGGCAGATGATCCAGCGCGTGATGCCTGATCTGATGGGCCTGAAGGGGATTGTCGCGATCAATGACGAGGCACATCATTGCTACCGCGAAAAACCTTCGGACGATGCCGATTTCACCGACGAAAAAGGCGTCCCTCTTACCGGCCAGGACCTCAAGGATGCCAAGGCCGAGGCCAAGAAGAACAGTGAAGCTGCCCGTCTCTGGATCTCCGGCATCGAATCCGTAAAACGCAAACTTGGCGTGCGCGCCGTCTACGATTTGTCCGCGACACCGTTTTTCCTCCAGGGATCAGGGTACGCGGAAGGCACGCTCTTTCCGTGGACCATGAGTGACTTTTCGCTCATGGACGCCATCGAGTGCGGTATTGTCAAACTCCCTCGTGTCCCTGTGGCCGAGAATGTGGCAGGCAAAGAACTGCCCACGTTCCGCAATCTTTGGGAAAACATCCGTAAGGACATGCCCAAGAAACCGCGGGGTAAGGGAGCGGAATTGGATCCCACTGCGCTTCCGACGCTTTTGCAGACGGCCCTAGAGGCTCTTTACGGGCACTACGAGAAAACCTTCAAACTCTGGGAGGAAGGCGGAATCAAAGTCCCTCCCTGCTTCATCGTGGTGTGCAACAACTGCGCCACTTCCAAACTCGTTTACGACTTCATCTCCGGTTTCTACCGCCCCATGGACGATGGCGCTGAGGAACTCGTCGAAGGGCGCCTTGCCCTCTTCCGTAACTTCGACGAAACCACCAAACAGCCGCTGGCCCGTCCCAGAACGCTGCTTATCGACAGTG
This sequence comes from uncultured Spartobacteria bacterium, assembly GCA_903919125.1. Taxonomy (GTDB): domain Bacteria; phylum Verrucomicrobiota; class Verrucomicrobiia; order Chthoniobacterales; family Chthoniobacteraceae; genus Chth-196. The sequence goes on along the minus strand of CAIXGS010000018.1, from coordinate 23,900 downwards.
AACAACTCGAAGCGGGGGATGCTCTGGACGATAACTTTCGCAGGATGGCGGGCCCTGAAATCGAACGCTTTCGGCGTGAGATCGTCGAGCGCAGCGGAAACCCCAGAGATGCTGACGCTATTACCGACCAAGAGCTACTTCGCGAAGTGATGAACACGGTGGGACGCCCCAATCAGTTGGGCTCCTCCATCCGCTGTGTTGTCTCCGTTTCGATGCTCACCGAAGGTTGGGACGCGAACACCGTCACCCATGTTTTAGGAGTCCGCGCTTTCGGCACCCAGCTCCTGTGCGAGCAGGTGATCGGTCGCGCACTTCGCAGGCAATCCTATCGCCTCAATGACGAGGGCCTCTTCAATGTCGAATACGCCGATGTCTTCGGTATACCGTTCGACTTTAACGCAAAACCCGTTGTTGCACCTCCGCAAAAACCTGACGAATCCGTGCTGGTCACCGCAGTGCGTCCCGAGCGCGATCCTTTGGAAATTCGGTTCCCACGGGTCGCAGGGTACATGGTCGAATTGCCCGAAAGTCGGCTAGAGGCAAAATTCGACGAGGATTCCAAGTTAGAGATTACAACGGACTTAATTGGTCCCAGTGTTGTTTTGAACGCTGGTATTATTGGAGAAAGCCAGGAGATGAATCTCCAGCATCTGGCCGATACCCGAAAATCCTCGCTGGTGATGCACCTAACTAAGCACCTTCTACTTAACCACTGGCGTGAACCGGGGGAACCGCCCCGGCTTAACCTCTTTGGCCAACTCAAAGCCATCACCCGCCAGTGGCTGGACGAGTACCTCATCTGTAAAAGCGAAACGTACCCCGCGCTTCTCATGTACCGCACCCTCGCGGACATGGCTTGCGACAAAATCAAGCGCGGGATCAATGAGGCCTTTATCGGCTCACGCCCGGTCCGTGCCACGCTGAATCCTTACAACCCGGTCGGCTCCACCGCCTCCGTCCGCTTCAACACCACGCGCTCCGAACGCTGGGCGACCAATCCTGACAAATGTCATATCAACTGGGTCATTCAGGATAACGACTGGGAGGCCGAGTTCTGCCGCATCGCCGAAGCCCATCCCAAAGTCCGTTCTTACGTCAAAAACCACAATCTCGGTTTGGAAGTGCCCTACCGGTACGGTTCAGAAGTCCGACGCTACCTTCCCGATTTCATCGTGCTAGTGGACGACGGGCGCGGGCCCGAAGACCTCCTTCACCTGATCGTCGAAATCAAAGGCTACCGCCGACAGGACGCCCGTGAGAAAGCTTCTACCATGAAGACCTACTGGGTTCCCGGCGTGAACCACCTCAAGGCGCATGGCCGCTGGGCGTTTGCAGAACTCACCGACGTCTTTGAAATGTCCAAGGACTTTGCCGACCGCGTCCGGAGCGAGTTTGATCGCATGATCCAAACCGTAGCCAAGGAGGCCAACCCTTGAAAGAACCTGGGAGCGAGGCGCCCAATCTCCACCGAAGCCTCTACCCACTCAGAGCGCGAGATATTGAAAGAGAAACGCTGTTTCCTTTTAATTGCGCTCAGACATGGAAAGATTCCTTTCAATCGGCATGGAAGATTGAAAGAAAAACTCGATTCCCTTTCAATTGATCATGCGTCGCGGGCTTTCCGGTCATTTTCTTCCCATCGCCTCCCCAGGGGAACAGGCGCGCGCGTTCGTCCCCGCTCCTCTCCCTCCCGAGCCACCTCTGGACCTAAACGGTCCTCTTGGGGACTTACTCGATGCGGCCTCCGTGGCCTTGGGCCGTTTGGATGGACTCTCCCTTCTCCTGCCGGAGCCGCGGCTGTTTCTCTACACCTATGTCAGGAAGGAGGCTGTACTTTCCTCTCAGATCGAGGGCACCCAGTCCTCCCTCTCGGATCTCTTGCAGCACGAACTCGAAAATACGCCCGCCGCGCTCGAGGAGGATGTCACCGAGGTGTCGCGTTATGTGGCCGCCATGGAACTCGGCCTGGCCCGGCTCAAGGAAGGTGTCCCCCTCAGTCTTCGGTTGCTACGGGAAATCCACTCCTGTCTCCTTTCCCACGGCCGTGGCAGTTCCAAGGAGCCCGGCGAGTTTCGGCGCACCCAGAACTGGATTGGTGGCTCGCGTCCGGGTAATGCCGCTTTTGTGCCTCCGCCCCCGGATGCCCTGTGGGAGACGATGGGCGCCCTAGAAAAGTTTCTGCACGACGATCCGGTAAAGACCCGGCCCCTGGTGAAGGCCGCGCTCGCCCATGTGCAGTTTGAGACCATCCATCCTTTCCTCGATGGCAACGGCCGGTTGGGTCGGCTGCTCATCACGCTTTTGTTGTGTGCGGAGGGCATCCTTTCGCAGCCACTGCTGTATCTCTCCCTGCATTTCAAGGAACACCGCTCCGAGTATTACCGCCTTTTGCAGGAAGTCCGGCAGACGGGGGACTGGGAGGCGTGGCTGGAGTTTTTTTTGCAGGGCGTTGTGCGCACCGCCGAATCCGCAACCCAGACTGCCCGGCGTTTGCTGGAGTTGTTCCAGCGCGACCGGGAACTGTTGCAGGGGGAATCCGGCACGGTGCTGCGCTTGCACGCGCACTTGCAGCAAAAACCGGTCTTGTCCGTTTCCGTTGCGGCGAAGGAACTGGGCGTCACCTCGCCCACGGCCACCAAGGCACTCCGAACCCTGGAGCAGAAGGGCATCGTTTCCGAGCTCACCGGAGGCGAATACCGCCGGCTCTACGCCTATTCCCGCTATTTGGAAACCCTCAACGAGTCAGCCCCTCAATAACCGCTCTTTCCGACCATGGCCAAGAAACCAGCCCCACCCAAGTTGATCGAAACCTACAAACACGAGGGGGAACGGCGTTCCAACATTCCCACCGCAGAGTTTGAGAGCGTCGTGCGCGATCATACGGACGGCTACAGTGGATGACTCGCTGCAATGAATTACTCTGAGAAAGGGCACTGAACTCAGATTTATTTGTTTTTTGTTTTAAATAAAAACCTACCAATAAAATAAAAATCTGTCTCACATTTAATTGCAGTAATTATGACCCGTGAAACCATCGAAAACATGTTCTGTTGGGATTCCAATTTTATTCATTGGGGGAGAAATTCACTAGAAGTTATAGATTTTTACGAACGTGAAAATCATCTTCATTTCGGTCTATCGAAACCTCTCGATGGAGAATTAATAAAAGAGAAATCTTCTTTCGCAAGCGAATATCTCTGCACGCTTTCGGACTCCATGAGCATTGGTCTCGCTGATTCCCCAATTCCTAGCAGTCCTTACCTTCAAAAAGCAAACAGTCTTCTCGAAAACTATTTTGAATATAAATCTTTGGTTGATTTTTTGCTGCCGAAATTACCTCTTGAGCTTCGAATGTGGGCGTTTGACCGCGATCGTTCCGAGGAATTTACAGTTACACTTCTTAATGAATACTTCCAATGTCATGGTTCGACTTGTAAACGCATGATACACCCTGTATTTCTGTATAACAGCTTCATCGGCGTTAAAGCATTTCGGCTTTTCGGTTTGGATCCTTTTCCTTCTTACTCTTTAGATTTTTTTAAAAATTCTTTTTACCCTTCTGGCTGTTACATACCGACGCATGAGCTTTCATTGGTGAGGTACGCGTTAAGCAAGAAATACGGAATATCGTTCTACACGATTGAGATCCAATGTCTCTCACGACTAGAGGGTCTGGAATGGAGTGCTTCATTTTCACGGATTATTTTCGACCTAATTCTCTCAGAAGGGGACATGGCAAGAATCTGTGATTTGCTTGCTGATCAACTTTCTGAGCCTCGAAACATAAAATTTCTTGAGGAGCAGATTTCGTTATGGCGAGACGATTCAAAAACGGAACATCTTCCATTTAGGTTGATTCGCACTCTGTGTGCACTATCGAAACTTGGACATTCTTCTCAACTAGCCTCGATCGTACATGCCATTTCAATCCAGTTATCGGTTTATTTGGGCGTTCTCGAAAAAAGCATGCTGCTTCATGCTGGAAACCATGAACTATTTAAAGAATTAAAAAACGCTGTACTTTATTACATTACTCAGCCGCCGCACGATAAGTTTACTGCGGAGGACCAAGCGGTTTGTTTTGTGTTCGAATCTTTGATGTATTCCAATCCCAAATCGGGTCGCCAAGTACTTGCTGACGTGCTTGCTTATCTCGAAGAAAAAGACGTGCACAAAACTTTAAAGCGGGTGGCAAGCGGCTTGGTCAAATAACGATAAACCTCTGTCCGTTCTATTTGGTAAAATTTGCTCTAATTCTCTCTTCCCAACCATGGCCAAGAAACCAGCCCCACCCAAGTTGATCGAAACCTACAAACACGAGGGGGAACGGCGTCCCAACATACCCACCGCGGAGTTTGAGAGCGTCGTGCGCGAGGACGATCGCCAGCCCGTGCAGGTCAAATACCCGCGCAACACCGATTTGGATCCCCAGTTGGTCTGGCGCGGAAAGGACGAGCAGGATTGGAGCGATCTGGTGGTCAACGCCCCGCCGCTTTACATCCAAGAAAAGGTGCACCCGAAGGTGCTCATTGATTCCCTCCGCACCCAGACGGATGCGCGTGCTGCCCAGCCGGAGTTCAGCCTGTTTGAGGATTTCAACGGCGTGACCAAGGGGGCGGACAAGACGGAGTTTTACCAGCACGACCAGAACTGGACGAACCGGATGATTCTGGGCGATTCGCTGCAGGTAATGGCCAGTCTGGCCGAACGCGAAAAGCTACGCGGCAAGGTGCAGTGCATCTATTTAGACCCGCCCTATGGCATCAAGTTCAATAGTAACTTCCAGTGGTCCACCACCAGCCGCGATGTGAAGGACGGCAAAGCCGACCACATCACCCGCGAACCCGAGATGGTGAAGGCCTTCCGCGACACCTGGCGGGACGGGATCCACAGCTACCTAAACTATCTTAGGGACCGGCTCACCGTAGCCCGGGATCTTCTGACGGAGAGCGGCTCCATCTTCCTGCAAATCGGCGATGAAAACGTGCATCGGGTCCGGGCGCTGATGGATGAAGTGTTCGGGGAGGAGAATTTCATCAGCCAAATAACTATTCGCACAACCACAGGTAGAGCAAATGAAATGCTAGCAGCGGCATCGAACTTCATTTTGTGGTTTGCGAAATCTAGAAGCCATTCCAAGTATAGGGCTCCATATCAAGATAAGTCAGCAGGCACTTCAACAGATCAACTGTATTCGATTGCGAGATTGCCGAGCGGGGAAAGCTGGCGTCTAACTGCTGAACAAAAAGACAACCCTGATTCCTGGCCAACGGGAACAAGGATCTGTCGTATAGGTGATCTTACGAGTTCACGTCATGCAAACGATAACGACGTAAGAGAATTCACTTTTAAGGGGAGGAAATACACCCCTGGAAAAGGGACCTTTAAGACGGACTTGCGGGGGTTAAATGCACTCGCTCGAGCTGATCGCTTATGGCCGAGCAATCAGGGGGGGTGCAGTTACATTCGTTACATTGATGACTTTCCCGTAATTCCATTTTCCAATATGTGGTTTGACACAGGGACAGGAGGCTTCACCGATGAAAAGATTTATGTTGTCCAAACTGGAACTAAGGTGATCCAACGCTGCCTCCTAATGGCTACCGACCCCGGCGATCTCGTCCTGGACCCCACCTGCGGCTCTGGCACTACTGCCTTTGTCGCCGAGCAATGGGGGCGTCGTTGGATCACGATAGATACATCGCGCGTAGCGCTGGCTCTTGCGAGGGCGCGGATCATGGGGGCACGGTATCCATTTTATCTGCTGGCGGACTCTAAGGATGGCCAGCTCAAGGAAGCCGAAGTGACACGAACTGCTCCGAGCATGCGTCCCGTCTATGGGAACCTCCGGCACGGATTCGTATATGAGCGGGTGCCGCACATCACGCTCAAGTCGATTGCGAACAACGCCGAAATTAATGTCATCTGGGACAAATGGCAGGCCACACTCGAGCCTCTACTCGAACAACTCAACAGCGCACTTGGAAAGACCTGGCAGGAATGGGAAATCCCCCGTGAAGCCGATGCCAAGTGGCCGGAACCCGTCCTCCGCCTGCATGCAGATTGGTGGAAGGCCCGCATTGCGCGTCAGAAGGAGATCGATGCCTCCATCGCGGCCAAGGCGGAGTTTGAGTACCTCTACGACAAACCCTACGAGGACAAAAAGCGGGTCCGTGTGGCGGGGCCGTTCACCGTGGAAAGCCTCAGCCCGCATCGGATGCTGGCCCTGGACGAAAACGACGAGCTGATAGACACCGTCCGCGAAGACCGCGGGGAATACTCCGCCACGCAAAGTTTTCAACAGATGATCCTAAAAACGCTGGAAGCCGCAGGCGTCCAGCAGGCTCATAAGGAAGACCGAATCCAGTTTACAAGCCTCGTACCGTGGCCGGGCGAGTTGGTTTGTGCCGAGGGCAGTTACAAGGAAGGCGACCAGGAACGGCGGGCAGCGGTCTTCATCGGTCCGGAGTTTGGCACGGTGCAGCGGGCGGATCTGGTGCAGGCTGCGCGCGAGGCGGGCGATGCAGGATTTGATGTGCTCGTCTGCTGTGCGTTCAACTACGAGGCACACACGACGGAGTTCAACAAACTGGGCAAACTGCCCGTTCTCAAAGCGCGGATGAACGCCGACCTGCACATGGCCGGCGACCTGAAAAACACGGGCAAAGGCAACCTGTTTGTGGTGTTCGGCGAACCGGATATCGATCTGTTGCACGAAGCAGAAGGCACGGTGCGGGTGAAGGTGAACGGAGTGGATGTGTTTCATCCGAGCACCGGCGAGGTGCGCAGCGACGGCCCGGACGGGATCGCGTGTTGGTTCATCGATACGGATTACAACGAGGAGAGTTTCTTTGTCAGGCACGCCTATTTTCTGGGGGCGAACGACCCGTACAGCGCCCTCAAGACGACGCTCAAAGCGGAGATTGACCAGGCTGCTTGGGAAACTCTGCACAGCCCGATTTCACGCCCCTTCCCGAAACCCAAGAGCGGCCGGATCGCAGTGAAGGTCATCAACCATCTCGGCGACGAGGTAATGAAGGTGTTCCGGGTGTAGTTCGGAAAAATTACCTTATGAATATAACACCCAAAACCCTGAACATCACCCAATTACTTGGATCAGAAAGCGAGCAGTACGTCGTGCCTCCATATCAGCGAAGGTATTCCTGGCGGGAAAAACAACTGCGGGAGTTATTGGATGACGTTCGCCTCTTGGAGGGTAGTGACACCCATCTGATGGGGAGCATTGTCTGCCTCACGGGGCACCACACGGCTGGGATCAACAAACTCGAATTGGTGGACGGTCAACAGCGACTGACAACCCTGTGCATTCTGCTGAAATGCATTGCGGAGCGCTTGAAAAAGGCTGGTGAAATCAACGCAGCTTCGGACTTGGACCGCCTGCTCCAATCTAGAGCTCTGGGGGAATCTCCTGTGCCAAAAGTTGTTTTAGATTCGCTAGACGCTGCTGATTTTGAGGGGAATTTTTATGGCAATCCCCCTGCAGAGATCTCCAATCCCAATCTTCACTTGGCTTTCAAAATATTCGGGGAATGGGCCGCAGCGCAGGATCTCAAGTCACTGAGCTCCTTTTTGTACCACGTCAAGAATCAGTGCCTCGTAATCCGCCTTGACGTAAGCAACGCACGTGACGCGTTCAAACTTTTTGAAACCATCAACAATCGGGGTCTCAAATTAAGTCCGGCGGACATCATCAAAAACTTCATCTTAGGAAATGCAGCCCTTTTTGGCCCCGTGCAATTAAACCTCGCGCGGACACGCTGGGCTGAGCTGGTGAGATATTTAGATGGCATTAGCATCGAATCATTCTTTCGCCATTATCTCTGTGCCCTGCTGAAGACCCGTGTCACAATCTCCTTTGTCATTCCGAGATTCAAAGCGGTTTTTGTAAAACAGGTTCAAGAGGCAGCCGCGCTTCCAGTGACTGGTTCGTATCCGGATGAGCAGTCTGATCTCGAGGAACAGGAGGATGAATCTGAGGGCGAGGCAGACGATGAGTCTGAGCAGGAAGTGCCGTCAGATGTGATGCTGCCCCAAATGTCGTTTGCCGACTTTCTGGAAAGTTTGGTTCTCACCTCAAAGGTTTATGGGCAGCTGATAAATTGTCAGACCGGTGTCCCGCGGATTGATAGCCGCTTGCGGAATTTGCGCATGATCAAGGCAACTCAAGCGTATGGCTTTCTGTGCTTCCTGAGGTCAAGGGGGTGTTCTGATGCAAATTTTGGAGAAGTACTGAGACACACCGAGTCCCTTCTGCTCAGGCGACACATATGCAAGGCAAAGTCGAACGAGAGCGACACGCTGTTTGCCCGCCTGTGTGTCGTGGATCCTAAAAGCCCTCTGGATGAAGTGCTGACTGCCTATGGTAAGCATTGCCCATCCGATGAAAGGTTCGCGTCTGACTTTGAAACGTTCAAATACACACCGAATCTGATTGAACGAGCGCGCTACTGTCTCGGGAGGATTGAATTAGAAAAGTATTCCTCCCATGGTGAAATCCTCATCGGAGGGACCGATGCGGTCCATGTCGAACACGTGATTCCGTTGAAAATTAAAACCAAAAAGGCAAAAGAGGAATTTGGCGATTGGCCTACTTACTTGGGGCCGAATTCAGAAAGCAATCATGCGAAGTTCGTGGCAACCATAGGGAACCTCACGCTCCTATCTGGTCCCCTGAACATCGGGGCTTCCAATAATCCCTACGAACGGAAAAAAGATGCTTATCGAAAATCGGCCATCCTTCTCACCAAAGAGCTACCAGAAAGATTTTCTGAATTCAGGTTTGAAGAGGTGGCAGACCGGGCAAACGAATTTGCGAACCTAGCACTTAAACTCTGGCCAAGTCCCTAAACATGAACTTCGTCATCGCCGATACCTTCACCGATAGCCTCAAAAAGCTTACAGCGAAGGAGCAAAACATCATCAAGACGACGGCTTTTGACCTTCAGGTTAACCCGAAAAACACTGGACACAATTCGCACCGTGTAGACCGCGTCAAGGACCGTAACTTCTGGACTCACTACGCGAATGATGGGCTGCGGATTATCACGCACAATACGGATGCCAGCCTGCTGCTTTGTTATGCAGGACACCATGACGATGCGTACGCCTGGGCCGAGAGACGGCGCATTGACGTGCATCCCGAGACAGGAGCCGCCGCCCTTGTGGAATTACGCGAGAAGGTGGTCGAAGTGGTGCGTCACAAAATAGTCGAAAGGGCAGTGGAGAGGCCGCGCCCCCTAGCCAAATACGATGCCGCTGCACTGCTTAAGTTTGGCGTTCCGCAGGACTGGGTTTCAGATGTCCTCGCGGCGGATGAGGATGAGCTGCTGACCCTTCTGGACAAATTTCCCGGTGAAACAGCTGAGTTACTCTTAGGTTTGGCCAGTGGAGATGCACCTCAGGCGCCTGATGCTCCAGCCAAGGCTGCGGATCCTTTTCAACACCCCGATGCACAACGCCGGTTTCGAACCATTATCAGTCGAGAAGACTTGGAACTGGCCTTGGATTTCCCCTGGGACAAATGGATGGTTTTCCTGCACCCAGAGCAGCGCAAATTTGTAGAGCGTAATTATAATGGTCCAGCTCGGGTGAGCGGCTCTGCTGGCACAGGAAAAAGCATCGTGGCGATTCACCGAGCAGCTCACCTTGCGAGGCAGAACCCCGACGCAAGGGTTTTGCTCACGACCTTCTCGCCGGTGCTTGCAAATGCTCTGAAGGAAAAATTGCGCCGTCTGGTCGGCAACGAGCCGAAGGTGATGGAGCGCATTGAGGTACACGCTGTCAACGGCATCGCTGGACGGCTTTACAAGGCTCAGTTCGGAGTTCCGGCCAAGTTCGTAACCCATGAGGCTCTGAACGCGCTCTTGCAGGAAGCCTCGACAACTGCGGCAAGTCACAAGTTCAGTGCGGCTTTTATTCGCGCGGAATGGGACCATGTGATCGCTGCGTGGGATCTTTCGACTTGGGAGGAATATAAGACGCACAGCCGCTTGGGGAGAAAGTCCAAACTTCCTGAGGAGCGCAGGGCGGTACTGTGGACCCTTTTCGAACGGGTACGGGCGGCACTGGCGGCGGAGGGGCGAATTGCCGTCTCCACGATGTTTCACAAATTAACGCTGAAGTATACCGAGGGAGCAGACAGTCCGTATGATTTCATACTCGTCGATGAAGCGCAGGACATGGGACTCTCTCAGCTCCGCTTCTTTGGAGCGCTTGCAGGGCGCAAAGCCAACGGACTCTTCTTTGCAGGCGACATTGCTCAGCGCATTTTCCAGCCCGCATTCTCCTGGGCGACAGCCGGCGTGGATATCCGCGGACGCTCCCGTACGCTCAAAGTCAATTATCGGACGTCCCATCAAATCCGCCAGCAGGCCGACCGTCTTTTAGAGCCGGAAATCTCGGATGCAGAGGGGCAGAAAGAACGCAGGGACACCACAGTTTCTGTGTTCAATGGGCCTCCTCCCGGCATCCAGCTTTTTGAAAGTGAGGACGCGGAAATCAAATTCGTTGCTGCTTGGCTTAAGGGGCTACTGGAGGACGGAATTCCTGCCCAAGAAATCGGCGTCTTTGTGCGCTCGGAAAAGGAGATTCCACGTGCGGAGTTGGCGGTTCAGGGTTCTGGTGCTACTGCGGAGATTCTAGATGAATCCGTGGAGGTGATTACGGACCGCATTTCAATCGGGACGATGCACTTCGCCAAGGGGCTTGAGTTCCGAGCGGTGGCGGTTATGGCCTGCGACGAGAATGTGATTCCCTCGGAGGAACGCATCCGTTTGATCGGCGATCCCACGGACCTCCAGGAGGCCTACGAAACCGAGCGTCATTTGCTTTATGTCGCCTGCACGCGTGCGCGGGAGATGCTCTTGGTAAGCGGCCTCGAGCCAGGCTCTGAGTTCATCGCAGACATGACCGAATGAAGGAGGGAATTTCACACATCCGGCGCTGTGTAATAATTTTTCCTCTGTCCATCCCTTGATCACCTCGCCATGAAAGCCTCTGAACTGCTTATTAATGCCATCAGATTTCTACAATTTGGATATTTCGAAGGCGCCCAATTACTGGCCCGAGAACTCATGAGCCGAGGAAGGAAGCAGCAAAGGGAGTACGAGGAGAGAAGCTGCAGCCTGCTGACATTCTGAAAAATCTTAGTGAAGACAAATACTTCCATGATATGCCCACACTTACCCCGAATGGACTTGAGAAACTTTTAGCAGCGAAGGTGGCCAGAGCCCTACATGTTTCGCCAGAGGATACCTTGTTAGGCTTCCTTGATGTTGATGCAGAGACACAGGAGTTGGTGCTCCAATTCATGGAAAAGCATCCATTTGGTGCATCACTCGAGGTGCAGTTGCGTCAGTATCCGGCGACGACCGCCTACGGACTGGCAGTGGCCGCAGCGATAGGCCTTCAGGACGCTGAAATTGGTCACGGAGCCATATACGGGGCTTGGGATGTTGCATTTGGCTTCACTCCTAGCCCAGGCAGGCGAGAAACGCTGGCGAATGAGTTTAATGCCGCCCTCGGTAGGTTAGGCCTGCAATCTGGAACACTTTATCCTGAGGAAAGGCCGCACTATCTCGGCGGGTGTTATCTGTTTCACGGAGCCATTCTTCCACATTTTGTGGGCCCTTTACGTGTCGCATTAGACCAAACAATTCGGACGGATCCTCTGCCGGACCCTGATGACTCAAAAAAGGTAAAGGAGTTCGCGGAAAAGCTGGCAAATCAAGTTCCCCGAACGTTGCCTAAACTCGTTCGTACATTAAGGTGCTCTGTCGGGACTTTTCTCGTCCGCCGTTTGGTTCACTGGCATCTCACCGGAGACGACACGCTCTTTCCCGCACACATCCGCCCGCTTCTCGAAGAAGAGAGAGGCCGCAGAGTTTTCGTACGGGCGCCATATATCACACTCAACTTACAACACGCACAGATTGAGCTCGTATTGCCTGCTCAAAATTCGAGCGTCGCAGACCCCCAAACACGCTGGAAAGTTCCCAACTTACGCGCCTTCCGTGCCCTGCAAGATCGCCCAGCTATACCGCTATCAGAATTTGGTGCGACAACTGGGACCTTCGATATAGAGCTATCCGATTTGGCTGGGTCTTTACAAGACCTCGCATACACACTCCAGGCGGGTATTCCGGATGATACGGGATTCCGAGTGTTCGACGCAGAGAACCGAAAAGAACGGAAAATATCTCCAGACCATCACGGTACGATCGAGCTGCCGCCAAATCACTCCTATCTAATCTTACTGGCGACAACTGGGGAAATAAGGAGTGCTCATGATTCGAATCCTTGCGGCGAGTGGAAAGTTCTACGCTTCGATGCAACTCCTGGAGCTGCTCCTTTGGTAATTGTTAACGGTACCAAACAGTGGCTTTTTAAAGCCAAAGTAACACAAGGTTTATATCTACTCAAAAATGAGAGCCAAGCATTCCGAGCAAAGCGAGTAGTGGATGGCGCGCCGGTGTTGGTTCACTATGCCTCAGACTTGGGACTCAACGCGGCTGTTCCAGCGAATAAACAAGCAACTATTCGTTTTTCCAGCCAATTAGATGCATCCCTAAATTCCTCCATTGCTTGTTCAAATACATCCATAGTCGATGGGCTTGGCATCATTGATGTCTCAGAAAAATTTAATCAATGGCTAGATGCACTGCCAGCCGGTGTACATGGAGTAACAATCGATTTGGAGTCAGAGGGCCAGCAACCCAAAACAGAGGAGCTTATTTATTGGAAAGACCTCAATCGCCTAACTTCGTTCGGCGATCTCGATTGCTTCGAACTGCCTCAAAATCTGGAGCATAAAAAAGGTTTCAGAATTAACGGCAAGAATCTCACACGGGATCAGGGACGAGGTGAAAAAGCCGAACTTGGTTTTAGGGGGCTCGGTTCTCTTGAAGTGGAAAAATGGGAAATCCCTTCTAATCAAGTAAAAGTCGTCCTGATGGCGGCCGATGGCACTCACGAGGAGCTCAGCGAGGGCGATACCATCGACATTATTCGAGATGATGAGCGTCTCGTGCAGTTCCATACTGGCGGCCTCCTCCCCGTTCAATTGGAATGCGCCGACCGCCGCCTAGGTGATCTGTCTCCAAGCCGGCCAGTGCTGTCATTTTACCTCTCAGGATTGGAGGCGATGTATGGACGAGCTGGAGTGATCAAGGCAGCGGCCATTGGGCAAAACTTCATTACAGAGCCTTGGGCCGTCTTAAAGTGGAGAACGCCGCAAACTGCTTTGGAATGTCGATCGGAAGATGCTCATGTTAATACGACTGCTTGGTTAATTCGGAAGGTGTCTCTCATTGGAATTACGAAGCTGCGACTAAAAATCGTGGATCTCGGAAAAAGGCTTAATCAGGAGGAGTTCGAATCCACTCAAGAACTAACGATCCCGCAGGAAGGCGAGGACGCAACTAGCGTCGATCTCGGTCTAGGGTTGAATTGCTCTGTCCGGCGAATTCCAGACAACCAGGCGCAGGTGCGACTTGAGTTCATACGTGCCGAGCAAGTTGGAATCATACGTCTTGTTGATTTGGAATGCATCGTGACTGAATCAGACGAATGGCAACCCGTCCTTTGCATGGAGGCGAAAGGACGTCTGTCACTGACGCGAATTATCTTTCACGGAATACGGAATCCCGAACCTGAGCCCACAGCGTTTACAGAATTGTTCTGGGGAGATCCCAAAGCAATTCCTCAGGCCGAATTGCTTAACATGGAAGAACTGGATCACTGGCTCAAGACCTTGAGCTGGATGATTGAGTGTAAATATCCCTCTCAGGTCTGGGCAGCAAACGCTCAGCGATTACAGTCGCTTTATCCTCGGATTTCGTTTTTTGCGTACTCAGGAACCGATTCGCAAAAAACGGTTTGGTGGAGGCACGCAGTCACAGAATTTCAGCGGCACGCATTAGAGGCACAGCCGGTCTTAATGCCAGCGTTACTTCTTTGGAGCAACTTCCCGATGGCGAGTACTTCTTTGATGGGCTGTGATCTCGGCACGCTTCATGGTTCTGGGATTGTAAACCTTTCGTTTAAAGAAGCTGCAATTTATGAAAACCGAGGCACACCCAGTGCGTTAAGTTACGTTTCAGAAGTATTTTTGAATCGAAGGGTCGACCAGGAACTTCTTAAGCGGTTCAGCGGGTTTCAAAGACTTGGCCAAGGCCAACAGGCTCCGTTAGGAGACCTGAGGATGCGAGACTGGTGCGACCATCTTTTGGCTAGTTGCCGAGCAGAAGGGCTCTCGTCTGATGATGGTGCATTTCCGCTGCTATCAGCCAGACACTTCCTTGTTTGTCTCACAAAGATGCGGCGCCGGACGGATGTTTTATTAAGTGTCACTGGGCAGGAAAAAGGTCACTGGTTAGGTGCCTATATGGCCGGAGTCCAATCATCCCGCGACTTGGTCCTCCAAGCCGTTCGCGCGGTCCTTGGTATGCGCCTTGCAGGAATGCCACCTGAGGTTTTGCTTCGCCCTGTGGCGGAAAGCGGTCTTTTTGGCGGTTACCAAGGTGAAGGTGCGATACTAGATCTGATGGCCTCGACCATTTTAGTCGCACTACTCACGAGAGCCCGAAGTGCCAAATTAATCTCCATAGAGCAGTTGAAGATGCATCTCAGAACTCTCACGGGACGAGCTGATACAGGTCGGGATCCTGATGCTTGGCTACGTTCCCAAATCAGTCTGATTCTAGGTACCTCGCCTGAATTGTTCTCGTTCTACTACCTCCTTTTCACCTTAACCCTTGTTCCCTAGCTATGAGTCGCGAAATTGATCCCCTTAAGCTTCAGGATGATCTGCAAGATCACATCCGGCGTTATCTTCTGACAGCACTTCCGATCAGTGGTCGTTTCCCAGAATTACGCGCGGAAGCAGAGGCTTATCTTAGCCAACCAGAGGTGCTTGTTAAGGGGCCATTCTTAGAGGCGATTCCAGATTTTCCGAAAGGCAAGTCGCTCAAGGAACTCGTTGAAGAAGGTGTCCTTCACGAGGGGTTTTCGTATCTCGGAGCGTCTGTTTACGAACGCAAACTGCACGCGCATCAAGAGCGAGCGATTCGTGAAGTGGTTGAAGGTAACAACATTGTTGTCGCCACTGGGACAGGCTCAGGAAAAACTGAATGTTTCCTTTACCCACTGATAGACAGTCTTCTAAAGGCGGAAATCAATAGCCGAGGTATTCGTGCAATTATCGTCTACCCGTTGAACGCACTTGCGAACGACCAACTTTATCAGCGTTTGGCCCCAATCTTGGCAAGCCAGTTGGAGGAATTTGGGATCACAGTTGGTCGGTATACGGGCCAAACTAAACCGGGGTTAAATCGTCACCAGATCGAGGCTCAGCTGTTGGGCGGCAACCGGTTTTTAAATGAGACATTCCCAAACGGGATATCCCCAAATTGGTTGCTATCACGGGATGAGATGTTGGCGAATCCGCCACACGTTCTCGTTACCAATTACGCCATGCTGGAGCATCTGCTTCTGCTTCCGCATAACCGCGGTCTTTTTCATGGCGTTGACTTAAGGTTTTTGATTCTCGACGAGTTGCATAGCTATGCCGGCACACAGGCGACGGAAGTAGCGTTGTTAATTCGTAAATTACTCAACAGGTATGCGCCCGGTCAAAACATTCGCTGTATCGGCACAAGCGCTAGCCTCTCCTCCGACCCCGCCGAGCAAACTAAAGTTGCAAAGTTTGCGGAGCGATTATTTCGAGCCCCTTTCGAAGCACCGATTTCATCGACCCGTTTGCGCCATCACCTTTTGCGGACCGCACCAAACGCCCGATCCGTCTCGATCCCGGAGTGGCAGTCCGCATTTGCAACCTTGGAAAGTCTCTCCGAGGAATTAGAAAGGACGCAAGACCATCCGGTTCAGACGGAGGTAATAGAGAGTTGGAATGAGGCCATGCAGAGGGAAAGCATTCCACTGCTGGTTCCCGCGAATTCACAAAGGCTCGATCAGGCTTTAGCTAAAGTCCTTAGTGCAGATCCCAGAATTCAAAACCTCGCGGAACTGCTCTCTACAGAAGGAAGCATTCTCATTTCCACGGTCGCTAATCATGTTTTTGAGAATGAAGGCTCCGAAATCGATAGACAAAAAGCACTTCGGGCGATGGTGACCCTGGGTGTATTTGCTCGCGAACAAAAGGAGGGATATCCTCTCCTACCTGCCCGTTACCACATCTTTACCAAAGGTGTCGAAGAGGCGACTATCGAACTATCCCATAGTCACGAGAACGCAGTTAACCTTAAGTTTTCGAGAGAGTTTATAGACACTGAGAGGGACACTCCGAGGTATCGACTTCTCACATGTCGTAAATGTGGAGAGCTGTACTTCGAAGCCTGGGGCTCAAATGCCTGCCAGAGAATTCAGCCAGAAAGGGGGCGAGGACTGGTGCGTCACGTGTTTTGGCTAAAACCGAAGGACTCTGGGGTATTGGCCGATGATGAAACCGAAACGGAAATTGAGGATCTTCAGGCGTTTCACGACGGTGAATGCTTTATAAATATTCATACAGGCGACTGCGAAGAGTTTGGAGATGATCTCGCCGAACCCGCAACGTGGATAAAAACGTGGAAAGCCAAATTCGCCGACCAAGACGAGGACGACGAGATCGATAACACTAGGCGCGTCACCCAATGTCGGGCGTGTGGGGGATCGGTCAGGTACGGTGAGATCATTACTACTTTTGATCCTGGCGATCAGACCTTGTCCGCGGCCATTTGCGAGAGGTTGTACGCCCCTATCTCAGAAAAAAATCCCCCAATTGACACGATCACTGCGCGTCCATTACCTGGGGGCGGTCGGAGTCTGTTGGTGTTTAGCGATAATCGGCAAGACGCCGCATTTTTCTCTCCGAACCTTCAACGTCGACACGAAGAGACTTTGCTTCGGTGGCACATCGTTCGGGAGCTCCGCCGAAATGACAACAACATGCGCCTTGATGATGTGCCTGCCACAATGGATCGAGCAGCATTCAGAACAGGTTTTAAAAACGCACACGGAAAACCGCTAAACTCGGATGAGGCCATCACACATTTTCGAGGCTTAGTTGCGGCTGAATTTTGTACTCCAGGAGGAGCCCGCTCCTCACTCGAAGATCTAGCGATCGTGGAAGTGGGATATGGAAATAGACTCAGCCAGATCGCAGAGGCAGCTCGTCTTGAGCATCCAAATTCGACGGAAATTGTCCGCTTTATATTGGATATTTTGCGATCAAATCGCGCGATCAAGATGCCCGTGGGAATAACTCCCACAGACGATTTTTACTGGGGTGATTATGCTCAGGAAAATCGTTTTTATAAACTTCAATCTGAGGGGCAAGGTGCTGTTCGCCGCCGTCATCCGTTCAACTTTCTTCCGCAGCCATCACAAAATGGGAAGGTACGGCTGAATCGATTTGTACATGTCCTTCGGGAACAATTGGGACTGAATAACTGGCAGGCTATTCTCTCAAATATTTGGCGCGTATTAAATCAGGATCCCGACGAATTTGGTATGGATCGACCGACTGAGAGTGACGTGACTTCGTTGGTCATGAAAACGGGGATGATTCGACTCCATCTCGCTAACGCAAACGCCCCTGTATATCGGTGTAACAAGTGCGGAGTGAAAAGCCTTTGGACTCTCGCAAATAAGTGTTTGCGGTTTAAGTGCTCGGGCCAAATGAACGTCATTGCTCAGAATCAGTGGCAAGAGGAGGTTAAAAACAACCATTACCACCGGATTTATCGGGATAGTGCAATCATACCCACGCTCATAGCCGCGGAGCACACAGCTGCCCTTGGGACTGACCTGAAAGAGACTATCGAAAGTGACTTTAAAGCAGGCAGAACCAACATCCTTTCCTGTTCGACCACGATGGAAATGGGTATTGATCTTGGAGACTTATCAGCAGTGATGCTCCGCAACGTCCCACCAGGCATCGCAAATTATCAGCAGCGTTCTGGACGCGCAGGACGACGAGGCCAAGGCGCGCCTGTGAGCCTTACCTTCGCGCGGAATCGCCGATATGATCAGACCGTTTTTGACGAGGCTCAGGGATTTCTCCGCAAGGCTCCACGGACTCCTTTTGTCCATTTGGCTAACGAACGGCTCCTACTGCGACATCAGTTCTCAATCCTGCTGTCGGATTTTCTTGCACACAGAAATTTGCAGGATCGAGGAATTCAAATCGGCGAACTTTTTGGTCTCCCGAGGATTCAGTTGGCCAATGATGGACTTCAGATGCTTCCTCCTTCCAGCTTTGGGCAAGTAGAGACAGATCGATTTATATCTGCTTTACGGGCCTGGGTTACGTCTCCTGATTCAAGCGAAGCAATAGTGCTGTCGGAGGCTCTCCATCGGCAAATTACCAATGATTTGCCTCCACAGTTGGCGGCGAGTCTGATTTTTGACGAAGCGGCACTCAAGGTTGCTTTCATAGAAAAACTCGCATTCGTCGCAGAGGAGTTTAGTGGCAGGTACACATTCTATTGGGATAGACGACGAGAGGCTTTAGATAATCAGCGGCTCAGGATTGCAACTGGGATGGAGAATCAGGCCTACCGATTCGCAAATCAGCAGCTTATCAAGTACTTATCCAAATACGGGGTCATTCCGACCTACTCGTTTCCAGTGGATAGTATCGAGTTGGAGGTGCTTGATGGCACCTATTCAAGGCAAGGAGAGCGCGATATCGAATTGGTCCGAGATGCCCGCCTCGGAATTGTCGAATATGCACCCGATTCCGAAGTCATCGCTAATGGTCGCGTCTGGATCTCCCGCGGAATCGATACTAATCCCCGGCAGTACATGCCTCATAAGTTCTACAAGGTATGCGGCGGATGCAGGCATATCGAGCAAAGTCTAGACCGCGAATTGCTGCCCTGCCAGTGCCCTGCATGTGGAACGCCGATGGGAGGCGAGCCGAAGCGTTACATAGAGCCCATCGCCTTTGTCACCTCGCTTGATGAAAATGCTGGCTTCGAGCCCGGTAGAAGTCGGATTAAACCGCCAGGGGCACTCGAGCAAATGTTGATCGAGAATGCGCCGGAAACAGATTTTGAAGGCACCGATCTATCACATGTATCTTGGGCGTATCAGGACTCTCGTAGAGGCAGGATGGTCATCATTAATCAGGGGCGCGGCGGTCAAGGGTTTTTGAAGTGTAATCGTTGTGCAGCTGCCAAACTGAAGCGACATCAAGGTGAGCGCATCGGCGCACATAAAAACCCGAAAACGGGTGCCCCATGCGAAGGGTTTGAGGGTGTTCAAAGCGACAGCACTCTTGATCTGGGGCATACGTTTAACACAGATGTACTTCAAATTCGTACAGGGCTTACGATATCCACCCCAGCTACACTTACCCACAACGTACAACCTCAGGAATTCAGAGCAGACGTGGCCCGAACTGTCGCTGAAGCGGTTCGCTTAGCCGCCGTGGAACTGCTTTCTGTTCCAGACGGGGAAATAACAGCATCCTTCCGGTGGACCGCGGGAAATCTGGAAATCATCCTTTCCGATTCAGTTTCAGGCGGAGCAGGATATGTGGGGCAGACCAAGTTATTCGGTGCAAAGGCGATTTTTGAAAAAACAAAGGATCTTCTAAGTTGTCCCAAAGATTGCACCACCGGTTGTTCCTCCTGCCTGAGAAGTTATTCCAATCAATTCTACTGGGATAAGTTTAAACGGCCAGAGGCACTGAATTATGTGACACGGACTCTCGCGTATCAGCAAAACGATCCGCTAATCGCGGCAGGAGCAGTTAATTTGTCGGCATCTCGTTTTGAGGCCCTATTCAATGAATCTAAGGAAATCATTTGGATTAGCCCAAGACTGGGGCAGTTCACCGGACCAATTCCCTCCTTCGCGGACTCTTCGTCAGAACCCTCACTTGAAGCATTCTTACCCGGAGTGAAGCAGATGCGGGTTGCCCTAGCTGAAGAGAAGAAGTTAACGCTCGTGGCTGCAATTATTCCGAACTTTAAGTCTTACGGCTCTCCGAAAGCTCGGCGCTTCTGCGAAGCCTTTTTCGAGGACCTGAGAACAGAGAGACTTCGAATTGCAAAATGGGAAGGCACGCTCGCCGGTGAGCGGACTCCTATTGTACTTCTAAGAAAGCCCACGGATTCCAGTTGGTCCGCCATCTATTGCCTTCATGGAAGTCCCAGTTTAGTAGATAGTTCTGAATTTCCAGAAACCATGATGCGACTCGAATGGGACGCGATCAAAGTTGAAACTCTTCTAGATAATCTGACAGTCCTAAAGCCCACCGACTTTGTTTCCATCGATGGCAGCATTCAGCGGTTCGAAATTAATCCCGGAGACGCCCAGACTCAGCAACTCATTCCGATTTTTCAGTCGATGGTTCAATACGCACCGAACGTGATTACTATCAATGATCGGTATGCACTGGCGCACCCCGATCAGTTTTGGAGATTCCTCACTTTTTTAGCGGCCGCCTTAAACTCCGGCAAAATTGCGCGGCCCAGAGAAATAAGAGTTTTCGCAGGCCCGACGCAAGAAAGGGAGGATGGACAGAGAGAAGCTTGGATGGCGAACTCGGAGCTCATTTGCGAAAGGATCGCGAGGGACAACTTTTGGAGCGGAGTTAAATTCGAGCCTAAGTTGAGAGAACACGTTAGAGGCGCAATCGGATTGGATCACCACGACCGGTTAATCGAATGTGTCACAGAGTGCGCTGGGCAACCTGCACGCCGACTGATACTCGAGCTTACCAGCGGGATCGACACGCTGATGCGGAATAGAGAAAAAATTCGGGTTTATATATGCCGCCCAAACTAGCACAAACATCGACACCCTGAACCATTCATCGTTTCCGAAAGGGCCCAAAATTTTTCTAATTCAGATTCATTTCTGAGCGAAAACCTGCATTCCGCGGCCCTTTAAACACGTACCCGTATGTATCGTGCCTTGCTCCGAACGATTTGCTCAACCCTCAGCGACGGCATAAGCGAAACACCGGACCTGATCCTCTTGCCCATTTTCGAAGAACAGGGTCAGCAGGGCAGGCCACGACGGGGCAACTTTAAGGTGCCCGATTCAATGCTTCCAGAGGACGGCGAGCCCAACTACCTCGCTCCCAATGAGACCTTTTTGGATGGAGCGGAAGAGCTTTTCATGAGGGCAAGTCCAGACTTCGTTTTCTGCGTACCTCCATGGATTCGCGACATGGACTTACCTATAAATTGGCGAAGGGATCGTCCAAGGGGCGGTTTGATCGAAGCTTTCGCAGAACAAACATTTCATCCACCGAGGACTCCCGAAAAAGAACAAATGGAGTTCGATGATACACCTAACCCCTGCAGGACAAAGGTGCCGAGAGCTCTGATCCTTTTTGTGCCGAGGCAATTAGTTGACATGAGACGAACTGGGGAGTGGCGCCGACTTTTTTTTAGCGCGCATGCGACGACCGTCATTGAGCATCATTACAGTCTAGATATCCCTGGCTTGGACTTCGAATTCGAACATTCGTTCAGTGCTGTCACTTTGATCATTCAGCCTGAACCCGGACCGATGCGGTTTTTCAAAATCAATGAGAATGCTTTGGACGCAGGATCGCAACATGTCTGCCTGGATTTAGCCAAACTCCTCAAAAAACAAGGAGGCGAGACCCAATACGGTTATGTTTATCGCGATGACCTGACTCCCGACTACCCGACGACCTACGATTTCTATTCCCCAGCCACGAATGCCCTTCGCGCGGGTATTAATGATCTTTCCAGCAAGGTTTCGCTGGCAGAGGTGGCCGACATACTGATGGGCTTCTCTCCAATTCCGATGAGGGGAGAAGAACAGGAACAGGGTCAACGATTCCGCTACATCAGTGCCCGTAACATCTCGAGAAATGGTGAATTCGACTTCACTGAAATTCGCTCGATGAGGACTGGCCGACTGCCTCGCGTTCGAATGCTAGAAAATGGTGACATTTGCGTGAGGAGGATGCCCAATCGAAATGGCCCTGAGTTCATTTGCGCAGAATTTGGCGGAAACACTGAGCCGATCGCCTTCGATCATAGTGTAATTGTCATCCGGCCCAAGCCGTTCATTGAAGCTGAGCAACGCCTTGTGATTCTTGCGTTCCTCCGATCTTCGGTTGCTCGCGATCTCTTCATCGCAAAGGGCAACTCCCTGATGATCACGCCCAGCGTTCTTCATGAATTTCCAGTTCCTTTGGCAGACAAAGATCTCATTGCCGCAATAAAGGATCTGACTTCAGCGCGTGATGCCTTCGTTGAGTGGACGGCAAGATTGGACAACGAACTGTCCGACATCATATCCACGCGGAACATGGCGGAATCCCGCCTAAATTTACTCAACGCAGGACAACTGGCCCGGCACCGCTACCGGGCCGCACAACAAGTGGACAGCCTCGACTATCGGATCCGAACGCAATACCCGCTGCCTCTCGCCTACTTGTGGAGGGACTGGCAGGTATCCAGTCCAGATCCCTATCGAAGCCTTCGTAATATCCTCAAGGCCGCTGAGGGGCTTGCCTGCTTCTTCGCTCTTTGTGCATTACTTGCCGGACGTATCGCCAACATCAAGATTGGATATGCCGACACCATCGCCACCCGTCTCGGAGAGCGTGGAGGAGGGACGAACTTCGGCGACTGGTTTGCCGTCTTGGAAGAGGTTGGAAAAAGCCGGAAATTTCGCGAGATGGAAAGGAGCGTGTCCTTCTTCGAGGTGACGGAACTCATGAGATCCAAGTCATTTGAGGAAGCGCTTCGATTGTTAATGGTTGCTAGGAATGACGATAGCCATAACCGCATTGCCCTGAGTGCCGTTCCTACGGCTCTACTGACCAACCTAGAAACCGCATTGACCACGATCTACACGGAGACTGCCTTCGTCGCAGATTACCGGCTCGTTCAAATTAAGGATTCCAAAGTCGACAGTATCCGACGGAAGACAAACTACGAGTTTGCCGATCTAACCGGAGACAACCCCCTGGTACAGATCTACAAGGAGCAAACTGACCAGACCGAGCTTGAGGATGACAGCCTCTACCTTCGCGACCGCATCGGCCAACTGCATCTATTCCGCCCGTTCCTTCACTATCTTGAGTGCCCAGAGTGCCACTTGATGTCGACCTTCTACCTCGACAAATACGCTGGCGCTGGCTCCTTGGTTGGCCTGAAGAGTTTCGAGCGAAATTCCGTGAGGGAAGAAAACTTCGCTGAAGACTTTAAATGGGCTGGCCTCTTGAAGCAAACGTAGCGGAGGTGTTTCAAAAATTTATCTCCGCAGCCATCCATGGCATGCTTGGAAAGAACGCTGCCATATTCTAATCCGGATTTGTTTTCTGAGGGACAAATCCTAGATGACCGTCCCTCCTCCGACTGGAGCGCATGTCATTCCGCCTCCCTCTCTATTGAAAAGGCCAGAGAGGCCTAAAGTCGTACACCGTCTTCGCAGGAACGTTGAACGAGCCAACTGCTTGGGCCGAGAGTCTCTAGGAACGCCGCTGCGGGTATCCGTGACTCGGTGAAGGTGCCAAATTTGGCACCCTCACTATAGCCTCCATTTTCCGCCGCGTTGTAACTGGCTTGAGTCCGGTTACTGCGGTTGCTGCGGTTGCTGCGGGGAACCTTCAGCTCTCCGGAAGCAATACGCCATTGCGTCGAAATACACGGGTGCAAGGGGCCGTACTGGTTTTCCGACTTTTGGGTTTTCAAGCTTTTCTAGGAAATTGGCGGTTTGGACAGGCGACGAAAGTTCACACTGAAGAGTCACCCTGCTGCCCTTGGAGTCCAGTGAGTTCTTGGACGTCGATCAAATCCTTCGGCCGCCCAGACGCCTTTTTATTCCGTAAAAGGGCGTCCAAGCCTATGAAGTTCAGCGTCCTGCCGAGATACTCAGAT
>CAIXGS010000017.1 GCA_903919125.1 uncultured Spartobacteria bacterium | reverse complement strand
GTGGACGCCAGCTTCCCCAGCGCACGCCCTAGCTCCGCTTTGACGCCCCAAAAGCTCGGACAGGCATTGCGGAGCTGGGGCTCCGCGCTCCCAGGTGCTGAGGTCTCTTGAATCATCCAGAAAACTTAAATAGGTGGTATGATACCAAATCTTGAAGATAACTGGTCCTCCTCTCCCGGGAACGCGGAGCCCCAGCTCCGCTTTGACGCTCCAAAAGCTCAGACAGGCATTGCGGAGCTGGGGCTCCGCGCTCCCAGGCGCTGAGGTCTTTTGGATCATCCAGAAAACTTAAATAGGTGGTATCAGAAGTCGGCCCTTCCTGTCCCATCACGAAACTACCCGATGGAATGGGCACAAGCTTCATGCCGATCGAATTTGTGATGGGCTCCGAAGTTTTGCCAAATCCATCGAGGAGACCGAGAAAAACCGTCGCGTTGATGACTAAGGGAAGAGTCTTTTGCATACGGTTCGGCGCGCGGAGCCACTCCTACTTGCCCTTCAGCGGTCGGCTGATTAGTATTTTTAGCTTCGAAATCGGGCCGACGAGTTTCTTGGAGAGCACGTCCTCCTCGGAGAAGCGGGCTAGGAGGATCTCGCCGTCGGTGCTGCGGTTGTGATCATAGGAGATGTAGATCGTGCCGTCCGAAGACTGGAAGCCGTCCGGATAAGAGACTCCGTCGCGCTCGTCGAGCATGAGACCGCCTTGCCACGTTTTGCCGTCGTCGTCGGAGAGCCAGGCACTGAGTTGTTTGCGCCCGCGATTCGTATCCATCGTTTCGCCGTGTTTCACAATCAGGAGGCGGCCCGAATCTAGGCGGCGCAGATGCAGTCGTGCCACGGGATGGCTAATGCCTTCCGGAACGGTGGGCGCGCTCCATGTTTTACCGAAATCGGCGGAAAAGCTCTCCATCGGTCCTTTGCCCGTGCGAGCGAACATCCACAAGCTGCCATCTTTGCGCTCTATGAAGCTGTGTTCGTCCCAATCGGGATTCGGAAACTGCAGATGGCCCTGGCGCTGCCATGTCGCGCCGTGGTCTTTTGAAAGAAAGGCGTTCGCGCCGCGAACCGAGTCCAGATCCGCAAATGCCCCCTTAAACGGCCCAAAGCCTGCTCGATTCAGCGAGATGGGTAGCAGCCAGTCGCCATTGCTAAGCACTGTGGGTTTGTTCAGCGTGAACCCGTGCCAGATGCGTTTTGGCGTAGACCACAAGGGCTTCGCTGTATCGGGGTTGTCACAAATCGCGGCCCACACGCCGGACCTTCCGTCGAACTGCGCCATGGACTGATTGAAGAAAATCCACAGGCGGCCCGACGGATCGGTCCAAAGATTGCCAACAAGCACGCTGCGCGGCATCGGCAGCTTGTCAGATTGTCCGTCGATCACGAGAACCGGCTTCGACCAACTCTCGCCATCATCGTCGCTCACCGCACAGACAAAGAACGCCCTCGCTCCATCCTCACCCGCCACCCAGCATGCCCAGAGCCGACCGCCCGGCGTCCGGGCGATGCCGATATTCATGCCGTAAGCCAGTTGATCGTAATCATACTTTGGTAGCGGAGAGGTGTTCAGCTTCGGCGGAATCAACGCGAGATCCGCTACCTTCTCCATGACTTCGATCTCAAACGAACGTCGCTGCTCCGGGCTCATCGCTGTGAAGCCGTCTTCGGGATTTTGTCCGTAGCTTGACGAAGCGATGAGCAGAGTTAAAAAGGCGAGGGAGCGGAGACGTTTCATGGATTTGCAAGCAACGAAGTCACGTCGGCCATTTTCTATTCACAATGGACCTGAGCGCCAGCGTTTCGGGAGACATCACCACATACCACATGACGAATGTTCTGCCGGCGGTATTTGTAAGTACCCTATAAAGAACTAGAAGCGAGAGACACGGGGGACAGACACTTTTTTCATTCCCGCAGACAGGCATTGCGGAGCTGGGGCTCCGCGCTCCCAGGCATTGAGGTCTTTTGGATCATCCATAAACCTGAAAGAGATGGTTTGAGACGTTTGTGAAGACGTTTCACTTGAGCACCCAAGTCCTTCTCGAAGCTTGGGACGCGCCTCAAATTTTGGCGTAGGCGTGTCCCTCGTTCTGGTCGATGCGTTCGGGGCGGCCTTTGTGGGGATATATAAGCTTGGTGTGGTCTATGCCGAGCAGGTGCAGGATCGTGGCGTGCAAGTCGTGTACGTGCAGTTTATCCTCCACGGCGTAAAGCCCGAGATCGTCCGTAGCTCCAATAGTGCGCCCGCCTTGAAGGCCGCCGCCAGCCATCCACATCGTGAAACCGCTGGGATTATGGTCACGCCCATCGCCCGCCTCACTCATGGGAGTTCGACCGAATTCACCGCCCCAGATGACAAGCGTCTCGTCCAACATCCCGCGCGCCTTTAGATCGCTCAGAAGGCCCGCGATGGGCTGGTCCACAGACTGGCAAAGTTTCGAGTGCGCCTTTTCGATTCCCTTGTGACTGTCCCACTTGCTTCCTGCGCCGCTGTAAAGCTGGACGAAACGGACCCCGTTTTCCACCAGTCTCCGCGCAAGCAAACAATTGCGTCCGAACACCGCGGTTTCCTCTTTATCCATGCCGTAGAGCTTGCGGGTCGCCTCGGTTTCCTTGCTTAAATCGACGGCTTGCGGAGCCTCGGCCTGCATACGATACGCAAGTTCGTAGCCCCGGATACGTGCCTCCAACTCGGTGTTATCCGAGCGGGTCTCGCCAAATTGCCGGTTGAGGGCGGACAGAAGATCCAGCTTGTCGCGTTGACGTTCGTTAGAGACGCCTTTCGGATTGTCGAGGTACTTAATCGGCACTCCCTCGGCGTTAAACTCCACGCCCTGATAAACCGCCGGCATGAAACCGTTGCCCCAGTTGCGCACCCCGTTGACGACCGTTCCCTCGCTGTCCTTGATGACGACAAAGCCCGGCAAATTCTCATTCTCGGTGCCCAAACCATAGCTCACCCACGCGCCAAGAGAGGGACGTCCGCCAAAAACTGAACCCGTATTCATGGAACATACGCCTCCCGCGTGGTTGATTCCGCTGGAAACACAGGAGCGAATTACCGTCAGGTCGTCGGCATGGCGCGCCACATTTTCAAACCAGTCGGAGATCCAAAGCCCGCTCTGTCCACGCTGTTTCCACTCGCGCTTGCACTCCAGAAGCGGCGCATTGACCTCCCCCATCGCTGTGAGTGGCGGCTTGAAGCTGCTCGGGAGACGTTGCCCTGCCAACTCGTTGAGCAACGGCTTATAATCAAAGGTGTCCAAGTGGCTCGGACCGCCTTCCATAAACAGAAAAATTACGTTCTTTGCGCGCGCACGGTGATGCGGAATTTTTGCCGCAACCGGATTCAACGCTGCCGTGGAAGTAGAGGCCAGTAGTGACTGCGGCGACAGCGCGGCGAGCGCCACCGCACCGAATCCACATCCAGCGCTCTGGAGGAACTCGCGGCGGGAAGTAGGCTGTTGAATACGTTCGCAGGACATAAGTTTAGTGAAGGTAAAGAAACTCGTTACTGTTGAGTAGAACCTGGCAGAGATCCGTAAACGCCTGCCTGCGGGGATCGGCAGCCTCCGTGGACTTTCCATCACCGCTCCAAGCCCACAATTCGCCCACGCCGCCCTTCGCGTTCCAAAGGGCAAGCGCATTCGACCAACGGGAGGCGTCCGCCGTCCATTCCGACTCCGACAAACGTCCGCTCACCAGACGCAGCGCCTCAATTGCGCCGTCCCACTGGTGCTGCGGTGCCCGTTTATTGATCCCGCCAACCACGAAAGAAGACGCCCCATAACCCAGCTTGCCCTTCAACGCGTGCGACACCACAGCCGTTTGCGCCGCTGCTTCCGGTTGCTCAAGATCCTTCAACCGAAACGTCACCGAATGCTCCGCACAACTCACCGTGACCGCCACATGGTAACGATGCCCCAATTCCATACGCAGATTTGAGGCCACTACCTCGTACCCGATATTCGCGTTTTCATCCTCGCCCACCATCTGGACAATTAGGTTGCGCGGCTTGAAGCGCGACTTTTCTCCAGTCACCCCGAGGCTCCATCCATACGCCTCAATGTTGTCCTTACCCCCATTCCAACGGGACGCAATGGTGCGCACTGCGGCGTTAGCATCCACCGAGTCCAGACGCACGATGGCCTCCACGCTAAAGTCGTCCCCCTCCCACACATTGCCCTGATCCAGAAGTCGTTCGTGTTCAGTTTTTTCACGAAAAATTTCCGGGCCTCCCTCCGCTCGCAAACTAACCGTTGGAGGCTTGTCTGGACCGCCCAGACGCTTACTCAAAAATGCGTCCGCCGTTTCGCGCTCACGCGGGGTTGGAGTCCGGCCCAAAATCAACTCCCAAGCGCCATCCACCGTCTGGACGCGACTGGCAAGCTTGCGAGCCCGCGCCAACGGCCAGTCACCGTTGAGCAGCAACAACGCTTGGGTCGGCGTGGTTGTGCTCTGTCGCTCTGCGGTACTCGAAAAACCCGAAGGCGCGTCGAGACTGCGCAAAAGCTCGTTCTGGCTGTTGCGCTTTTTGATGGTGTAAATCGAACGGCGCGTCGCGTTGGCATCCTCAGAAGCTCCGCCCGCCTTAAGATCCAGCTCTCCGCTAGCCGCTAACATAGCGTCCCGAACTTGTTCGGCATCAAGACGCCGAGGATTAAAGCGCCAGAGGTACTTGTTCGCTGGATCGATGTTGAGCGCGACGCCCGAAAGTTCACGACGAGCAGTTTGCCCATACGTTGCAGACAACATGATCTCTCTGTGAAGCTGCTTCAAACTCCATCCCTGCTCCACAAACCGACCGGCCAGCCAGTCGAGCAGTTCGGGGTGCGAGGGCTTCTCCCCAAGTTTTCCGAAGTCGCTAGAGGACGCCACCAAGCCTCGGCCAAAATGATATTGCCATACACGGTTGACGATTACCCGAGTGGACAGTTGGTTATCGGGACGCGTGATCCAGTCCGCCAGCGCTGAGCGTCGCCCTGTAGAGGAGCCCACAGGCGCGATCTTCGGTTCGCCCGGTTCGAGCAAAGTCAAAAATCCAGGAGCCACTTCCTGCTCGCCCTTGCGTGTCTTAAATGAAGTCGAAGGAGCGGCCGGCCCCACATCCGTTGCCACAAACGCATCCAATAACGGCTTGGGTTTGAGCGAATCAAACGTCTTGAGCTCCTCTTGCAACTGTTTGTACTTCGCCTTGTCCTCGTCGCTCTTGAAGCTCTTGAGCGCGTCAAAAGTGCGCCGCGCTCGCGTCAATTGCCGATTGCATAAGTTCACCAATTGCCGCTCCATCGGCTCCCGCTGTTCCTCGGCCTTTTGCACCATGCCCTGCAATTCGTCGTTGAACCGCTTCAGCGCCCGCGCGACACTTTTTTCAATCTGCGGCTCAACCATCGCCGCGATCTTCCCGCGAACTTCCGCAGTCGCCTTTTCCCAAACGTCCTGCTGAACCTGATAAGCGGCCTTCTCCTCAGGCGTCGCCAACTTCATATCGTCGCGCCACTGCACCGGAGCAAAAAACGCGCGCAATCGGAAATAATCCTTCTGAAGAATCGGATCAAACTTGTGGTTGTGGCAGCGGGCGCAGCCGAAGCTCAGACCGAGAAACAACTCCCCAGTAGTATCCGTGATGTCCGTAAGAATAATATCCCATTGGCCCCGTACATCCGCCTGATTCCACTCATAAATGGGATTACGCAAATAAGATGTAGCAATGAGCACGTCGGGGTTTTCGGGCGCAATCTCATCCCCAGCAAGCTGTTCCCGCACGAACTGATTGTACGGCTTGTCGGCGTTTAGACTTTTGATGACCCAATCACGGTACGGCCACACCGCTGGACGGAACTCATCAGCGTTGTAGCCATCGCTTTCAGCATAACGCACGAGATCCAGCCAGTGCTGCCCCCAACGTTCGCCGTAGTGCGGGCTGGCGAGCAGGCCGTCGATGAAATGGGCGCGTGCCTCCGGCGATGGGTCGCTTAGAAAACTTGCCAACTGCTCCTCTGTCGGAGGAAGCCCGTGCAAATCCATCGTCGCACGGCGAACAAATTCCCGCGCATCCGCCTCAGGCGCTGGGGTGAGATTTAGCTCGGCGTGTTTCTGAGCGATAAACCGGTCGATGTCATTGCGAACCCAATTCCCTGCCACCTGTGGAGGTTGAGTTTTTGCGAGAGGTTGAAAGCACCAGAACTTGCGCTGTTCATCGGTAAAACCGCCCTCGGAGAGCACGACACTCCCCGTCGCCGACTCCGGCCACGGCGCTCCGAGCTGGATCCATTTTTCCAGAATCGCCACTTCGCTATCAGGAAGCTTTTCCTTGGGCGGCATCTGAAAGTCGGACTTTTTGTAACGAATCGCTTCAATGAGCGGCGACTCCTCCGGTTTGCCAGGGACCAACGCCGGACCAGTGTCCCCGCCCGCTTTGAGATACCCGATATGATCTGCGCGCAAGCCGCCTTTTTGCTTCTTCTCACCGTGGCACTCATAGCAACGGTTTGCGAGGATAGGGCGCACTTCGTTCTCAAAAAACTTGTCCAAAGCACGCCGCGCTTCGTCCTCCGCGCCAAAAGCACGGAAGCCCAAAAGGAGGTAGCAGAATAGGGTTAGTTTCTTCACTGCTGCTGGGAGGATGCCGAGTGCGCCGAGGGGAACTCTCACTAAACGAATCCCCAAGGTAACAATTTGTTAGCTCGCTATATGCTCCACGGAAAACACCTGCGACTGAAGGTTGGCGATCCACTGCTTCCCCTTATAAGTCACATGCAAATATTTCAGAGCCTCGGGCAGGTACGGACGCACGACATTCCAGAAAAAGGACGCGTAACCCTTTCGCATATCCTCAGGATGCGCATAACCGAGCTTACTGTTGTGCCCTAACTGCTCGAATTCATAGAAAAGCGCGGGAACTTTACGGAGATAATCAGGGTCGCCAAGCTGACCAATGAAATCGGCGGCGCGAGCCAGTCCAGCGTAAGATCCGGTGACTTGATATTCCTTGTCTGCTGGCGGGGGGAACCGAGTCATTTCGATGAAGGAACAGATCGCATCGACATTTAGGTCATCTACCATGTCGCTCTCAAATCGCTCGCGCACAAACAACTGACTCCGGCTTACATGGAAAGGCGTCAGAGCGGCGTCGGTAGATCCTTCGGGAAGAAGGAACGTCTCCTCTCCGTGGCCAGTCGCATAGTGAGGATGGACATCGGCCCGACAAACTCCCCGGACGTAGCCGATGTCGTGAAAAAGGAGCGCCAAAATGAAATTGAGCCAATCTCCCGGAGCAACCCCGCCCGCGCTCAAGTGTTTCCCAATGAGTATTTCCTGCCCCACCGAAGTCACCAACATCGTGTGCTCCACATTATGATAGAGCATGTCGGAGTTACCGATATTTTCTAGAGCCAAGCGCCCCGCCCAAGCGATTAAGGGGCCGATCTCGGGTTTCACTTGGCCGTAGTTGCGGCGATAGGAGATTTCCAGACTTTCTGTAAAATTTTCTATCACCAAATTTTGGTTATTGAGCATACAACTTACCTATTAGAGTCTGTACAAGGTGAACGTCAATCTTAGGGAATTGCGTCGAGAATCCCACCTTAAACGATTGTTACTTTAAGCGGGTAACTGCGGTGGATGACACCGAAATTGAAGTAAAAAGCCCTTTCGATATTTTCCAATCCCAAGCAACCCTCTTAAAACCGTAAAGCATTCCCATGAAAACCACACATTTCCTTCTCCTACTGCTCGCTTTTAACACCGCTGCATTAGCGCAAAATCCCTCTGCAAAATTGCAACTCGCCAGAGATGTCATTGCAGCCACTCAGGCGGACAAAATGTTCGACGGCATGGCTCTTCAAATAAAGCAGATGGCCTCCCAACTCGCGCCCAACTCCGGTCTCACCCCCGAGCAGCAACAGAAAAACGAGGCGCTCCAAGCTAAAATCACAGACCTCACCATGAGCTTTGGAAAAGAGATCCTTTCCAAAATGGATCAAATCTACGCCGACGTTTATAGCGAGGCAGAACTGAATGCGATGAAATCGTTTTTCACTTCACCCGAAGGCAAATCGATGACCGCTAAACAACCCGCTGTCATGGCTCATATCATGCCGCTGGTGATAGAATTCCAGCAAAGTCTCGAACCCAAAATTAAGAAAATCATCGAAGATTCGGCCGCCCAAAAATAAGCCCGAGGTGAAGTAAAGATCCTCGGGGCGAGCCCGTGGCATTTAAGTATGCTGGGGGATTTGAACGCTTAAACGAACGAAGCAAGCTTCGAGGTATTGGACCTGCAAGCGAATAAAGATTTCACCTCGGCGAAGTAAAACGCTCTGGTACCCAGTGGTGTCTAAGTTGATGGTTCTCGCGACGCGGCGTTAAACGAGTGCATTTGGCGTTTTGCCGATTCATGGCTTCGGCGAATCGCCCAAAGTCGTCGTTGGGACGCTGTGGTTTGGCATGCCGGAGGCATGAATGCCATTAGCCGGAGTGCCATTCGGGATAGACGCCTCTAACCTTAGGTGATACCAAATCTTGAAGAAAACTGGTTCTTCTCTCCCGGGAACGCGGAATAGAGTAGGGAGACGCGTTTGGTAAACCACCCACACGCGTCTCCCCCTCATCGAACCGGACGGGCGGATTTCCCGCATCCGGCTCTCGGAGGC
>CAIXGS010000016.1 GCA_903919125.1 uncultured Spartobacteria bacterium | reverse complement strand
TTGTGCGAGAACGATCGGGAGAATGGCGGGGAGTTTTGCGGGCGGGGGATGGCTTTGGGCGAAGCGTTCCCAGATGCGCAGGATGTAGGAGAGCAGGCGAAGGGCCATGCGCGGGTCCTCGGAGCTTTGATGTTCGAAGAGCAGGTAGAGGAAGGCGTCGCTTTGGTGGAGGGTGATGTGGAAAAGTAAATCGCTCTCGGAACTGGTGAGTTGTGGGTCGATGAAAGA
This sequence comes from uncultured Spartobacteria bacterium, assembly GCA_903919125.1. Classification (GTDB taxonomy): domain Bacteria; phylum Verrucomicrobiota; class Verrucomicrobiia; order Chthoniobacterales; family Chthoniobacteraceae; genus Chth-196. The sequence continues at coordinate 6,853 of CAIXGS010000016.1, read as the reverse complement.
GCAGGGTTCGAGGGCAAGGTAAGTCCAGTCGAGAGCGGCGGCGAGTTCTTTGGGGAGATGGTTTTCGAAGAAGGCGCGCGCGGTCTCCGGGACGGAGAAAGTGGCCTTGAGGAGCTTGTCGTTGGGTTGGTGGATTGGGTCTTCAGGCATGGAAAAGAGAGGTCAGACTTGAGAGCGAGTGCGCGTGGATATCCAAGGACTCGGATGACGCGGTGCCGAAGGTTGTGTGGTGGGGATGTTTGTAATTGATTATGGCGTTTCGGTAATTAGGGTGGTGTGTATGAAGCAATGGTCGCTCACCCTGCACGGCCCCACGGGAATCCTCAGTCAGTTTGACTCGCAGGAGGCTCAGTTTGTTCTCGGAACGGAGGAGGCGCCCGATGTGCTGAGTGTCGCGGGCGAAGGGATTGCCCCTCGGCACGCTTTGGTGTCTCTCGCGGACGGCCACATGCGGGTGGAGGACCTCGCTGGAGGGACGCTGGTGAACGGGCATCCCATCGAGGGACGCGTGGAGGTGGACTATCCGGCGTCGGTGCAGGTGGGCTCGATCACGTTGGTCGTGGAGGAGAAGGTGGCGGCGGTGGATATTTCCTCGGCGGTGACGATTCCTCAGCGCCCGGCAGCGAAGCGTTCGGCGAGCTTGAGCACCGAGGCGACCATCGTGACAAGGCCAAGACCGCAAGCAGTGGTCAGCCCGAGGCCAACGGATTTGAATGAAGCTGAGACTTTGTGCAAATACACGCTCGTGCGTGAGATCGCCCGAGGCGGGATGGGGCAGATTTACTTCGGCGAGGATCCGCAGCTTGAGCGGCAGGTGGCGGTGAAGGTGAAGGTGAGCAGCATCAGCGAGGGCGGCGAGGATCCGCGGTTTTCGAAGGAAGCGGAAGTGCTCGCACATCTGGCCCATCCAAACATTGTGCCGATTTATAACATCGGCGTGGATGCGCAGCGTCGGCCCTTTTACTCGATGAAGCTGGTAAAGGGGCGCACGCTCCAGGCGGTGCTTAACGCGATCCGAGACGGCGATGCGGCTGCAGTGAAGGACTATCCGCGCGCGGCGCTGCTGACGATCTTCCGAAAGATCTGCGACGCGATGGCGTTTGCGCACGCGAAGGGTGTGTTACACCGAGACCTCAAACCGGAGAACATTATGGTGGGCGAATACGGCGAAGTGCTCGTGATGGACTGGGGGCTTGCAAAGGTTCTGGGGGGTGAAGAGACGCTTGGCGGGACGAAAGCTCCTGCGAAGGACACAGGTGATTACGGGATGACGATGGAAGGCGAGGTCATGGGGACGCCGCAGTACATGTCGCCTGAGCAGGCGGAGGGTGTCGTGGCGGAGCTCGACGCGCGTTCGGACATCTATTCGCTGGGCGGGATTCTCTACGCGATTCTGACGCTGCGGCCGCCGATTGACGGGACGACGTTGAACGAGGTGCTCACGAAGGTGAAGCGGGGCGAGATCACTTCGATGGTCACCAAGCGTGGCGGCAAGGGAGACGTCACCGTTGGGACGCCAGCGGCGATGGGGGTGGAGGTGCCCGAGGCGCTGCAGGCGGTGACGTTGAAGGCGATGGCGACGGACCGCAACAAGCGTTACGCGAGTGTGGAGACGTTTGCCGTGGATATTGAGTCGTACCAGAATGGTTTTGCGACCAGCGCCGAGAATGCCGGGGCGTTGCGGCAGTTGGTGCTCTTTATTAAGCGCAACAAGGGGGTTTCTGCCGCCGTGGCACTGTTTTTTGTGGCCGCCGCGGGCTTCACCGTCAAATTGGCCGCCAGCGAGCGGATTGCCCTCGCCAATGAAAAGCGGGCTGTTTCAGAAATGGAGGCCGCCCGTCAGGCGGGAGCGAAGACCGCCATCGCACTTGCTGAAGCCTCTGAAAACAAGGGGGATCTCGAGGGAATGGACCGCGCGTTGAAATCTATTCCCGACGATTTGCGCGATCCCACATCGCGCTATTTGGGGCGCAAGATTGATGCGTGCGACCGTGAGATCTTTCCTGCCCCGAACACACGTTGGGTGGGACTCAAAGAGCATCCGTCTGATCCGAGTCTGGTTTTGGCGCTGCAATCGGATGGCGCCCTCTGCACCCTGAATCCCATAAGCGGCGAAGTGGTCGTGCTTTGGAAGGTAGAACGAAAAGGGCGAGGCCTTTTCATGTTGGCGGTTTCAGAGGATGGAAAGGTTGCTGCCATCGCATTCAGTAGGGGCACGAATGCTGGTGAGATCGAAGTTTTTGATTTTTCCTCCGGACAAAAATTGGGTTCTACGTTGTCTTACAACTATGGTTTGAGAGAATTACGCGTCACCGGTCAAAGGGTGCTGGCGAGTTTTTCCTCGCTGGATTCCACCGACATGCCATGCCTTTGTCTGGACTATCAAACGGGGACGGAACTTTGGAAGCGGCCCTATTTTACCCATGGACGCTTCTCGAAGACCGGGAGTGATGTTTATGGCTTCAATTCAAACGGGGTTTATCTGAAGGTTGATGCGGAATCAGGAATGGAGCTGGCTCAATCCACGGCGACGGTCGTTGGGGTGGATACAAACAGGAGGAACGCTTTTGTGTCTGCGGAGGATGGCAGTCTTCTTTTTGGATCAACGAAGGCAAACCGCCTCACGAGGGGCAAGGTCTGGGACAGTGATCTGAAATTTTCGCTTAAACTGGATAGCCCCGTTTCTGCGCTAGGGTTCTCGCCTTCCACAAGGTCGCTGGCTTGTGTTTTGCGAGCAGGTCCGAATAGTGTCAGGCTGGAGGTGAGAAATTCCGATAACGGTGACCTCAAGAGAATCGCCCTTCTCAAGGGGAAAATTGAAGCTTTGGTCGATTCACTCAGCACGGTTTGTATGACTGCAGACGCTATTGGAGTGCTTTTGGCGCGCGACTCGAGTGTCCGGTTCTGGGACATGAGAGAGTCTCGGGCGTTGTACAGTGAGTCAACGGCGCCGGTGACTTGGGTGGGAGACGGGGATGAAGGCCTGAGATTTGTAAGAACCAACCCAGAAGCCGGTCGAAAAATCTCCTGGTTGGTTCAAAAGAAGGACTTTCGGAAAAAGGAGGGAGTTGGATCTGTGACAAACCTGCTGGCGGTGCATGACAAGCTTCCACATGGAGGCGCTATCTCCGGCCGATTTGCGGGTGACTGGATCGTTTGGGGGAGAGGCGGCAACCTTTGGGGCGTTTCACTTGGGGCGAATGGAGAAAAGGAACGTTGGGGCGCCAATGTTCGGGGGAACGGTTTTGTAATTCATCCAACCAAGGAGGAGGTCTGGGCAAACGGGTCTTTATTGGATTTGAAAACAGGTGAAAAAATTCGAACCGTAAATCGGGAGGATTGGAAAAGCCGGGAACTCAATCGCCCCGAGTCCCAGTGGGCGGTTTGGGCGGGGGATGATTTGGTCGTGGAGCCTGTGGAGAAAGCTGCCTCTTCAACGTCACTAAACGACGAACCCCGAATCCCGATGCTAGCCCTTTGGAATGTGAGAACAGGGGAACTGGCAGCCAGTGTTGAAGCGCCGTATGCCTCGGCTTTAACGGCTTCACCCGATGGACGCAGCATTGTGGAGGGGGGCGACGACAAGCGGGTGCGGATCCGCAACGGGAGGACTTTGGAGGTGGAGACCGAGGCGCGCGTGCACGATTCGGAGCTCAGTGGCGTTGCCTGGCATCCAAGTCTTCCGTTGCTGGCCACGGCCTCGAGGGATGGTACGATCCGGATCTGGGACCGTACCAATTGGAACCTTATGGAAGAATTTCGGACGGGGGACTATCACGAGTGGAATTTGCAGATTTCGCGCAATGGCAAACGGTTGCTGGGGAGTAAGGTCGACCGTATCAGGGTGTACGAGCCGAAGAGCTTTCAGAAGTGAGCGTTCGTCTAAAATGGGGCCTGCTATAGGTCACCGTCAGCAGTGCCGGATGTGGCGGGCAAATACGGTTTGGAGCATGACGTCTTGGTGGTGCACCTTTCACTGCTAGGAACTCCGCTCGGCCGTGTGCTGCGGTACAACTAAACGGTCTCGTCGCTGCGTGGGCGCGAACTTCATTCGAGCCCGGCTCGAGGCACAGGAGTTTGAAGAGAACCGCAGGGGACAGACCCTTTCTGCGCTATAACCCTAGGTGAGTCGCCCAAAGTCGTCGTGGGGATGCTGCGGTTTGCCATGCCGGAGGCATGAAAGCCATTAGCCGGAGGTTGAGGAGCGACGCGACGACACCACCGGTTTGTCAGGCCGGAACGGCCCGCATCCCAGAGGGATGCTAGCGGCGAGGCGTTGAGGGAAAAACAAGCCATCTTGTGTGGGAAACACGTTGTGCGTCGGCGCGATATCACAATGGCACAGCAGCATGGAAGGGCTGGCATCCCTATGGGATGCGTGGCGTTTTTTGTATCGCATCCGGTGGTGTCGCTTCGCTCAACCGACCGGCTAATGGCTTTGATGCCTCCGGCATCGGAACCAACCTGAAAGCGTGAGCGATAGCGCCAGGGGGATAGGCACGAATGGCACTTAGTTAAGACGCTTTTTCGGGCGATCGCGGTACGGCACTCCTTTTGGTTAGCGTAAAAATCCAACGAAAGACGACCTTAACTAAGTGCCATTCGGGACAGACACTTTCTGCGCCCCTTTCTGCGCTCGCATTCCGTTGTCGAGTTTTTCTGAGGAGGCGCCGGATGCGCTGAATGTCGCGCGTCCTCGCGAGAATGCCACGTGAGGCGCGCTAAATCACATTCACCCCCTCGAGGCCGAACAGCGTTGCAGCGGCGAGGAGATGTTTGTCGTTCGAATAAATCTCGGCGAAACCATTTTCCGCAGCTGTGGCGAGGTGAATCGCGTCTGCTGCCCGCAGATAGACGCCCGCGGGAGCGCTGGAATAAACAGTCTCAAGCCGGTCGAAGACCGCATCGGTGAGGGGTAAAAACTGAAGGTTGCCGGTGGCGGCATCCGCTCGCATCTGAGCGAGAGCGAGTCGGCAGTGATCCGGCGTGGCGGCGCCTTCTCGGACTTTTCGGAAGGCGGCGGAGGCAAACTCCGCTCGGCCGTGTGCTGCGGTACAAATAAACCGTGTCGTCGCTGCGTGGGCGCGAACTTCATTCGAGCCCAGCTCGAGGCACAGGAGTTTGAAGAGGTAGTTCGCGTCGTAGTAGGCGCTGCTCATCGAGCGTCTCTCTCCTCAGAAATAATCTGGGTGGAATCGGTTCCCGCCCTGAAGGCACCGGCTTTGAGAGCGGCTTCAAACTCTGGGATGGGTTTGCGGGTCGCCCAGTAAGAGTCGGTGGCTTCCGCTGTGGAAGGCGTTGGGCTCGAAAGAGCCTGCTCTATCAAATAAATGGTCTCCTGAGTGAGCGAACGGCGGTGGGATACAGCCAACTGCTTGAGCCTGGCGTGCAGATCTTCCGGGAAGGATTTAATGACGAGCGTTGGCATGTTCTTCCGAAGGTAGCGTAATGCTTCCGTTTGATCAAATTTTAGCTACCACTCCTTCACCGGACTCGCCTTTTCTCTGTTTCCAACGCTCCTGATTCCTCGCGGAAGCGCAGAGAAAGGGAGACTTGGAAAAGTCGTTGTTTTTGACTCAGGCGCCGAGTTTGTACATGGGAGCGCATTTGGCGGATGAGTTATTGGGTTTATTGTGATAATTCATCTCCACGCAGGTTCGGTGGATCACCCTCCACGGACCTTCAGGTACCGTCGGTAGGTGGTTAGCTCTGGGGTAACGGATTCACATTAGGCTGCTGCTTTGTGTGAATACACCCTTTTGCGTGAAAAAGGGCGTGGCGGGATGGGGCAGATTGCCTTCGGCGAGGATCCCCAGCTTGAGAGGCAGGTGGCGGTGAAGGTGAGCAGCATCAGCGAGGGCGGTGAGGACCCGCGTTTTTTCAAGGGAGCGGAAGTACTCGCACGCCTGACGCATCCGAAAATCTTACCTATCTAAAATATAGGCGTAGATTCGCAGAGCTGACCTCGGAGCCTGTCGGTGCCAGGGTGTATTGACTCAACTAAGTCGGCCAGGGCTAATGCGTATAGCGCTCGGCTTTACAAGCGGCGACGGTGGGGTTCAGCGGGATTACCGCAGAAGTGGATTTTGCCCAATTGCGTCGGAGTTGAGCAACGCGTTTAACCTCCGAGGTTTTTACGCGATTTCAGAGGCATTGCGCGAAGGCTTCGAGGGATTCAGAACGAAAGGCACTTTCTAAAAGTGCCTCGAGGCGTGCTGGATCGTCGATGGACTCAAGAGCTTCGCGGATTCCCTCCGGACACGCGCCGTGTCGGATCTCCAAGGCGCGCAACACCGCAGTTCTGAAAGCGCGTAATTGCCCCTCGGACAGTCCCTCTTGTTTGCCTTCGAGTTTGCCCTCTTGTTTGCCTTCTTCTCTGAGTTGATCGGCGAGTGTCATAGTTTTGGATTGAAGGGGTTTGGTTTGAATCTTGCCAAGGCGCTCCTTGAGATGGGTGACGTTGACTTCCGCATTGAGAATGTACCGCAGGATTCGCTCCAGAGCACTCTCGGAAATGGAAAATAAAAGTGCCTCGTCCCAAACGGCATCGCCAAGCAGTTCCTCCATGGGCTCGGCCTTTAGGGCGCGCAGGGTGAGGATACCCTCTGGCGTGCCAGCGAAGGCGTCGTAGGGAATGCGCACCAGCTCGAGAAGATGGTACACCAGTGTGGGCTGCCATGGGCGCAGGATGTGCGCGACGGAGGGCGGCAGGTCGATGAGGTCCTCCAAACGGGTGGACGTTTTCCAAGGGCGTTTGCCTTGTGCGAGAACGATCGGGAGAATGGCGGGGAGTTTTGCGGGCGGGGGATGGCTTTGGGCGAAGCGTTCCCAGATGCGCAGGATGTAGGAGAGC
>CAIXGS010000015.1 GCA_903919125.1 uncultured Spartobacteria bacterium | reverse complement strand
TGATTCAAGAGACCTCAGCACCTGGGAGCGCGGAGCCCCAGCTCCGCAATGCCTGTCCGAGCTTTTGGGGCGTCAAAGCGGAGCTAGGGCTCCGCGTTCCCGGGAGAGAAGAACCAGTTTTCTTCAAGATTTGGTATTAGATGTTATGTCTCATCAACAACTCTCGGTATTCTTCCTTACCCGCCTTCGCTCAGGCGCTTCTTTGGCGCGGCAAATAGCAGCCCATGAGCGTCTTCAAGAATCTCCCCCACCCTGCCCGCAAACCGGTAATCACCCAAAATCTGGCGAATCGCCGCCGCATCTGCACTAGCCGCATTCAACCCTGGAAACCAGTGACCCGCGTTTCCGAGCAAATTATACCGCATTTTGCCCCATTCCACTAAGTCGAGGGACTTCGCATAAGTCCAGAGGCGCAGGATCTCCTGAAGGTTCACTTCCCCAGGCACATCCACGTACGAGGGCAGCCCTTCCGACCACGACGCACACCAGTCGGCACCGAGCGTGCGATTCATTTCCTCAAGCAACCGCGCAGTGATGGGAGCGGTGATTTCCGCAGCGCGATCGTAAAACTCCAGAGACTCAACGTGGGCGTCGAAATCCTCGGGGCGCGCAGCTCCCAGAGACAACGTGTGAACTTCGGGACGAGCCAAGCAAAAGAGGTTGTTGAAGGCGATGGGCGAAAGCGGGGCGCAAAGCTTCGTCAACTTTTCGGGCGGGGCATAAAGCATCCCGCCCTTGTCGGTGGGACTAATGATAAAAACACCCATATCGAGAGCCGTCGCGGCCTCCACGGAGGACCAGTTTAATTCATTCACAAAGTACCAGTGAATGTTCACGTAATCAAAGCCGCCCGTGTGAATTGCCTTTAGAATAAGGTCATTCGTGGCGTGGGTACTGAAGCCCACGTGGCGGCAAAGCCCCTCGGCTTGCAACTGGCGGGCCATCTCCAAACAGCCGCCCTTGCGAATCGACCAATCCAAGGTTTCCCCCTCGTTAATCCCATGAATCGAAAGTAAATCGACGTACTGCAACTGAAGATTTTTCAGGGACTGCTCAAAAGTGAGCCGAAACTCTGCCGGATCCGCGACAGGCGCCACCTTGGTTTGGATAATCATTTTGTCCCTCGGCAATTTGGGAAGGATCCAGCCCAACTGCATTTCGCTAGAACCATAACCACGCGCCGTCTCGATGTGGTTGATTCCCAGCTCGAGCGACCGCAGCACCGTCGCCTCCAAATTGCGCTGCACACTCTCCTCAATTTTTTCCGCGGGAAGATCATCCCAACTCTGCTGAAAACGCATCCCGCCACACGAGAACACTGGGATCTGCAACTCAGTTTTGCCAAAGCGCCGGTATTTCATGGGTCGGGATTGTGCCGAATAAACCACCCGTGGCAACGCTCTTTCCCTTTCGCCCGTGGCTGGCATGCTGCTGCCATGTTGCCAGCCCAAAACCAAGAACGACTCGCCGAGGCCCTGCTGCGCATCGAGGATCCCATCGAGCGCCTCGCCTATACTCAGGACCGCGCCAGACGCCGCCCCGCTCTAGCCCCGGAATTTTGTACGGAAGCCTTTCGCATTCAAGGCTGCGCAACCAAGTTGTGGCTGCACCCGCAACTCGAGGCGGGCACTTGCCGCTTCGACGTGGACTCCGAATCGGCAGTGGTACGGGGTTTAGCGGCTCTGATTGCGGAAGTCTACTCGGGCGTTGTGCCGCAGGAGGCCGCTACGTTTGAGTGCACAATTTTGGCCGCAGCCAAGTTAGAGCGCTACATCACCCCGACGCGCCTCCAAGGACTGGCGCTTTTACAAAAGGCGATCCGCAACTTTGCAGTGGAACAGTTTTCAAAGGAAAATTAATGCGGCTCACCGACGCCCATTGCCATTTGCAGGACGCTCGTTTTGGCGCACAGCTTCCTGCCGCTTTGGCTCGGTGTCGCGAACTCGGCCTGACGCGCTGGATGGTCAACGCCACGCGCGAATCGGATTGGGAAAACGTCGCGGCTTTGGCCAAGACGCACCCCGGATTACGCTGCTCCTTTGGGTTGCATCCGTGGTGGCAGGCGCAGCGCAGCGCAAACTGGCTGGCGGCTTTAGAAGAATGCCTGACGCGCTACCCGGAGGCTGGAATCGGAGAAACCGGCTTGGATCGATGGATGGAAGGGTTTGATATGGAAGACCAAACGGCAGTGTTGCTCGAGCACTTGAAATTGAGTCGGCAACTGAATCGGGCGATCACTTTGCACTGTTTGCGCGCTTGGCCCGAGCTTGCCGCTTGCGTAAAGCGCTGCCCTCCATCGAAGCGCGGCTTCCTGCTACACAGCTTTAGCGGACCGCAGACCATGCTGGCGCAATGGGTGGATTTGGGCGCGTATTTCTCCTTCTCTCCAGCCTTTTTACACCCAAAAAAGGCGGCGATCAGAAAACTATTTAAGCACATTCCCGCTGAACGGCTGCTGGTAGAAAGCGACGCCCCAGACATGGCACCGCCTCGCGAGCTCGCCGTCGCGCTGCTGGAGCAAACCGAAGAGCGGCTGCTCAACCATCCCGGAAACGTAGTGCTGTGCCTTAATGCTCTCGCAGCGGACCGCGGACTTGCTCCGGAAACTCTCGCGCTGCAATTGGAGCAGAATTACGAGCGGCTCTTTGGAGATTAGACGATGGCCCGGTGGGAATTAGACGGCCTCCTCCGAAACCATGGACGCCACTTTGCGAGGTTTCGTGCGCTCCGAACGCAGTTGACCGCACCCTGCCGCCACGTCGATGCCCCGAAATTGGCGGATGGTGCAGGGAATGCCGGCGTCCTGGATGCTCTTTTGGAAAGCAGCGGCGGCGACGTCCTCGGTGGTCACGCCACTAAACCCGGCCGTGGCGTTGAGCCGGATCAAATTCACGTGCGCGTTTAAACCGCGCAGCAATTCGCTCAGGCGTCGGGCTTGCTCGGGGGTGTCATTGCGCCCAGCGATGAGGGTCCACCCAAAAAATATTTTTGCACCGGAACGCTCCATGTAATAGCGGCAGGCAGCGATGAGTTCAGAAAGCGGCCAGCGCTGGTTGACGGGCAGCAGCGCGGAACGTTCCTCGTCGGTAGCGGCGTGGAGGCTAATCGCAAGGGAGTAAGGCTGCCGTTCATCGGTAAACCGGACGATGCCCGGCACCACACCGACGGTGCTCACGGAAATGCGCGAGGGGCCCAGCGCCATGCCGGGCGCGCGGCAGGCGGTCGCGAGGGCTTGCATGACGGCGTCGTAATTGTGAAGTGGCTCGCCCATTCCCATGAGGACGACGTTACGCAAAGCATCGCCGCTTTCACGAAGCAATCGTTGCACGGCAATGAGTTGTGCCATAATTTCGCCAGGCGTGAGGTGGCGCACAAACCCCATCTGGCCCGTGGCGCAAAACACACAGCCCATCGCGCAACCCGCCTGCGTGCTCAAGCAGGCCGTGAACCTGCCGGGATACCCCATGAGAACGGTCTCCACTTCCTGAGCGTCGTGGAGACGCAGGAGCAGTTTGCGGGTGAGGCCGTCGCTGCTTGAAATACAGGTGGTAATGTCCGCCGTTGTCAGAGTGTACGGAGCCTCCCAACGCTCTTGAAGCCAGCGGCGGAGCGGCCCGAGAAAATCGGCGCGTAGATTTGGCGCGGGGTCCAGTTCGCGGTAAAGGGCCCGCCAGAGCGTCGTTGCGTGGGCCGGGCGCAAACCGTCTCCCACCAAAGTGCCAAGCAATTGGTCGAAAGTGAGGTCGTAGAGCGAAACTGGCGGCGACGGGTGAAAAGACATGGAAGCGAAGGCTTAGAGCGGCTAGCGGCCCAGCCTAAAACGAAAAAGTAACCCAATAGAGGACGCAGGCGCAAGCTGACGGACAAGAGCACCTATGGCATTCCGCAAGACAATGGGGACTTGAACCTCTCACCGGAGCCTTTCAAGTACCCCTTCCGAGGAAACCGAATAAATATCCAGCTTCTCGGGCGTGAAGGCCCAAACCTCGAAACTCACTTCACGATCCTCCGTTTTCCGGATGATCCGTAAACGCTCCTTCGTGTTTAACTTGCCCATTAGTGCGTTCTGAACGCCGGGTGGTGCGGCATCCCATTCGACGCGCTCCTCTCGCTCCGCAACAGCCCCAGTTGCATCAAAAGTGAGCCAAACCGGACCGTTCGGACGAGCGAGGCCTGCCGTGAAATAAACCGTTCCATTTTCCTCGGAGCGATAACACTTTTCAAGAGCCTCACCGTTCAATCGACGTTTGAGCGCTTTCAGCACAGGCGCAGGAAGTTCCGACTCTGAAATCTCTCTACTGGCGAGCTTCCCATCGGCGAAATACGAGGTGGATTTCAGCCCTTTAGGCGTCTCGATATCAATTTCGAAAACCAACGCCCCGCCCTCAAAGGTCCTAGCCAAACCACCCAGAACGCTACCGCTTGCAAGCAGCTTCGCTAAAGCATCTTGCACCGGTGCAGGAAGTTCCTCCCTAAATAATACCAAATCTTGAAGAAAACTGGTTCTTCTCTCCCGGGAACGCGGAATAGAGTAGGGAGACGCGTTTGGTAAACCACCCACACGCGTCTCCCCCTCATCGAACCGGACGGGCGGATTTCCCGCATCCGGCTCTCGGAGGC
>CAIXGS010000014.1 GCA_903919125.1 uncultured Spartobacteria bacterium | reverse complement strand
TGATTCAAGAGACCTCAGCACCTGGGAGCGCGGAGCCCCAGCTCCGCAATGCCTGTCCGAGCTTTTGGGGCGTCAAAGCGGAGCTAGGGCTCCGCGTTCCCGGGAGAGAAGAACCAGTTTTCTTCAAGATTTGGTATTAAAGCGCTTTTTAGCGCGCCCGGCTCCTTGTGGCGGCTGGGAGAGAGAGGTTTCCAGATGCAACTCATTCAGCCTAGGGGGTGCGAGGGAGGAGTTACCCTGAGTCACGTTCCGAAAATGTGCCCAAGGGGACATACACTTCTCCCTCTTCTCCCTTCCAAAACTTTTTTTACTCGGCCGTGAATCCCGCGGCCTTGTGGCTTGCGTCGCAGAAAGGCTTGTTTTTGCTAAGGCCACAGCGGCAAAAAGCTACGCGTCCACCGCGGTCAATTTCCTCGCCCGCGCTGTTGATCACTTTGACATCGCCCTGCACGAGTAGTGGCCCATTCGCGCGGATGGTGATGGTGGCGGCGGTTGGCGCGGGGTTCTGGTCTGGGTTTGACATGGCGCAAGTTTAGGCCGCGCATTGGTGGGCGCCAGACAAAACGCCGATACAGGAGTGCCATTCGGGACAGACACTTCTCTCGGTACTGGATGAAGTTCAACCCGTGGAATGCCCAAGGGTTGACATTTAATTTGTCCGAACTGCGTTCGCAGGCGCCTGTTTTTTGGGTGGAGCGGGTGCGCTGGGATCCTCGGTGAAGCTCCCATGCCAGCGCGGCGCTATGTTGTGGCTGTCCCAAGCCTCCCATATTTTTGCGAGTTCCGTTTTCTTCTCCGCGAACTCCGCAGCAAGATCGTTCTTTTCGCCAATGTCCTTTGAGAGGTCGTAGAGCTGCCATCCGCTTTGCGTCTTGGCGTCGAAATCGCGCGCATCTACCAGCTTCCAGTTCCCCTGACGGATGGCTTTCTGGGGACCAAACCGCCACGAGAGCGAGACATGAGGGGCCGACTTGGTTTCGCCTTTCAAGTACGGCAGAAGGTTGACTCCCTCCAACTCCGGGGCAGGTTTGACATCCGCAACCGCACACGCGGTGGGGAGGAAGTCGAGTGTGGACACTGGGTGCTGATATACTTGTCCGGCTGGGAGATGCCCCGCCCACGAGACGATAAATGGAACTCGGATCCCTCCCTCAAGCGTCTGGCCCTTGTTCCCGCGCAAAGGGGTGTTAACGCCAGTGTTGTAGGCTAGATACGGCTTGTGACCAGAGCCTCCGTTGTCGCTCACAAAGAAGATCAAGGTGTTTTTGTCGGCGCCGGTCTTTTTGAGATAGTCGGTGACGCGACCGATGGAGTCATCCAGTCCGAGAAGCAGCGCAAGGTAGCCTCTCCGATCAGGGTCCGTGACATCGGCGGGAAGACGGGCGCTAATTGTCGGCGAAATTTCCAGCGGCGTGTGCACCGCGTTGTAGGCAAGGTACAGCATCCAAGGTTGCTCCTGATGGCGGTCCATGAAACTGATGGCCTCGTCGGTGAAGATGTCGGTGAGGAAACCGTCGAGTTTCTGTAGCTTATCGCCGCGATAAATCATGTTATGCGAGTGACCGGTTTGAAACTCTGGGTCGGCATTGGAATGCTGTTGGTAATTATGGCCGCCGACGAGAAAACCGAAAAACTCATCAAATCCCCGAGAGTTGGGGTGGTGGGGTTTATCGAATCCCAAGTGCCACTTTCCGACGAGGGACGTTGCGTAGCCCGCCTCGTGAAGAACGTTTGCGATCGTACGCTGGTCCAGGGGAAGCCCCAACTCTGAGTCCTTGCCCACATGTGGGTTGAATTCATGACCAAAGCGCGTCTGAGCCTTGCCCGTGAGCATACCAGCGCGGGAGGGACTGCAGTACGGCGATGTCACGTAACCGGAGGTGCACCGCACACCTGACGCCGCTAGAGCGTCGATGTTTGGGGTCGGCACGGCTTTGCTGCCATGGACACCGATGTCTGCGTAGCCAAGATCGTCCGCAAAGATGATCAAAATATTTGGCTTCTGCGAGGCAAGCGATGTACTGGCGCCGCTAAAAAATGAAACAGCGAGAGCCAGTGAAAGAAATGTAAGTGGGGGGAGGAAGCGCATCGGAAAACGGTGTGAGATATATCGAAACGAAGCGAGTAGACCATAAAAAAGGGCCCCATGCAGGCTTCCTTTGCCTGGCCGGTTGACAGTCATTGGCGGAAAGTGTCTGTCACTTGCAGTTCTAACGGCGCTGTAAACACATCGTACAAAAAACTGGGTACACTTGGGTAACCCTAGTAAAACCTAATTGAGAGGGATTAGAGGTCTCATCGCTTCTAAGATCACGGAATCTCGCGATTAGGTTGGAATTTCGAAGTCTTCCTTCTCGCTTTTCATTTGGCAATCTCAGGACCTTTACGTTCTCAGCTCACCAGCGGATTCCACACTCGCCGGAAACCCAGTCCCGTAAAATCTTTCGTATTCGCCGTGGCAAACTCAGTCACACCTTGCCTCAGGAGACTCAGCGCCGTCCGTACATCGTACAAGCGCCGGAAGGCGAACCCCTCTTTGCTCACCGTCTGCCACAAACTCTCGTGCATCGATAAACTCTCGGATGGAAACCCAATCAACCGCCAACGGGGATGGCGGCGGTACGTCTGCACCACAGATGCCGCATCCGAGGCCCCCAAAGGTTGCCTCAAGACGGCTGGGTTCCTCAACAACCCATAAAACTCGGCGAGAATGAACTCTGAAATCGCCACATCTTCCAAAGCCCGTACAGATTGTAACCACGCGTAGGCCGCTTCATGCTGAGGAGAGTCGACATTAAACCCATGCAACAAAATGTTGGTGTCAATCGAAACCATACGGCTACGAAAGCGCTGCCTCAGTGGATGTCATTTGCGCCTGCGCCTTGAGTTCATCATCTGTTAGCCCGAACCAACCCAAACTCCTTGGTATCGGTAGTTGCCAATCCGGATCCGCATCCGGCGCATACACACTCAGAGTGTATTCAATGCCACGCCTCGCCAATTCAGCGAGAGAGATCTCCCGAGCTGCACACAGTTTCTTGGCTCGGGCAAACAATTCATCGGGCAGTTGGATTTGAGTTCTCACCATGACAACAATATGATGGCACACCGATCAAATGTCAAACTGTCGGCCCTCTTTCCGAGGGCGTCCGGGCAACAACTGGTTAGCATCAACCCCAACGACCATCTCTTTAGTCTGCTTTGAAAACTAGGGGTCAGGAAAATTAGCGGCGACGGGGACAGGCACTTGGGTAAAACTAAGCACTTGGGTAAAGCCTATTCCGCGTTCCCACATGAATGTTTCCCTCACACCGGAAATGGAGAGATGGACTCAGCAGAAGATCAGCAGTGGATTCTAGACATCGGCTAGCGAAGTGATTCGCGAGGCCCTCCGAGAGTTGTTTTACCGTGAGACGATCGGATCCAAAACGCTGGGTAATCTTCGGGAAGCACTCGAAACAGGATGCACGGCGGCGGACCGGGGAGAATTGCAGGAGTGGACACCTGAGGTGACCGATGAGCTAAAGATGTTGGCGAGGAGGCGCCTCCAAAAGGTTCCAAAACCTATTTTGCATCAGGCATAAGCGCATCAGGAAGCGCCTCGATCACAATATTGCGGAAGCTCACCTGCGCTTTGCATTTCCCATGAATCTGGAGCGCTATGACTCCGGTCATATCCATTCCAGCCTCGCGCTCCGTGAAATCCACCGTTCGCGTTCCATTGAGGAAAAGCTGGATGCGCTGCTCCTCCGCGCGGATTTCGTACCGATTCCATTCACCGGGTTTTTCGATGGCCTCAACGAGCTCCTTTTCGGGTTTAGCGAGCATGGTTTTCCGTCGCGATTCGTCGTAAAGGCAGCCCGAATAACCGGCGCCTATATCCGCTTGATACCCACTCATTTCGTTCGGTGGATTGGGGATACGCTTACTGCGAAACTGCACTCCACCATTCACAAACCCCTCATTTCCAATTAGCTTGTACTCGAGCTTTAAAATAAAATTCCGGTACTTCTTCTTTGTCGCCAGAAACTCGTTTTGCGGATTTCCCTCCAACGAACCACCGACAATCACCTCGTCGATGACTCGCCACACACTGGCAGTCTCCCCTTCCCAACCCTCAAGGCTTTGACCATTAAACAGCGAAACGGGAGCAGCTTCGCCAAGGCAGCAGAGACTCAGCAAAAGAAGGAGAGGGGTAAAAATGCTTTTCATAAGAAGGAGGGGAATGTTTCTCCACTCTGACTTGGCCCAGTCGTAGTGCCATCCATTTTTGTTGCCGAATTCCCCGTGTCTTTCTCACAAAAACAGCAAAAACGGCACCTCCATTTCTGAAGGTGCCGTCTTTTCCAACCGGTAACACGAAGCGTGAATCCACACTCATGCAAATGGTCAGTGCGCGCGTCTTGCGCGTTAGAATGTGTCAAAAAACACTAGGCTGCACGACGCGCATTCCGATACGTCGCCAAGTATCGAGTTTTGAACTTGCGCATCTGCTGCGCAATTTTAAGAGCTGCCGAATCAATGGAAACGTAAATGTCCGTCGTCGTCGCGGAAGATTCCAGAGTGATGTGATCTGCGCAGTGCAGAATAATCTCTGCGAAATGCCGGTTGCCGTGCTTTTGAATATCGAGGATCACGTGCGCCTCGATGATTCGTGGGTAGTCCAGATGTAACTGGTCTATTTTGTGTACGGTATGCAACCGGATCGCCTCAGTGAGGGCGAAATGCCGGGCATCCACTCGAACAGGAACGTTAACATTTGCAGTCTGCATGGTCTTTTTTTCCTTGTCGGTGGGCACAACCTCCTTTCCGGTCGGAGTTTGTGTCCTTTGTTTATTTGGGGTTTAACACTGCAACTACATACGGAAGCCCTCTCCAAGATACACTCGGCGGGCCACCGGATCGTTGACCAGAAATTCTTTGGTGCCATGGGTTTCCACACGCCCCTCAAAAATGAGGTAGGCCCTATCCACTATGGCAAGCGTCTCACGCACATTGTGATCGGTAATGAGGATACCCAAGCCCTCGTCGCGAAGTTTGGCGATAATCTGCTGAACGTCCGCCACAGCAATGGGATCCACCCCGCTGAAAGGCTCATCCAACATCAACAACGAGGGACAGTTGACCAGCGAACGTGCGATCGTAAGACGCCGTTTTTCACCGCCAGACAAGGTCAGTGCGAGCTGTTTAGCCACGGACGTTATTCCAAACTGATTTAGCAGCTCTTCGCAACGATTTTTACGTTCTTTTTTCGTAAGAGGCTGCATCTCCAAAATCGCCATCAGATTGTCTTCAACGGATAACTTCCGAAACACAGATTCTTCCTGTGGTAAATATCCCATGCCCATCCGAGCCCTGCGATGCATTGGCAATTGGGTAACATCCTCTCCCATAAACTCTACGGAACCTCCATCAGGCCGCACCAAACCGGCAATCATGTAGAAACTCGTCGTCTTCCCTGCCCCGTTCGGCCCAAGCAACCCCACAATCTCTCCCTTGGACAGTTCGATATCCACTCCATTCACAACCGCCCGCCGCCCGTAAATCTTCAACAAACGTTGCGTTCGCAACAACGGATTTTCCATCACAGTATCGCTTGAAAATGTAGTGCCAGATTCCCCAGTAGGCATCACCCCAGATGAATGCTCAGTGTCCATCGTTCATGCTGGCATTCCGTAAGATAGACTTCGAATGCCCAAGTACTTCCAACTTTCCTTTGCGGTTTAAAATAATCACAGTACTTTCTTCAGCCGCCATCGTAACGTTCTGTTTCTGTTCTACTTGAGGCCACCCAGACAATGTGATGTTCCCAGTCTGAGAATCGTAAACCGCCTTTTGTGCCCGAGCCAGACTCCTCTCCACCTCGCCCTTCTCCCCAACTTTATCTTGGATGATAATCACATCACCCTCCGCCTCAGCTTTATCCAGACCACTACGCCCGCTCTCTCCCTTTACTTCTCCGGCAGACTCTACGCTTGGACGCACAAAAAAAGCGGTTAACTTGTCGCATGTAAGCGAGAAACGAGCGTCCACCACACTAACGCTTCCGTTGAAAGTCGCCATATAGGCCTTGGAATCCAAATAAGCCCCTTTCTTGGAGCTAATAGTGGTGACCGTTTGTGCAGACGAGGCCGTAGCAGCCCCGCCCAGCGAACTACCCGAACTACCCGAACTTCCTTTACCCAGCGAGCCGCCATTGCCAGAGAGCGCCCCTTGAGCCCCCCCCGTTAGCGGGGAAACACCTAGGTTTTGCAAGGGAGCCCTACGCGCGCTGCTCCCCTGTGCGCCGCTCAATTCCCCTTGCTGTACGGCGCTCGATTCCCCTCGTAACTCCTGACTCCGCGCCGTCGCAACCCACAAAAGTTGCACCACAAGCCCAGACCACAAGGGAATCAGGGAGCGAGAGTAAGTTCGAGAATAAGTTCGGAAATGCTTCATAGTTCTATCCAAATCAACGCTTCCAAACATAGATAATCGTTTAGTCTTTGGAACCTATTCTTTGATAAAAATAAAGCAGGGTGGAGAGGCTTTTAAGAGAACTTCATTGGCAATAAAATTCATAGATCAAAACGAATCCTAGCGGAGCTCCCGAGTGAGCTTCTTAACCCAATTTCAAACAACTATACTTCGTTGCCGACGAGTTCCATCACACGAGTTCCGGCAAGACTAATGCCCCCCCATTTCAGTCGTTCAAAAGGTTCTTAAAGTCCACTAACGCTTTTGTTTTTTTTCAATGGGAGCCTCCTCTTCAGATGCCACCGTCACTCCATTGTAAATCACCATTTCCACTGCACCGCCCATCCCGCCTTCTCGCGTCAGCGTGTTAAACTCCATAGTGGCTCCCTTAAGCTCAAATTCATCGCGCCGGATCACCACAGGCGTTTTGGAAGCGAGCACCCGGGTAAAACGATCCAGATTCGCCTTGGGCATCTCAATGGACAAATCAAGGCCCCCATTCTCCCTGTAAGTCTCTAAAAAACTGTCCCGTATTTCCACGGTACGATCGTCCACTCTGGAAATGGCGCCGATAACAAACAAAGAGCGCAGCCTACCCGACGCATCATGGTCCGGAACGCTTAACCCGAAGCTATCGTATCCCTGCAACAACGGGATAGACAAAGGCGCCTCATTTGCCGGGTCTGGTGTCAGTGCTTTTGAGCTTGGAGTCGGGATGGCCGCCTGCGAACCCGATGCGACAGGCAAGCGCGTCCCCCAAGCAGCCGGTTTAGAGGGGGCAACTGGGATTGCGTTGTCCAGTGGGCGTTCTGAGCGCTTGAGCTCGGGTTGGGGCTTGGCGAGCCGCAAAATCGGGGTTTCCCCCGCTCCAAATACCGACGGGGCAAGAAGTGCTACCGCCCAAAGCGGGAGCATCATGCAGGTCGATGATGTTCGTTTCTTTTGGATACTAGGTCCGAACGAGTGCATGGATTTTTGACAGTTGAGAAAGTAACACAGGCAAATGCGCCAGAGGAACTTGGTTTGGACCATCACTAAAGGCGACTGAAGGATCCTCGTGGGTCTCTATAAAAACCCCGTCACACCCCGCAGCGACCGCCGCACGAGCCAAAACAGGAGCCAAAATGCCATCTCCAGAAGTCCTGTCACCCCCTCCGCCGGGACGTTGCACAGAGTGAGTTGCATCAAAAACGACCCGGTACCCCAACTCGCGAATCCAGTAAAGTGAGCGCATATCCGCCACCAAATTGTGGTAGCCAAAACTGACCCCCCGTTCGGTGAAGAAAAAGTTCTCGCAACCAAACGCTTGCAACTTGCGTGCAATATTGACCACGTCTTGGGGCGCCAGAAACTGCCCTTTTTTTACATTCACCGTACGTCCCGTCCGTGCAGCCGCCTCAATGAGATCGGTTTGACGACACAAAAATGCCGGAATTTGCAACACGTCGATCCATTGCGCCGCAATCTCGGCCTCCTGCGGAGAATGCACGTCGGTAGTCACCGGTATGGAAAGTTCGCGCCCGATTTCCCCCAGAATTTTGCACCCAGCCTCCACGCCATGTCCTCGGAAGCTATGAACCGATGTGCGGTTGGCTTTGTCGTAGGAAGCCTTGAAGACAAACGAAAAACCAAGCGCCTTACACTGCTTTTGCAATTCCCTCGCCATCTTCCAAACAAACTCCTCCGACTCCATCACGCACGGCCCAAGGATAAAAAGAGGTCCCCCAGTACCGCCTATCTCCACAGAACCGGCACCGGTTCCGATAGTGAGCGGTGGATGAATCAAAAACGGCTGATCAAAAGATTGCATGGAGCTACAAAAAGAGGTGTCGACTATTAAAACAACATCGAACGGCGGGCGCGTCTTTCAAAGCAGAAACGAAAAACTATGCACCTTTTGCGCCCAAAACCGGGCCCACCTTAGCCGTCACAAACGGTTGCTCCCCAAAGATCCGGCCCGCCACAGCGCGCAGATGCACCGCAGTAACCGCCTCCACTGCGGCGCGCTCCTGCCTGAAATGCTCAGCCCCTAAACCCAACAGCTCATCAGCCAGGCAACCTGCACCAAAGGCAGCTAGGCTTTGGTTGCGCAAATCCATTCCGCCTAGAAACTTCTCCTTAGCTCGGCAGAGCTCCGCCTCGCCCAGTCCGTCCTGAGCGAGTGCGCGAATTTCTTTATTTAACTCAGCTAAAACAGCCTCCTGTTTCTCCGGATCCGTCGCGACATAGAAGACGAACGAACCGCAGGACAAACCAGCGTAGTGACTGGAACCCACCGAGTACGCAAGGCCAAGTTCTTCTCTGATACGTACAAACATTCTCCCCCCCAAGTCGCTGCACGCCTCCTCCAAAAGACAAAGCGAAGCCTGATCTTCATGAAATATGTCAGGACAACGATAGCCCACCATCAAAACGGTTTGCTGCCGATCCACGGTGGTCTCGACAAATTTCATCCCGCAAAGCGGAGACGGCAACGGAGGGTGCTTCAAAGCCTGCTCTCCCTCTGGCAACCCTCCAAAATACCGCTCCACCAATGCGTGCACTTGAATCGGATCAACATCCCCAAAAATTGAAAGTACACCATTGCGCCCCACGCAATACCGGTCGCGAAACGCCAGTAAATCCTCCCTCCGAATTGCCCCGACACTTTCCAAAGTCCCGTAAGCGGGCAGTCCGTCTGGATGCCCCTCCAGCAAGTGCGAGCGAAGCAACTGTCCAGCAACCGCGAAAGGATCCTCACGCTCAGACCTGATTGCCGCCAATTGCACGGTGCGCTCTCTTTCCAATGCCTCCTTCGGAAAAACGGCATGGCGCACCACGTCTGCGAGGATTTCCAAACCCGCCTCCAAATCGTCCCTTAAAACCGATACGCCAACCGTCACAGTCCCCTTCCCGGCATCCGCACCGATGCCGCCCCCCAGCGACTCTAGAGTGTCCGCTATCACCTCAGCAGAACGTGCTGAGGTGCCCTTGAGCAGCACGCGCGAAAACAACTTGGAAATCCCATTCGTCTCACTTGTTTCAACCAGTCGACCCGCGCGAAATCCGACACTCAAACTGACCATTGGCAAGCGCTCATCACGGCAAATCAGGGTGCGCAAACCGTTCTCAAGGCAATTTTTTTCAACGTCACCCCGCACGCTCACACTTTCCGCTGGAACAACTTTGCGCCCGCTACCTTTGGGGTTCAAGGATACCACGTTGAGCCCCTTGGCTTGGATGTAATGGCGCGCCACCCGCTGAATCTCCTCCGGTTCTACTTGAGCCAGCAGCTCACCATAAATGCGTGAAAAGTCTGTATTCCTACACGACATCCAACTGTCTCCAATATCTGAAGCCCGTCCCCTCGCCGTCGAGAGACTCCCGAGATAGCCGCTCAGCCGCATTTTGCGAATTCGAGCCATTTCGTCCGGTTGCACCCCGCGTTCCTGAATCTCACTCAACTCTTCCAATAGAGCGGCATGCACCACATCCCGATTTTCCACATCAAGCACAGCGCTAAGTCCAAACAAACCGCCATCGGCAGGACAATACGTCCAAGCCCCCACAGAGTGAACAATTCCACGTTTCTCCCTCAACGCACGATAAAGTCGAGCACTGCGCCCCTCGCCCAAAATGGCCGCCAGCAAGTCCAGAGCCGGAGCATCCGGATGAAGTCCATTGGGCACATGCCAAGCGAGACTCAAACGAGTCAACTCAGTATCAAACTCCTGGTGGACCTCCCGAGGCGCCATCTGGACGGGTTCTCCTGGTATCCAAACCGGCGCTAGTGCCAACCTCGGCACGTCGACCACACACTTCGCTAGTTGCTCTGCTACCTCCTCGGCACGCACAGCGCCGGTCACCACAAAAAATACGTTGTTCGGGGCGTAACGCCGCCTGTAGTAATCCAGCACATCCTCTCGGCTGAGCGCATTAAACACCTCCAAATGGCCAATGACCGGTTGTCGATAGGGATGCTTTTGATAGGCGGTGGAGAACAGGCGCTCCGACTGCATCCGATCTGGGTCGTCAAAGCCCATAGCAAACTCGCGACGAATCACATCCTGCTCCTTGGCAAATTCTTCGGGCGGCAACGTTGAGCGAAATACCGCATCCGAGATCAGATCAAGAACTACCGGCACACCCTTTGACGGCAAATCGACCCAATAGACGGTGCGGTCGAAAGACGTGTATGCGTTCACGTACCCGCCCACATCTTGAATTTGCTGGGCAAGCGCACCCCCAGAGCGCTTCTCCGTCCCCTGAAACGCCATATGCTCCAAAAGGTGGGAAATACCGGAGCCAAGGTGCTGGCCTTCGTGAATGGAGCCGGTTTGCACCCATGCCTGGATGCTTGCCACAGGGGCGGACCAATCTTCATGAACTAACAACTCCAACCCATTTCCTAACGTAAACAGACGGGTCTCAAGCTGCGGCAGCAGCGGAGTGGCAGAACGGGATCGAGGCATAGCCCATCAACTTAGCACATCAGTGCCACAAAAACAGAACGAAGATTAGCCTGCATCGGAGCCACTTTCTCAAGGCTCTCGATTAATGCTACCGCTCTCGGTAAGCATTCACTTTTATATCCATGCGCAAGCGACAAAATCCGCTAAATTGATTCATTAAACGTCTTTCCCGAAGCAGACTTAGCTACCCCAAACGCGTTTCCGTAGGCCTCCTTAATTCGGGCAACCATTTTACCCAATTCAAAATGAGTCTTCCACCGCATCTTAGCACCCTCGCCAAGCCGCCTCAATTCAGGGGGATTCGCCAGCAAATGTTTAATTTTTGTGGCCAAATCCCGCCCGTCTCCCGGCGTGAACAGTAGCCCGCAGGTTGCATCCACGATCTCAAGCGGACCGCCCGCCGCAGCAGCGATCACCGGAATGCCCCGACTCATTGCCTCCAGCAAAACCAGCCCAAAAGGCTCTTCGGCACTCGGTAAAACAAGCAAATCAGCCGCCCGCATCCACACCCCAGGCGCAGACTGATACCCCAGCCACTGGACGCATTCAGAGAGACCAAGTTCCCGCGCTAAGCGCTGAAGTCTTTTCCGCAGGGCACCCTCTCCCACGAATAAAATGTGCAGCGACACTCCATCCGCACGAAGCATTGCAGCCGCGCTTAATAGAACTTCCAACCCCTTCTCTGCCGCCAATCGAGCCACACACAAAAGCACCGGAGTCAATTGCGGCAGGCCAAGCAGCAGCCGTGCCTGAGCACGCTTCGGTTCACTCGCATCCGGAAAAGCTGTACCGTTAGGAATCGTACTCAACCGAGAGCGCTGCACGTCGTTTCGCGCCAACATACCGAGGGTCACCGCCTCAGATATCGCAATCCATCGATCCACTCGCATATTCGTCCATCGGTGTATTCGATTCGATACAAAGCGAACCAGACCCCGCCGCGTCACTCTTGCGGGAGCGATAAAGTGCTGCGTCGCAACTACACAACCGCGTCCTGCTCGAAGCACAGCCAAGCATGCCAAAAAAGTTGTCCGGCCATTATGAGAATGAATCACATCCAGTTCTCCATTCTCAAGCAAAGAGCGCAGAGTGCTCACGGCTGTGAGGGGCGCACCGGAAGCGTCTAGCGTAAGTAAACGGCCCTGACTGCACTCCACCAATCGCGCCATAGGAGAGCCTGGCCGGCAAGCGATACTTACCCAAGCCCCAGCACCCCTGAGCCCAGCCCCCAAATCAAGGCAATGCCTTTCAGTGCCGGCAAGAGCATCGGAATCCGTCCAAACAACAATTTTCATTTAACTCCCGATAAAATTCGTCAGAACGATTTCCAGCAAATTATATTGATCGCATTAAGATTGATTTATATTTTTTAAAAATCACCTTCCATTCATACCTACAAACACTTTTAGAAATTAAATTAGAATCCCACAAAACGCCCTGCCGGAGTCTTTCCAATCCATCCACGATCTCCTCAACCGAGCGGGGTTCCTTTAATAAAAAACCATTTTTTCCTATTTCTACCGCCTCAGAGGCCCCTGCCAAACTGGAAGTCAAAACAGGTAACCCAGATGCCATTGCCTCAATGACAACCATTCCCCAAGCCTCGTACACAGTCGGAAGAGCAAAGACATCCGCCATTCCAAACCAACGATTTACCGAACATGTACTCCTAATTGTGTGCACCCTTCCAAGAAGCCCCAAATCAGCAGCCTTTCGCTGCACCATCGATTGGGGCAACCGCCCGACCGCAACTAAGTGAATGTTGGCGTCGTCCAAAGCCGCAATCGCCTCCATTAAAGGCAGCAATCCTTTCCTCTCCCATTCGTTAGCAACAAATAATACTACCCAAGCATCGAGTGGAACTCCTATTTCTCTTCGTTTTTCCAATCGATATAATTCTCTTAATCCCACATGAAATTCGTCGGACTTATATCCATTCGGTAATATATCAACATCTTCGCTTGGCACTCCATAAAAACGCTGTAAGTCTCCAAGCACACTCGGAGTTAATGCGATCAACCTTTTATACGCCCGTTCTCGTAAAAGCTCCCCCTCCATTGAGAGCACTATGCGGTGAAGCGGATTAGCCGCCTGTCTCAAACGCAAGATTCCCCTGCGATTCTGCCGACTCTGATCCCACCATGCGGCGTGTACACTCTGTATCCAGACCACACTGTTCTCTGGGGCCTGCACTCCAAAGCCCGCAACCACATCAAACCGGTTTTGCCGCGCTAATCGGGTGCAGTTACGCCGCGTGCCGCGCAACCCAAGACCAAACGGCAACTCCGGATACGGCAACCTAAACGTTTTAACACCTTCTGGAATATCTTTCAGAGCAGGCAAATCCCGGGCCACCACACTGACATCACAGGAGTCCTTCAAATACTTTGCCCCCTGCAAAATGACCCTCTCAACACCACCCCGCTGATGACATCCGGAGTGACACAGCGCAACTTTCGCATCCGGTTCCGCGAGACGCCCCCGAAGCATCTCTATTTGTGCATTTTCCATAAAATTTAATAATGACCACTTGAAGCCGCTTATAAACCCGCCATCGGTCCAAACCAGCGACAATCAAACCACTCATCACACTACAATTCGGTTAATTACGCGAACTGAGCGTACCGCCTACCGCTTGATCATATGGATCAAATCAACCGCCCCCATTTCAGGGAACTTTCGTGAAATTTGTCGTTTCAGAATCCAGGACAATTCCTGCCGCTTCCCGCGCCCCCCGAGGACCGACCTCACCCAACGAAGCGCAGCCCCCGTAGCCGTCGCGGCTCGCAATGAAACGGCGCCCCACTTGCCGTAGTGCTTGAGAAAATAGCGGTCAACACCTTCAAAAAAATACTCACGAACCGCCTCACGCATCCCAACCCCACTGCTCCCTCCAAGATGGGTGACAACCGCCTCGGGGACCCAATGCACCTCCCATCCGCTCAAACGGACTCGGCGCTGTAAATCAGTCTCTTCCGAATAGAGAAAAAAAGATTCATCAAACCCACCGACACGCTCCCAAACCTCTCGTCGGAACATCAGACAAGCTCCACTAAGCCATTCCACCGGGCCTTGACTCAACAAGCCATCACGATTGATCCACTTCATTATCGTGGCAAGCCCGAGATTTTCAGTCCATGCCCTTACGGGATTGGGGAATGAGAAGCGAGACTCTTGCATCGAACCATCGACATTTAAAAGACGAGGCCCGACCACTCCCACCTTGGGATTTGCCAACAAATAATCCCGCAAAGTCTGCAAGGCACCTGGAAAAACAAAGGCATCGCTATTCACAAGCGCCACAAACGGCGAGGTCGTCGAACCCACTCCCATATTATTTGCAGGACCGAAGCCTATATTCTGAGAAAGCCTTATCACCGATAACACCGGAATGTTTTTTTTTCTAATTTGCTCCAAATCATTCCAATACGCACCATCCGTCAATAAGGAGACTGTTTCATCTGAGGACGCATTGTCCACCACACAAACCTCAGAAACCACACACGCAGCCTCTCTGAAGGCCGCAAGACACCGAAGCGTCAAAGCCTTGGTGTTGAAACTTACAACGACGCAACACACCTCGTTGCCTGGAAAGGCGCCTCCCTTTTGATCATCTCCAATTGGATTCAAGCGCCACCTCCCCCAAGGAACCATTTAACGAATCTGCGCCCACCGCTGAGTCCTCGCTTCGAGACTCGGCTGCCACCACTCCTTCTGTGGCGGCCCATTTACCAAAAGGAGCTCCCACCCAGCTTTCCTGCCGAAAAACCTCAAGTAAATCTTCAACCCGGCTTCTCCAAGAATTTGACTCCGCCACAGCCACCCGCGCCTCCGCCTTAGAACCGTCCTCACGATACGCCGCGTGGCATGCTGCGACAAAGCCAGCGGCCCCATCCCCAAGGTTACATAGGTGGGCAAAGTCACGGAACCCAGCTACGGAAGTCGCCGCGATGGGTCTTCCACTCGCGAGATACTCCCACAGTTTTATTGGATTTAAACTCTCGGTAAAAGGAGTTTTACGATGCGGCAAAATACACACATCAAACGAAGCGAGCACCCCTGGTACATCACGGTAGTGTACCTCAGGATGGACTTCCACATTTGGGAGTGCCCCTAAGAGACTGCGCTCGTATTCAGTGAGCATGCAGGGACCGCACATGACAACCTTGCACTGAGGCCAGCTGGTGGCTAGCGCCTGTATCAGCCCAAAATCAAGACGCTCACCATGAAGTGAGCCCAAATACCCAAATACTGGAACTGCCCCACGCGCTCGGGGGACACGGCAAACCGGATAATGGTCGGCATCTACCCCATTAGACACCCGCACAATTCTGCGACACTTGGCTTTCCTCGACTTCTCAAGAGCCTCGGAACAAACCACTACCAAATCTGCCTTCGCGCACATTTCAGCGTCCGCTACACGCACCCGCTGCCGATCTTCCGAAGAGCTGGCTCCCATGAGGGCCCAGTCATCTGTAATATCGTAAACGGCAGCCCTTTCCCCCACGCGCCCTACCAAATGAGAAGCAAAATGGTCATTAATCCAAAGTAGCGGGTGGCGCAGACCTATTTTTTTTACCGCACTATTTACCTGCCGCAAAAGCAACTCTGCATTGATGTGTCGCCCGACAGCAAATGAGTTTGGCATGAGCTTCAGCGGATTCAAGAGCGTCAATCCCTTGTACTCATCACTTTGCCTCAGAGCGGTTGCCTTAAACGAATGAATCGCCCCAGTACGCAACGCATAGGACGCATCCCTGGGCCGCCCAACGAAGAGAATGCGCATCCGAGGAAAACGGCGCATCCACTCCGCGCATAAAAATTGATTGCGGCGCCAGACACCGTCCCAATTCTCGAGTGAGATGAAAATAATATCGCGCATAGAAATGGGGAGCAAATGAATAGGGTGAAACGCCGTAGGGCTCTGAACGACACTCGACCTCTTGTTTTTTCCCAAGGACTTAAGGAAGCTCGCGTAACAAGCCTTCCTAAGTTCCCACCTAACTAATCAACGAAACAATCACTGGCTGTCGTCGAGACTCATACATGCCCTACATCAGATACTTCGTAAGTGGGGCGCATAATAGTTTGGACGAAATATGAAAAACTTTTCGTCTTGCGTAATGACGCGGACCATTCAGTCGACAGCGCGTTCTGCCCACCTCGCCACCCAAATGATTCGGCCAAGGAAACCAGTGCACCTCAGGTACAGGCCCGCACTCTTCTCCCACCCGCACCCGAGTCCCTAAAACGATACGCGTTAGTTCGCCTTTAAATCAGGAAATTAGACCGACTTAATTAGCGACGCATCGCCCGCTCCATAAGCACTGCGGCAAGTCTCTGGGTGGCATCATCCAACTCGGCAACAGAGCGCTTGAGCAACTCGGCGCCCTCTCCGCGCAATGCGTCTTGCACATCCCGCACACCTCGCTCGATACGTTCACGTTCGTCTGCGTCCAAAGAATCTCCCGCCAGACCAAGCGCTTTGGCGACGGATGGAAGCATCTCCTGAGCCTTTAGCTTCGCCTCGGTGAACGCCCGCTGATTCATGTCATCAAAAGCGTGCTCCAGCGCATCCTCCAACATTTTCTCGACCGCCTCATCGCTAACATCCACCGCACTTCGCATATCCACCACCTGCTCCTTACCTGTGGTGGTGTCCCTCGCAAGAACCTTGAGAATCCCGTTCGCATCGATTTCAAACTGCACCCCAACCCTCGCCTGCCCCTTAGGTAGCGGGGTGAACGGTATTTCAAACCGCCCCAACTCCCAATTCGCATCCGCCAACTCCCGCTCCCCTTGGAGCACGCGGACCAACATTGAACGCTGCCCTGGCAAAGCGTTGGTGAACATCTCCCCAGCCTTGCAGGGAATCGTCGAATTACGCGGCAAAATAACGTTCATCAATCCGCCAAAAGTCTCGATTCCCAAGGACAAGGGAGTGACATCCAAAAGCACCACATTCTGCAATTTGCCATCCAAAATCGCCCCCTGCAGCGCGGCCCCCTCCGCCACAGCCTCGTCCGGGTTGCGGCTACAATCTGGTTCACGTTGGAAAACTTCGGCAACAAACTGGCGTACCAGCGGCATCCTAGTACTTCCCCCCACAAGAATCACCTCTGCGATATCCTCCACTTTTAAATGCGCATCTGACAAAGCACGCAAACAGTGCCCCCGTGTTTTCTCCACCCACGGCCGGGCAACGATTTCCAGCACGGTACGACTCAATAAAACCTCAGGCGAGTCTAGGCCATCAAGGAAAGGAAGCGAGACAGAGACCTCTTCAGCTTCTGACAAACTGTGTTTGGCCGCAACAAGCGCCTCCAAAAGCCGAGCGCGGGCAGTCGGCGTGGATACACTCAAACCCAACTGCGTCTCCACGTAATCCACCAGAGCCGAGTCAATATCATCCCCCCCCAGTCGCGTATTTCCATTGGTGGATAGCACCTGAAAAACTCCGCCTTGGAGTTCCAAAATCGAAACATCAAAAGTGCCTCCTCCAAAGTCATAAACGGCGATGCGTGTACTCTCAGGTCGCCTATCCATCCCATAAGCAAGTGCTGCGGCCGTGGGCTCATTTAAAATTCGAACCACGTCCAACCCAGCAAGCTCTCCAGCGAGTTTCGTCGCGCCACGCTGGGCATCGTTAAAATACGCGGGAACGGTCACCACGGCCTTAGTAACGCTTTCCCCCAGCGCCCGCTCGGCGTCCTGCTTTAATTTGCGCAAAATTTCTGCCGCGACATTTTCCGGTGCAACACGATTGTCTCCCAAGCCAAACATCACCGGAGCGCCTTTGTTCCCGACAAGCTGGTACGGCATCTGAGCGGCTTCCTCCCCAACCCGACGCCCCATAAAACGTTTTGAGGAAAACACCGTCCGCTCCGGACTCAGCACACGCAGTCTCTGTGCAGGACGCCCCACCAGAGGCACCCCTTCCACCGGAAAATGAACCACCGAAGGAGTTAAACGTTGGCCGGCCTCATCGGCTATGAGACTGACAAATCCTCCGTCGAATACGCCGACAAGGGAGTTAGTGGTGCCAAGGTCAATTCCAACGATCATCTCTTAAAGGAAACCGCAGCTTCTCCCGAATGCAACTCTGAGTGCCAAAAATGGAACAACGGCTTTCTGCGGGAGTTTTAATTATCCCTGAGACAAAATAACGATAAGTTGGGCGGAGAAACGGAGTGCATTCATGAAAGATAACTGGATTAAAATAGCAGCGATCTGGTGGGCAACAATCGCCCTAATAGTGCAAGTCGCGCAATGTGCACCTCAACAAAATACAGAAGCTGCACTTGATTCTACGCAGGCTGAGGTCAGAGTGCGTGACCATTTAAAGAGCCTTAGCGCACATTTCACCGCGCCGGCATGGAGGAATGCAAGCATCGCAAGCCTCCAGCGTGTCGAGCAGACCAAAGAACAGCCCTTCCAAACCGGACTCAACCCCGTTTGGATTGCGAACCTCTCGCTCGAGTCCAAAGACGCAGGCTATCTGATGTGCGATGATACTCCGGGTGCGGCGTTAGTCGATTTTGCATGGAACGCAATCGCCGAGCCAAACGCTCAAAGCGGCAAGCTTTTGATGGACGTCCCGAACCTACAACAATTTCCAGTACCCGGAGTGCGAGCACCCAGCGTGGCATCCGGCTGCGTTCCAACCGCTGCGGCAAACCTCATAGGCTTCTGGATTCAGCACGGCTACCCGACATGGTCAGACACGGACAGCAACTTAGACCAACCTGCTCTCCAGCGCCTCACGACCCGACTTCGTGCCCTGCTTCCCATGCAAGAAATTGCGGACACCTGCGGTTACACCGACAACGGAATGCCGGTTTCAGGCGCATTTCCAGCGGATCTGAGAGTTGCAATTTCGGCTGATGCGCGCGCTCATGGCTTGAGCGTGGAAGCCTCTCTGGAGCGCTTTTCAATTGAGGGGTTGCAACAAGAGACGGCCGTGGGGCGACCGACACTTTCGTCTTGTATCGTTCGCCTGCCACACAAGCCGCACCTGTCTTGGGGACACGAAGTCACCAGCGTTGGATGGTTGCGGGTGGGCGAAGCCTATTTTGTAGGTGTCTGCGACAACTTTCTGCCACAAAAGCCCCATGGGGTGAGGCCTGAGGAATCCACGACCGCGCCTCAGACGGTGCGTTGGATTAGGATGGATGCGTTTGAAAGCTTGCTCCGCGTTGAAATGAAAAACTAAGCAACCACGCACCTGTAGATTTTCGGACTCACTGCGCAAATTTACACACACCAATAACGTGCCATAAAAGATGGAGGCGGCCCACGCACACAAAAGAAGGCAGTCATCACTAAAAAAACTAATGCGCGATTGAGAAAATATGCGAATTTGAATCTGGCACGCGGATTGCTGAAGGATCCTCTCGTCAACAGCGACGGGCATTCTATTTGTTCTACTCGTTCTGTTTGCTTGGCGGCATTAGGGCGGCGCAGCCAGCGCGACCTACAGACATAAATCGGTAGGTTTCTTAAACCTAAAAATCTCTCCAAACTAAAGCGGGTTGAAACTCCGAGCAATTGCTCTGAAGAGTTGGCTCGCTGCAGATTGGGGGTTGCAGGTTGCGGGGCACTGATTGCAGACTGAAAAGCCCGCAGATCGCAAGATTTGAGGGGGCCGCTAAGACAACGTAGCGAGTAACGAAAAGAACAAAGAGAAAATGGAGCTCACAAAAACGCTCCTTCCCGCCCAAACACCCATAAACCCTTAGCCCAACCCAAGAATGACAACACCCACCGGTCGCAGCAGCGCCATTGCTTCCATTGCTGGACGCACCCCAACTGGTTCTAGCGTCAATTTCCTCGACGAATCGCCAAAGAACGTATTTGGATCCAACACCTTCAGCATCGCCGTGATGAAACGGATGTTGAAGCCTGAGACCTACGATTCAATCCTCCTGACGATCAAGTCTGGACACAAGCTTTCCGAACACGTTGCCGATGAAGTTGCCGAGGCGATGCGCAACTGGGCCACCAGCAAAGGCGCGACGCATTACGCACACGTTTTCTTCCCGCTCACGGGCTCTACCGCTGAGAAGCACGACTCATTCTACGACCCTTCAGACACTGGCAATGAGGCTATTTCAAAGTTTAAAGGTAAGGTGCTGATTCAGGGAGAACCTGACGCTTCGTCCTTCCCCAATGGTGGCATTCGGGCTACTCACCGTGCGCGCGGATACACCGCTTGGGATCCGACCAGTCCAGCATACTTGCTCGAAAGCGCCAACGGTACGACGCTGTGCATTCCGACCTCCTTCATTTCGTGGACGGGCGAATCGCTCGACACCAAGACCCCGCTTTTGAAGTCCATGCAGGCTCTCGACAAGCAGGCAAGGCGCATCCTCGCCATTTTTGGGCACAAAGAAATCGCTTACGTTGCTGCGACGGCGGGCCCTGAGCAGGAGTATTTCTTGGTAGACAAAGCCTTTTACTTTAGCCGCCCTGACTTGCTGGCAGCGGGTCGCACGCTGTTTGGAGCGCAGCCTCCCAAGGGGCAGGAGTTTGAAGACCACTACTTCGGGGCCATTCCCGAGCGCGTGCTGGCATTTATGTGTGAAGTAGATCGGGAGTTGTACAAACTGGGCATCCCGTCCAAGACGCGCCACAACGAAGTGGCTCCTGGCCAGTTCGAGATCGCTCCCTTGTTCGAGTCCGCCAACGTGGCAGCAGACCATCAGCAGTTGGTGATGACGGTGCTGAAAAAAGTAGCTGACAGCCATGGACTGATTTGCATTTTGCACGAGAAACCCTTTGCAGGGGTCAACGGTTCAGGGAAACACGTCAACTGGTCGCTGGGAAGTGCCACTCAAGGCAACTTGTTGGATCCGGGCGATACGCCCCACGACAACGCACAGTTCTTGGTTTTCGCCGGAGCCGTGATCCGTGCAGTGGACAAGTACGCGGGCCTCTTGCGCGCCGTGGTCGCATCCGCCGCTAACGACCATCGCTTAGGTGCTAACGAGGCGCCTCCAGCAATCATCTCTGTGTACTTGGGCGACCAACTCGCTGACGTGTTCGAGCAGATCAAAGGTGGCGGAGCAACCAGCTCCCGTCAACGCGGCACGCTGCACATCGGGGTCGACGTGCTGCCTCCGCTGCCAAAAGACGCAGGAGACCGCAACCGTACTTCTCCGTTCGCCTTCACCGGCAATCGCTTCGAATTCCGCGCCGTGGGCTCAAGCCAATCCATCGGAACCCCTTTGGTGGCGTTGAACACGATTCTCACAGAATCGCTAGACTACATCGCAGGAAAGCTGGAAGGCGCAGCAGACCTAAATGCGGCAATCCAACATGTACTGAAAGAAATCGTGGATGAGCACGGTCGCGTCATCTTTAACGGCAACGGGTATTCCGAGGAGTGGCATGAAGAAGCGGCCCGCCGCGGCTTGCCAAACCTCAAGACCACAGCAGACGCCCTTGGCGCCTACGTGGACCACTCGGTTGTGGAGGTATTCGAGAAGTACGGAGTGCTCTCGCATGAAGAGCTGCACAGCCGGTACGAAATCGCGATGGAGCAGTACATCAAACAAATTAATGTAGAAGCCAAGCTCGTCGAAGAGATTGCCCAAACCAAAATCTTCCCTGTGGCCTCAGCCTACGCAGCGAGCCTCGCCACTGGGGCCACGCATCTCAAAGCCGTTGGCCTAACGGCACCGAGTGCGACCTTGCACAAGGTAGTCGCGTTGGTGACGGATTTGGAAAACGAAATAGCAGCTCTGCAGTCCGCACACGCTGCCGCAAACGAGATCTCCGATTACACCTTCAAAGTGTTGCCCGCGATGCTCGAAGTGCGCAAGACCGTAGACGCTCTCGAGGCGTTGCTACCCGACGATCAGTGGCCGCTGCCGACCTATCAGGAAATGCTCTTCATCCGATAGACTTCGAATCGGCACTCATCCCGGAAAGCTGGATGATCTAAACCTGAAAACGCCGCCTAGCCTAAAAGCTCGGCGGCGTTTTACATTGAGCAGCCTCAATACGTCTCTATTTTCTATTGCATCATGCGATTCCCCCTCCACCGTTTATTTCTGGTTCTTTGCTGTTCTCTAATCTCGATCAGCGCTCACGCCTCTCCCCCTGCGGAAGAGAAACCTAACATTCTGTTCCTCTTCGCCGACGACCAACGAGCCGACACCATTGCGGCTTTAGGCAACTCAATCATCCAAACTCCTCATCTGGACAAACTCGTTCACACCAGCGTCGCCTTCCAGCGAGCCTACATGCAGGGAGCCAACAATGGCGCGACATGCATTCCCTCAAGGGCAATGCTCCTCTCTGGACAATCACTCGGTCGCATCGACGAGAAATTAATGCGGGACCCGACTTGGCCGGAGGCCTTCGCCAACGCTGGATACACGACATTCGTATCCGGCAAATGGCATAACACTGACGCATCCATCCCCAAGTGCTTTCAAATCGCTCGGTCCATGTTTACGGGCGGAATGGTCGACCCGTTGCACGCCCCGCTGCGCCAGCTTGAGGGCGGAAAACTGACCAAGGGCCAAATATCCCCCAAACACGCCTGCGAGGTATTTGCAGATGAAGCGGTTACCTTCCTTCAAAACCACAAAACCGGCCCCTTTTTGTGCTACGTCCCGTTTGACGCCCCTCACGATCCGCATGTGGTTCCCTCGGATTTTCCCATCAAATACGATCCGTCCACAATTCCTTTGCCGCCCAATTTCCTGCCCGAACACTCTTTCGACAACGGCGAAATGGGCGTTCGGGACGAGCTCTTGCTCCCGCGTCCACGCACGCCTGAGTCCATCCGCCAGATGCTCGCCGACTATTATCGCTACATTTCCTACCTTGATACGCAGATCGGCCGGGTGCTCGATGCGCTGGCCGCGTCTCCCTTTGCGAAGAATACGATCGTCGTTTTTAGCGCTGACTCAGGAGTCGCCAGGGGTTCCCACGGACTCATTGGGAAGCAAAACCTCTACGAACACTCCATCCGTGTTCCGCTGCTTATCAGTGGCCCTGGCCTTGCGAAGAACGCCACATCTGATGCGATGTGTTACCTATTCGATGTGTTTCCCACCCTTGGTGCACTCTGCAAAGTTGCGGGGCCACCTACAAGTGAAGGGCTCGACTTCAGTGCTGTTCTACGCGACCCAGCCCAACCGGGGCGACTTACTCTGCAATTTGCCTACAAGGACGTACAGAAGGCGGTTTGCGATGGAGACTGGAAGTTAATCCATTACCCAAAAATCAATCGCACCCAGTTGTTTCACCTCAAAACGGATCCGAACGAAACCCGAGACCTCTCCGCTAATCCGAACGAAGCCAATCGCATCTCCAGCCTGCGCTCCCTATTGCAACCCACGCCCTGATTTCTTTCTTTGATAAAGCAATCCACAAACCGTGAGCCTTCACCCAATTTTGACAATCTTTACAGTGCTGCAGGCTTGAAATCACACGCCACAAATAAGAAATGAGCTAATGCGCGACTATTATCGTCAGACCAAAATAATCGCGACGTTGGGCCCCGCAACGGAGTCCCGTGAACGTCTCGCGGAAATGATCATAGCAGGCGTAGATGTCATACGCCTCAACATGGCCCACGGCTCCGGCGAATGGGTGACCTCCGTGATCAAACGCATCCGTGAGGTCTCTTACGAAGTCGGACGCCATGTTGCAGTCATGATGGACGTCAAGGGCCCTGAGATTCGAACGGGCCCTTTGGATGAGGCCTTCGAACTAAAGGCGGGCGACCTTTTCTCTTTCCACATAGGCGCCGTCCCAAGTGGAGTGCAAGGCGTTAGCGTGAACTACCCTGGGCTTCCCCATGATGTAAAAGTAGGCGCCATTGTCCTCGTAGACTCCGGTCTGATCCGGCTCGAGATTCTTGATAAATCAGACTCAGCCGTTTATTGCCGGGTGCTTACACCAGGCAAGTTGGGTTCGCGGCGTCACATCAATTTACCGGGTGTAGAAGTAAATCTGCCCTCGCTCACCGCCAAAGATGAAGGCGACATTCGCGTCGGAGTCGATGCAGGAATGGATTTTGTCGCGTTATCCTTTGTGCGCAAAGCTGAGGATATCCGCGCACTGAGGGGCCTGCTGGATTCGCTCGGCTCCGAAGCGCGTATCATCGCAAAGATTGAGGACCAAACTGGGATCCGGAATCTCGAAGACATCACGCGCGCCGCAGATGCCATCATGGTTGCGAGAGGCGACCTCGGGATCGAGATTGATTATCATACATTGCCCCTAGTCCAGACTCGGATTGTCGAGCTTTGCTTGAAAGAAGGTAAACCAGTCATCATCGCCACTCATCTCTTGGAATCCATGATTTCGGCGCCGATGCCCACAAGAGCCGAGATTTCGGACGTTTGTAACGCAGTGCGCGAACGTGCGGACTCGGTGATGTTATCTGGAGAGACGACCACTGGTTTATACCCGATGGAATGTATTGATGTGATGAAAAACATCATTCGAAGTACGGAACCAGCGGAACGTCGGAAGATGAACGAAACGATTCGCCCCGTGGAACCTAAGGCTAAGATGCTCCGCTCAGCCGCCCTTCTGGCTCAGGAACTCGGACATTCTGGGGTCATCGTTTTTACCCGCTCGGGCTTTCTCGCCTACACATTGGCGGCCTTGCGTCCGATTGGAGTTCCTATTTACGCGTTCACAGACGACGAGGCACTTTTCCGCCAACTCCTTCTGCCCTGGGGCGTAGAGCCTTTCCTGATGGAGTTTAACAGTGATCCCGAGGAAACCATCCAGAGCGCGTTGGACTATTTGAAGCGGAAAAACTGGGCTCACTCTGGTGATTGGCTCGCAGTGATCACCAATGTTTTGGCACACGGAAAGATCGTAGACACCCTACAACTCCGACAGGTGGAATAGTTCTGCCGCCTATTAGTCTCGGCAATAATGCACAACGCCTGCGTGCCCCCGAACGGTGCATGAACCCGACCCGCATTTGGAAATACGGGCTGCATTTTTAACTTTTCGCAAGGTCACTTGGGGTGAAAATGGTCTCGTCTAAATAAGTTCCATCCTTGCTGGAGTAGCGTATGACAACGGAAATTCCGGCTTTGAGTAATGCCCGGGTAGCATCCTGTTGAAGCGTGTTGGTTCGGATGGATGGTACCGTTTTCTGTTCCCATTCGGTGCGATTAAATTCTGATTGAGAGATAGAAATGGTCATGTGGTAAGTTAGACGCCGTCCCGGTCCTGCTGTAGCACGATCGAGCTGTGTGACTTCATCAACCATTTTAGGGGCGGACGCGTTCACCGCTTGAGCTAATTGTTCAAGCTGAACGTCTTTTCTAATAAAGCCTGTAACAGCAACAAATACAGCACACCCCAAAACAATTGGCCCGGTTACTTTTAAGAGGCGATTAACCTTATTTTTCTTTGTTGGGTCTTTTACTTGTCCAACAATTAATCCTCGGCCGAAGACAAGGAATAGCCCGACTAAAAGTTGCACCATATTGTCCGGATTCATTGTTGGTTCGTACTCTGCGGTGACAAAAAGTTCAAGTCGGCCCACTCCCTAGCAGACATTCCAGCGCCCCCTCCAAAGAAGAGGTAACGAGCGAAGCGGATCCAGTCGGGAGCTTCTGCATTGCGTTTTGCCGCAACGTGTGTCCCTTTTTTAGCCAAAGCTTTAGGGGCAATCGGGGTAATTGCTTAGTCCCATGTTCCGTTCCTCCCCAGAGCCACAGTTAGCACGAACCGGCTTTCTTGCCAGTAGCCTGCGCGCACTTGCGGGATTGGCCTGCGCCACCAGTGGGCTGGGAGCCGCCGAAACAGCACCGCCAACGGTGAGTTTCCTCAACGAAATCATGCCCCTGCTCACCAAGGCGGGCTGCAACGCGGGCGCTTGCCACGCCAAACCGGAGGGGCAAAACAACTTCAAGCTCTCCGTCTTCGGTTACGATCCGCAACTGGATTTTAACGAGATTGTGTACGACGCTCGGGGCCGACGTGTATTTTTCGCGGCCCCCGAGGAGAGCCTGCTGCTCCTGAAGGCAACGGGCAAGGTGCCTCACGAGGGCGGAAGTCGTTTTAACGAAGACTCGGAGACCTACAAAAAGGTGCTCGCTTGGCTGCAGCAAGGGGCGCCGTTTGATAGTCCTGAAACGCCGCGCCTGACTGGTATCGCCGTATCGCCCAAACAACTGTTGCTAGAACCCGGGGGCAGCGCAACGGTCAAGGTCACTGCGTCCTTTAGCGATGGCAGCAACCGAGATGTTTCGGCGCTGACGGTGTATACGTCTAACGACAAAGAGCTGGTGGCCGTGAGCGAGTTGGGCGTGCTTAAGGCGGGCAACACAAGGGGCGAGGCTGTGGTGGTCGCAAACTATATGGGCGTGGTGGACGTGGTGCGGCCTGTGATTCCACCCGCCAAACGCCTATCAACCTCCGACTTCAAGGACTTCCCAGTCCAGACTGAGCCGGACCGCCTCGTTTACAAGCGCCTCGAAGCCCTTGGTCTTTTGCCCTCCGCGCTGTGTTCGGACGCTGAATTCATACGTCGCAGCGCTCTGGATGCGGTCGGGCGCCTGCCCACGGTAGAAGAAGCGGCGGCTTTTCTGGCAGATACCACCCCAAACAAACGTTCCAAGTGGATTGCGAAAATTCTGGCTGACCCCAATTACGCTGACCATTGGGCGGTCAAATGGGGTGATCTGGTGCGCCCGAACCCTTCCCGCGTGGGGGTCAAACCGGTCTACCTGCTCGATCTCTGGCTTCGGGACGCGTTCCGACGCAACCTACCCTACGATGCCCTTGTGCGCGAGTTGCTCACAGCGCAAGGCAATACTCACCAGAGCGGCCCCCTCGCCATTACCCGCGACAAACGCGACCCAGTGGACGCCAGCGGTTTCGTGAGCCAGATCTTTCTCGGCGTGCGCATGGAGTGCGCCAAATGCCACCACCACCCCAGCGAAAAGTGGACTCAGGAGGACTACTACCAGTTGGCTGCGTTTTTCGGAAAGATGCGCGCGCGCGGACAGGGCATCTCCGCCCCCATTTCAGGGGAGGCTGAAATGTGGTGGTACGACCCAGCGGGCAAAGGGGTGATGCACCCGATCACGGAGGCGCTCATGACTCCGAAAGCCCCCGACGGCCCTGAACTTCCGTACACTGCGGGAGTTGATCCCCGAAGACAACTTGTGGACTGGATGGTGCGGCCGGAGAACCCGTTTTTTGCGCGGGCGCTGGTGAACCGCGTCTGGGGGGAGTTTTTGGGCAAAGGCATCGTGGAGCCCGTCGACGACTTTCGCTCCTCCAATCCGCCCTCCAACCCGGAACTACTGGACTGGTTGGCAGCGGACTTCACAGCTCACGGGTACGACCTCAAACATCTCATGCGCACCATTATGGAAACGGCAACCTACCAGCGTAGCAGCCTTCCAAACGCCACCAACTTGGCGGACCAACGCAACTTCGCCCATGCTCTGCGTAGGCGTCTGCCTGCAGAAGTGCTACTGGACGCGGTGGGGGATTTGACGGGAAGCCGAGATCCCTTTGGCGGCCTGCCACCGAACTCCCGCGCCGTGCAGACCTGGAACCACAAGCTGGGCTCGGACTTCATGGACGCCTTTGGAAGGCCCAACGCCAGCTTAGAGTGCCCCTGTGAGCGGGAACGTAAGCCGACGGTGGTGCAGTCGCTGCATCTCATGAATTCACCCGCCTTGCAGACTAAACTCACCTCGCCAAAGAGTCGTGTAGCGTCGTGGGCCGGTTCCAAAGCGGCTCCGGCCGAGGTTGTTCGGGATATTTACCTAGCGGCCTACGCCCGTCCGCCTGAGGCTGCAGAACAGGAAGCCGCGTTGGCGCACCTAGGCCGGGAGGGGGCTTCGAAAACCGAGGCGGTGCAGGATCTTGTCTGGGCGCTGGTCAACACCGCAGAATTCGTTTTTAACCACTAATGCCATGAATCCCCTCCCCAACTGCAACGGCATCGGCCGCCGTAATTTCCTACAGCTCGGCTTCGGAGCCTTGGGCGGACTGAGTTTCACGGAATTGTTACAGCGCCGAGCAGAGGCGGCCAAAGCCAAATCTGGTGCGACTAGCAACGTGAATTGCATCCTTATTTGGCTCGACGGCGGGCCTTCACACTACGAAACGTTCGACCCCAAGCCGGAGGCGCCAGCGGACATCCGGGGCGAGTTTAAATCGATTCAAACCGCCATTCCCGGTGTGCATTTTAGCGAAACGCTCCCAACTCTCGCTAAAATCGCGAACAAATTCGCCGTCGTCCGCTCCATCTGCCACAAGGATCCCAACCACGGCGGCGGCAACCACTACATGATGACCGGCTCCCCCACCCCGGTGCCAGTCGGTTGCGGCGCGTTTGTGAGCTTTCACCCCTCGCTCGGTTCCATGGTTTCGCACGAGCGCGGCATTCGCAACGGGCTTCCCGCCTACGTCAGCCTTCCCTCCATGTCGCGCTCCGGCGGTCCGAACTTTCTGGGAGCCCAGCATTCACCCTTCGTCATTTCGGGCGATCCAAGTCAGGCCTCTTTTCGAGTGCGCGACGTTACACTTCCCGCCGACATTAGCGAAGGCCGTGCGCAGTCGCGCAACTCCCTACTGTCCTCTTTGGACCGCATGAAACGCATTCAGGAGGCTGCGGCGGAAGACCCTCTTCTCGGCTTCGATCAGTCTTACAAACAGGGATTCAACCTTTTGGCTTCTAAGGAAGCACAGGCCGCCTTTGACCTCTCCAAGGAGCCGGAGGCCATCCGTAAGTTGTATGGCGAAACAGACTTCGGTCAGCGCCTTTTGCTCTCACGCAGGCTTACTGAAGTGGGTGTCTCCTTCACCGTCGCCTACTGGGGCGGCTGGGATCACCACCGCACACTCTTCAAAACTTTCCGCGACGGATACGCACAGAAACTCGACCAAGGCCTCAGCGGGCTCATCATCGACCTAGAGCAACGCGGGATGCTCGACTCCACCCTAGTCGTTTGTTTGGGAGAGTTCGGACGCACCCCCAAGGTCAACAAGGATGGGGGACGCGACCACTGGCCCGGCGCTATGTCCGTATTCATGGCGGGGGCTGGCATTCCCGGTGGCGCAATCATCGGATCGACGGATCCGAAGGGGTACTACGCTTCGGACAACATCTACTCGCCCGAAGATTTTGCCGTGTCCTTGTACTCCAAACTCGGCATTGATCCCCACCAGGTTTTGCACACCAACTCCGGCCGACCCGTGCAGTTGGTGAACGGCGGTCGCCAGATCAAAGAGCTCTTTGTATGAGCTCGGATGCGGCGGCGGGACGGCGAAGGGTTTTGGTTTGCGCAGCAGCTTTGCTTCTTATGCATGGCGCAGGCGCGTTAGCGACCCCGTCCACTCTCACCGGCGTCACTCCGTTTGCGGGGAACCCCGGCACCAGCTTCCCCGTGAAGTTCACCGGCAAGCTGGAGGGCGAGGCACGCCAAGTCTGGAGCGATGATTCCAGCCTCGTTTTCACACTCCCCGACGCCTCCGGAAACGCCACGGCAACCATCGCCGCCGCCGCTCAGCCTGGCATCCGCCTGATCCGGTTCGTGAACACCGAGGGAGCGACCCTTCCACTCCGTTTCGCCGTGGGACCACTGCCGTTGGTGGAGGAAAAAGAGCCTAATGACGAGCTGGCCGCGCCTCAGCTTATACCGAAGCTGCCCGCTTGGATTCAGGGTAAACTTGAGAAGGCTGGGGACGTCGACGGCTATGCTCTCTCCTTAAAAAAGGGGGCGCCGCTTTTCCTAAAGGTGGACGGTTATTCGCTGGGGTCGCCCGTGGATTTAATCCTCCACGTCCTCGATTCTAGAGGCGCCAAGGTGGCCACCTTCAGCGACGGTCGCAACCTCGATCCCGAGGGCGTCTTCCTCCCGACCGAAGACGGCGTCTACACGCTCCAGATCGCGGGGTTTGCGCATCCCCCAGTGGCGGACGTGAATTTCACAGGGTCGGCGGCGTGTGTGTACCAGATCGCGGCGGCACTTGGGCCGGTGGTGAACCGAGTTTTTCCAGCAGCGGTTCCTTCACTCGGAAAAGGAAGCGTGGAACTACGGGGGACGACTGCGACGACGGAGGCGACGGTGAAGACGGCCGCGGCCTGTTTGGAGGTGACTGCGGCTCAGTTGAGCGGGACTGGCGAGGTCGCGATGCTTTTTCCAAAGGGTGCGATCGCCCCCATCCCCGTCGT
Source organism: uncultured Spartobacteria bacterium (assembly GCA_903919125.1). Taxonomy (GTDB): domain Bacteria; phylum Verrucomicrobiota; class Verrucomicrobiia; order Chthoniobacterales; family Chthoniobacteraceae; genus Chth-196. The sequence goes on along the minus strand of CAIXGS010000014.1, from coordinate 64,109 downwards.
GCGTGCGCGTCACCCGATTTCCACGCCACCAGTCGCTTCAGTTGAGGCGCCAGCGTTGATCAAAGCGCCGGCGCTGGTTGGGGGAAGCCTCGAAAAGGCCGACGCAGTGTCAGCGTACAAGGTTGCCATGAAAAAGGGCGAGCGTCTGACGGCTCGGTTCTGGTCCCGCAGTCTAGGCTTGGGCATCGAAGGGGATTTGGTGGTGCAGGGTCCGACAGCGCAGCAGGTCGCGGCGAGCGCAAATCCGTCCGACATCACCACGGAGCCGAATGTCACTTGGACGGCGGCGGTGGATGGTGACTACACGCTTTTGGTGCGGGATCTTTTCCAACACGGCGGCGCTGGGTGTGAATTTGTGGTGGAGATCGCGGCACCGGCACCGGCGTTTACGGTGGAGCTCACGGAGGGCAAACCCGTCCGCGTGGATGCCGGGAAAACCTTGGCGCTCAAGCTAAAATCTACGTTCACAAACAACTGGAAGGAGCCGCTTATCGTGCGCGTCAGCGGTTTACCGGAAGGGGTGTTCGCGCCGGAAGTTGCCGTTCCAGAAAAAGGCGGTGATTTTGAAGTGACGCTCCATTCCGCATCCAACGCGCCTTCCGCAACCGCTCAGGCGAGCCTATCGGTATGGACCAAGGCATCACCACCGATTTTTGTGGGGATGGCCTACTCCCTACGCGCCGATCTCAAACGCTGGGATTCGGCGTCAGACATAGCGCACGACCTTTGGGTGACAGTCGGTCCAACCGCAGCTACCCCGCCACCGGCCACAAAGAAATAGACCGAACAAGGAACCAAGAACCAAGAACCAAGAACCAAGAACCAAGAACTAAGAAAATAGCACCACATGCGGCTCCCTCTTTCATTTTTGATCCCAGCGCTCCTGAGTTTTTTCCCCGGAGACGTCCTTGCTCAAGCACCCACACCTGCACCCACGCCTGCACCCGCAGTCACAGAAACTCATCCCACCACGGCCGCTGCCTTGGAGGTCCTGCGCGACGAATGTGTTGCCTGCCACCGGACTGGCAAGAGCAAGGGCGGGCTCAAACTTGGGACGGAACATGGCATCCAGGCGGGCGGGGAATCCGGCCCCGTCCTGATGCCAGGGAAGGCGACGGAGAGCCTCCTTTTTTCTGTGCTCTCCAAAGAGGGTGACCCACACATGCCGCCCAAAAAACAGCTCACCGCCCCTCAAATCGCTGCGGTACGCGCCTGGTTGGAAGCGGGGGCGCCGTGGGATGCTGCTGTCATGGAGCGCCCCCCGCGCGTCAAACCGGTGAAGCTCAGGCCGCTGCCTACGGGTGTGAAACCTGTGTTTGCTCTCTCCTTTTCTCCAGACGGGTCAACACTAGCAGTAGCTCGCGGCGGCAACGTCGAACTGCACGATGCCATGGCAGAGCGGTTCCCCCTCAAAAGCACCATCTTGGCGGAGGTGGACACGGTGGCTTCGCTGCTCTGGTCCCACGATGGCAATACAATCGTCACAGGCGGCTTTCGCCAGATCAGGTTCTGGAACGTCGCCGATGGCAAAACCACGGGCGCCATCACAGAAGGCCTCAGCGGGGACGTTACAGCGCTCTGTACAAACGGCGGAACTCTCTGGGCTGCGGATTCTCTGGCCAGCAGGGGCGGGTTCATCCACCGGATCGCCGCCGAGAATCGCAAGATTCTCCAGACCTGGAAGGCCCATGAAGACTCCATCTACGGCCTCGCACTTTCCAAAGACGGCCTATGGCTGGCCAGCGCCGGAGCGGACCGCCTCATGCGCCGCTGGGAACCGCTCTCAGGCGCACTTGTGGGCACGTACGAGGGCCACACCAATCAGGTTCTGAGCGTTGTATTCGACCCGCTCAATCCACGCGTCGCCACCACGGGAGCCGACCGTGAAATCAAAATCTGGGATCGAGACAGCCGCGAACAGGACGCCGTGTTGGGCGACAAAAAACAGGTCACTTCTGCACTCCACTGGTCCGCAGACGGAACCCGTTTGGCGAGCGTCACAGACCGAGGAGGCGGTTCGGTTTTTTCCGCGATTCAAAAACACACAGGAGCGCAATCCTCGGAAACCGCGAAAATCCAAAAGTTGGACAAAGTTAACGCCGTCCTCCAGTGCGTGAGTTGCAACAAGGATGGCACACGCATCGCGGCGGGCGCTGCAGACGGAAGAGTTTTTATCTGGAACGGAACCGACGGCAAGCTGATGCCTTTCGAGTAGACAGTCTGAGGGACTGTGCCAACAAATTGTAGCCGTGTTTTCGTTCCCTGATTATTTTCGGATCAAGAGGGCTAGCAGCTTTGATGAGCTCGTGAGTATTCCGTTTGAAGGTGGCGTGAACGCAGCTTGCTGGACGCGGACTCTTCACGGCGACTTTGCGGAAGTGGCGCGGCTTTTGGCGTTGGGACCTGGAATTAACACGATTGAGGACGAACAACTCAGAGGTATTAAAGCAGGAGATGCCGGGCGGCTTGCAATTGAGGTGCTGCTTGAGGACCAGCGGCTTCTGCGCGAGATGGATCTGGCTCCTGTGCTGGATTGCATCAACGGGTACCTGCGCGAATCCGAGGACGGCCCAGTCGCAACGGATGTGTATTCCTTCCACGCGGACAGCGCGACCGAGCAGATGGACACCTATTTATGCACCTACCTTGGCCCCTCGAGTGAAGGACTTCGCAACGAGGATGCTTTGCGTAAGGTGGACATTCCCGAAACTCGCGCACAGTTGCTTGCCCTTTATGGGGGCGCGGACGATGCCGGTTTCGAGGAGTTTCTTAACGAGAACTGTTTCGACCTGCACTATGCTCCGGTGGTCGGGGCGACTCCCTATTCGTTTGGGTTGTATAATTTGTGGCGTATCGGGGTGGAGTACTCGGGAAATCCGGTACCGCCGTGTATCCATCGCGCCCCCGAGACGCGGCCTGGGGATCCGCCCCGTCTGTTGTTGCTCAGTTAAGCGAGGCGGGATTTGTCCGTAGCACCATTGATGGCGGGTAGCTTAAACAAATGGATTTCGCTGAATACGACGTCAAAGAAGAGTGTCGCAAGTGCCATTTGAGGTGCCCAGTTGGGAACATGACGCGGCGCTTCATTGCTATTGATCGCGACTGAGTGTTCACTTCCTTAGGCAAGATTCGTGAGCGAATGTTGGTTGGGGTGCAGGATTCCATTTCCTGATTACACCAAATCTTGAAGAAAACTGGTCCTTCTCTCCCGGGACCGCGGAGCCCCAGCTCCGCTTAGACGCTCCATAAACTCAGACAGTCATTGCGGAGCTAGGGCTCCGCGCGCCCAGGTACTGAGGTCTTTGAACCCTCCTCAAGCCTAAGAGAGATGGTATTACACAGATTTCGCAAGAAGGCGAACCAAACAAAAAGGACTAGCCAACCCTTCGTGAAAACGGCGAATCCGCAACCGTCTATCCGCCCAAAAGGTGTCTCAAGTTCCGCAGAAAGTCCGGTAGGGACCCGCCCCGAGTTGCGGTAGCTCCGCGAGGTGCGCGAATTCGGGTAGGTCCAAGTACGGCTTTTCCAGTGCGCGGCTAAGGGTTTCAAATGGGCGCAGATCCCCGTGCCGGACCGCCGCGGCGAGCGCTTCTTCGACCCTGTGGTTGCGCGGAATGAGTGCGGGATTGACGCTCCGCATTCGGACAGCGCGTTCGCTGGGAAGCGGAGGCTCTCTGTGCAGACGGGACTGCCAATCTTGCGCCCAGTCATGAAACAGGTCGGGCTTGGAAAAAAGAGCGGCTGGTCCGTCGCCTTTGTCGGTTTCGGGCGTGGCGTCGCAGAGCTGGCTGAGACGGCGGAAGGTCAGGGTGAAATCCGCTCCCCCATCGTGCATGGCGGAGAGCAGCCGCTGAGCGAGTTCCTTGTCACCGGGCTCCTCAGAATAGAGGCCAAGCTTGAGGCGCATGCCTGCGAGCCAGTGGGATTCAAAGTATTCTGGGATTTTGTGGATGGCAGCGGTTGCCATTTCCAAGGCAGTCTCGGTGTCGGAATGGATCAAGGGGACAAGCGTTTCAGCAAGGCGCGCCAGGTTCCATTGCGCGATTGCGGGCTGGTTGGCGAAGGCGTAGCGGCCGCCCCGGTCGATGGAGCTGAACACGGTCGCAGGATCGTAAGGGTCGAGGAAGGCGCAAGGGCCGTAGTCGATGGTTTCGCCCGAGACGCTCATGTTATCGGTGTTCATTACGCCGTGAACAAAGCCAACGAGCATCCAGCGGGCGATGAGGGCGGCCTGTTTTTGAGCCACGGCTTCGAGCAAGGGAAGGAAAGGGTTCTCCAGCGCCTCAAGCTCGGGGTAATGCCGCGCGATCACATGCCGCGCCAGCGTTTCCACTGCTCGGTAGTCCTCCCGCGCCGCAAAGTATTCGAAGGTCCCCACCCGGATATGGCTTGCGGCGACCCGCGTCAGGACCGCGCCCGGCAGGGTCTCCTCTCGGTAGACGGGTTCGCCTGTGGCCACTGCGGCGAGGGCGCGGGTAGTGGGAATTCCGAGGGCGTGCATGGCTTCGCTTACCAGAAACTCTCGGAGCACCGGTCCGAGCGCGGCCCGTCCATCGCCGCGTCGCGAGAAGGGGGTGGGGCCAGCGCCTTTGAGTTGGATGTCCTTGCGTTCTCCACGCGGGGTGAGGATTTCTCCAAGGAGGATGGCCCGCCCGTCCCCAAGTTGAGGCACAAAGTTCCCAAATTGATGTCCCGCATAAGCAAGGGCGATGGAGGCGGCTCCCTCCGGGATTTGATTGCCGGAGAAAAGCACTTCGGCAACTGGAGCAAGGCTTTGGTACGAAACGCCCAATTCTTCACAAAGGGGACGGTTCAGGGCGAGCAGTTTGGGAGCGACCACGGGCGTGGGAGCGATGCGCGCATAGAAATGGTCCGGCATTCGCAGGAAGCTGTTCTCAAAAGCAAACGGGGCAACGGACGAATTCATCCCAAGACTGTGACCCAGAGCGGCGGTTCAGGGAAACCCTTCTTGGCGGGGAGGCCGGCCCGGGCTGGCGGCTGCGAATCTCGGTAGCATGACCGGGCTCTTCATTTTCTCCCGAAGGTGGTCCCTCCTCAAGCTGACGATCTCGCTGGCTCCGTCTCGCGTGCCACCTCAGTGATCTGGGTAGGATGGACGTGGTTTTCGGCGGCGATTTCCTGCACTGTCTTGAGGCCCTTGATGGCCTCGAGGGCCACTCGCGCCTTAAACTCGGCACTGTAATCTCTGCGTATTGTTTTCATTGGGGTTCTTTATTTTCTCCCCAAGGCGGCCCCTCCTCAAGCTGACGATCTCACTGGCTCCGTTTTAGCGTGCCACCTCTCATTTTCAGTCATTGCCAGTCAGTCCCCATTGAACATCTGACATGACAAAAGACTCCGTCATTCGAGAAGAGTGTGATTCCAGAAAGCGCCGCAGAGATTCGACAAGGAGTTCGTCCAGATTGGATGCCCAGCCTTCTTCGACAAAAGAAAGGGCGCGAGCCATGAGTTCTGGAGGCAGTTGGGCTTGGATCACGGCTTTTTCCATGCACCAACTCTAGCACCTTTCTTTGAAGCAAGAAATGTGAAAGAGACGAATGCGTTGATTGCCCTGCCAGAGGCCCTTGGTTCCGTTGTCCCCCCTATCGGTGAGCGAAATTTGAGCTAACGGCTGATGTTCGCGTAGTGATCTATGCCGAAAGCAGTGTAATAATCTGATTCCGAATTAATTGAAGCGCATCCGCTGTGAGCTGACCTGCCGCTGAAATGATGAGAGACTCGTTTGCGGTAAACAGCTTGGCTGGTCTTGCGTAACTCCGTATTTGAAGTCGCCCTTGCACAAAGTCCTTGGAATCAAGAGGTATAGAGTTGAAGTCTGAGTAGGGATTGCTTGTGATTTGGCACAAAATCCAATCTCCCCGACCAGCACTGGCAACTACGACTGCTGGTCTTTTCTTTGAATTTGAAAGGTCCGAAAATGGAAAGGGCACGAGAACAACGGAGCCTACTGAAGGTGTGCCCATGCCTCGTCCTCCTCTTTGCGATTCCAGTCCGCGGCTAGAGAAGCCTCACTGAGCAACGCGGTTTCGTTCTCCTCCTTGGGATGCGAGGGAAGGATCGTCACTAACACTCTACTGGGATGAGTCACAGTGAGCGGTTCTAGGAGACGAATTTGTCCGTGTTCGTCGATCTCGGCTTCAACGGTCTGGAGCATTCCTGACCATAGCCCATTGCAGGGGGGATAACAACTGACGTTTCACTTCCTGAAGTGAACGCGAAAAAAATGGAATTTTTTACCGTATTCTGGCAATACATCACCGTATGGTGACTTACCCTTAACCTTGCGCAACCCCCTGTCGCTCAGTGGTGCACCCGTTAGGACTTGAACCTAAAACCTTCTGATTCGTAGTCAGAATAAACGCCTTCTGTAACGTACTCTGCTTCTGTTGGATACTGTGTAATTCTGATTCATAATCAGATAAAGTACTAGTAATTTCCAGTACCTGCCAGTACCTGAGTACGCATGAAGAGCGGGTTCAGCATTTGGCAGGATAAAAACAAGAAGGCGAAGGGCGCGAAAAGTTGGCGGGTGTCCACTCCCGCTGCACTGAGCCTCAGCGGGAAAGCGGAGACCGTGTTCTTCGCTACCAAGCTCGAGGCCGAAGCCTTCGTCCGAGCGGAGGAAACGCGGATTCACAACGATGGCAATGGAGGGGCGGAATTATCCCGTACCCAAAGAGAACTGGCAGCCAAGGCTTTCTCGATGATCGGCAACCATCTCCCAAACGAAGATGAATCCATTTTGCTGCAGGCCGTCACCGAGTTGATCAAAAGCAGAGACCGCCGGGGGCGGAGCAAGACCTTCAAGGCTGCTTTCGAGGAATGGCAGGCATGGAATTTGAGTCGGACCCGCAAAGGGAAGCAGACCAGTGAAAAATACGCGATACAGGTCAAATACACGCTACCTCGGTTTGAGGTGCTGTTTGATCGAATGGTCTGCGACATTACAGCAGCTGACGTGGAGCACGCTCTTAACGTAACGGTTAAGCCGGAGAAGGCGCATGCTCGCAATGGGCTTCTGCGGGTGCTGCGGGCATTTTTCAACTGGTGCCAGCGTCCTCCTAATTCCCTGCTTGATACGGTGCCCATTGAGGCATCCACGATGTTTGCCGACACCAAGCACACCGAGATCGCCATCCTTACCCCCGATGAGGCCACACGCCTTCTGGCAACATGCATTCAAATTGATCCTGAATTGTTGGGATATTATGCCCTCGCCCTCTTCGCGGGCATACGCCCAACGGATGAACTTCTAAAACTGCAATGGCAGCACGTGTTCGGAGGGGGCAGCGGCCAAATCCACATTCCTGTCGAGGTCTCGAAAACGGGCAGGGATCGATACATTCCGATTGAGGAAACCTTGAGTGATTGGTTGCGGTACATCGCGCCCCCCCAAGTTGGGGCAGTAACCCCTCCACGCAATCACGTGGTCCGGCGAAGGAAAGTTCAGCGTTCGGCTGGCATCACACCTTGGCCGCAGGACGTGATGCGCCACAGTTACGCATCATACTGGATGACGATCCACCGGGATGAGGACCGCTGCCGCGACGCGATGGGGCACAGCACTAAAGACATGCTAGTGAGGCACTACCGGAAGCATACTACTGAGGTTGCTGCACACGCATTCTGGGCGGTTCGTCCAAGCACTGTCTTGAAAGTGGAATGCCTAAATGTGGGCTGACTGAAGATCGCTTTTTCACCTCGACATCAGCCTAAATAATTTTTCAATGAATCGGATTGTCTGCAAAATGAATCCATAGTATTAATATCCTCGTAAGTCGGTTCTATTGCGATTCCACCCATCGAGTGATGGGCCGTGAAAAGCGGTTAACCGAACCGATAAGATCGCGTCCCAAGATGACGCGGTTTTTCGGAAGATAGTTGTTACCTGCTCAAGAAGTATCATAATTATATATCCATCGATAAATCTCTCAGTTGTTAGCGTTAGTTTTTAGTGTCAGTGTCAGTTAAAAAGTATTGAGCAGGTCTTTTCAGGAGACCTTGTTATGAGATTTAACGTAGACGCCCTCTCCGAGGGCGGTTCGATGGATAGGGCACCTAAGATCAAACTAGGTGCTTTTAATTGCTGTTTGATTTATGGTGACCAAGCTCTCGCTTCTTGTCTGGGGGCGTCCCTTCCCACCATAAGAACCTATAGAGCGCGGGGTATCATCCCTTTCATCAAAACAGGCCACAGGTCGATAGCGTACGAACTAGACGATGTGCTTGCCGCGCTTCGTTCTTATCGGAAAAAGCCAATTACGGAAAAGGGGGGACGCTAAGAATATGGCAACCTTCCATGATTCCATCCGTCGTGGGTCCCCACTTTTCTTTCTCAGACAAGACGGGGCTGCCCATGGAGCTTTTTCCAGACAGCCTTTCTGTGAAACATCTTCGGAACGAGTTCTGATCACCTCAGTCTATCAAGACAAAGGCGTTTTGAAAAAACTAGAGGCAGCGGGCATTGATGAACACTCGTTTTTTAATCCCGAACACACACTGATTTTTTCCGAACTAGCCCGTCTGATCAAATTAGATCAGCCTGCAAGTTATGAAAGGCTTTCGCTTTGGGCGGAGGGGCGAGGAATAAGTCGGGACGTTTTTCACGCAGCAATACAGGCTGAGTCCTGTCAACTCTTTCTGGATAATGCGATTAAGAGCGTTAAAAATGCTCAAATCAAACGGAATGAACAAATCGCTTTTGATCTGGTAAAACAAGGGCATGAAAGCGGTCAGATTGATCTCTCCCACTTGGATCAATTGCGCGAAATCGTAAAAAATGGACATCCCGATCGAAGACGTTTACCTCCGGTCAAAACGGCGTTGGAAATCCTCACGTCTCCGCCTGACGAGGGCGAGACACTAATTGGTGACCGCTTCCTTTGCAGGGGTGGTGGAATGCTACTGGTTGGTCCCTCTGGAGTCGGTAAGTCCACCCTCACTGCCGGGCTTTGTGCGGCTTTTGCTCGGGGCGAATCTTACCTTCACATAAAGCCTTCCGGGCCGTTGAAAATCCTCGTGATTCAAGCTGAGAACGATGACGGCGACCTTCACGAGCAGCTACAGGGTGCAATCGGGGACCTCATGGAAGGAGACGAGGCAACATTCACTGAGAGGCTTAGATTCGTGACAATCGACCACCTCAGTGGTTCGGATTTCCTTGAGGTCGCTGTCAGCCATTATCTTGAGGCAGAACGCCCCGACCTGCTCGTAATTGACTGTCTAAGTGCGTACTTGGGGGATAGCCCAACCGAACCCAAAGCACTGATATCCTTCCTTCGTAACGGGCTGACGAAACTCCTTCGCCAGTTTGGGTGCGGATGCGTGCTGGTACACCACACCTCAAAGACAACGAATCAGAAACGAGAGGGCTGGAAAGCCAGCGATATGCAGTACGCGATGGCGGGAGGCGCTGACATTGCCAACTGGATGCGAAGCGGTCTTTGGATCGACGCAACCGATCTTCCCGACTTGTTCAATCTCCGTGTAGTAAAAAGAACGGGCCGTCTGGGGTGGATCAATGCTGAGGGGGCGGCGTCTTCGGTAAAACTCATTCGCCATAGCGTACCCGATAAGAGCAGGCGGTCACCTTTACGATGGGAAATTGCAGATTGCGTTGATGTGGAAAGACTTAATGAGGCAAAAGTGAAGCCATCTGGGACAGCAAAACGGATTCCAGCAGACGAAGAAATCTTGGCTTTGTTCGCGAACAAACTTGAGGGGGATAATCCCGAACTCTGGCTGATGACAACCGAAGACCTGAAACTGAAATTCAAGGAACTTGGACTCAGTAAAAACGATGTCGCACCCCTAATGACGAAGCTCGTGAAGGCGGGCAAACTTGAGCTGATCCCGAAACCAAAGAATGGCAAGTGTTACGCTCTTCCTGCGATAGCGGCAGAGTATCGAAGGGCGACAGCATCAGTTGTCCAGCCATCCACGAAGACAACTCGGACAACTGGGATAACTGCCCCGAACAAATAGTAGGAATCCAGTTATCCATCTCTCCCCTTTAGGGGGGAGTGGAGATAACTGGATTACTACAGGCGGCAACAAAGAAAATCTGGATTGGATAACTGACTTCCAAACTGAGTCGAAGACAGGATTTCTTACCTTACGGTTTTTACAGCCCCACCTACTTCTCCCACTCGCTCACCTTGAATTTAAGATTCGTCGCATTCTCGCTCACTGCTCGGCGCACTTGCTCCGCCGCCCCTTGCGGGAACTCTGCGCTAATCTCCACGTTCACGGTCACCTTAGCCATCGGGTCGCTCACCAACTGGCTGATCACTTCCTCGGCGATTTGCAGCAGTCGTGCCCGGGCCGTCGCCGCATTCACTTCCACTGTGCCGTGGAACGACTTCATCTTAGGACTGCTCGGCGGAACGGGCGAAACGGGTGTGACTGTCGTTGTAGCCGAGTAGACCACGGGGGTGCTGCCCGGTTGCGTGGCTGTTTGGGCCGTCGTCTGCAAGCCTCCCAACTCAACTTGGGTCGTGGCGGCTTCCTGCACCACGGGAGTGGGGGCGAGAGACATCCGGTAAGCCTTCGCTACGCCGGGTTCTAAGAGCAGCAGGCTGTCGTCCACTTGCACGTGAGGGACCCCAAGCTGGAAGCCTTCGTAATGGCCTTCTGCTTCGCCCAACGCCGTGCCAAAGAAATCCTCACTTGCCACACCCTGCTGGATCGCCTGCTCAAACACGGCGTGCGAACGCAGCCTAGGCAGGTACAAATACTTCAGCGTGTCCTGCCAGACCGTCTGCGCCCCCGCAGCAGGTTTGCCGCCTTTCCAATAGTAGTCCTTGAGCAGCGAACGCAGGTGCATCGCCGACCAGCGGCTGATCACCAGTTCGTTGTCCGTGCAGATGCGAGCCAACTCCGTCACCAACTCGTCTCCAGCGGTGTTCACTTGGAACGCCTCGATGGTGGCTTCCTTTAACCCCGGATCGTTGCTGCCGGGACATAACAGCCACTTGTAACACTCCCGTGCCGTGCGGGGCATGGCGTCGTCCACTGCCTTGGCCTCCTTCTTCGCCTGATCCTCTTGCACCCGGTCGATGTTCAGCTTCCCATTGCCCACGTCGTCCAAAATCGACTTCCACGCCAACGACGACCGAATCGCCTCCCGCAACCGGGTCACAGCATCCGCATCGGCCGCCAAAAACAGCAGACGGTTCTGGCGGTAACGGGGCTGGTTGCCGTGGTTCTTGAGCACTTCCCGCACCGCCTCGAAGGCCAGTCGGTCCTCCACCTTGCTGTAGTACCGTGCCGGATCAAGCACCACCAAGCGCAGCCCCGTGTCATCGGGAACGTCCCCTGTTGAGGTCACCACATGCACGCCGTCAAAGAGCGCACAGCCTTTGGTCAGCCTTTGCAGCGTCTCCACGATCTTGGGCAGCACTTCCTGTGTGTCGTGGAAACGGCGTTTGCGCTCCTCCATCTCCCGTCGCAGATTCGCCCGAGTATCAAACCAGAACCTTGTCGCCTCCTGTGACTTTTCGCCGGAAGTGTTGAGATAATGCAAACGGTCTACCAGTCGGTTGAGCACGTCGGAGAACAGCGACGCCGTCTGTCCCGGCTGCATGCACCCCAGCAACACCCGGCTCCGTTCCAGCCCACGGGCGAGGCTTTGTCGGGTAGAGACCGATCCGGGAGCCGTCCCAAAGAACAGCGTCCGAGCCACCCGGCGGGCCGCCTGTATCGCTCCAAAACGGGTGTCCTTGCTCTCTAGTTCCCATGTTTCTGCCCGCTCCCCGTCGATGTCCTTCTGCACCACGGCGTCCCAGCCGGGCTGCAAATGATAGGCCAGTTCGTTGCGGGTTTCGCCGTCGTAGAGCGGGAGGCTGGAGGGCAAAATCAAGAGGTCCGCATTCTGATCCTTCCACAGGCGGTAAATCACCTTCGCCATCAGTTTGAGCACGCCACGGGTGCGCTGGAACCCGTCAATGGTGGACCAGTCCTCAAACAGCCGATCGAAAATCTCCGGGTGAATGGGATACGCTTGGGTGAGGCGGTGCTGATACTTGGCCTCCTGCGTTTCTGCGGGGAACTTCGTACCTTCCGCCACATAAGTCGCTGCAAACGCCCGGCACACAGCGTCCCGATTGGCCTCGTCCTTGACCGTCTCAAAGAGCCTGCGCCGCACGATCTCAAAAGATTCCTCCACCGACACCGTTTTCCACAACGCCTGTACCCGCCCGAAATACTTCTCCAACGCCCGCAACGCCGTCACGCCCTTGCCACTGCCCGCTTCCACATCCGATTCCGGCAGCGACGCCAGCATAATTGCGTTGGGCACCAGTTTGATGGCTTCCGTGAGCGACTGGATGAAGCTCAGGTTGCTGTCGTAGGTCCCACCGCTTAGCCGCTCGTCGCCCGTGAACTGCCGGATGTAGGCAACCAATTCGTCCACCAAAATCACGCAGGGACCGTGGGTGCGCAAAAGCTGCTCCAGAGCCGTTTTCCCGGGACTGGTGCCCGTGGTGTCCGCTTCCGCTACCAGTGCGTAGCCGTCTTCCCCGCCCAACTGCCACGCCAACTCTCCCCAAAGTGTGTGGATTGTTTTCTTCCCATGTTTCCATGCCTGTCCGGGCGAAAACTGCGTGCCGTCTAGCACGGCCACCCTAGCCGTTGGGACATCCAGCAGCTTCGCTTCGTCCAAGATCGCAGGCACGCCCGGCAAATCCTGCAAGGACCCTGGCCGGGTCGCCAAGTGATAGACCGCCAGCATCGTGTGCGTTTTACCGCCCCCGAAGGCTGTTTGCAGCTGGATGACGGGATCGCCGCCTTGCCCATTGAGGCGTTTGGCAACGGAAAGGAGCAGCAGGCGCATCCCCTCGGTGATGAAGGTCCGCTCGTAAAAGGCCGTGGCGTCTTGGTATTCCCGGGTGGCTTTCCCGTTTTTGACGGCCGAAATGTCGGCGGCAAATTCGGACTGCTGGAAGGTGCCTTCCAAGACGTCGGGATGAGGGGCTATGGTTTCTCGCCAAGGTTTCATGGGTAAAGGAGGAGGGTTGAGGGAGGAAAAAGCGGGTTATGGCAGTCGGTATTTTTGCAGCCTGCTGTTGGGCTTGTCGGGAAGGGTGCGGACGATTCGGCCCGATTGTATAAGGCTACGAATCAGACGATTAACGGCACCTGAAATCCGCTTATGGCCGATGCTTTTGGCAATCTCAGCACGACTCAGAGGGCCTTTTGAGAGAGCTTGCAACAAGGCAAACTCCGGCCCTGACTCTAGCCCTGACTCTAGCCCTGACTCTAGCCCCGACTCTAGCCCCGACTCTAGCCCCGACTCGGCCTTTGGCTCTGGCATGGGCTTTTGTTGCACCACTTCCAAGGCAGCCGGATGAATAGGCAAACGGACCAGAAAATACGAGTGGTCCTCGTCGAACTCAAACTCTGGAGCGGGCGAGCCGTTTTCCCGCATCGCTCCGAGAATCTTGGAAATCCCCGTGGACCGTCCCTCCGTAAACTTCAGTTCCTTCAAAAACTCCCCGATCCGCCTGTTCCGATAGCGGCGTGCGTTCGCTTTACCCTTCTGTAACTGCTCCAAACGCACAGAGCGGTCCGGCCCCGGATAGCTCAGCACCACCATTTCCTCCCGTTCCACCCGGATCTCCACGGGCTCCCGGGTGTCATAGCCCCGGTGATACACGGCGTTCACCACCACTTCCTCGATGGCGTCATACGGGAAATTCTCCACCCGTGTAGCCTCTGCTCGGTCGGAGTGTTTGATTACCGTTTCGGTCAGTAAGTTGCGCTTCAAATAGTCCAGACTCTCCCGGAGCATCTGGGGCAGTGGTCCTTTGAAAATCTTCTCCGAAAACTTGCTCCCGCCCGGTCCCGCCGCCGAAAACCACACGACATCAATCTGCATCGTCGGGAAATACCGCCACGGCTCGGGGTTAAACATCATGAGCCCCACATTCAGCGGGAACGGAGCCTCAGGCAGTCCGCCCACCACCCCCATCTGCCGCCCCAACGCCTCCGTGGACAAACCCGTGGCTTGGGTGGCAAGGTCGCTGCCCACGGTGCGCAGATAAGCCAGCATGAGGTCCCGGGAAAGGTCCGCCACGCTGGCCTGCATGTTCAGGCGGTCATCAAAAGGCACCGTCGCCGCCAAAGACAGCAACTCCGTCTCGTCGGCTCCCGTAGCCCGCACCGTGGTGGAGCCTTTGCGAATGTAATACGCCCAATCCTTCGCTTCCTTGGCCAGCGACACTTTGCAGCGGTACGGCCGGGTCTGTCCGCCCAGCACCCAGAGCACCAGAATGAGGCGGCCGTCTACTTCATACGGCACAGCCAGCGGATGGTAGTACGGAGCAATCGCATGGTACCCCAGCTCCATCAGTTCCTTCTGGATGGCGTCGAGTTGTTCGGGGGCGAGCCCAGCCGGGGGCAGCACGGGCTGACCGTTGGCTTCCTCGATGCCGAGCACGATGTAGCCGCCCCCCAGATTGCGGAAATCATTCGCAAACGCACAGATCGCATGCACCACGGCCGCAGGATTCCAGCCTTTTTTGAATTCAAGCCGCTCCCATTCCACGGTGTTTCCGTGCAGGAGTTCTGGGAGTGAAAGCGGCAGGGGCATCGCTGGGTTGGGTTAGAACAGTTCCACTTGGCCCTTGCCCGTGTTGGCGGCGGCCTCGGCGAGGGCGTCCCAGCTGGTGGTCACGCTGTTGTAGAAACGGGCGTCTTCCGCCCAGCCTTTACGTTCGCACAAAGTGTACAAACGATACGCCAGCTGGCGCACTCCGGTGGCCTGTTGCGGATGAGCGGCAAGGATGGCTCCTGCGGCCGCTTCGCCCCCGTCTCGCATGAGCGTACGGATGAGATGATGCAGCGTCTCCCAAACGGGCGTGCGGGTGTCTTGGGCGGGATCGTAATCCTTGGGGTATTCCGACCATTTAAGCAGACGCACTTTGCCGCCACCGCTTTCGACTACGCCTGCGTCTTTGACTCCCTCCACGCTGGTGCCCTTGCTGCGAGAAAGGTTGTCAGCGAGCCCAAAGTCTCCGGCTTCCCAGCCGCAATGGTCAAACCAGTGCAGACAGAACTGCGAGTCGGGATCGAAATCGTCTTCTGCGAGGAATTTGTTGATGAGCTGGAGAGCCTGTTTGACGGTGAGCGGGGTGCCCTCGGCGTCGAGCACTGCGCTGTACTTGGAAAAGACCGCCATGCCGGGGCCGATAATCGCTTGGGAAAGGTCCACGGCGGCCACCGGGGATTGTTCGTCTCCGGCACCCCGGGTCATTTCATCGAGGGCAACGGGCAGCACCGCTTGGAGTTCACGGATGAATTCCCGCCGGGAAGTGAAGGGCGCATCCGCTGGACGTTTCCGGCAAACCAGCACCACGCTGGAGGCGAGAGCGTTTGTGCCCGATCCGATCATGCGATTGCTGAGTTCCGTTCGGAAAGGCCATGTCCCCAGCAATTGCAATTCGGCTTTGTGGACAGCCTCCAGAAAGGTCTCCCAACCTGTGGAGGAGGTTCCTGAATCTGCCTTCGTATCCGACTGTTTGAAGGCGTAATAGATAGTGATCGGTCCGGCGGGGTGCGCCTGCCGGGAAAGGCTGCGCATGGCATCGGTCATGCCATTGAGAAAGAAGTTCTCCGCCTTTTCCTTGCTACCGTGGCGATAGGGGGTGGCCACCAGTTCCTCCGCCTTTGGCACCGCCATCGTGGCCAGCAGTTGTGGGAAGGTTTCCCGTAAGGTCTTCCTCAGCCAGACATAGAAAAAGTCGGACAAATCGGCGTAGCCAATGTTGTCGTAATAAGGCGGGTCAGTGGAGATGAACTTACTAATGCTCACCGATTGCGACTGTGCATCGACTTGGGCTGCTTTGCCGTAAAGGGGCGAACCGGACGGCAGATGAATCAAGACCTTTACAGTCCATCCCACCGCATCTTCAAAATTTCCCGTGGATTCAGAAAACGGATTACCCTCACAAAAGTCCCAAACCATCGGCAGGGCTTGTCTTCCAAAAGTATTACGAATTTTTGTGTAGCCTGTGTCCCACCCACAAAGTGAAGAACAACGGTCACAGAGACGATTGACTCCAAACGCCAGATACACACTCACCGCCTCCGCATAGGCTTTTGCACCAGAACCACCTGCGTCGAGCCCCGTGGGGTCCGCAGACCAACCGCAGGCGAGGGCGTCCGCTGCAATCTGGCCCCGCACTTCGCCCACCAAATCGCTGAACGTCGTCAACGCCACCAGCTGCCGGGGAGTGAACAGGTCGCCGTAAGTTTTCAAGCCATACATGGGCGGCGAAAACCAGCGTGGATTGTCTGGCATTTCCAATTCGGGCGCCCATGACGGCTGCGCTTTAAGAGCTACTTTCTCCATTTCAGAGGTGGGCTGAAGGTAGACCCGCCCACGCTCACCCTCAGCGACAATCGACATGAGCCGTGCGCCCATTCGCTTAGCATTTGCCTCGGCGTAGATGTATTTCGGCTCAATGTTTACTCCCGAAACTATGCACCGAAAATTTGCACCTCTGGACAGCTTGGTTCCGCTCAATGCCTCCTCGGGAGGTTTGCCCATGCGGACGGTGAAGCGGTAACGGTCGCCGTCAACGACGGGGTGGACATAGGCTTCCTTCTTGTCCTTGCTGGAGAGCACAAAGGTGGACGCCAGAGGAACGGCGACGTGGGAAAAGGCCGGGTTGGGACTGTGGACAGTCCTCGCCCACAACCACGCAATGACGGTAAGTTTCTGCCCGAGGAGCGGCTGCAAATCGGGTCGGTCTTGGGCGAGTTCGGGCGTGATCTCCACCTGCGGATACAAGTGGCCGATGCGCTGCTGGGCTTGCTCCCGCATCCACGCCCCGTAATGGCGGACATCTTCGGCGAGCCCCTGTGCGCCCGTCCATTTTTGCTCATTCTTGGTGGTGGCCCGCATTTTGGCGAAGGCATCGCCCGCCTTGCCCTGCGCCAACGCCGCACTTACGGGCGGTTTGCCAGCGAACTTGGGCGGAATCTCGATCATCGCCTTGTTGATCAAGACCGCTACGGGGTTCAGATCGGAGGCATAGGCATCCAGTCCGAGGCGTTGGGCTTCCAAGGGAATGGCCCCACCTCCGGCAAAGGGATCGTGTAACCCGGGCATAGCTTCGGGCTGGAACAAGGTGGCGGCGTCTGGATGGCTGACGTTAAGGGCGCAGACTTCCTTCCACGAACGACGGATTTCCGCCCGTGCCCGCTCCAGCACAGCTTCGTTGGTGGTGTTTTCCCAAAGGACAAGTTCTTCGATGAGGTTGAAGAGTTCCTTGCGGCGTTTGGTGAAGGCGGAGCGTTGTTGGGGCGAAGGTTTTTCGCCGGGATGCTGGGCTTCCCACAAACTGGCCGGATCATTGACCAACTGCGCAAAGATGACCGAACGGGCCGCCGCCAGCGGGCGCCGTGCCCACCAGAGGTGCAGCGTACTGGGATGCCCGTGGCGGATGGATTTCTCCCGGGTACAAGCGGCGTTGATGGCATCGAGCGGCAAGGCGACCTCGATGAGCTTTTTGGGGGAGATGACGGGGTGGTCGGACATGGGAAGGGGTGACTACGAGGTGAGCTGTCGCACCCGGTCGCACAGGTCGGCAAGTTCCGGGCACAGCTGAAAAAGAGCTGACATTTTAGACAGGCTCGTGGCGATAAGCGTCTCTCTGCCACCTCCCGCTGTGTTTGTTTCCCCGTTTTGTTGAAGGAGCGGCTCAAAGTATTCCTCCTTCATTCGGGCGGAAGAACGTACTTTTTCCCACGCTGCTTGGAGTTCGCTGCGATGGCCTACACAGCAGTAAATTTCGACCTCGGGTTGCGCCGGACAACAAAGCAAACGGATTCCTTTTACGTCCATCTCTTCCTCCAACGCCCGCATGGCTGGTGCAGAGGCCCGATCGGCATCGGGAATAAAAAGCCAAAGGTCCCAGTACCCATACATGTCTGGCAGAGTTTGCCTGATGACCTTCATCGCTTGGTCGAAGCCCTTAACGGCAGGATTCGAGAGAATGTGAACTTTGGCCTTGGGTTTCCCAGCCTCGGCGAGAACAGCCTCCACCAACGGCTTGAGGATGTAGCCGTTGAAGGTAGGGTCTTCGGGAATAACGAGGACCTTGAAACTCATAAGGCAGCTTCCAACCAACCTTCAGCGAATAGCTCGCCGATAGGCTGTCTCTGTACAATCTCCGTGAAGTGAGGAATCTCAGTGATGGGCAGGATGCGAGACCCTCCAGTTTCCTCATCCCTTTTGCAAAAGAACGTGTGGGCGTATTCCGACTCCTGTAGCCACGCAAGGACGATGGGAGAATGGGTTGTGACGATGACTTGCGTGGTCGCCGAGCGAGTGCTGCTTCGGAGCAACTCCACTAACAGACGCATCCGATTGGCGTGAATCCCGTTCTCGATCTCCTCAATTTTAAGCAACCCCGGCATGTCTGGCTGAAGAAAGGCTGCCACAATCGCCGCAAACCTCAGCGTACCATCACTGAGCACGGGCGCAGGAAACACACTTCCGCTGGTTTCTGTAAGTGAAAAAAGCGGTTCTCCAACAGCTCCCGTTAGGATGCCCACATCCTGAATTTCGTCTGGGCGAAGATGGCGCAGCCAAGAGAGGTAAGCCTCCTTGAGCTTGGGATCTTTGCAGATGGTGCGCACAAGGGCGGCGAAGTTTTCGCCCCTTTCGCCCATGCGGGAGATTTGTTGGGCCTGAGAGTAGGAGCGCAGAATAGAGGGTGAGGGATCTATCTGCTGCATGTTTGCAAGGGCGATAGACACTGCCTGCGCTGCACCCACGTGCTCTGGAAGAAACTTTCCACCGTTACCGTGGGCGATTTGTCCAAGAACAGGACGATTCGCTGCAAATGGAAGGATCGACGGCGGGCCTTTTTTACCCGTGTAATACCGGGCATTGAAAACAGGAGTTGTCTCGTCCTGAACCAAAGGTCTGGAATCGAAAATTTCCTTTTTCCCGACGGTCAACCACTCATTCACTAGGCGTTGAGTGCTTGCGTCGAAACTCAGCCCGTACTCCGCTATTCCGTCGGGTCCCTCGAGTTTTACTTCAAAGGAAATTGGCTCGCTGGAAGACCCAGAAAAGGTGGCCTTTGCGCTGCCGCCTCGAACGGCCTCCCAGACTTCGCTGGTGGCACTCTTTGGCTTTCCATCCAACACCTCGCCGATGCTGAAGCCATAACCAACCCCTTGAAGCACCCGAAGCGCATCGAACACGTTGGACTTGCCGCTCGCATTAGTGCCGATGAAAAAATTGAGCGCCCCGAGTTTCAGCGACACGTCCCGCAGACTCTTGAAATTTTTGATGTGAAGGGAGGTAATCATGGGCGTTCGGCTCTCCTCATTAGAGCAGAGAGTTCAAAGTTCTGCGAACTCACTCCGAAGGCTGGTTCCACATCAAAGGGACGGTGGATGTAATGAGGTCCGTTCACGGAGTCGTCTTCCTCGACCAACACAATCGCCAGCACAAATTTATCGGCTTGGTTGAGTGCGTAGAGAATCTCGTTGCGGGTGATTGTGATGGTGTCCGCCCCCTTGCTCCTGCCTTTTACTTCGATGTGGCGTGCTTCGGGTTGTCGGCCCTCACTGGCAGGCGGATACGAAGTGAGGTCCCAGCCGCATTTCTGGGCGGAGACATCTACCACCCTGTGTCCCTTGGCTTCCTCCACTTTGCGCACGGCAGCCATGGCAAGCCACTCGATGCGGGAACGGGCAGCGGCATCCGCACAGAAGGCTGCGGGCAACGTGTCGCCCCGCAGCTGGCGCACGGCTCCCACGGGCACCACGAAGGTTGCACCAATCACCAAAGGCGGCGAATTGGTCACATGCCGCATGGACTCCAGATCCTTTTTGCGGTTCTCCAAACGGCTTTCCAGATCGTTCAGGGTGCGTTCGGTGTTCTGCAGATTGAGGCGTACATCCTTGCCTGCATCTCGGTCGTCACGGAGTTTGACGAGGCGGTCGGTCCAGTAGTTGATCTCTTTGGTGAGCCGTTCGTGGACCGCCACAAGCGTCTTGTCCACATGGGAGGTGCGGCGTTCGTAGACCTCCTTGAAATGGTCTGGGACGAGAGCCGCTGAAGCCAAAGCGATCGCCTGTTTTTCGATGTCGCCAGCCAGCCAGTCCGCTTGGCGTAGCTTTTCGACATGAGCGGCGTCAGCTTCCGCAACGGGCTCCAAATCGAGGTGCGGTGCCCAGCCTGCGAAAGTGGCCGAGCCATCGGGTTTCACTCGGATGAACTGAATGCGCTTGGAAAGCACGGTGTCGTCGCCGGATTTAACTTCGTGTGAAAGCAGGAAGATGACCGAGGGCTCGGTGCCTTCATCCGCCGAATCGAGCAATGTTGCGCCCTGTCGCAGCAGATTGGCGTGTTTTTCGAGAACCACATCGCTAACAGCCAGCATGAGCGGATGGCCCGGGTGTAGCAGCACCGCCCTTGCGCCCCCGGCCTGCGGAGGCGAGAGGCTATCCTTGGAAAAGCAGACCCGCTCATAGCGTTTGAGGACGGGCACCTGTTCCCTGCGATTGCGGCCCGTGATGAGGCGGTCACGTTCACGTAGTGCGCCGGGCACAAAGGTGACTTCCCAACGCCCCTGTTCACGGGGGTAAATCGAGCCGCCCAAGGTCTCAAAAGCCCGCAGGAAATAGGAACGAATGAAATACGGTTGCAGCTTTCTTGCCTCCGCTTTCTCCATTTCCTCCTTCACTGCAAAGATCCGCTCTGGAGACATGAATTCCTGTGCGAGCGCATTGCGGTTCATCACGCTGAGCAGGTTTTCGTGTTCGAGCAAACGATCCGCCTTCTGCATCCACATGCGTTCACGGGTCTCAGGACTGTCGCCGTAACGCACAGCTTCCATTAGCAAATCCTTGAGGCTGATGTCCTCGAACACCTCGCCTAGAATATCGAACACCCGGCCTTTAAGGGCGATTCCTTCGACTTCAAGCTTCTTGAGCAGGCGGTGATAGACATCACCCTCCCGGGTTTCTTTGGCGACGAGGTTCCAGAGGTGGCAGACTTCCACCTGCCCGATACGGTGGATACGCCCGAAGCGTTGCTCCAGACGGTTGGGGTTCCATGGCAGGTCGTAGTTAACCATCAGATTGGCGGTCTGGAGGTTCACGCCTTCGCCTGCGGCATCGGTGGCCAGCAGCACCCGCACGGCGAGGTCCGAACGGAAAAGTTCCTGCGCCTTTTTGCGATCGTCCCGGTGGGTGCCTCCATGGATGACGACGACGGCGTCCTCGCTGCCCAAGACACCGATAATTTGTTGGCGCAGATAATTGAGCGTGTCTTTGTGTTCGGTAAACACGATGAGCTTGCGCAGGCGGCCGTCTCGGTCCCGGGTCTCTGGACCTTCTTTCTGTAGAATCTTGGAAAGTTCGTCCCACTTCCTGTCCTGCTTGGAGGAGACGAGTGTCTTGGCCTGTTCCACCAATTTGCCAAGGAGGTGAATTTCCCCCTGCAACTCCGCAATGGACTGGGCGGCGGTGGCGGTGTCTACGAGGTTTTCCTCCAGATTCTCCTGCTCCTCGGCACTGAGATCATCTTCGTCCTCGGGGACATCCAGCAGGGTTTCGGCGTAAGCCTTGCCCCGTTGCCCAAGCTGTTCTTCTCGAAGGCGTTTCTCCAACCGTTCTCTACGGCGTTTCAACGATTGGAAGATGGCCTCGGGCGACGACGCCAGACGGCGTTGCAGGGCAGTGAGGGCGAAGCCGACTGAGCCTTTGCGGCGGCCATCCAACTGGTCGGCCTTACCCATTTCAGTTTTCACGTAGTCGGTGACGTCGTGATAGAGGACTGCCTCCAGCGGAGAGAGCGTGTAGTTGACCGTGTAAGCCCGGCGTTCCGGGAAGAGCGGTTTGCCGTCAAACTTGACCAAGTCTTCCTTCACCATGCGCCGCATGAGGTCGCTACAATCCACCTTGTGGGCACCATCCCGGAACTTGCCGTAGAAGCGGTCGGAATCCAGCAGGGCAAGGAACAACTGGAAATCCTCCTCCTTGCCGTTGTGGGGCGTGGCCGTCATCAGCAGCAGGTGCCGGGTGTGTGCTCCGATGCGTTCCGCAAACTTGTAGCGGTCGGTGCGCTTGATCTCCGACCCGGCGTAATGAGCGGACAGCTTGTGCGCTTCATCGAATACCACGAGGTCCCACGACTCGGCGCATAGCTGGTTCTGGAGGTCCTCGTTACGGCTCATCTGGTCAAGCCGGACAATGACTTGGTGGAGGCTCTCGAAAGGGTTGCCATTGGGATGGGCGGCCAGCAGTTCTTTGGAGAAGACTTGGAATTCCAAACCGAACTTTTCGTAGAGTTCGTCCCGCCACTGGTCGGTCAGGCTGCCCGGGGAAATGACTAGCACACGGCGAGCATCGGCCCGCATGAGCAGTTCCCGAATGTAGAGCCCAGCCATGATGGTCTTGCCTGCGCCGGGATCGTCGGCGAGCACATAGCGCAGGGGCTGGCGGGGAAGCATCGATTCGTACACGGCCGCAATCTGATGCGGGAGCGGCTGCACGCTGGAGGTGTGCACCGCCATCATTGGATCAAAGAGGAAGGCGAGATCGATACGCTTGGCTTCCACTGCGAGTTTGAAGTCCTCGCCATTGCCATCAAACGCCCAAGGCCGTTCGGCGACCGCAACAGAGAAGGCGTCGGCATCGGCTTGGCAGATGAGGCGGTCCCGGTAGCCTCCGGCCGGGCGTTGATAGACGAGCTTGTAGGAATCCGGCCCCACGGCACTTGCCGTCACGACGGAGACAACCAGCCCGGGTTCTACGCCGACGAGGTTTAAGCCTGAGGTGATTGAGGCAAGTTGCATAAAGGGGATGGAGCCGAAGCCTGCAGGATAGCTTGGATGCAAGCAAATACAGAGAGCGAAATGTCAGAAATGACGTTTCTTGCGGGAACACTGCGCTGGCCTCCACGTTCCCGGCCACCTTCTGGTTAATAGACCAACACCATCACAGCGGCCTGCTCTGCAGCCGTGACCACGTCTTCAAACTTACGGGCTCGGGTATTCGGTGCCTTCAGTTTTGCTGCTACTTCCGGTACAGACTCTAAAAAACTCAGGATGTAGCTGCTCTTCACAGCGTAATTAACATTTTCAGCGAGAACGCCGCTTGTTGCCAGAGCAGCCTTTTGACTCAGCCTTGCCACCACCACACCGATGACATTACCCCGCTCATCGACTAGCGCCCCCCCAGAGTTTCCGGGCTGAATGGGCGCACTGATCTGAAAATGCCGTGCGTCATCCTGTATCCCGGCTAAACCAGCAATCTCCCCCTTGGCCAGCTTTGGAGAGAAGCCTTGTAACTCTACATTGGGAAAACCCACGGTGAAGGCTGCGGCCCCGAGTCGTACAGGCGAGCTGGTGATCACAGGCAACGCACTAAACACTCCATTCGCTTTGAGCAACGACAGATCATTCGCCTTATCCACCTTAACCACCTTGGCGGCAATAAGGCCCGAAGCCGTGACCAGACGCACCGTTGCGCCAGAGCCAGCCACGTGCTGATTGGTTATGAAATAGCCGTCGTCCGTGATAAAAAAACCAGTACCAGAGACTTCGGGACGTGCGTTCTCACTTACCGCTTCTGGGCTCGCCGTGCTGCTAGGATGACTCGCTCGAGGCTTAAATTCTAGTGCGAGCCTCTGACCTTCGGCTCTTTGCAAGGCTGTAATGCGACTTTCAATTATTTCAATGGTTTTTAGGGTTACGTTTTTTGAATGTATGGATGAGACGTCGGATAACCATCCTGATTCTTGCGCACTGCCTAGCAGGAGCCATCGGTAGGCTTCTACATAATTTTTGATCACCCCAACACCGCCAGTAAAATACATAAGGCCAACATCTCTCTGTGCTTTTGCGTGCCCCTGTTCAGCAGCCTTACGATACCACTTCACGGCCTCAGCATTGTCCTTGGGTGCACCATCCCCGGACTGACACCTATAACCAAACATAAATTGATCCTCGGCATCACCTTGCTCCGCAGCCTTACGATACCAAACTGCAGCTTCAGCATAATCTTCGGGCACGCCATCGCCATTTTTGTACATATGTCCAAGCCGCACCTGTGAAATTAAATCGCCCTGTTCCGCTGCTTTGCGGTACCATTTTACTGCTTGCAAGGAGTCTTTTGGCAGTCCAACGCCAAGTTCACAGTAGACAGCGAGCCTGCTCTGCGAAACCGCATCACCCTGTTCGGCAGCTTTGAGGAACCACCCCCTAGCTTTCGTATAGTCCTTTTCCACGCCATCGCCGTCGCCGTACATCATCCCAAGTAAGTGTTGCGCATTGGCATCGCCCTTTTCGGCAGCTTTACGGCACCACTCTGCAGCTTTGACATAGTCCTTTGGCACGCCATTGCCTGTATAGTACAGGAACCCAAGGCGGGCCTGAGCATCGGCGTTGCCTTTCTCAGCCATAGCTTTCAATTTAGAAAATTCACCGTCGCTAACCGCTTTCTGTGGATCAAAAGCCTTATCCGCACGCATGGTCAGCGGCACCAGAACTAGGGTGAGTGCTATGAGCGTCCTGAAATTCACCTTAGGAGGCAAACAGATCATGACATTTCGTGCAAGTTTTGCTGAGGAAGTGATCGCCTCAGTCGGTGAGGAAGTGCTTTTTTTTGAGAACAAAGGCGTCCGCAAAACGAGTTCAGATGCTTCTCAAAAAGTCCCTGTACGCAGCGTTCTCGTGACGTCCCCATAGTTCCATAAGAGCACCGAATAACTGACGAGCGGCCTCCTTTGGGTCGGTAATACCTTTGATCCGAGCGTCGGGACTCCACCCGAATTTTCCCCAGTTGTCGTCCCAAGAGACTCGGAATAAGCCCCAGTCATACTCCGGGCCGTCCCAAGGCAACAGGTAGTAATAATCTTCGGTAACCCACGTCAGTCCGGGGGAATGATCAAGTTCACTATTGATCTCCCCGAGGAAGACGCACCGAGCCGGGACTTTATCCTGCAAGAATTCAAGTTGCTCCCACTTGTCCTCGGGCAACTCCTCCCCTGAGCCGTCAACAGCAAAGGGTAGAACAAAAGAACCAAAGGTAATTTCGCCCGGGGGAACAGGCGTAGCTAACACGGTTTCAGGGGGTTCCTGCTTAATTTCTGTCTCGGGTGGCAAATCCGTACCGCTTGGCGTAGAAGGATGGGTCGAAGATGTAGCCTTGCGCTGCTGCTGCCTTGGCGTAGTCGATAAGAAGGCTATCGACACTTCGTTGTAATAGGGACTGTCCACCGGAAGTGGCGTTGAGCCAACTCGGGAGAATCGTCTGTCCGTCTCTTCCCTTGAATATTTTTTCGGTTTCATAAAGTTCTGAGGGTTTGTGTCTTTTGGTGGGCTTTTTAGGCGTTTCTGAAACCGCACAATGGACTGCCTATCCAACGACGAACGCCTCGCCGTTGAGCACCTCAAAGATGGCATGCTGAAACCAGTGACGGCCAATCTCGATGGCCCTTTCCAAAGAGATGCCAACGATGGCCCAGCTGGCGTCGCGCCCCGTTGGGTCGTCCCACTCCCGATCATCGCGTTTGGAAAGTTTACTGTGCTTCTGGAATGCGCCGCGATTTAATGTAAAAGACGCTAGAATAAGCACCGCCCTCCATTTCATCCTCACCCGCAAACGGTGTCACCGTTGGCAAGTTCGCAGTGGCGGCTACTCGGTACTTCCCCGGAACTAACCTCACACTTTTGGATGAGTTTCCCGGTAGAACCATTTGTTGAGACGATGGGCCACTGTACAAAATTGTGAGTGTGTAGTTGGTATTGTTTCGCGTCTCAACATCCGCAAATCTAGCTGCTGGATTTGACTGCACCCGTTGCGCTGGAGGCAACGGGCTGTAACGGCCAGCCAAAATGGAGTTAACTCGAGCATCGATTTCGGAAGCCGTGACGTTTGAGGATTGAGGCTGTGTCGCCGATGCTACTGACTTACCAGTCGCCGAGGAGGTCCAACGTACTTTGAGGCGAGAGTCTCGGTCATTCCAAGACGACACTCTTCCGTTGAAAAAGACGACTCTGGAAAAACCATAGTACCACCAAGTTTCTGATCCGAACTCACTAATCGATGTCGGAGTGCCCATTACCACTGCAACCTCGTCAAACGTAGAGCCTCGGGTAAAAAAGTCTTTGTTTAAAACTCCATCCACCAGACCGCCTCCCTTTAAGAATTGAACGGACGCATCACGCTGAAATCCGTATGGCGTTCTCGTTGGCTGCGGGGATGACACGCAACCAGAATGAGTCACAACGAAGGCCAGAATAAAGAACCGAGAGTGGAGTTGAAGTGCCCTCGAACTGAGTTTTAGTAACATGCTTTAATTTTGCGTTTTGAATGCCTCAAGAGATAATCATCCATAAACTGTTGACGTTGATTTATTTCATGTTTCGGCCCTCACAACCCATTGTGATTAAGTGATAGAGTCGGGAGGTCCGTTGCAGGCTCTACATAAACCCGATCGCCATTAGCTCCGCTTCCGCTTCCTCCATCGTAAGCCCATCCACTTGGCTAACTCTGTGACCGATTGAATCGAGGCTGCCCGACGGCAACTGACTGGACGAAAGCTTCTCTTTCTTTGCCAACAAACCCTCCAGCACTTGCCTGCTGTTGGGGGTTAGTCTGATCCTCCGTCTGGTTGCCTCGTCGTGTTGTTGCTGTGCGGTCATGCCTAAGTCGGCGTATGGGTCCATGGCTGAAACGTTTCCTTTCTTGATCGATCGATTTATTAAAGCTGACCGCTTGTCGTTTGCATCCGGGCAGACTCGGGCCAGCTATTCAGTTACAAACGACACAACGAATCGGAAACCCGTTGCTGTGAAATAGTGTCGAGAAACTTTCCTACCGCCCGAACAACCAGTTCACGAATGCGCCTAGGAGAACGAGCACTGAGAGAAGCAAAAGGGCGACAAGCCCATTAAAAGAGGGGCGCTGCTGCCCACCTCCTGGATGACGCTCATGGCTTTGGAATGGCGGACTCATTGGTTTGAACTCAGCGCTATCCTGCGCAGGTAGAAATCTCACACCAATATCCTTAGCTTCCAGATTCGGGCGGACTTGTTCCACCGCCCTGAGGGACATCTGCCGGACAGCAGCTTTGCTCACACCGTTGGCTCTGGCAATTTCGCTGAACGACTCGCCCTCAGCATGTTGCCTCAGTACGTCCTGTTGCTGCCGAGTGAGGGCGTTTAATTCGTTGTGCAGGGCCTCGCTAATATCCGCACGTTCCGCCACGAGTGCAGGGGAGGCTGCTGGATCAATCATGGGGGCCGCCAATGTGCCGGGGGCATCGCCGTCGGCCACCAGAGCAACATCGAGCGTGTCGGCTCTTGAAGAGTCACGCTTTGCCTTGTTGAAAGTGTTTCGCAGATGATTGCGAATGACGATCGTCGCAAAGGCCTCGAAGGCACCCTTGGTAGAGTCGAACTTACAGGCGGCCTGCCAAAGGGCAATTCGGGCTTCCTGCTCGGTTTCCTCAGGGCTGAAGCGGGGAATCGGAAAGCTTTGGCTGAGCTTTGTGGCTATGCCCAGATGAGCAGCAAAGAGTGCGTCGGGATCATCGGCTGCCATAAAGCAATATGGGTATACCCAGAAGAGTCGAAACGTAAGCCTCGATTTCCCATTACCGAGTCATACTGGGCTGTGTGAATGTGCCGACCTTAGCTTAAGGACGGCCTCGAATAGGAGACGGGGAACGGCCGTTATGTGCCCGGAGAAGGGGGCTATTTCATTAGCCGACAAACGTTTCTGTGAAGGAAACGTAGCACTCAGCTCTGGGCGGCTAATGGCGTCAAAAAGTAAGCATTCCAAGCAACTAACGGTCGATCGCTGGCGGACGCAAGTTTGAGATCGCCGCAACTCAATTGACCGCAGGTACATTTGAGGATTTTAAAGGCTTTTGCGCTTGGCTAAATGCGGTAGATGGGCATAATGGCCTACAGAGTAAGTAAAGTGCACTTGCTCGGCGCAATCCAACCACACCGATTATGCCCCGCCTCAAGAACCGTCTTCACGAACGCTTTGCTTGGCTTATCGCCGAGGGGTTGGACCGCAAGGCTGCCTATTCAAAACTCTGCCCACATGTGGCCGACCCAGCGACCTTGGGCTACAAACTCTACCACCGTCTGGATGTAAAGTCCCGCATTGCGGAAATTCAGTGCGAGGTCCACAGCCGGGCCTTGATGGGTATCGACGAGAAGCGGGACCGACTCCGGCAGATGATCGAGGGAACGCTGCCGACGAAGGTCAACAAGCGCAAGGATGGGACGGTGGAGACCGTCTTCGATATGCTGGGGGCGTTGATGGCCGATGCGAAAATGGCGGGCGAATTTGACGGTACTGCGGCAGTGCAGGAACCGGAGATCAAAATGGAGTTTGAGGTGTACCATCGAAACCATCCGAATCCACCGAGGGAGTGGTTGAGGCCGGATGTGATGTCCAGAGACGAGGAAGGCAGCAATTAGATGCACCGAAAAAGCGCGAGATTGCGTCGGTTTTTAGCCGTTTTTTGGAGCGGGGTAGTCCCGAAATCCAGTACTTAGCCAGTACCTGAGTACTGGCTGGGAACTCTTGAGTTGCCATAACCCCTTCTCGCTAAGTGGTGCACCCGTTAGGACTTGAACCTAAAACCTTCTGATTCGTAGTCAGATGCTCTATCCAATTGAGCTACGGGTGCCACTGCGAGGGCTATGTTGATATCCCGTTCCGGCGGGGGTTGCAATCAATTCTGTGAAAAAAACAGAAAAGCAGCCGACGATACGACACTACTCAGCACAGACCCAAGTCTCGGACGTCGACCGTCTTTAAGCCTCTTTCAAAAGTCTTTGAGACGCCCTAAATCGCCTCGTAACGCCCCGGAACAGGAAGCGGATAAGCCCCATCCGCATCTGGAGAGATCGGCGGCTCGTCGTTTAGCGAGGTGATCGGCTTCACGAAAAGCTTGGTCGAATTGAGCGCCTCATCCCATTCGATTTTCTTGCCCGAATAGCCCGCCATGCGCCCCATAATCGCTGTCATACAACTCAGCGCGCCCCGCTCGGCTTCGTTGTAAGGCTGATCGTTGACAATCGCATTAAACAAGTCGTCGTGTTCGAGTTGATACGGATTCACCACGGGCTTCTCTGGCTCGTACTTCCACGCGTTGGGACCCGTGATGGAGAAGATGTTGCGCTCATTGATCATCTCAATGGCTCCCTGAGTGCCATGGGCGCATTCAGCCACGTAGTTAAAACAGCCCGGGATCTGCCGGTTTTGAGCGAAGAGTCGGGTGCCGTCAGCGTACTCATATTCGATGGCAAAATGATCGAATAAGCTGCCTGAATCCTTTCCCCTGCGCACCTCAGCGCCAGCAACACCCATGGCCCGAACCGGATACATATCCTTGATCCAATTAATCACGTCAATGTTGTGTAGACCCATGTCCAGATGGATGTCGCCGCACTGCCAGGAAAAATAAAACTGATTGTGCAGCTGATACTCCAACTCATTCCAGGCTGGGTTGCGGGGAACCATCGCCCGTGCCGTGCCCATGTTCCAAAACGTTCTCGCATAGGTAAACTGCCCGATGGCACCGTCTTGAATCCGCCGAACTGCTTCGCGATAACCTAATTTGTGGCGGCGCTGCAAACCGACGCCCACTTTTAAATTCTTGCGCTTAGCCTCTGCGGCGGCGGCAAGCACCTGACGAATCCCGGGCGCGTCAATGGCGACCGGTTTCTCCATGAAAACGTGTTTTCCCTGACGCACCGCTTCCTCAAACATGGGCGGGCGGAACACGCAGGGAGAGGCTAAAATCACGACATCACAGGCGGCGATAGCCTGCTTGTAGCCCTCGAACCCGAGGAAAACGCGATCTGGCGGGACGTTCACAGCATTAGGATGCTGGGCCTTGAGCGCCGTAAGAGCTCCATCTACTTTTTCCTGAAAGAGCTCGGCCATGGCCACAAGCTGAACATCCTTTCCAGTGCTAAGCGCCTGATTTGCAGCTCCTGTTCCACGCCCGCCACCGCCCACCAAGGCCAGCTTAATCGGTCCACCACCGCTCGCTGCATGGACGTTACGCACAGAAGAAAGAGACGCCGCAAGGGCACCTCCGGCAAGGGCGCTTTGTTGCAGAAAATTCCGACGGGAGATTGGAGAGTTCATCTTAGGAGTAAAGAGAGGGCCTGATACAGGGATGATTTTGAGGGTTAACAGACGATGTGAAGTAAATCCACGAATCCGTAAGTTTGATAGACTTAACCTTGAGTGAAGGTGCCGTTTGTTTTTCCCAGAAACAAATTCCGCGAATGTGACAAATCGCACTGGCGGCGCTCGCGACTTCCCTTGAGCAGGATAGTGCGTTAGTAATGCGTGAAGGTCCGTCATTTCCCCATGAACCAAACTCAAACCTCCGCTTCTACGCCCTGGTCACGAATCGCACAGCATCCTCAATATCAGGAGTTACTGCGCTCTAAAAGAGCGTTTATTTTGCCTGCGAGCCTTTTCTTCGTGGCCTATTACTTTGCACTTCCGATTCTCGTGGGTTGGTGGCCGGAACTGATGAAAAAGCCGGTGTTGGGCCCGATAAATGCGGCGTATTTGTTCGCGCTATCTGAGTTTTTTATGGCGTGGGCGATCGCATACGTTTACGTGCAAAAGGCAGGGAAATGGGACGAACAAGCTCGTCAAATTTTGGCAAAAGAGTCCTCCGATTCCGCCCATCACTAACGGCCAACTGATACAAAAACGGCCACTCATTTTCATCTATTCCTAACGTTTCTTTACCCCCTCCCCTCCTATGACTCCTGCCATTTGGATGTTTCTCGCCTTCGTCGTTGCAACGCTGGGCATCACTGTTTGGGCCGCCAAACGCAATACTGGGGCCAGCGCCTATTTCGCCGCAGGCCGTAGTATTACGGGCTGGCAAAACGGACTGGCCGTCGCCGGTGATTACATGAGCGCGGCAAGCTTCCTCGGCATTTCGGGGATGATCGCCCTCTACGGATTCGACGGCTTCATGTACTCGGTCGGCTGGCTGGTCGCCTACCTCACCGTCTTGTTGGTTGTCGCTGAACCGCTTCGCAACGCAGGGAAATACACGATGGCCGACTTGCTGGCCTACCGACTCAGCCCTCGCCCCGTACGCGCTATGGCTTCGCTAAGCACCATTACGGTTTCGACGTTTTATATGGTGGCGCAAATGATCGGCGCGGGGGCGTTGGTTAAATTGCTTTTGAAAGACATTCCATGGATCACGACCAACACCGCGATTATCGGGGTAGGCGTCATGATGGTGGTGTACGTGGTGTTCGGCGGAATGCTGGCGACCACTTGGGTGCAAATCATCAAAGCGATTTTATTGATGACGGGAACCATCTTTCTGAGCGCTTTGGTGATGAAACACTACGGATTCAGCTTTGAGCGGTTTTTTGATGCGGCATCTCACATCACTTACTTGGACTCAAAAACAAAGCTTGAGGTGACCCGAAACTTTCTCGATCCCGGGATGAAGTTTGGTGACGCCGCCACGGCAGGTATAGGCAAATGGGACTTGGTGTCTTTGGGAATCGCGCTCCTCTTCGGGACTGCCGGCTTACCCCATATTTTAGTTCGGTTTTACACGGTGCCAGACGCGAAGACGGCTCGGGTTTCAGTCGTTTGGGCGATGGTCATTATTGGAAGCTTTTACATTTTGACGACCTTCCTTGGCTTCGGTGCCGCAACCATCATCAGGCCGGATCACATCGTGACGGACAACATGGCGGCGCCACAACTGGCTGAAACCTTGGGGGGACCCTTATTTTTCGCATTCATTAGCGCGGTAGCGTTTGCGACGATTTTGGCGGTGGTGGCGGGGCTGACCATCAGCGCGAGCGCGTCTTTTGCGCACGATTTTTACTCCAACGTCCTCCATCACGGCAAAGAGACGAATCCCGACAGCGAAGTGCTGGTGGCGCGGATTACAGCGTTTGTGGTGGGCGGGGTGTCGATATTCCTAGCCATTCAGTTGCAAACGGTGAATGTCGCGTTCTTGGTCGGGCTGGCCTTTGCCGTGGCGGCTAGCGCGAATCTGCCGGTGATCGTGCTGTCGATTTTCTGGAAGCGCTTCAGCACGACGGGTGCTGTGGCTGGTCTGGCGGTTGGCTTGCTGGCGAGCATCGTTCTCATCTTAATCAGTCCCAGCCTTATGGGA
The DNA here is from genome assembly GCA_903919125.1 of uncultured Spartobacteria bacterium. Classification (GTDB taxonomy): domain Bacteria; phylum Verrucomicrobiota; class Verrucomicrobiia; order Chthoniobacterales; family Chthoniobacteraceae; genus Chth-196. Next base: position 31,909 of record CAIXGS010000014.1, on the reverse strand, counting down.
ATAGATCCACCAGAAGTTGTGGGAGCAAAACGGCATCTGATTCAGATGAACGCCATCTTTCCGCTTACCAACCCTGGAATCCTGAGCATTCCGATTGGATTTCTGGCGGCTATTCTGGGCTCGCTATTGCGTCCTGAACCGGAGGCAGAAGCCAAGTTTGAAGAGCTTCAGGTCCGCGCGCAGACGGGGTTAGGGGCCGAGACAGCCAGTTCGCACTAATCGCATCAGGGGCAGTACACCACTCGGCGAACGTCGGGGAGTCACCTTTTGACATGACGCCGTCGCTTAGCAGACGACAAAGCGGTGCCGCTGACGAATAGCGCGCACTTTTATACCGCGCTTCAGGCAGCTAAAGTGCCTCAAAGCTCCCAGAGTTGGCCCGGCGGCGGCCACGGGCTTAACGGCGAAAAAGGGCCGATGTGGGACCACTAGCAGACCGCGTATTTAGAGTGGCTCGGGCAAATTGGGATGACGGCTAACCAGTAACAAGCGGAGGCGTTGCCCAAAGCGACGCAGCCATTCGAAAGCGAGATACACCACGGGGGTCGTGTACAAGGTCACGACTTGGGAAAGCGCCAAACCACCCACGAGCGCGATCCCAAGAGGGCGTCGCAATTCGGACCCGACGCCGCCGGCCAAGGCAAGCGGCAGGCTCCCAAACAGCGCGGCCAGCGTGGTCATGGTGATCGGCCTGAAACGTGAAACGCACGCCTCATAAATCGCTTCTTCCGGCGGTATCCCCCGCTCCCGAACCGCCTCCAAAGCAAAATCGACCATCAGGATGCCGTTCTTTTTGACGATACCCATCAACAGAATAATGCCGATGAAAGAGACTAGCGAAAGATCCTGCCCGCACGCAGACAAAGCCAGAAGTGCGCCCAGCCCAGCGGAGGGCAAAGTGGATAAAATGGTCAACGGATGAATCAGGCTCTCATACAAAATCCCGAGGACAAGGTAGACGGCGAGCAGCGCCCATAAAGTAAGAGTCGGCAAAGTCGAAAGCGACGCTTGGAACATTTGAGCGGTACCTTGGAAGCTGCCCTGAACGGCTTCCGGCAACCCAATCGCCTCCACAGCCGCCGCGACCTTCTGCGTAGCATCTCCCAATGAGGCGCCCTGTGCGAGATTAAAGGAAACGGTGACGGCTGGAAACTGCCCCTGATGGTTGACCGAAAGCTGAGCTCTACCCAATTCAAACGTCGCAATACTCGCAAGTTGGATAAGCCTTCCACTCTGGGAACGAACATACACTTTTTGGAGGCTCGCAGGATCCTGTAGCGCCTCCACCTCCGACTCTAAAACGACTTTGTTTTGATTATAACGGTTATAGATGGTCGCTATTTGACGCTGTCCGAAGGCGTCGTATAGCGCTGAATCCACCTCAGCGATACTGACTCCCACCCGGGCAGCCGCCGCGCGATCTACCTTTACAGAGACACGCAGTCCGCCGGTTTGCTGATCGCTGGTGACATCGCGCAATTCTGGCAGTTGACGCAATGCGGCAAGTACCTTGGGCGCGGCGGCATTCAGCTCTTCAAGGTCTGAGGATCTCAGAGAGTACTGGTACTGCGCTTTTGAACTGCGGCCCGAAACCCTGACGTCCTGCATCGCCTGCATGAACACTCGGGCGCCGCTGATTTGGCCGGTCTTTTTCCTAAGGCGCGCAATGACGACCTCGGCGCCGTCGCGTCCTTGATCCAAAGGTTTCAACGCGACAAAAAGCCTTCCCGTGTTACCGGCGCTTCCCATGGTCGAACTGCCTAAAAAGCTGCTGACGGCGTCCACTGCGGGGTCTTCCATGACGAGGAGCGTCGCCTTTTCTTGAATTCGCGCCATGGCCTCGAAGGAAATATCCTGAGCCCCCTCGACGACACCCGAAAGCATGCCGGTATCCTGCTGTGGGAAAAAGCCCTTGGGCACCCGACCGTACATCCAGACCGTGGAAAAGATAGTAGCGGCGGTCACAAAAAGCATGAGTAACGAATGGCGCAACACCCAGCGTAGCGAGCGACCGTACAAAGAGACGGCGCCATCAAGGATGCGTTCGATCGCCTGTTGCAGACGATTTGCTGTGGACTGCGGTGCGTGCGCTCCGAGCATCTTCGCGCACAAGCAGGGCGTCAAAGTGAGCGATATAATCGCGGAAACCAGCACGGCCATACTTAATGTCACGGCGAACTCGTGAAACAAGCGCCCAATCAATCCACCTAAAAAGAGCAGAGGAATGAACACCGCGATCAAAGAAATCGTGATGGAAACCACTGTAAATCCGATTTGGCGAGCCCCCTTCAATGCGGCTTGCAGAGGCGCTTCACCAGCCTCCAAGTAGCGGTAAATATTTTCGATAACCACAATGGCATCATCGACCACAAAGCCGACAGAGATGGTCAGCGCCATCAGAGACAGATTGTCCAAGCTGTAACCTAGCAGGTACATTCCGCCAAAAGTGCCAGCGAGGGACAGGGGCACCGTGATGGAGGCGATCAGCGTGGGACGCAGGCGGCGCAAAAACAAAAAGATCACCAGAGTGACAAGGAGAACGCTGATTAGCATGGAGAATTGTACCTCCTCCACTGCTGCACGGATCGTCTGCGTGCGATCACTCAGAATTTGCAATTTGACCGTCGGCGGGAGCCAACCTTGCAGTTGCGGTAACAGCATTTTAACGCCGTCCACCGTCTCGATGACATTGGCATCCGCCTGTTTGTAAACCGAAATAAGAATCGCCCGCGTGCCCCCCGCCCAACCGGCAACCTTCGTGTTTTCAACGCTCTCTAAAACGTCGCCAAGGTTACGCAGCGGAATCGGCACGCCCTCACGCTGCGCCACAATGATGGAGCCATAATCCACGGCGGCGCTGAGTTGATCGCCGCTTTCCAGCGAATACGTGAGAAGATCGCCCTCAAGGCTTCCCTTGGGCAAACGAGCGGTGGACTGCGAAATCGCGGCGCGCACATCCTCCATTCCAAGCCCGCTCATCGCCAAGGCTTCCGGACGGATACGGATGCGCACCGCAGGCTTGGAGGAACCGCTCACATTCGTCTGGCTCACTCCACTCACCTGACTCAACCGCTGTCCTACTAGCGAATCCCCATACTCGAACAGCTTGGTCAAGGGCAACAAGTCCGAGGTCAGCGACAGAATCAGAATCGGCGCATCCGCCGGATTTACGGTGCGCGACGTCGGTGGATAAGGCAGATTGCCGGGCAGATCGGCCCTTGCAGCGCTCACAGCGGCGCGGACGTCCTTGAGGGCCCCAGCGATTTTGCGACTCAATTCGAACTGTACTGAGACGCTGACAGCCCCAGCGGTACTAACGGAGGTCATCTCTGAAACGCCGGGAATTTGGCCCAGTTGCCGCTCCAACGGCGCAGCCACTGTCGCGGCCATAGTCGCGGGATCACCTCCAGGCAACACCGCGCTCACCTGCACGACGGGGAACTCCACCCTCGGCAAAGGTGCTACCGGCAGAAGATGGTAGGCCACCGTTCCCAGCAAAAAAAGGCCGACCGCCAGCAGAGACGTCCCCACGGGGCGCCGGATAAACGGCTCGGACAGGTTCACGAGGAGAGAAGCGTTTGCGCTGAGGAGGCGGGTGTCATTCCCTCGGCTGCAACGGATTTAGAGCCCCCACGGCGGGACAGCCGGTTTAACCACAAATAAATAACTGGGGTCGTATAAAGAGTGAGGAATTGAGACACCAACAAACCTCCCACAATCGTAACCCCCAACGGCTTTCGAAGTTCGGCCCCTGTACCGTTTTCAAACAATAACGGTAATGCTCCAAGCAACGCCGCGGCGCTGGTCATTAGGATTGGGCGAAAACGCAGTAAACATGCTTTGAAAATAGATTCCTCTGGAGAAAGCCCGAGCTCGCGCTCCGCCTCCAAAGCGAAATCAATCATCATAATCGCATTCTTTTTAACGATACCAATCAGCAGAATAATTCCAATTACCCCAATTAAATCCAAATCCATTCTGGCTGCAAATAACGCCAAAAGCGCACCGACGCCCGCCGATGGTAATGAGGACAAAATTGTAATTGGATGAATGTAGCTCTCATACAAAACTCCAAGCACGATATAAATCACCACCACAGAGGCCGCCAACAGCCACGGAGTACTCGAGAGCGAGGCCCGAAACTCGGCGGCACTTCCCGTGAACTCCGTGGCGATAGCATCCGGTAGTCCGATCTCGCGCTTCACCGCTTCAATGGCGCGCACTCCGTCGCTCAGCGAAAAGCCTGGGGCCAAATTGAAAGAGATCGTCACGGACGGGAACTGGCCCTGATGTTGCAACGCAAGCGGAGCCGGCACCATTTTTAAGGAGGCAAAAGTGTTTAGCGGCACGAGACTTCCCGTACTGGATTTCACGAAAATCTTTTCCAAAGCCTCTGCGTCTTTTTGAAATGCGGGATCCACTTCCAACACGACGCGGTACTGGTTGAGCTGGGTGAAAATCACGGAGACCTGACGTTGCCCGAAGGCGTCGTAGAGGGTGTCGTCGATAGCCTGCGTCTGTACGTTAAGCCGGTGCGCTTTCTCTCGGTCGACGTCGATGCGCACCTGCATACCACCGGTTTGCTGATCGGAAGAGACGTCCGCGAGCTCCCTGCGGCTCAGGAGCGCCTGTTGCAAGAGCTTCGCCCATTGGTCGAGCTCTTCATCGTCGACCGCCTGAAGACTGTACTGATATTGCGTGCGGCTGACTCGACTATCCAGACGCAGATCCTGCACCGCCTGCATGAGCAAACTAATCCCGGGCAAGTCGGCAGTCAGCCCACTCAAACGCGTCATCACTTCGCTCACACTCGCACGCCGCTGGGGCTTGGGTTTGAGCGCTATGTAGAGCCTGCCAGTGTTGCCGGCGGGGTTCACCTGACCACCACCCACCAGGGAAGCGACACTGGCTACATCCGGATCCCGCTCCAGTAATTCCACCACCCGCGCCTGTTGATGCACCATTTCCTTGAAGGAAATCGTCGGAGAAGCCTCCGTGATTCCGAGAATCAGGCCGGTGTCTTGTTGAGGGAGGAGCCCTTTTGGGATTGCTTGGTAAAGGAAGATCGTGGCAACGAAGGTCGCAAGCGTTACCCACAAAGTGAAGGTCTGATGCCGCAGCACCCAACGCAAGCCAGCCTCGTACGTGGCGAGAATTGCATCAAAAAAACGCTCTGTAAGCCGGTACCAAAAGCCGTGCTCCTGCGGTCGATCGGCCTGCAACATACGCGCGCACATCATCGGGGTTAGCGTCAAGGAAACCACCGCGGAAACGGCCACTGCGGCGGTGAGCGTCAGAGCGAACTCTCGGAACAAACGCCCCACCATGCCGCTCATAAAAAGCAACGGAATGAAGACCGCCACCAGCGAGACGCTCAGCGAAATCACGGTAAAACCTATTTGCCTGGACCCTTTGAGCGCTGCTTCCAACGGGGATTCCCCTGCCTCTAGGTAACGCACAATATTCTCGATCATGACGATTGCATCATCCACCACAAACCCCGTGGAGATGGTCAGCGCCATGAGGGAAAGGTTGTTCAAACTAAAGCCGGAAAGCGCCATGATCCCGAAAGTCCCCACCACGGCTAGAGGCAGCGCGACTCCAGGAATCACTGTCGCCCAGAACTTGCGCAGGAATAGGAAGATGACCACCACCACAAGCACCGAGGCCAGCACCAAGGTGAATTGCACGTCGCGCACCGAGGCGCGGATGGTTTCAGTGCGGTCGTTGAGAACTGCCACCCGCACCGAGGGCGGCATACTGCTGCGCAACTGAGGGAGGAGCGCTTTAATGCGATCCGCCGTGGCGATGATGTTCGCACCGGGTTGGCGCAAAATATCGACGACTACAGAGGGCTTGGCACCTACCCAAGCACCTTGCCGGTTGTTTTCCACGTGATCGATCACGTCCCCGACGTCGCTTATGTGAATCGGGGCGCCGTTACGATAGGCGATGACCATGGGACGGAAGCCGGCGGCATTCGAAATTTGGTCGTTGGTTTGGATTGCGAGCGACTGGCGCTTCCCGTCAAAACCACCCTTTGGAGTGTTGACGTTGGAGGAAAGAATTGCGTTGCGCACATCCTCAAGACTGAGACCGGCACTTGCCAGGGCCGCTGGGTTAAGCCGAATGCGCACCGCAGGCTTTTGGCTACCTTGAATCGTCACCAACCCCACACCGCTCACCTGACTGAGCTTCTGAGCGAGAACAGTGTCAGCGAAGTCGTTGACCTGCTCCAAGGGAAGAACCTCCGAAGACACCACCAGCGTGAGAATCGGAGGATCCGCTGGGTTGACCTTGCTGAATACGGGCGGGGCGGGAAGGTTGCGCGGGAGAACGCCGCCCGCGACGTTTATCGCGGCTTGGACGTCCTGTGAAGCGGCATCGATATCGCGGTCCAATCCAAACTGAAGCGTGATCGTAGAGTAGCCAAACGCACTCACTGAAGTCATCGACTGCAAGCCGCTGATTTGCCCAAACTGTCGCTCCAAAGGAGTGGTTACAGAGGAGGCCATCACCTCCGGAGCGGCTCCCGGATAGGCGGTTCGAATCTCCAAGGTTGGAAAATCAATCGCGGGCAATGCGGATACCGGCAGAAACGCGTACCCAAGCATTCCAAGCAACAGCATCCCGACCATCAGCAGGACGGTGGCCACTGGGCGCCTGATAAATACTTCAGAGGCGTTCACGGCTACCTCTTGGAGGATGCTGGGGCCACAGAGTCGAGAGGCGCTGGGACTCGTGCATTCCCCTGCCCTTCGACAAGAGGCTTGGAATCCACATTCCGAGGCGTGCTATTAGCGAGGTCTTTCGGCGAGGACTTTTTTCCGCCGGGCTCTATGACGCGCACCTTGGAACCGGGTTGCAGACGAAACTGGCCGTCTACCACGATGCGCTCACCGGGCTGGAGGCCGGATTCAAGCAAGGCGAGCCCGCCCTCGATACGCGCGACTTTCAACGAACGTAATTCAGCTTCACTGTCTGCGTTGACCACAAACAGAAAAGTCCCAGCCGGACCGTATTGCACAGCTTGCGCTGGAACCACTGTGGCAGCCTTCCTGATGGCCACGCGCAAACGCACATTCACGAACTGACCGGGCCAAAGTTTGAGGTCTTCGTTAGGGAAAGTCGCCTTGAGTCGGATCGTGCCTGTGCTCGGGTCGATTTGATTGTCGATCACCGCAAGACTTCCCTCAGCGAGTGTCGTTTGATTGTCCCGCGCCACGGCCACGACCTGTAACGGGGCTTTGTCGGCTTCGCTACGGATCAATTCGAGGTTCTGTTCGGGCAGGGTAAAGACGACTGAAACGGGGCGCATTTGAGTGATGACAACCAAACCTGTTGTGTCTTGTGCACGCACAACATTCCCTGCGTCGACCAAGCGAATACCCGCACGTCCGCTGATGGGCGAGAGGACAGAGGCGTAGCCTAACTGAACGGTAGCGGCCTCAATCGCGGCGTCATCGGCACGAAGCGTGGCCTCCAACTGCTCCACCAGCGCCTTTTGGGTGTCTGCCTTCTGCGCGGTCCCCGCCTTATCCGCGAGTAGGGCGAGGTCTCGCACCAGATCCCGCTGCGCGTTACTCAAGAGCGCTTCATCCTGCTTGCGGCGAGCGACGGCCTGATCCCAAGCCGCCTGCAAAGGACGCGGATCAATTTGTGCGAGCAGTTGTCCCGCCTGCACCTCCATCCCTTCGGCAAAATAAACCTGATCCAACTGTCCGTCCACCCGAGGACGAACCGTCACAGTGTTGAAGCCCTGCACATTACCTAAGCCATTAAGGAAAATGGAAACGTCCTTACTTTCGACCACGCCTGCAACCACGGGAACGGGCGGCGCCCCTTCACCAAACTTTGGGGCGGCGGGAGCAGAGTTTGCTGCGCTGGAACGGAGCCTGTTAAACTGCGCGACGAGACCGTCCAAGGCTTGGGAAACAGGCGCCTTATCACGAAAAAGCCAGATGGCTAAACCGCCAGCCAGCAGGAGCAAACACAGAAACAATTTCTTCATCCAAATCAAAGCTATCAGTGATAAGGGTCAATCGCCCTGCCTAAATTTACTTAGTGAATTGGACAGCAATCCACCTGAATCTGGGATGAAGTGCAAATTCCAAGGGATGAACAGCCCTTAGCGAAGCCCATAGGAAGGCGAACGCCCTCTAATGCGCCGGTTGGTGGCCTTAGGAGAACCAGAACGAAGCGTCCTTCATCGTGATCTGGCCGCGCGCGTTACTATAGGAAGAATTCCGGAGATACTATATATTCCGTGATGTGCTACAATGTGCTCACTTCAGAAAGCGACTAACGGCATCGGCAAAAATAAAAGTCGACCGTTGTATAATGGCTGGCTTTGCCTAGACGCCACACTCGGAATCGCGTACGGACAATTCTCTTTATAAGAATGTTTTCGCATCCATCCTGAAGAAGTTGTACTTAGACGCAAAAAGCGAATTCCGCAACCTCAACCCCATGCCCATCGCCATGCGCATCGCAGCTCCCACCACTCCCGACGCAGCACCAGCGCACGACGAAGCTGCCATCATCCGCTCCATTCTCGAGAGCTACGCGCTCGAGCCGCTCGGATATCACGGCGTGCTGCACTGGGCGCGGGTGCTTGAAAACGGACTGCGTGTGGCCGACGTCAACGGGGCCGACCGCGAAGTGGTCACGCTCTTCGCACTCTTCCACGATGCCCGACGCCTCAACGAGAGCCGCGACCATGGCCACGGTCAACGCGGCGGCGACTTCGCCCGCACGCTCCGCGGTTCGCTCGTGCATCTCGACGACGCGCAGTTCACCTTGTTCTACGAGGCCTGCCGGTTGCACACGGACGGTCACACGGATGCGGACCCCACGTTGCAGGCGTGCTGGGATGCGGACCGGCTCGATCTCGGCCGTGTGGGTATCACGCCCGCTCCGCATCGCCTGTGCACCGCCGCCGCGCGCTCTCTGCTGCCCTGGGCGCACGAGAGGGCCATTATGTACCACCAACCGATGGAAGTGCTGACACGTTGGGGACTGGGAGACTTGGTCAACGGCCGAAACGACCGCGAACGAATAGATCGGTAGTATTAGCGCTCACAGAGTCTCGGCAAAAACGTATCACTGAAAAAATTCAATGTTCTATTTTTAGTAACAGAAACCAATAAATTATGAGTCAACTTGCAATCGAGCTTGGTAAACTGATTTTAGGCATAATCGGCAGTTTGTTTAACTCTGGACACCAGTAACTTGTAGATATTTAATAAAACTCATTTATTGGACCTCCCGCGTACGCCCTATTCCCGAGGCGCGCGCGAAATCGATCCGTGGGGAAGCGGAACGTCGCGGGCGTAAGGTCAGCGACGCACAGGAATAATGAATCGACGATGCCTGCACGACACTCAAAGATAAGAATCCACCGGCATTACCTAAGCAAGGCAGCCGGATTTTCTCTTTACGGAGCATTTTTCTTATTATGGAAATCATCGATATTGACCTGCCACCAGGAGATTCGGGGGACTTCTACTGTCCATTTACAGGCGAATTGCAGATGGACGATGTGGGTGTCACCGGCCCATCGTGTGTTGCCTATATTCCGCCCCCAGCGTTCGCGGATGCGAGAATTGCGTGTCCGCATTTCGAAAAGTTCTGGGACAATCTTCGAAGCGAAGCTCCTGAAGAAATGTGGGAGCAGGTCCTCGGTGATTTAGAGGGCGATATTTTGTTGGAATATCTGGAGGAATATAACGGACTTCCCTCCCAAAAACTGATCGGGTTTAGAGTGAAGACAACCTCCACCGTTCGTCTAAATGCACCTGAATTCGATTGCCCTATTTATACAATCGCTCGTTTCTACGTTGTTGATTTTTGGTGTAAATCAAAAAAGCAAACCAACTAGTTCTGTTAAATGGAGTAGGGAGACGAGGGTGGTTTGCGGCCACAACCACTCGATGTCCTCATCTCCCTACTCTATTAAATTTATTTGGACTCACCGTATATTGACGGGATTTGTGCTTTGCACCTTTCTGGCGCAGGCTTTGAAAAACGCAGTACAAATCACTGTCACCAGCCAATTATATTTATTTCCGGTGGAAATTGTTCTGTTATAACGCTCACTATAACTTTGGTTCTAAGATAAGGAGGATAATTAAGCAGCATGGCGCCATCTTCTTTTTCGTCAAAACAAGCATTTTTGCCGTAAGAGCGGGACCACGGTAGACTTTCTAAAATGTAGTAGAGCTTTTCGCCAAAATCTTTAGCTTTCCCCAAAAAGTCTATCAACTCATCCTTTTCGTACCTCCGCGCCCGCAGTTCTTCTTCTTTGGAAACCAATTTTCGCCAAGCTTTGTACTGCGGTGACTGCCGGGGTTCGAGTGTTTCGAAAGCCGCAAGCACGCCACTGTCTTTGTCATGCCCGTAAAGCCAGCAGAAAAGCTGAGCCCAAACTTCATGGTAGCGCGGGTATTCATTGTAAGATTCGATAGCGTCCTCAGGCCACTCTGTTCCATCTGAAACAGGGGCTAGATGATTAAACCAGTGCCCAAGTTCATGAATCAGGACGCAGTTAAAAAGATCTAAGTAAGGCAGTTTTAGATCCTCTGATACCGCTTGATCCCCCTTTATCCAAATAGTAATTTGTTTATTTTTCCAGCAATAACAGCCTAACCATTGCTCAAAATCATATTTATTATTATTATAGTGCTCATCCCTGTTTGGGGGTGAATTTCGATTCGAAAAAGCAGGGGGATCGTCTTCACTCAAAACAACCGTTGGCCAAGTTGGCAAAACCTTGTCTTTTGCACAGATCTTCCCCATTTTAATGAGCCATTCACTCATCATTTTTGGGATGACATTTTGGATAATAGAGGATGGGAATAGCATAATCATATTAGATTTTTTAAGGCATATAAAACTGATAAACTTATGAAGATCAACGCAATGGAAAATCTGTATTGAGATTCCTTATAAACAACATTTAAAACCTATTTGCGCGCCCCTCCCTACTCCTGCAACAGCAGCCACCAGCGCAATCGGCGTGGTCGACGGGGTACCTCGTGACACGATTACCAACCTGCTCTTTGCCACCAGCCGAAGACTTACTTATCTTCGTCATTATTTTGTGGGGGCACGTGAGTTGTCCCGTGAATTGCGAGAGAATTTGCGCCGTGACGTCTGACAAATCACCGTCGATGTCCACCGCCAAAGGGCCGGGGTGCGCGAGAAGCTCCCTCGCCGCCTGTGGGGAAAGATGATCGAGATGAAGCGACAAGGCGAAGCGGTGCTTGGCCAATGCCTGGGCGGCTGTTTGGCTGAGATAAAAGCAGTCCAGCAATTCGAGCGGACCGTTGCGCGCGGCCAGAACGCAGGCGTGCCGTTGTGACAGATTTTTGAACCCCGAAAGGCGCAAGAATCCGCTATCGTCTCCCAGCATCAGAGCCTCCACTTGGTCGGGGATTTTTACAAAATCAAAGAACAGCGAAAGCCCGCCCTCATGTGCCGAGAGCGCATTGGCACTCGCCCAGGACAGTGACTGCGGAACGGACAATGAGAGGTGGCCCCTGTGTTTTGCAAGTGCCCCGGCCATGGCGGCATAATTCCAGTCGAGCCCCAACAGCGAAAGAGCACCTTTGGCGGCGGAAAGCGCTTCGATGGCCTCCACCTCAAGTTGCTCGATATTGTCCAAACAAAGCGATCCTTCGGCTTGAGCGAGGTAGCCGAGGGTTTTCAGCTCAGCCTTCCCAAAAAAAGACCGCACAGCCGCCGAACGCCCCGTGGAATCTTTGGATTGGCGGCAGGAGAGCCCCAGAGAAAGACCGCCTTTGTGCTTCGAAAGCGCCTCGGCAGCCGCCGGACTGAGACGCCACATCCACGGCAAATCCAAAAAGCCCTGGTGTGTTGCGAGCGCCTGCGCCCCAGACTCCGACAGAGCCATAGGTCCGGCAACTCGGATGTCCCCACGGTGGCGAGCCAGTCCGCCCCAAGCGCGATCCGATAAATCATGGCAGGAACACAAAACAAGCTCCCCCTCATGTTCCCCGAGCGCTTCGGCGGAGGCATCGCAAAGACGGGTGCGTTTCGTGGTGAATAAAGTCAGCACACCGGAGTGCTGGGCGAAAGCGGCGGCGACTTCAGGAGAAATCTCCCACAGGCCGGAAATCTCCAAGGGCCCCTGATGCGCAGCAAGAAACCGTGCAGTGAGCGCAGGTTGGTAACAGTAGCCGAACCCTTGCACGCTTAGAGAACCATCTTCGGCGACCGATGCGGAGGCGGGCGTGACGAAATGCAGCGCGCTCGGTGATAGGGTCACAGGAGCGCCCCCAGAAACGCTGCTACGAGACAGGTTCAAGGGAGACTCCATTAGAAACTGCGTTTTCGAACAACATTCGTTCAGTATCACGAGGACGGATTCTACAAGTTCCTAGCTTCAATAAATTTCTTTAGAAATGCCACAAAAACATCGGGATCTGGCCGCGGCCCACTCCCGTAAAAATGATGCTTGTCGTCCGGGGTGCGTCCACAAAAAACGGTACCCGTTTCCCCCGCCGCCAGAGGATGCGCCGCTTCCAAAGTAAAATAAGAGATCGAGCTCAGTGCCTTCTTGTCCCCCTCATTGCCTGGCAAGTTTCGAAATTCCTCCAATTCCACACTGGTTTTTGAAGAAAACACTGCGACAAAATACGCCTCGGTGGGACTCGTTGGAAGCGGCATCTGTAGAAGAACACACGTTCCCCCGGCGATAGCATGCTCTGAACCGTGTATGTCAGTCGGCGAGAAGATCCGCTTATCAACACAATTGGACCTGTTATCCACGTTTGACATCAGCCTCTCCAGAAGCTTGTGAAGACTCTCTTGCGACGCCAACAAGGAATGGATGTGCGCAGGCAAACTAAACACCACCGCAGGCAAATAGTCATGTGCCAGCAGATAATGGTGAGAAGAGTGCTCGAAATGTGGGTCGTGCTGTTTAGCTTTCATAAAGTTGGGGTCGATAGGGATAACCCTTTCTTACCACACGACCCCTACCTTTTGAGGGAGGGCCCTACTGCCAAACTCACACAGCAGGCGCATTTTTCTCAAGTTCGCCGATGTAATGCGCGCCCGCTCAAATGCAATCCACCCAATCAATCTCCGAATGTAGTTTGTACCCGAAGTCCATCACGCTGCGCATGACCGCAGGCGGAGTTTTTGCACCGTTCCAATTTTTCTTGGGTTTATGATGGGCGCGCACCTCGACTTGACGAGGCGTCCCGGCTTCATCAAGGACACTCTCTCCCGAGTGGATGATGCACTCCGCTGTCGGATCCTCCACCCGTCCACGTTCCGCTTTTGGCGCGCGGTCTTCGCTATGCGCACTGATTAACTCGTCCACATAGAAATAGTTCATGTCCTTTTGCTTATAAGCCTTAGCACCCCAGTTTTGCCATTTCTGCTGCGCCTGCGCGAGATCCGACCAATCTTTGACGATCACCGGCTTCCAAAGTCCGCTTTCCGCCAACGAAAGCTTCTTCCAACGGCCGTTTAAGTGCAACTCGACGCCGACCTTGTCGCCCTCCGCATTGCCATCACGCTCGGTCACGCGCTTGAATCCGGCAGCTTTTTCGTGAGTTTCCCGATGCTGAAACACGATATGACGCGTCCCGTCTATTGTATTTAACTGATACTCCCGCATACACGGCATCATCATGACGCGCACAAAGACGCCTTTTTTTGCGAGCTCCTCAACGATCCGCAACCGTTGGCTCACACTCGGAGTGCCTGTTTCAAAAATACGCGAAGCTGCCTCGTTCAACGTGACAAAGCTCACTTCCACTTGCACCTGATGCTTCATTTCAGCCAGCAGATCGGCCCAATCCAAAATTTTCGGTGATTTTGTAACAATATGAAGCATCCAGTTTTGACCATGCTTCTGAAAGGCGCGTAGTCCCTCAAACGGCTTCGCCAAATCCACAGTGCGCGGATGCCACATTTCCGTCGCGACGCCCCACTGCACTCGCTTCATGTACTGGGGCAGGTGGGCGTTTTTCTTGAGAAATATCTCCGTCGCAGACGCAAAATTCGTGGTCACATCCATCTCCCGACCGTGCGGTAGAGTACGATGCATTTGAAAAAACGGCTGGCGCAAAAAACAATACACACACTGGAAAAAACACCCTCCGCCGCTGTTCCCGGTAAACGGAAAATTGAACGCGTTAATCTTTGTCTGCGCTCGGTAAGTGTCCCCCTCCTTGGTGCGCTGGAGTAACCGGGTCGAAGCCTGTCCATCCGCACCAACTTTCTCATCCAAGATCTTGTACTGGTGGCGAATTCCGCCGTCTGCATTCTTGTCCTTGGAAACGCGACCGACCCCGTTCCCTGCGCCTTTGGGTGAATATTCGTATGTATGCGGCATATAAATGTAATGTTGAATATCAAACTTAGCGAACTCGCTTGATTGCAAGTGTAGCACAATGTCAAAAGTCGTCTTCGGGTAAAAAACAGAATTAAGCGCGCCCTCCCCTCAAACGTCAGCCATTCTGCTCATATTAAAATGATCGCATAGGCGATCCCAACACCACGAGACCTATAATACTGACCCAAAAAAACTACAACGCAGCCGCCGGCCCTGCGGCCATGAGGCCTACCTCGATATGAGCGCGATTACCGATTAAAAATCGCTCCCCAGTGAAAAGCATCGTGCCGTCGGGTGAAAAGCAATTCCCTATTTTTCGCGTTAATGCCAGTCGTCACAGCAACTCAGATGTCAACGCCAGCTCTGTTCTAAATTTCAATGTGCCACACATCGCACTGGCGACAGTAGCTGTCTGTCCACATCTGCTTGATTTTAGATAAATCGACAACGACAGGCGAGTGCCAATCCTTTGTGTTGAGGCCTTCCAGTAGTGTCTTTCCAAACATTGTGGTTACTCTAATCTCGGTCATTGAAAATAGTAATGTGTCATTCTTGCTTACATGGATGAGATCCGGGCTCAGTTCTAGGAGTTTCTCGTCCCTATTGTTTGTTCTAAAGTGCGCCAGTCCTGTGCCCGCTAATTTTAGCGGGATTGAAAAGCGGTTGTCATCCGTTGTTAGGGTTCCTGAAATTTGCGCCGGAGCTACGTCGGTAATGTTTAGGTATGTCATATGAGTTTGGTTTGTGTGTTTACTGGAGAAATTCGCCTGACCAGAAAGTTCTGAACATAGGCTGTGCATCTAATATTTTTGGTGGAGATTGAAATTGGCTTTCGGTCACGACCGCGGTTCTGCCCTCCTCGATGGCGCGAGCTACCACGACATCCTCAAGAAACGGGAGGAAGCACTCCCAAGTTGGCGTTGGGCCTTCACAGTAGTTGTAGTGGCCCTTTTCAGACCATTCGCAAAATCTAGTCGCGACCTCGCCCCGAGGCGCTAACCCTCGCTCCAGAGTGTAGTAGTTGATGGGGCACTCTTCGACGGGTGATCCGGGGAGTTCTCTCAAGGACTCGACTCGATCGCGCGATTCGACCTCCGTATCGGGAATTCGGGAGACTATGGCGACAAAGTACGCCCCAGTGATATCCTTCGGCGGTGGCATGGTGATGATCACACATGGGGCGCGGCCAATCGTTTGATGAGAGACTAAAATATCACCAGAATCAAATCGAAGTTCCGAACTGTTGTTAAATCGGGTAAAGATGTTTGAAATTAATTCATTTAATCTGGAATTAAGCGTTTCAAGACATTTTACATCAAGATAACCGAATATTTTACTTTTCAATTCCATTGCGGTATTCCGAAGCACTTCGTGTGTGAACGTATTGTGGTATGACATATTTGTGGATGTTCGTTGTTTTTTGTATAAATTTTTATGATTCGATTTCTTCTAGGGACTCATTACTGCTCATTGAGTAGCCATTTCCTAGCGGTTCTTCGCTAAAGGATCACCCAATTGATCTTCTCCCTCACACGCCTGATATGGGGATTACTCCTCTCGGTTTCCGAGACTACGTTTTTAACGCGAGAGCGATCCTGCTTAACGCAAAGGAAATGCCGTTCTCATTCAATGCTCGCTCTCTTCAGCTGATACATTAGCAAGTGAATGCCACCGCCCTAAGTAAAACGACCATTCTGGAAGCACAAGGGACTCGGTTACGCAGGCGCCTTGTAAATTCTACTCATTGCTCCCAGGCAGACTGCGAGGCGATCAAGCTCGCGACTAGTATAGCACACAGAACGGAGTCGCCTGAGGACTGGGCAAAATCCCGCCGCGGACGGCCCATAAATGATCGGAAGCTTCGTCGACAGCACCGGTGTCTCGGCGACCTGACGTTATTCCATCGGTCCAATGGTTTGAGGAGGGTTTTGTGATTTTCAAAGTAAAGGCGACTGGGTCATTAACAGAGTTTGCTTGCCCATCAGCTCATTTCAAAGGTATCGCTTCAATCTCCAGCCACCGAAACGCCGGATTGCCCTTGGACTGAAAGAGCCACCCAATGCTCCGCACCATTTTCCATGTCGATATGGACGCGTTTTTCGCCTCTATTGAGCAGCGTGATTGTCCGGACTATCGCGGCAAGCCGCTCATTGTCGGAGCGCCCCCGGATCAGAGAGGCGTCGTCTGCGCTGCTAGCTACGAAGCGCGCAAATTCAAGGTGCGCTCCGCAATGCCCTCCCGAACCGCCCACCGGCTCTGCCCCCAAGGCATATTCGTTCGCCCCCGCATGGACGTGTACCGTGCCGAGTCCGAGCAAATCATGAGGATTTTCGAGGAATTCACGCCGCAGGTGGAACGCGTCTCTGTGGACGAGGCCTACCTCGATATGAGCGCGATTATTGATGAAAAATCGGCCCCTGACACCGCCCTAGAATCCGCTCTACCCCTTGCTCGAGAGATCAAGCGCCGTATCCTGGCCGAACGCGGCCTGAGCGCGAGCATCGGGGTGGCTGCGAACAAATTCCTGGCCAAGCTTGGGAGCGATTTCCAGAAACCAAACGGCCTGACGCTCATCCGTGAGAGTGAGAAAGTCGCATTCCTCAAACCACTTTCCGTGCGCAGCATTCACGGCGTAGGGCCCGTTACGGCGGACGCCTTGGAGGCAAAAGGACTCCACACTATCGGCGACATCCAAAACACCGCGCTCGCTCTGGAACCCATCGTCGGCTCTTGGGCTGACACCCTCCGCCAGCGTGCTTTCGGCGTTGATGCACGCCCTGTGGACACCTCCCGCGAACGCAAAAGCGTCAGCGCTGAGAACACATTCCTCGTGGACACAGAGGACCGACCTATTCTGCGGAGCGCCCTCGCCGAGATGGCGACGGATGTCGCGCACAGTCTGGAAGCGCATAAGTCGGGCGCTTTGACCCTTCAAGTAAAGGTGCGATACAGCGACTTCAAAACATTGACCCGCCAGATCAAACTGGAGGAACCCATCCACACACCGCGCGACATCTATCGGCTTGCCTGTCACTTACTGGCGACGCACAGACTGGTCACTAGGCCGTTGCGCTTGTTGGGAGTCGGCGCATCGATGTTAGTTCCTGTAGAGAACGTGCAACCGAAGCAACTCCGGCTCCCTCTTTAAACGGGCACCTCGCGCAGCCAACTTGCGCAGCGAGTCACCTCTCAAGTTGTCAGAAAGTTAAGCCTGATATTTTGCCAGAACAGCAAGCGCACTCTGGCGTACCCGTTCGACTAACTCCGGCGGTTCGAGCACTTCACAGTGGTTGCACCAGCTCATCACCCAGCGTTCCATTTCCGTCAGAGAGGCGACCTCAAACCTCACCTCGCTCCCACCGTCCGGATACGGGGTAATCTCCTGGGAGGTATGCCAGAGCTTTTCGCGAACCATCGCGGACGCATAAGGATCAAAGCGCAGTCGGACTTTGTGCGGAGGCTCCTTGCCTCCTTTGCCAATCATCTTAAAAGCATGCTCCAACTGTTCGGCGATAACGGCTCGCCCCATCCGCATTGGGTTACACTGGACACCTGTCCGCCTCACCCGTTGCATCCGAGTGAGTGAGAAGGTGCGTACGGCGTTCCGCATTTGGTCCCATCCCATTAATTGCCATATCTCATCGCTGTAAACGAGGTGGTGCGGGTCAACGGTGCGCGCCGCAGGTTTGCTATCCTCGGGCTTCTGGTACATGAACGTGATTTGTTGTCGCTCATAAATAGCGCATGCTACGTCCGCGAAACATTCACTATCGATTAACTGTGCGGGCCGCCTTTGATAAGTAAACATGCTGCTTACTTGAGCCCTGAGCATGCTTAACTTATCGTCGTTCAGCAAATCGATAAACTGCTTGGCCTCTCCATATAAACGGGTTCCTTTTAGCATCTGCAACCCATGTTGAAGCATTAAAACAACCGCAAACTCAGATTCGGGAAACTCCTTAAGACGAGGAAGAAGTTTATCGGTAAGATTCGAGAGAATGGTAAGCGGTTTCTCCGGCGACCAATCATAATGCCACCGCTCGTTGGCCTCGTCATACTGGGCCGGATACCCCATCACTTTCAGAAAATCGATGGCCTTGGTGACCTGCTTTTCAGAGATTTCGAGTTTCTTCGCAATATCAGGCTTCGTCAGTTTACCCCGCCTGTAATTGAAAATCAAATCATGCACTTTGAGCGCATTCGCAAGCATCGCGTAACTCGACATGGGGTGAGGAAAGTAGAGGGTTTTCTCTGGATTTTAACAGAACGGGGCGACCTTCAGCTTGCCGAATATTGCGCCATGTGGCTAGCCAATATCTTCATGCGCTAATTTCACTTCTGAAAAACGCTCTGGATTTTGGTTTTGCGAGTAAAATTCCATCATCCGCCAGTTTACGGGATTTTCAGGTCCGTAATGGACTTCAAAAGGGTTACTCAGGCATCTTAAAAATTTCTTATTCATCTCATTAAAATCTGTAAGGTTTTAGAATGAAGGTTTGGTGTCAGTCGCGCTTAAAGTTCACATCAAGGTTTAATGGTTTCCTATCACGGCAACAGTAATCCTTCCGGGTAACTAAAACGTCCCTCCATAATAGCGTCAGCTCTTGATCTGACGCCGTCGATCAGCTTGCCCACTACATTTTTGCCTCGCCAGACTCCATCGGGTCTTTGAATGGTTCCCCAATAGGCGTCCTTACTGGAAAATTCATAGAAAGGCAAATGCGCCCAGGTGGGGTTCATTACATCATTTGCGAATTGGGATTCCTGATTCATTGATGAATAGAATTTCATCTCGATCGCCCAATTCATTGCGTGAATACACATCAATACCCCGTCACGCAGCCAGTCTTCTCTGACAAAGCCGGCTTTTTGGGCACACTTCTGCGTCCACTTTGCAGGCCTACCACCGTTCTGTTGAAATATACGCTTTCGGACATTTGGCTCATATCCTTGATCCTCCTCTTTGCCAGCGGGAACGCATTCCACGTGCGTTCCATATTTACAAGCTTGATAAAGGGTTTCAGACGAATTCCATATTTCACCTTTCCATTCAATGGAACCAGCGGCGAAATTGTGAAGACTCCATCTTTGATTTTTATTAGTGGCGAACCATGCCACATCCTGTTTAAGAACCGCTTCTTCGCGCAATAACATTTCCAGATCAAGTTCGGCATTCTGTACTTTTGATATCATAAATATATACTATTTGTTTTTTAATTTTTAATAACACCAAATCCACTTCCTCCCCTACCCTACCCCTTCAAATGCACACTAAATCCTAGGCAGATTAGGCTGCCACTTGGTTTTGCTCCGCTAGCTCTTCACGGATTTGCATCCAAAGTGAGCCAAGCACGTTTTGTCCTACCCACTGGCCCAGGGAATCGTCCCACTTGGCTCCCCAAAACATTCCAGACTTTGACGCTCTTGCGCCGACGTCCTCGATGATCACCTTCTCTCCCGTAGCGATGAGCGCCGCCTGCAAACTTCGATAAGTCACCAACTTCAAGCGCAAACACAGGAGCATACGTTGGATGTCCTCCTCTCCCATCATTTCCACGGTAGAGGAAATCAGGTGCTTGTACTTCTTTGCCTGCATTTTGGCTCCCATCGGCGAAGGGCAGTCACGGATCTGCTTCTGAACCTCTGGAAATCCCTCATAACGCAGACACTGAAATAAGGCCTCGGAGGTCAGATACTTTTGCCCGTCATGCACGAGCGGAAAGGCCGCCATGTTCCCAAGCCAGCCATAAGGCAACCCCACTTTCGTGAAGGCAATCACGTTTACAAACCTATGAACATTATGCAATTGTCTATTTTTCATACTATTGTTTCCTTTCATTCTTTGGTTTCAACTTAACTGACTCTTTTGATCCCTCAGGGCTCACTCTCTGGATCTTTACCTCCCCACCTCCCCACCTCCCCACCTCTCCTCCACACCTTAAAACCTCTAAATCAAGGCGCGAAAAAACGTGAGATGTCATAAGACACCCCCTTATTTTCACTCCCCTTTTTCCAAATCATTACAACACCTCCCCACCCACAAAGCTCATGTGTTGAGCCTTACATTATAGGCTGAAGGGGGCTCCTTTTGAGGGGAGGGACTGCCATAAAAAGCCCCTAAATGCGTAGTAGCGTGGCCAGTGCTTAGGGCAAATTCGCGGTCTTGGACGCAACGTCGAGCGGCAGACGAATGAGGGTTCCACGGTGCGGTGACACTGGGCCCGATCAAGGCGCCGACTTTTCGGATGCACTCATGCGGATATGGTGAGTTGCCCCAGTTGCGTCGGAAGAGTGTGCAATAATGGCTGTGGACCCATTCACAACCTACCCACAACCCACCGACCATGAATAAATCACTGACAGAAATCGCCTACATTTTGGACCGCTCCGGATCAATGGGCAGACACCGGCAGGCAGCTATTGCTGGCTATAACGACTTCCTGCAACAGCAAAAGACGTTACCCGGGCAGGCCAACCTCTCGCTGGTTTTATTTTCCACTGACTGCACGATTCCAGAAACCGCTACCCCAATTTCCGAGGCGCCTGAACTCAACAATCAGACGTACATTCCCGAGGGAGCAACCGCCCTTCTCGACGCCATTGGGGAGACAATCAACGCTCTGGGGCGCAAGCTCGCAGCAACTCCCGATGAGGCGCGCCCGGGTAAAGTGATCGTGGTCGTGTTCACCGACGGCGAGGAAAACTCGTCCCGTCATTTCACCTGGACAGACGTCTCGAGCTCCATTCAACACCAACAAAAAGTTTACTCTTGGGAATTCATTTTCTTGGGAGCCAACCAGGACGCCATCGCGACAGCCTCCAACATGAGGATGGATACGCGAAACAGCAGCAATATGGAATTTTCGGCCGTTGGAATTTCCTCCGCCAAAAAAGCCATGAGCCGTAAGGTGACAGCAATGCGGATGAGTTCAATCGGCGTCGAGACGGACGATGCCGCAGCCTCCATGAGTGAGCTCGTCGCCGACGAAACCGAGGCCCGCAAGAGAAGAACGGAATTGTAGGCGGAAGAAATGGTCGTCGGCCCCCAGCCGGTGCAGGCTCTGGGGGCCGTCGGTCATTGAGTTTGGAATGCCTAGGTGAGGCAACTCCTTCGCCTATATTTTTGGGATATTTTTGATGAAGATATTTTACTGCAAAGAGTTTGCGATAGACTCGGAGCTTGAAACCGTGAGCAAGTCGCGTGTGATCGCCCGCTTCCTCCAAGAGGGCCGCGTCCCCGGAGTTGAGCTCGTTGCCCCAGCGCCCGTGACCCACGATGAGTTGCTACGCATTCACGATCCCGACTATATTCAGAGCGTCCTTTCAGGCTCCATTGGGCGACTGGCGGCTGGCCCTTGGTCTCCGGAATTGCTGGATAGCATTCTTTTCTCCACTGGGGCAATGCGAGACGCGGTTTTGGAAGCGTTGCGTTCTGGAAAGGCGGGCTGCTTATCGAGCGGCCAGCATCACGCCAAGCGCAACAGGGGATTTGCCCTTTGCACAATCAACGGCATCGCTTTGGCCGCCCTGGTCGCGCTGGAACACGTCCGCACCGTGGGTATACTAGATTTAGACGCTCATTTCGGCGGCGGCACATTTGCCATTTTGGGAGCAAACCCGAACGTGCATCTCGCAGACGTCAGCGTGTCGGATCTCGACGACTGGATTCCCTCGGAACCGCGTAGACATCACCGGGCCGAAGTGACCGATGCGTCGCGCTATCTTGCTGCCGTTCGTCGGGCCCTAAAACGAATGGAGCCGGTCGATTTTCTCATCTACTACGCAGGGATGGACCCGCACGAAAGCGCGGGCGGAATCGAGGGCATAACCGCTCTTATGCTGGCCAAGCGGGATCGGATGGTTGCCAAATGGTGCGCCGAAAAAAAGGTGCCAGTGATTTTTGCCCCCGCTGGAGGCTACACCGACCCATTGAGTCTCGAGGAAGTCGCCGAGCTTCATCTGGACACGGTGCGGGCATTTATGGAATAGCGGCATTTTCTGATGAAAGACGATTGATACCCTTTGCCGAAAGTCTGTATTCTTTGTTCAGAAAACGGAAACTCAGATTTCCATCATTACAGAGGATGAGAAGCCATTCGCTTTGACTGCAAAAATGGTCAAAGACGTGGCAAGCCGCTATCAAGACGCCAGTGAGAAGGACAAGTTGAACCCGCTTCATTATGCGCTCTGGAGGCGGGGCGATGCCCCAGCAGGCAGGAATACTCCGCTAGTGGCCGCACTAATTCATTGGCTCCCGCCTCAACAAAGCGCAAGGCCTCAAGAGCATTGACCCACGCGTTTAGAATCCAAAATTGCATCCAAGTTTGACGGCCATGGATCGCTGTGAACGCACTTGCAAACAGTCTTTCCCCTCAGATGAAACAGATCCAAAAGCCACTCCAGGGCTCTCTCCGGCGTATCAAACCGGAAGCCAATATTATATGCAGTCCCTGGTCCGATCGTGTTTCCATGCTCGCGATGCCCCTTCCCGTACACCGGACACGGCGTCCAGCTTTCGGTAGGAAATTTCACGCCAATAGCCTGCATGTATTGCACTCCTTGATTCGTAAATGAGAGCCAGCCAGCATCTTGCTGATTATTATTTTCGGTCGTGATCAGACACAAATTACGCGGCCGATCACCTTCAATTGCGGGGCATTCCCATTTACACAAAATTAACTTCCTCCAACCGCGGGCATGATTTTCAAACACCAATTTAGGGTGGCGATTGTCAGTGCAACGGTCAGAAATATGAATTTCGGGCTCAGGCATAATGTGTTTGCTTATCAAAAAATTAGCTCGAGGCAAATTGAAACTTAACACGGCTGATGCGTATTAGTTAGGAAACCGCCCCCAAGGGCCACGAACAAAAAGCAGACGCCCCTCCCTGAAAGGTAGGGCCCCGTGAGCAATAATGGAGGGAGCAATACAAACAATGATCACTACATTCCAAACACAGCACGGGTTTCAGAAAATTGGCGCGTACCACCTCCAGCCTGATGGAACGGTCAACCGCTCATCTTCAGTCACTGTTACCATGAGAAAGCCTCTGGTTTACGGGATTTTTTGCGACGGAATATGCAAATACCTTGGAAAGACCATTCAAGGATATAGTCGTCCCCTCAATTATCACAGAAACGACGTGATGAAGACAGTGAGGGACGGAATTCAAACCTCTCTAAAAAGCGGGATGTCGGTCGAAGTGTACGCCAAAGAAACCAACCTGGTTCTTCATCACGAAGGACTCGAGCTTAACGCCGTGGAGGCGATTGAGCAGGCGTTAATCACTCGCCACCAACCGGAGTGGAACAATTTCGTCCAAGCCCCGGCCGCAAATCACGAGAACGAGCAATAAAGGGGCGGTCTCATTTTTTTAAACACATCATCAACTCAGGAAATCAAAATCATCTATGAGCAAATGCCGTTTTTGTAATTCCACTTCGTTCGGTTCGGGATGCATTCACAGCCCGCACGGGAAACATGAACATCTATCAGACGAAGGACACTGCGAGTTTTGCGGTTCAAGCTCGCACGGGAGCGGTTGTATTCACAGCCCGACCCGCAAACATCGCCACGGCCAGGGAAGCCGTTGCATCTGGTGCGGCTCCACGTCTACTGGGAGCGGTTGCATCTATAGCCCACACGGCAAGCACGAGAAATAGTCACTATGGACCAACAACCAAATTCCAAAGATGTCACACACCGAACCAAATCCCGACGCTCAGCCCATCGCGAGCCTGAACCAAAGTCACCTAAAACCGAGAGCGAAGGAAGCGCGTATGATCGCGCAATCCAGGCGGCTGGCGGTGAAAAATACCTCGCGGCCACCAAGGTCATTGAAAGCCTTCCAAGAGCAGTTCGCCCAAATTCAAAAGTCACGACACAGGTAAATGCTGCGGTTCGGGCCGCGGAAGAGGCCGCTTTGCGTCAACACGCCATCACGGAGGAATTGCTGCACGATGGCGCGCACTTCGAACTCCAGTGGAAGGCGCAAGGGGAGATGGGTGGTGCCGAAAACGACATTATCTACGATGAGCTCACGGGTTTGGTGTGGAAGCGAAACCGGATCGATGTGATGCATTTATCCTGGCGGCAGTTTTTCGAGCGTATGCTGGCTCACAACCTCTACTTCCCCGAAGCGCCCCTGCGGTTGGAGGGGTTTGTAGAATCGGAAGCCGGGTTGTGCCCACTGTTCACACAACCCGACGTGCACGCGGTGTCTGGTGCCATAAGAAGTGTGGTCGAGCCTTTCATGCGCGAACGTGGGTACGCACGAAAAGGGTTTGACGACTACCACTCTGAATTATTGGCCGTTGAGGACCTGCATGAGGGTAACGTGCTCATTGATGAGGACGGCTGCCTGCATGTCATTGATCCAGTCATATTCGCGAAAGACCGCATTATCAGCGCTTAAGCGATAAGTCATCTGCACCCCAATCGAGAGATTTCCGAGCGGCCACTTGTCCGCCCCTGACTGTCTCTCAAATCAGATTCATTACGCCGCATTCTTCGCTTCCATCCCAGCAAGCGGCCCCCGCGTTGCTATTCGGAATACACGCTGCAGGCATTCGTCCTCTCGGACAATTGCCGGCAGTTGCATCCATATCCCCGGATTTTTACGGACCAACGGGCCGATGGTCTCCCGAAGCGCAGCAAGCAAACGCGGTTCCCCCCTCAAACGGATAGGCATCACGGCATACTTAACCCCGTCTTTCCTAATCTCGCGTTCCCAGCGTCTCAACTCCCTTTGAACTCTCGCTTTCTCGTCGGTTCCCTCCGACATCTGCTTACTCACAGCCTCCGCATTCCGCATTTCGAGGAAACTCTGAATCCGATTCGTTTGCGCGAGCGACTCCGGCATCACCTCCTCGTAGCTTCGATGCTTCTGAATTAACTCCAACATCCCCTCCTCGGCGGACTCTCTGATCAGTGGATGAGCGAGGGACTCCTTTGACAAATCATCAATGGCCCACGGAAATCTGCGAAGCGTCCGAAGCGCGTCGTGTATGTCTCGTTTTCGAGGATCCGTTGCGTTTCGCCAAAAGCTGACCAGCTTTCGGTCAGCTGCAGGAAACTGAGCGAGATGATCCAAAGCGGCGCAATAATGCCTGGAGAGTGCAAAAAGACGCTTCCAAGCGGTCCGAAAATCCGGATCCGATCGCCTCTCGATCGGGATCTGACTCCATTCCTGAAACTGCTGCTTTAGTTCCGGAGAGGGAGTAACGTTTTCGGGCAGCGCCGATAGGGTACGCTCTCCCGATAAAACTGCGTTATTCCAGAGGCTGTTTTTAAGATCCGCGAAACTCGGATGATCGGCTAATTCGCAGGGAATTTCTGCAAAGCGATCCAACGCTTTCGCATTT
Organism: uncultured Spartobacteria bacterium; assembly: GCA_903919125.1. Lineage (GTDB taxonomy): Bacteria > Verrucomicrobiota > Verrucomicrobiia > Chthoniobacterales > Chthoniobacteraceae > Chth-196. Next base: position 6,175 of record CAIXGS010000014.1, on the reverse strand, counting down.
GAGCGGTTGACGTAATGGAGCCAGCGATGCCTTATCGCCGCCTTCACGCGCTCGTGTTCCCGTAGGGTCGGCGGGATGGATGAGAGAGTTCGAATCGAGTCCATATCGGCCGAGGCGACGTACCCTATCCATCCCATCAACCAAGAACGCAGGCATTCTGAATCTCCACGACATTCTACTGGGGCAACATTGAGATCCAGAGCGACTCTCTCTGCAAGAGCGCCCCAGAGTCGAGTTACAGGAACCGCTCTTCTACCGAAATACATCTGAGCGAGAAGCCATTCCTTGAGCAGTTCCTCACAATCCGCGACCGGCTTTCCTCTGTGGCGTGTGATGAATCCTTCTTCCCACTCTTGCCGCACTAGGTCATCCGTCCTGAGAAAATCTAGCTTCAGCCCCCCGACTTCCGCAATCGTTGGATGTTCCGTCGCAATCCAATTCAACAATCCGGCACGGCGAGCGTCCAAGATGCGGCTCTCATTCGCGAGTTCCGTTGGGATGTTCACGCTGAAATTAGTTTTCAGGTTCTTTATCCAAGCTTGAACCCAGGCGGCATACACTTCGGAGTCCTGAAGTAAATCCTTCTCGGGAGTTCCCGCTCGAGAAGGATCCGTCCGAAGCCACTTCAATGCTCCAGTCCGGCGAGCGTCCAAGATGCAGCTCTCATTCGCGAGTTCCGTTGGAATATACAAAAAGTGATAATGTGCGGCACCTGATTCCAGATACGTTATCCAACCTCGCAACCAGGCGGAATGCACTTCTGAGTCTTGAAGTAAATCAGCCTCTGGAGTTGTCGGCCGATTCGTATGTCTTGCAATTAAATATTTCAGCCATGCAGCTTTCCGTGACTCCAAAACAAACAAGTCGGCTTGCAATCGGGGTTCTAGATTCGCTAAATCTCGAAGACATAGAAACTTCGTTTGGTCTCCGCTCTTGAATAATCGGCCCACGCCAGTTCGCAGTGCAGCGTAGCCGTGAGGATTTTGGCGCACATCCTCAGGCATACTTCGTAATTCCGAGTGCGAACGCCCGATGCAGCGATGGCACCAAAGCGAAATTCTTTGGGACTGGAATTCCAACTCCTCACCCAAAGACTTTGGTATCCGATGAAGGGTGTCCCTCCCCTGCCCGATTTCGTATTCAACCCATTTCCTCCAAGCGTTTTTCCAGCCCGGTAACCATTGTTGTTTGGCTTCAGAAGACTGCCACTCAAGCGGGATTTTTTTACAGCGATCGCTCCCGACTCTCACCCCAGCTAGCAACCAACCCAATGATTCGTTTTTCCAAATTTCAGCAACTTCTGGAATCGCTGCCAGAGGAGGCGGTAGCGTTTGAATCGCTCTGAGCGAGACCCACGAACTCAGACAAATAAATGCCTCAAGCTGGCCCCAATTTTCCGTCTGGATCGCTCTTAAGATCGCTTGTTTTCTTAGGGATGCTCTCATGCTTTCAAAGCGCTGAATCACCTGAAGCAGAGATTCTGGGTCAAACCCATTTCTTGTTGCGACACGTTCTAGTAGATTTCTATCAATGAATTTAGACATAGATTTTGTGTTCTGTTTTTGACTTCAACAACGACGAAGCCGACAAGCTTCGCCCCTCGGGCGCTCACAGCGGCCCCACATTTTTTCTGCTGTGGACGTTCACCGCTCGAACGTCCTTTTTTGGGTGCACTTCGCTAATGGGCGACCCTACGCCTGGCTCCTAGCGCCACCTCATTATCTATCCAAAGCTCGCCAGGCTCCTACCACGTTCTCATCTCCCAAAAGCGCATCAGGCGGATTGTCTCGCGCAGTTCGCTCGGTGGCAGCACCGGCGGTTGATAAGGGTGGACTCGGTAAAATCTCACCCACGACTTTCGCCAAGCTGAGTACACCTCCGAATTCTCGCGCAGTTCGCTCGGTGGCAGCACCGGCGGTTGCCAAGTGTGCACTCGGTAAAATCTCACCCACGACTTTCGCCAAGCTGAGTACACCTCTGAATTCTCAAGCAGTTCGCTCGGTGGCATTGTGGGAAGGCCGTCGCAGGGCAATCCGCAGAAACTCACCCAAGCCCGTTTCCAAGCCGAGTATACGTCCGAATTCTCACGCAATTCGCGCGGTGGCGGCACGGGCGGTTGCCCGGTGTAAGCTCGATAAACTCTCAACCAAGCGTTTAGCCAAGCTGAGTACACTTCGGGATTTGCGAGTGATTCAGCATCAGGTGCGCCCGTTTCGGCATCGACGCCCCCAGGAAGATAATACAATTCTAAATCCTGAACCGACTCCTCCTTGGGACTCACATAGCACTTGGTCGATCCGGCTTTAAAATACGCCAGCCATTGCATTTTACGCTTTTTCAAAACAACGGGATCCTTTTGCAGCCTAGGATCTAGCGCAATAAAATCTGTCCACCCATGCGGCATGACTGCCCAAAGCCTTCCCAACGCCGCAGACCTCAATTTTGGGTAAGTAGCCGGATGCTCCCGAACATCCTGTGGCACACGCTTAAGCACGCGCTTTAAGTCTCGCCACGAGCGGTTGGCATCGAGGCGTCTAACCCATAACGCAACCCTCGTGGACTGCAACTCTGGATCATTGCGCAATAAGATCGGCAAACGCTCGAATGTGTCCTCCGTATTATTGATTTCCGAATTCATCCACTTCGCACACTCTGCTCTGAGCGACGGCAGCCATTGCAGCCTCCATTCGGCTGGTTGTCGCTCCCAATGAATCATTTCCAAGCTATCCCGGCCGCATCTCGCGCCTCCAAGCAGCAAATCTAGGGAATTTAGCCTCCAAGTGTCAGCGACGTCCTGAATTTTCATCAGAGGTTCCGGTAAAGGGTGGAGGGCAGTTGTTAGCGACCAAAATCCAAAGGAAATAAATGCGTCAAGTTGCCCCCAATTTTCAGTCTGGATCGCTCTTGAAACTGCCTGTTCTCTGAGCTCCGACCTCAACCCATCGAAACGTTTAATGACCTGAAGCAGCGACTCTGGGTCAAACCCATTTCTTTTCGCGACTCGCTTTAATACATTTTCGTCAATGAACTTATACATAGTTTCTGTGTTTTGTTTTTGACTTTAACAACGACGAAGCCGCCAAGCTTCGCCCCACGGGCCACCACAGTGGCCCCACATTTTTTCTGCTATGGACGTCCATGGTTTGGACGTCCCATCTGACCGCCCCGATTGGGGCAAATCCGCATGTAACCGAGCGCCTCTCAGCTACTCGCTCATCTCCACGACCGTCCCGGGCGTGAGCCTCTTCCAGCGTTCCTGGACGCTCTGACTCGGCTCCTCCTCCCCTCCCCAATTGTATTTCCATGGGGGCAACACCCACATAATCCGACACAACGGCGGCCGAGTGGGAGTAGGGCCATATCCGTCTGTGAAATACACACAGCCGTCAAACTGGCCTCCGTGCGGAGCGCTTCGCGCTTGCCCTGACAACATCCAGTCGAACACCGGTTGGAAGGCCGTTCCACCTCCGCCCGTCAGCGTCTTCGGGGTTTCGCCTTTAAACGGGTAGTGTGCCCCCACATCAGCGTCACATTCTACGACCCAAATCTCGACCCCTTGCTTCCAAATGTGCCGGAGTTCTTCGAAAAACATTTCTCGTAAGCCCTCTGTACTACCCGACGTATCCACGGCCACCAACAAACGTTTGTTTCGCTTAATTCGCGTTCCCGGGTGAGTTCCAAACCGACGGCTTGGTCGGCTCATAGTCGTACGAAGTTTTGTATGCGAGGAACCGGAAACAAAGGTGCGCAACATTTGTTTCCAATCCACGCGGGGACGGCGCTCTTCGTCAATCTTCTGTAGTTCTAATTGGATTGCGGCCGGCATCCTGCCCCACGAACCGGCTTGGCGCGCCTCCGTCATATCTCGGGCTCGAAGCGCCAGATCCCCCGCCTTCCAATCCGCCACCACTTCTTCGCCCTGAACCCCCATTTGTTCACCCCACTTCTGATGGCTGCCGATTTTTCCACTTTTAGACTTCCAGAAGGCTTCCCAATTGGAATCACCCTCTCCCTGCTTATCTTCCCCTCCCTTTCCAGCTCCATCCTTCCCGTCGCCTTTGTCGCCGTCTTTTCCCTTCTTCGGAGTGCGTTTCTTGACGCGAGGAGGCTGGTTCTTTAGCAGGAGGTCGTAGTACTCCTCGGCAGTTCCGTTACGAACCATTCCGAGGGGTTGGAAATCTGCGATGTCCAAGGCACCTGCGGGCAATCCCGCGCATAGTTGGTTGATCGCAAGGTCTGCAGCAATGTTGAACACGTGGGGATCACGCGTTTTGCCACGAGTCAGATGGCGAAATACGATGTGCAGCACCTCGTGCTTAAGGACCGCCAGTTTCTCATGGAGTTTTAGCTGACCGAAAAACTCCGGGTTCACGTACAACACGTACATTTGTCCGTTCCACGCCACGGCGGCAGTGTCCAACGCGGGGGTGATGACTCGGCCCGTCCCCTGAAAAATGTGCCCATAAAACGGCTCCTGCATCAGCAGGCTGTCAATATCCTGTTCCAATCGTTCGAGTGTGTATTTTATCAAGTTTCCCTTTCTGTTGATGTGACAAAGACGCCAATGGGGCAGAGCCGATCTCCTCGAAGTTCGACTCCACCCCGGCTTTATTCCTTTTGCGCCGACTTAAGCGGCCCGAATCGCGAGCAAGTCATCCGCAAACTGGTTCCCCAAAGCCGCCTTCACTTTCGGGCGAGCCAAGAAACGCTTCAGCCCACCCTTCGCGCTTCCCATCAGTTCTGGAATTTGGCCAATACTGAGATCTCGAGGAATTTCCGGCATCGTAAACAGCTCGAGGAAATTAGTGAGCATCGTGTCCGTGGTCTCCAATTCTGCCTTGTTGAGGTAAAGCAAAACGCGGAACACAATCGCCGACAATCGATCCACGCGTTTGACACCTTCTTTGCCGGTGCCCGCCTTAATCACATTGGCTTTCCAACGCTTTCGTTGTTCCTCGTTCGCCGTCAGGATCTCCTCTGGACTTGGCAACAATTCAAGATCATCGGCGACGAAGGCTGTGAAGGCGCGCACCGTTTCCGCATCAAGACAGGCCGAGCCGAGCTGTCGTACCAGGTGCATGTCCTTTCTCAAATCCCGTATTTTTCTGATTTTGGAGAAGAACTGAGTCAACGTGCGGGCCGTGGTTCGTTTTCCACTCACAGTCTCGGGATACGCCAGTACGAAGGCGATCCCACGGGAATCCACGCCCTTTTGCGTAGCCCATTCCGCCCACGACTTGACATCAAACTGCATCGTGAAATGCAGCATTCGGGTCAGCATCGCCTCATCCATCGAGGTGACCGAATAGCCGCCGCCGTCTGGATTGGCGGTCGCCACAATCTGCCACTGACTCGGTAAGCGCCACGACCCCATTTGATGATTTTGGAGCAACTGCATTATCCCGCGCAGGATTCGATCATCCGCTCGATTGATGTCATCCAGCAGCAGAATCCCGGGACCTTCCTGAGTCGGGACCCATTCGGGCGGAGCGGTACGAGTGCGCTTGATTCCATCCTGCCCCTCTTCAATGACCGGCATGCCGTGAAAATCGCCCATCTCTTCAAACTGCCCCGGCGCACAATAGGCGAAATGCCAACCGTTCTCACGGGCCAAGTCAGCCACCATCTCGGTCTTACCGATCCCGTGCGGCCCCCAAATACACACGGGCGTCCCGAGAACGGCTGAGTCATTTTGGGTGTCCTCAATGTTTTGAGTGAAAACAAAGTTAAGGATCGGACGAAGTGCTTTTTCAGTCAGTTTGTCAGTGTTTGTCATAGTGTCTTTAGTTTTGGTTTCCTGCTGAGTTGCCGACAGATTGCCGGCGCATGTTAGTTGTTTTTGTGGATTGGTTAACGCACTTGCCTGCAACCGTTACCGGTTGATTAAGAAGCAAGCGCACGACGAATCGCGGTTCGATTTAGCGGACCGTAAAACTGCCAACTTTTAAGGATTTCAAAGAACGAACTGCCCCACCCTCTCCTCATCACCCTTCAACCCATTCCCATTCCTCCTACTCGCCTTAAAACCTCCAACATCAGGGCGCGAAAAAACGTGAGATGTTCTTAAACACCCCATCATTTTCACTCCCCATTTTCCAAAATTCCCAACACCTCCCCACCCACAAAGCCCATGTGTCGAGCCTTACATTATAGGCTGGCAGGGGGCACTTTTGAG
>CAIXGS010000013.1 GCA_903919125.1 uncultured Spartobacteria bacterium | reverse complement strand
TTCGGGAAAACTTGGCTTCTCTCAGGACGAGGTTGTTGCCGTGGAAAAAGCCAAAGGGGAATTGGGAACCTGTGATAAACTGTCGTGCCGAGTACGGCATTTTACCGAGGGCTTTCTCTTAGGAAGCGCGTTGTTCGTGGAGCATCACTTTGGAATGCGGCAGAGAAACCGTCCCGGGTTCAGTTCAGAGCCAGGAACAAGACGAGCGCGCATTTGCTGGGTTGCTGGATTCTTTTGCTTGGCCAGTTGAGAGGGAACGAAAAGAACGAAATGTGTCTGTGCCCTGCGGCCCCCTAAACCGGACTATCGATCCGCGCAGCAGCCTGCTACGGGATTCAACACGTATCGATTGGGCGCTCTGCGGGTTTCATTGCGAGCTTCCACCCAGCACCCACGCGCTGGTGCTATCCTAGGCTACCTTACAGCGGAGTCACCGTTAGGCTGTGTTTTACAGGGACTAATTTCGCACGGGTATCCGAATCGAGACGCGCTTGTGCGGAGGTTAGCTTTTTGCGAAGCGTTTCAAAAATTGCTCCGAGTTCCGGATCTTTTTGCACCTCCGCGTTGAAGCCACGGAATTGGCTAATCATTCCTTTGATCATCATGGTTTCGTAGGCTTGTTTCGTCGCCACAGCGTTCATCACGCCAGCAAATGCCTTGTCAAAAGGAGTCGTCGTAAACTCAGCGGCCAGATTAATCCCTGCTTCCAACTGCGCTTTCGTAAACTCATGACTTTCCTCCCCCCAAGTAACCTTTGCCTTTGTCGACGCTAAATGGGCCACCTTGAGCGTGAAACGGTTGAGCTCCTGATTGAAGGGGAGATAAGGCAAAATGCTGCGTGTGCTTCCTGAAGATTTTGGATCCGGATCAAAACAAAATGGATACCGTTCGCTTTCAATTTCAACGCTCCCAAGCTTAGAGGTCAGTACTTTGTGTCCTTTGGTCGTCGTGGTTTTGCCTGCCGTATCCATCGTTATTTCCCCAACGTTTCCATCGCAACCGAGGCCTTTTAGAAAAGCGTACGCCATAGCGAGATGACCGTTGGCCCCGGGATGAACGCCGTCCCGGCCGCACACATCGTAGTCCTCTCCGTAGGCTGCCTTCGCTTTCACCATGGCCTCCATCATAGGGGTGTGAACGTCTGAAAATCCTTCGTGAAATTCACTGGCGAGCTTCTTCCCAGTGTCGCCAAGCTTTGCGAGACTTTCGTTATAACTAATTGCCGCATTGAGGTTGCCGGGAAATGGCTTGGAAAAATACTTCGAATCCACCGCTCCAGGAGTCCCTACCACGACGTGGATCTTATCCTCTGTGAGCTTCTTCAGCACAGAACGCATGGCGACTTCATAACGTTGCCCTATGGACTCTTCGTACGGCCGATAGGTGCCGTCGTTCATGCCATAACAAAGGGTAACCACGTTGGGCTTGAATGCCGCCAGATCGTTCTTTAAGCGGGAGTCAAAACCGCCCGCAGTTTCCCCTCCCCAACCGAATTGAAACACATGAACGTCCGGACGTCCCCCCGCGGTAAGAAGATACGTTTCGATGAATTTTGAATACAGCTTCTGCTCGGTGATGGAGTCTCCAACAATTGCAAGGCGACCATCCGTTGGCAAAAAGGATGTCGTTTCCGCAGCAACACAGGCGACAGAAAGTAACGAGAAAGCAGAGACAAAACGAGCGATGGGGTGATTCATAAAGAAGCTGTTGAGTCTAACCAAAAAGAGCCAAACCCATTAGAGACAATACCGCAATGGTCGCCTGTAGATTTTGAACGACCAGATTCACAAGCTGCGTATTTTCCACATCATCATCGAGTATTTAAAGCTCGAGGACGAGGTGGAGGCCGACCAGATCCTGAAGGATATCGCGAGTGCTTTGCCCTACGACAATCCCGAAAAGATCCTCCGTACCGCGGTCGCATAGGACCCGTGCTTTGGAATTATGAATTTTAATGCCAACTTGCGGACCGTCTTGGTGCTTAAGGACGAGGAGCATTCTTAGAAGCCTGTGGGGCAACGGTCGTGCCGCCCTCAGTATCGGATCCGTCTTCCATCCGCTACCATCTAGGCGCGGTTGGTGATTTAATCTAATATTTTGCGCCTTAATGCATCCTATTTCGATGTCCCCTTTGTCCCTCTGGTTCACAGCAATTGTTTCGCTTTGTGTTGCGTCGCATTCTTTCGCCGCAGACAGAGTGCAATTCAACAGAGACGTGCGGCCGATTCTCTCCGACACCTGCTTTCACTGCCATGGTCCGGATGAAAAGGAACGCAAGGGAGGGCTACGACTGGATGTGCGGGCCGAGGCGATCAAGCCCGCCAAGTCGGGAGCGACCGCCCTTGTGCCGGGTAAGCCTGAACAAAGCGAAATCATTAACCGCATCCTGAGCAAGGATTCTGAGGAGGTCATGCCTCCCAACAAACTGCACAAAAACCTCACGGCTTCGCAGAAGGAGATCCTGCGCAACTGGGTGGCTCAGGGTGCGGAGTACGAGGGGCACTGGGCGTTTATCAAGCCCGCGCGGATCGACCCGCCACTACGCACACCAAATCCGATCGATGGGTTTTTACGCGCGAAGCTCACCGCAGCCGGCCTGAAACCCTCCCCGGAAGCCTCGCGGGAGACTTTGATCCGCAGAGTCACCTTAGATTTGACGGGGCTCCCTCCGACGCCTGAGGAGGTGGCCGCCTTCGTCTCAGACACGCAACCGGACGCCTACGGACGGGTGGTAGACCGACTTCTGGCCTCACCCGCCTATGGTGAGCACATGGCTTCTCCATGGCTAGATCTGGCGCGTTACGCCGACAGCAATGGCTTTCAAAGCGACACCAGTCGCGAAATGTGGCACTGGCGGGACTGGCTTATCGGCGCGTTTAACCGAAACTTGCCGTTTGACCAATTCACCATCGAGCAGCTTGCGGGAGATATGCTTCCCAATTCCACGAAGGACCAGGTTCTTGCCACCGGTTTTAACCGCAACCACCGACTGAATGGGGAAGGCGGGCGAATCGTCGAGGAGTGGTTCGCGGAAACGGTCATCGACCGTGTCGAAACAACGGGGCTCACCTGGATGGCGTTGACGTTTAATTGCTGTCGGTGCCACGACCACAAATACGATCCAATCTCGCAGAAGGAGTTTTATCAGTTGTTTAGTTACTTCAACTCCGCAGAAGAAACGGGCGTCCTCGGTGAGTTTGGAGGCAGCGGCTCTTCAAAAAAAGGAGGCAACACGCAACCGGTGGTTTTTCTCCCAACCGAGGAGGAGGCCGCGAAACTCGCCTCGCTTGAGCGCGACATTAAGGTGACCGAGGGCCAGCTTGCGACTGCACGCAAAGAGCTGCCCGTACTCATTGCCGCGTGGGAAAAGGACTTTGCGGCCGCTCTTGGGGACGCGTCATCGATGTGGACGGACCCGGAAGTGCTCGAGGCGCGGAGTCTGGGCGGTGCGACTCTGAGCGCTCAGCCGGATGGGTCCTACCTTGCGGGAGGCAAGAACCCCGCCAATGACTCCTACGAGATCACCCTCAAACCCAAGAGCGGACAGTTCACGGGACTGCAGTTAGAGGTATTCCCCGACTCCTCGCTTCCCTCGAAGAGCCTCGGTCGCAGCGGGGGCGGCAACTTTGTACTCACAGGCGTGGAGATTGACGTGCATGCTCCCGGCACGTCGGAATCGGCCGCGGCACCATTGATCCGAGCAGAAGCCGATTACGAACAAAAGGGATACGAAGTGGCTAAAATTGTCGGCGGGCAGACCAAGCCGATGAACGGGAAGCGAGCTCCTGACAAGAAGACCGGCAAGGCAGGGTGGGCTATTGACGGAGCTGATCCGGCGAAAAAGGTGCCCAGGAAAGCGCTTTTTATATGCGACCCAATCCAACTCGCGGAGGGAACGACTCTCACGGTGCGACTTGTTCACGCTTCGAATTTTGGAGACCACAACTTGGGCCGCTTCAGGCTCCGAACCAGCGCTCTTCCCGCTGAGGTCCTTTCACTAAAGGGTGCCACGCTCTCCGAGAGCCTCAAAACAGCGCTGCAATGCGAAGCCTCGAAGCGCTCTGCCGCTCAGCGCGCGGAAATCGAGAAGTTTTATATCGCCAACACGAGCAACCCGGTTCGTCAGACCGAGACGCGTCTTACCGATTTACGCAAAAACCTGAAGGAAACAACGGAGTCCCAGCACAGCTCCATGGTGATGAAGGAGGCGGCCAAGCCCAAACCTGGGTTCATTCTTGTGCGAGGGGAATACGACAAGCCTTCCGAGGAGGTGCCCAGAGCCCTTCCCGCAATACTACCACCCCTGCCCGAAGGTGCTTCAAACGATCGACTGGGCCTCGCAAAGTGGCTGGTTTCCGGAGAACACCCCCTCACGGCGCGTGTCTGGGTAAACCGTGCGTGGGAACGGCTTTTTGGCCTCGGTATCGTTAAAACTACAGAGAATTTCGGCTCGCAGGCCGAGTGGCCCTCGCATCCCGAATTGCTGGACTGGCTCGCGACTGAATTTGTTCGCCTCAAGTGGGACATGAAAGCCATGCAGCGTCTCTTGGTGACGAGCGAGGCTTACCGCCAGTCGTCCCTCATCAGCCCCGAACACCTCGCCAAAGATCCAGAGAATCGCCTTCTCGCGCGGATGCCACGGCTGCGTCTTTCCGCCGAAACGCTCCGCGACCAGGCTCTCGCGGTGAGTGGACTGCTGGTGAATAAAATTGGAGGCCCCAGCGTGCGCCCGTACATGCCCGATGCCGTTTGGGATGAAACCAGCGTCTACGGCAACCTCCGCAACTATCAGGCGGATACCGGAGAGGGACTGTACCGACGAACTCTGTACACCATTTGGAAACGGACTTCTGCGCCGCCCTCGATGTTGCTTTTTGACAGCCCCAGTCGCGAGATTTGCACAGTGAAGCGCGGGCGCTCCAACACGCCCACTCAAGCGCTGGCCCTCCTCAACGAAGTCACCTACGTTGAGGCAGCCCGTAAACTGGCCGAGGGCATGCTTCTGGAAGGCGGGGCCACGAAGGAAACCCGCGTGGATTGGGCATTCCAAAAAGTCCTCGGCCGCAAGCCTGACGCCTATGAGCTCCAAACAGTCACCTCCCGACTCAAGACGCGTCTTGAGCAGTTCGGTGCCAATGAAAACGCCGCTCGGCAGATGATCGCCATTGGCAGCTCAAAGCCCGTCGCAACCCTGCCTTCAGGCGAACTCGCTGCCTACACTGTCACGGCCAACGTACTCCTTAACCTGGACGAAACTCTTTCCCGTCCCTAATCCAATGAACTGTAACGACGCTCAATTTTTTGCTCTGAATGCTGCAGCCCGCGAGGCCGTCACACGCCGCACCTTTCTCCGCCAATCCGGCGGGGGTATCGGGCTTGCGGCCCTCGGAGGCCTCCTTGCGGGAGGTTCCGGCACCCACGCTCACGCGGCGATGCTGCCCGGATTTCCCAACCTCGCGCCCAAGGCGAAGCGCATTATCTACCTCTTCCAAAGTGGTGCTCCCTCGCAGATGGATCTGTTTGATCCAAAACCGGAAATGAACGCGCAAAGAGGCAAGGATTTGCCGGAGTCCATCCGCAAGGGACAGCGCCTCACCACGATGACTTCCGGCCAGAAGTCCTTCCCCATCGCGCCCAGCATTTTTAAGTTTGCACAGTACGGGCAGTCGGGCGCTTGGTTTAGCGAGGTGATGCCGCACATGTCGAGCATCGCAGACGAATGGTGCATCGTGCGCTCCATGCACACGGAAGCCATTAACCACGATCCCGCCATCACCTTCATGCAGACCGGCTCCCAGTTGGCGGGCCGCCCCAGCATCGGCGCTTGGACTGCGTACGGCCTCGGCAGTGAAAACTCGGACTTACCCTCTTACGTGGTGCTTACCAGTTTCGGAACGGGGCGCAAGGGCGACCAACCGCTTTACGACCGGCTCTGGAGCGCTGGTTTTCTTCCCGCTAAATATCAAGGCGTGAAGTTCCGTAACAAGGGCGAACCCGTCCTCTACCTCAACAACCCTGTAGGGATGGATCGAGCCCTGCGGCGCGACAGTTTGGATGAACTCGGTGAACTCAACCAGCACCAACACAATCATCTAGGTGACCCGGAGATCCAAAACCGTATTGCGCAATACGAACTGGCCTTCCGCATGCAGGCGAGCGTGCCCGAGCTAACCGATTTTTCCAACGAATCGGAAAGTGTTCTGGCAAGCTACGGTCCCGAGGTGCGAACCCCTGGAACCTACGCTGCGAACTGTTTGTTGGCGCGGCGTCTGGCCGAACGGGATGTGCGGTTCATCCAGCTTTTTCATATGGGCTGGGACCATCATGGCGGACTGCCCCCAGCCGTGCGTGGGCAATGTAGCGACACGGACCAACCCACCGCGGCCCTGATCAAAGACCTCAAACAACGCGGCCTCCTAGACGACACTTTGATTGTCTGGGGCGGCGAATTCGGGCGCACCATTTACTCCCAAGGTGCAATCACCGAGACAAGTTATGGGCGGGACCACCATCCGCGCTGCTTTACGATGCTGCTTGCAGGGGCGGGCCTAAAAAAGGGTCTCACCTACGGCGCAACCGACGAGTTTTGTTATAATATCACGGAAAACCCCGTCCACGTTCACGATCTTAACGCCACGATCATGCATCTTATGGGCGTGGACCATACGCGCCTTACCTACCGCTATCAGGGTAGAGACTTTCGGTTAACAGACGTCCACGGGAATTTAGTGACAGGCATTCTCGCGTAGTCTCGGTGCAGAAGCTGGGCTAATGCAGGGAGTGAGAAGGGATGGAGTTTTCCCGCTGGAGCCCGGTAAGCTTCAAACGACTAATAGTTCAAAAAGAGGCCAGCGCCGAAGTGTCGTCCAGCGGACCATCTCCGTCATCTGAAGCGGTACGGCTTATTAGCCGCACTGAAAGCCTCAGAGGAGGCGCGAGGCAAACGGGTGGTAATTCAATGAGGCGCCTGCCTTACTTCATGATTGGATTTTTTTAGGAAGCCATGAGGGCTTGCACTAAAAACACAGCACCCCATGCGACTTCTCCTGACATACCTTTGCGCCCTTCAGCTGGGAGCCACAGAACTTTTCGTCGCACCCAATGGCAGTGACACTAATGCCGGCTCGAAGTCCGCGCCCTTCGCTTCGCTAGAACGTGCCCGTGACGAGGTCCGCGCACTAAAGGTCGCCGGTCGCTATCCCGCCGACGGCATCACGGTCCAGATAGCAGGAGGTGTCTATCTCCGCGACCACTCCTTCGACCTGAACGAAAAAGACTCAGGCACCGCCGAGGCTCCCGTGACTTATGCCGCGATTCCCGGCGAACACCCGCGCCTGATCGGTGGCAAGGTTATCCCCTACTCCGCTTTCCATCCGGTAAATGATGAGACTTTCCTGAGTCGAGTCGTTTCTCATGCCGCCCGCCGGCACCTGCTGCAGGTCGACTTGAAAGCTCTCGGTATCAACGACTACGGCGCCCTACAAACGATGCATGCCGTGGATTTTGGTTCGCGCACGCACTACCTCCCCGCCCCGTTGGAGCTCTTTATCGATGGCCGCCCCGCTACGCTCGCGCGCTGGCCCAATCGCAACGAGTCCAATCCCATGCTCGGCATGATCGAGAACGCCGTCCAAGAAATGGAGCGCGACGCGAAGGGCGCTGCCGTGCAGTATTCGACCATCACGCTCAAGAACGTGCCGGCCAACTCTTGGGGCAGCGGAAAAGACGGCGACTATCCCGCGATTTTTCCCCAACAGGCGCTCGCCCACATGGCCGAATGGGGCAAACTCGACGACGCCTATGTTGTAGGAGGACTCGTCCGCGCCTACGCCAGCACCAACCGCCGCATCGAGTCATTCGACGCCAAGCAAGGTACGGTCCGTTTTAGCACGCCAGTGCGTGTCTGGCCCACCTACAAGGACGAGGCGAAGTGGTTCTATTTTTCTAATCTTCCAGAAGAGATCGATACCCCCGGCGAATATTACCTAGACCGTCAGACCGGCATCCTGACCCTCTACCCTCCCTCAGACTTTGGCCCCAAGTCCGAAATTGTTGTATCGATGCTCAATGACGTTCTCGTCGCGATGGAAGGATGTTCTCACGTGCATATTCGCGGCCTGACGCTCGAGGCCAGCCGCACCAGCGGCGTCTACATCGAACGAGGCGAAGATAACGTGCTCGATGCATGCCTCATCCGTAACACCGGCATCGTGGGCGCACAGGTCGGCTTCGGCTGGGACACAGGTGCTGCGGGGGAATGGGAAGACCAACATCGCGGCGAAACGAATGTCCCTGTGGAAATTAAAGCCGCCGGACCAGGCAAACCCATGCCCCGCCTGCCCGGTGCCTTCCGACACCTGCTCTGCACCGGACTGGAACGCCTTCCCGTTCGTCTTCCGGGGGCGACGGCCATGGATCGTCAGGGAGGAAAGCGCAACGGCCTCCAAAACTGCGTCATCCGCGACACCGGCCTCGGCGGCGTGATACTCGGCGGCGGCGACCGCAAGACCCTCACGCCAGCAGGCAATTTCGTTCGCGACTGCGACATCCATCACAACGATCGCCGCCTGCACATGTACGCTGAAGCCGTAATGGTCGACGGCTGCGGCAACATCGTCGAAGGGAACTACCTGCACCACAACCAGGGCGGCCTTCTCTATTTCTTAGGGAACGACCACCTGATGCAGTTCAATGAAATCGCCCACGGACTGACCGGCTCGAAGGATGGCGGTGTCGTCGAAACGCGCCAGAACCCCAGCATGCTCGGCAATCGGTTCTGGCATAATTACCTCCACGACAACGAGCGCGGCAGCCCCGATCATAATGCCCAAAACTGTACCCTCTACCTCGACAACAGCACGCATGGCGTCGAAGTCTACGGCAACGTCTTTCGCCGTAACCTTGGGCGCACCTTCAAGCCCTTCTCGCGTTCCGCAATCGGCATTACCGAAGGACACCTCCATGCGATCTCCAACAACCTCTTCATTGACAACCCGGGTGTGAAGACCGACGACGGAGCGGACTTCGCCAAGACCGCCGCCACCTTCCGAGCCAACCTCGGCATGCTCACCCAAGATGTGAACGTGACCCAGCCTCCGTACTCCGTGAAGTATCCCGAGTTCGCCCAGCTCTACGCCGACATCGTGACCAAGAAAGACGAGGCTACCCCGCTCTTCAACCGGGTCTTCAACAATGCCTTAATTGGCAACGACGAAGGCGTCGGCCCGTCGCGTTACTCGGACAAAGATTACCGTCATCACAACGTGCCAATCGACACCGATCCAGGCTTTGTCAACGAAGCCGCTGGCGATTACACGCTTCGCCCCGACTCCCGCATCTTCAAAGAAATCCCTGGTTTCGAGCCTATCCCCTTCGAAAAAATGCAGAGGGCAAAGGCTCTTCTTCATCTGAAACCCTGAGTACAACTCCATGCGCATCGCTTATCTTTTCCTGTCGTCCTTGCTGTTCGTCGCCGTTTGCTCGCTATCGGCCGCCGAGCCAGACAAGCCCGTCAATCCGAACACTTGGATCAAGGCGTCGACCGATCGTCCCGATGCCCAATACAAAGTCGGCGAAAAGGCCTCCTTCCTCGTAAGTCTGGCTGCCGAAGCTCCTGGCGGGCCGACCGAGCTCGAATGGACCCTGAGCCTCGATGGCGCGAAGCTCTTGAAGCAAGGCACCGTTTTGCTCAAGGACGGCAAGGGGCTCGTGGAGGGAACTCTGGAACAACCTGGGGTGCTGCGATTCCAGATCAGCTCGACCAAGGAAGTGGCTACGCTCGGCATCGGCATGGCGGGTGCAGCCTTCGCACCATACAACATCGCGCCTACGGCGGAGCTCCCGAAGGACTTTAAGGAATTCTGGGACGCGCAGACTTCTGAGCTCTCCCGTATCCCCCTAGACCCTAAAGTCACTGCGGTTGACCAGCCTAACCCGGACATCGAACTCTTCGAGGTGAGTTTCGCTAACATCGACGGTCGACGCTCATACGGCTATCTAGCCAAGCCAAAAGGGGCGGCCTCCCTCCCAATCATGATTTCTCAGCCGGGCATGGGCGTGCATCCGAACGGCCTGAAAGAATCCCGTTGGGTCATCAACAACGCGGCCCTAGGGTTCCTTGCGTTGGACATGAGCGCCCACGACATGCCGTTGGAACGCACAGCCGAAGATGAGGCTAAGTGGAAGAAGTTCATGGGCTACCCATACCTTGGAAGCGACGACCGCATGACGTATTACTACCGACCGGTCTTCACCGGCATGGTGCGCGGCATTGATTATATGACCTCACGGCCGGACTGGAATCGCAAGGCCATCATCAGCTCCGGCGCCAGCCAAGGAGGCGGCCTCGCGCTCATCGCCGCCGCGCTCGATCCACGCATCACCGCCGTGGTGAGCATCGTGCCGGCACTCGGCGAGCACACCGGCCCGCTGTATGGACGGCCCGACGCCGCGCCGAGTAATCTCATCATGGGTCGCGATAAGAAAACACCCGACCCCAAAATCGTCGCCGCCACCGCCTACTACGACACGGTCAACTTCGCCCGCTTCGTAAAAGTTCCCGTACTCATGAGCGGCGGCTTGATCGACCCCGCGTGCCCGCCCACCACGGTGCTCTCGATCTACAACTCGCTCACCTGCCCCAAGCAGCTCGACCTCGCCCCGCTCATTGGTCACAACCAGAGCCCCCGCTTCGCCGAACTGCGGAACCGCTTCCTCATGGAGCAAGCAGGCATCGCCAATCCCACCGGCAAGTCCAGCCCCGCCGCCAACCTCGGCGCTCCCATTGAAAAGAAATGAAGACCAAGGTCCTCGTATTGCTACTGATCACGCTGGCAACCCTTCAAGCCGCCGAGACGGATTCTGCTCAGAGCCTCGGCGCCATCCGGATCGCAAAGTTCAAGGGTGACCGCGCGGCGGCGGTCTCGATGACGCTCGACGACGGTCTGCGCAATCAGGACGATTTCGCAGTGCCGCTGCTCAACCAATATGGAATCAGGGCGACGTTCTACGTCATCCCAGGGCTTACGCCTGATACCAACGAAGAGGCGACGAAAAAGAAGCCCGGCGACCATGGTGGTATCAGCTGGCACCGCCTCAAGGAATTGGCAGCGGAGGGTCACGAGATCGCTAACCACACTTGGACGCACATCCCACTGACGAAAATCCAAGACGGCCAACGCATCGACTTAGAGCCGGCAAAGATGGACGAGCAGATCGGCAAGGCCTACGAGGCCATCAAGGAACGCATCGGCATCGCCCCCTTCACGTTCGCCACGCCGGGCAACGGCACCAGCGACGTCGTTCGCGCAGCCGGACATAAATACCATCCCGTCATCCGCGAACACTGCGAACGCTTCGGCGCATGGCCGCCTACTAGTAAGGATTTTACTGCCGCGCAGGCCAACACGACGGTCGACCGCTACCTCAAAAAGGGCGAAGTCCTTGTCTGGATGATGCACGCCGTTACCGAAGGTTATAATGCGTTATCCGGGCCTGACGTCTTGGAAGATCACCTCATCTATCTCCGCTCCAAGCAAGACGAGCTCTGGATCGACACCTTCGCCCAAGTTTGCCGCTACACGATGGAACGGGATGCAGCCAAACTCACAGCATCGACGTCCGCAGGCCACGCCGAGTTCACTTTGGAGTGCTCCCTCGATCCCGCCGTCTTCCATGATCCGCTCACAGTCGTAATTCCGGCCAATCACCCGACCGACGTTTTGGTGCGATACCAAAAGAGCGGCGAAAAACCTCCCTTCGAAATCCACTCCGACAAAATCCTCGTCCAAGTAATCCCTTCCGGCCAACCGCTCGAGGTAACCTGGCAAAGCGTTCCCCAATAATTGAGGAACTTCCCTTCTTCAGCCTCGCGCCCCTCCTTCTCGTGCCGCTGACTTTCACCGCTGACGTCGAGCAAAGAGCATTTACTTTTGCCTCCCAACACGGTTTCCAGCTTAGACAAGGGTGCATCACATCAGATCTAGACCATTTCGGTTAGGTCAAATTCAATCTTCCAATCGGCACCTCATGGATCCTTACACCAACCCCGACCAGCAAAGCGACACCACACTTCAGGCCATGATTACAAGGCTTGAGGAGCGGGCGAAGCATTCCGTTTTTGAGAGAATGATCCGAGATTATATCGCCGAAATACCAAAGGATCGACCGTTGGTTGTTCTGGATTTTGGCTGTGGCACGGGCGTGCTCATTCGGGCTTTGGAGCCAGTTTTACATCCAGATTCTGATCTCTACGGTGCGGATATCAGCAGCCGCTTACTCGAATCAGCTCGAGCCCTTAGTGAGGGGACTCGGATCCATTGGGACAAGGTCGAGCCTGAGCGCCTGCCCTACTCGAGCGAGACTTTTGATGTCATCATCATGCACACTCTCTTAAGTCACGTTTCTAATCCGGAAGCGACACTCAAGGAGGCTGCTCGTCTGTTGAAACCCGCAGGGCGTCTGATCGTGTTTGACGCTGATCATGCCGGAACTACCTTCGGCCTGCCGGAATATTCCAAGATGCGGGAATGCGATTTCCGGCTAACTTCGGCCATCGCCTCGCATCCCGACATTTGCCGTCAGATGACGCGTTACCTTAAGGCCGCTGGATTCGAACTTCGCTCGCACCGATCCCACGTATTGTCAGAATGTGGGAGGGGAGATTTTTGGCTATCCAGCGTGAAGGGCTTTGCGCGGCTCATCCCCGCCCTCGGTATTCTCTCGGAGGCCGAGGGGGAGGCATGGGTAAAGCAGATGCTGGAAGCCCACGAAACCGGCACTTTTTTCGCAGCCGGCGCGTTCTATACTTTTCATGCTGGAAGAGCCTCGTAGCGGTTGGCTGTTGGTACTCGGACTACCGCGCAACGGCTCCGTTGCGTCGGACTAAACCTGCCACGGTCTGCAAAAGGCGCTCGAATCCGTCATTTTAGTTCATTGGGACGACTCGTGGTGAGGCGCTTTGAGTAAATGATAATCGCCACGCTGATGCCCCAACCAAAGACAGTCCCAACAAACCCAGGGCCGCCGATCGCTCCAAGCCAATTCTTAGCGACGATCTGATATCCAGTAAGAGCAAGGCCAACCACAAAGGCCGCGACAAAAAATTGAAAAGCCTCCTTCTTCAGACGAAACAAGAGAATGGCCCCAACGAGATTCGATGCGGCTATCACAACAGTCGATCCATTGTCGAAAATTGTCAGCGATCGGAAGTAGGCCTCCTGCGCCTCATTCAAAGGAATCAATCTGAGGTAGATAAGAAGATAGGATAACAACGTCCATCCGGCAGAGATGAGATAGAAAATACAAATGCTCCAAACAATGGTGGGCCTTTTCATTGGGATATCGCAGGGAGATTCGGTCAACGGGGGGCCAATAGTCATACTTCGGAGGTCGGAAATGGCTCGAAGTTGAGCGACACAATCAAAAAGACAAGACGCTTCCAACGCTAACGGGTCTTCAAAATCGGCTCAACAACCGAGCGAAATAAAAGAGATGTTAACTAATATTAGCAAGCACATTACACACCGATGCACACTCAACAAATGCACTTAATGTCATTTTTTAATTGTAAACCCAATGTAAATTTACTTAAATAAAACCAAGAACTTCACATCAACCACCGTAGTGCGTCTATTTCTCACAGCGTCAGTCATTATTTTGTTGAGCGGTCTCCAAAACGTTTTTGCACGGATTGGAGACACTCCAGAAAAGTGTATTGAGAGGTACGGCAAGCCAATCAAAGTTTCAGACAAAGGCCTTCTGTTCGAAAAGGACCACAAAAAGATTTTTGTCACCTTTACCGCAGGAAAGGCCGACGGAATCTTCCTCCAGAAGCTAGACCCAGCCACACGCAACTGCGCTCTCCCCATCCCCGAGCGAGAAATCGAAGAGTTTTTGGTCTTAAACAGTTTGGGCTCGAAATGGCAATTCGCTTCCCTGTTACCGGACGGTGATGTCGTTTGGATCACTGAAGATACAGGACTGAGCGCTATGTATTCACAGACGACTTGTTCGATTCAAGTTTTCACGAAAAATAGCATGACTCGCTAACAGTAGTTGAGTTGCGAAAACTCCTATCCACTTTGGAGTTTTCTGATGCGATAACTCCTCGAGAACTCCTCAGGCTGCCACTGAGCACGCGTTCAAGAGACCAAGTGGATGGTGTGTCTCGATCAACTTAACGCTTTTTACTCAAAAAGCTCCTCCATCGAGCGGCGCTCCAGTTTTGTGGGTCGTCCACTCCCCGGTGGTCGCCGCCCTTGGATGAGTGGCGCGCGCAAACGGGATTTCTCAAGCTCCTCAACTGGAGTGATATCCTCGGCATATTGGGGCACTAATTTGGCTCCGACGCGAGATGGCGGGAGATCTACGGCGAGAAGAGTGCGCACCCAAGGCGTTTCATTGGAATTGATCTGAATCGCGATCCTTTGACCGGAGCGCACGGTGTGAGCGGGCTTCGCGGAGAGGCCGTCTACCTTCACTTTTCCTCCTTTGATGGCCGCCGCAGCCAGAGGTCTGGTTTTTAAAGCGCGCACAGCCCATAGCCAAAGATCGAGTCGCATTTCTCGAATCAAAGGCAGAGAATCAAAAATGTCAGCTGATTATCGCTAAACCACTACTGATTCAGACTACATCAACCTCCGTACTGGCACCGCTTGCGAGACCCTGCTATACCACGCGTCCGTTTTTCTTTAACGCATGAACCTACCCTTGAAATTCACCACGGACGGCCTCATTCCCGCGATCGTTCAAGACGCGTCCACCGGGCGTGTCCTCATGATGGCATGGATGAACGCGACATCGCTTCAATCCACTCTGGACACCGGTCTCATGCACTACTGGAGCCGCTCGCGCCAGAAGTTCTGGCTCAAGGGAGAAACCAGCGGCCACACGCAAAAAGTAGTCAAATTCCACGCTGATTGCGACATGGACACGCTCCTTTTTGAAGTGGAACAAACCGGCGGCGCCTGCCATACCGGCCACCAGTCCTGCTTTTTCCAAGAGATCGATCGCAACGGTAACTTCCTCGAAGTCACTGAGACGCGCCTCTTCGATCCCGCCGAAACATACGCTGCTAAGCACTAACAATGCCCCTTCCGCCACTCTCGCCGTCCCTTCCAGAGTTTCGCGAACTCGCGACTCAGGGCAACCTGATACCCGTTTGGTGCGAACTCCTCGCGGACGCCGAAACGCCCGTCTCCGCCTTCCAAAAACTGGACTCTGGCGGGTACAGTTTTCTGCTGGAATCTGCGGAAAACAGCGCGCAGGCCGGTCGTTATTCTTTCGTTGGAACCGATCCAGCGTTGGTTATCGAGACGCTTGGAAATACCGTGCGGATCACCGAACACGGCCAGACGCGGGAGTTTATTTCCCAAAGTGATCCGCTCACCGAACTCGAGAAACTTTTGAGCGTCTATCGTCGCGTTAAGCCTCCGGGACTGGACGATATTACGGGCCCAAGCTTTACGGGCGGCGCAGTCGGCTTTCTTTCCTACAATGCAGTCCGTTTCTTCGAACCTTCCGTCGGTGAACCTCAACCCGACCCGCTCTCGCTGCCTGACGCACTTTTTTTCCTAACCGACGCCGTGCTCATCTTTGACCATCGCTCTCGGCGTATGCGTGTCTTAGTCAACGCCCACGTGCCCTCGCCCGAAGATGCGGACGCTGCGTACACCTCCGCTACGACGAAGGTCGGCGACATTTTGGCGCGTCTTGCCAAGGCGACAGCCCTGCCACAATTACCTGTCCCAAAGCAACCTGCCATTCCAGCCGAAGCCCGTTGCAATACCACCCGCGAGGAGTACATGGCGACAGTCCAAGCCTGTCAGGAGTACATCCGCGCGGGCGACATTTTTCAAATTGTTCCCTCGCAACGTTTTGAGACAGAATATACCGGCGACCCGCTTACCCTTTATCGGACTCTGCGAGACGTTAATCCCTCGCCCTACATGTTTTGCCTCAATCTAGCCGGACGCTTCTCTCTGGTTGGTTCCTCTCCAGAAGTGCACGTCCGCGTGACTGCTGGGCGCGTCGACATACGGCCCATCGCCGGCACCAAACGCCGCGGTTCAACACCGTCCGAGGATGACGCCAATGCTGCTGAACTTTTGGCCGATCCCAAAGAACGCGCCGAACACCTGATGCTCGTGGACCTTGCCAGAAATGATGTCGGTCGCATTTCGAAGTTTGGCTCTGTCAAGGTCTCCGACTTCATGACTATCGAGCGCTACAGCCACGTCATGCACATCGTCTCGCATGTCGAAGGCGAGTTGAGTCCCGACAAATCCGCTTTCGACGTAATGCGCGCCACCTTTCCTGCGGGCACCGTTAGCGGTTCGCCAAAGATCCGCGCGATGCAGCTGCTCAACCAATTCGAAAAACATAAACGCGGCGTTTATGCGGGAGCGGTGGGCTATTTCGGATTCGATGGAAACACGGACTCTTGCATAGCGCTACGCACAGTCGTGCTCAAGGACGGCCACGCTTATGTACAAACCGGCGCCGGAGTCGTCGCGGATTCCACCCCTGAAGGCGAACATCAGGAATGCATCAACAAGGCGATGGGAATGATGGCCGCCATCGCGCGGGCACGCTCGACTGAGCCCGCAAATCGCTGACGCAAATTACTTTTATGCTTCTGGTTATAGACAATTACGACTCCTTTACCTACAACCTCGTCCAGTACTTTGGCGAGTTAGGCGCGGAGATCCTTGTGAAGCGTAACGACGAAATTTCTCTTGCAGAAATCGAGACGCTCAAGCCGGAACGTATCGTCATCTCACCGGGCCCGTGCTCCCCCACAGAGGCGGGCATTTCCAACAGCGTCATCCGTACGTTTGGCGCGCACCTCCCTCTATTGGGTGTTTGCCTCGGGCACCAGTGCATCGGCGAAGTTTTCGGAGGCGAGGTTGTTCGCGCGGGACGGCTCATGCACGGCAAGACCTCGCCCATCAGGCACGACTCCACCGGGGTTTTCGCAGGTCTGCCCAACCCATTCACTGCCACACGTTACCATTCACTTCTAGTGCGCCGCGAATCACTCCCAGACTGTCTAGAAGTAAGTGCAGACACGGCGGAAGGGGAAATCATGGGACTGCGCCACAAAGAGCACCCCATCCACGGGGTACAGTTCCATCCAGAGTCCATTCTAACGGTGGAAGGCAAACGTCTCTTGGAGAATTTTTTGCGGATTTGAGACTCCCAATCAAACAATTTTACACGGGATCCAGCAGTCCTCTTTAAACTCGTAAACCGCACAGAGACGGTGATATCCGTCCGCAACCACTGTCCGTCGATGCGCCAAGTCGCGCACCAATAAAATCGGCGAGAGCGGCACTCCCTTTTTGATCTTCTTCCGATCACGCTCCACATGAAAATTGCTGATGCCCAAAAGCGAAAGTTGCGATGCTCGAAAAATATCCTTCGCCTTAAATTCCGTCAGTTCCACCTTCCTCAATTTTGTCACTAACCGCGCAGCTTCGATCTTCGGATAAAGAAGGCTTAAATACGATTCAGCAGCGGGGAAATTGTGCTCTTCGACGTCCTTTAACCATTTAACTTCAGAGTCCTGCTTCTTAGCCATAAGCTGATTTCTAGCAGGTTAATACCAATCTAGGAAGCGTGAGCCTCCTGTCTTTTTACCGTCCGCACCTATGCAAACTATTCCCGCTCTTCTTGAAACACGGCTGCGTGCCGCTGTCACAGAGCCCTGCGAAGTACCACTTTGCGTCACGCCTGCCTCTGACACTCGCTTCGGGGACTACCAAACCAATGCTGCGATGCTGCTCGCGAAAACTCGCCGAGCCAATCCCCGCGCAGTGGCACAGGAAATCCTTTCCCAACTTCAAACAGACGATATTTGCAGTACCGTGGAAATCGCAGGCGCGGGGTTCCTTAACTTTACGATGCGCCCAGATTGGATACAGGAACGCGTGGAGAAGCTCCGAAGCGACTCAACCTTTGGGGTTCCTCAGCCGGCAACACCGCGTTGCATCGTCATCGACTTTTCCTCACCTAACGTCGCTAAACCAATGCACGTAGGCCATATACGCTCAACGATTCTGGGGGACTCACTCGCGCGCGTCGCAACGTTTATTGGACACCGAGTCATTCGCGACAATCACATCGGCGACTGGGGAACCCAATTTGGGATGCTTTTGCATGGTTGGAAAACGATCCTCGACGCTGTCGCTCTCGACCACGATCCGCTCGCGGAGATGGAACGCATTTACAAAAATGTCAGCGCTCGATGCAAGGAGGATGCCGCCGTTCTGGACGCCGCAAAGCACGAGTTGGTCAGACTTCAGGCTGGCGACACGGAGAACCTCGCCCTGTGGCACGAAATGATTCGTCTTTCACAATCCCAGTTCGACTCCATCTACGGGCGTCTCGAAATAAAATTTGATTTCACACTCGGAGAAAGCTTTTACAACAAACGCCTCAAGCCTGTTGTGGAAGAACTTCGTTCTAAGGGTATTGCTCGAGAGAGCGACGGCGCTGTCTGCGTCTTCTCCGACGGACAATTTCCTCAGGAACAGGATCCCTTTCTCATTAAGGATAAGGACGGCTGGAGGGACAATCCTGCCCTCGTGCTCAAAAGCGATGGTGCCGCCAACTACACCACAACCGATCTGGCTACGTTGCAGTACCGCATTGAAACGTGGCATCCCGACGAAATTGTTTACGTGACAGATGGGCGGCAGCAGCTCCACTTCCGGCAGTTCTTTGCCATCTTCAAGCGCTGGCAACCGGAGGCCGCGGAGCACGTAAAATGTTCGCATGTGTGGTTTGGTTCCATCCTTGGCGACGACGGTAAACCTTTTAAAACACGCTCTGGAGAAACCATCCGCCTCGCCGATTTGCTCGACGAAGCAGAAGAACGCTCCTTTGCGCAGGTCTCGGAGCGCAACCCCACACTGAGCGAGGAAGAACGTCGTGAAATCGCGCGGATCATTGGAATTGGCGCGGTCAAATACGCCGATCTTTTACCACACCGCCAAGGCGATTACGTTTTCTCGTGGGACCGAATGCTCAGTTTTCAGGGCAACACAGCTCCCTACCTTCAAAACGCTTACGTTCGTATCCGTTCCATTTTTCGCAAGCTCGGGGAAGCTGGCGCTGTGTGGGATCAAGACCAACCTATTTCGCTGGAACAGCCGACGGAACTGGCTCTTGGAAAACGCCTGTTGCAGTTTGGAGAGGTGCTTCCGCTGGTGCTGGTGGACCACCGCCCCAATACGCTGGCGAACTATCTCTACGAACTCGCAAACACATTCCACGCCTTTTACGAAGCCTGCCCAGTGTTGAAGTCCGAGGGCTCCCAACGCGCAAGTCGCCTCGCGCTCTGCGAGCTAAGTGCACGTCTTTTGAAGACAGGCCTGCAACTGCTCGGCATCGAGGTTCCAGACCGCATGTAACGCCCACTAAAGATTGCGGGGCCAACAAGGCCCCGCTAATCCGCCGACGCAGGCGCAGGCTTCTTCAACCCTGCGCCCTTTTCAAAAGCACGACGCTAGGCGCCCATCCCGTCTTCAAAAGAACCGGCAGCAGAGGGCCACTGAAAATGATCACGGACGTAGGCGATCCCGTTAGCGCTCGTGTAATCCAGATCTTTGTGCGCACTTTCAGCCTCCACTACGAGCGGCGCAGATGCGGCCCCAGTCAGCTTGCAATAACGCTGTGGATAGCCGATCTGCAGCATCAGCTCGGCATAGCGCTGCATGTTGAGATCGCCCGTTGCTAGGTCGGTGAACTGCATGGCGCGGTTAGCCCAAAGCGGTTCCATTGAGCGAAGCGGAAAGCCCTGACGCACGGTGTGGTTCTTGATGTGGCAGGCATATACCCAAGGCCCGACTTTCAGGAAGCGACTTTCAAAAGACTCCCCTTCCCAACAATGGGACGGATCGGCGTTAACCGCCATCGATGCGTCTCCGTCGCACAACGCGACGAGCCGCAAAAATTCATCGGCCGTTGCAGCCGCCGTCCCCGGATGAATCTCATGGCAAAGCTTGATTCCCAATTGGCGTGCGTGGGCGCGAATCTTGGCTGTTTTCTGAACGAAACGCTCTTCGCCTTCCTTGACCATATCATACCCTGGACCAGCCCAGAACCCCCATGGATAGCCACTCGCCATTTCCCAACCAAAGGCCACACCCCAAAACATCGGAAACACTTTCATGTTTAATTCCGCCAACAAATCAAGCAGGTGCAGGATGTAGTTTTCCGCCCAGGCCTCAATTTCTTCGGGAGACTTTAGCGCAACCTCAGCCGGTATAAAGGGCCGGATGGTAGGCGATCCCGTCCAAGCTGTGGTGTGTACCCAAATCGGGCAGTGACCGGAAACCCCATCCAGACGCAATCCGCTCTGTGCGAATGCATCCTGAATGTCTTTTGCTTTTTTGAAGCCTGCGCCTTCTTGAAGCATGTAATTGCTGGGCTGCGCTCCTGCCGCGCCAGAGCGCTTCGCGTAAGCGAGGAATTCAGAAAGAGATTTTGCGCCGTGTTGGGCGCCTTCTATTGAGGGGTGATAGACGCTATGAACCATACCCGAAAATGTAGAACGCCGCCGAGCCAACGGGCAAGCGTGCGCTGCAAGATTTGCACCCAAAATAGAGTGGACCAATTCAACGCCGAACCCGCTTTACCAAATGCTCGGAGCCGTTCATTTAAAATCCCAGCCAACCCCATGACAAAACTTTCCGACATAACTGATCACCTAAGCGAACTTCTTTCCATTCAGACGATAGGGGACTACCCGCAGGCTTTGAACGGTTTGCATTTGGAAAACAATGGCTGCGTAACCCGCATCGCTGCCTCCGTGGACGCGTGCGAAGCCGTCTTAGTTCAGGCCACAAAACGGAGCGCGGATCTTCTTCTGGTGCATCACGGGCTTTTTTGGAATACCGCGCCATTCACTGGGGGGATGTACCGGAAAATCAGGGCGGCTATCGTGGGAAACCTTGCGGTGTACAGCGCCCATTTACCTTTGGATATCCATCCTGTTTACGGGAACAATGCCATCCTAGCGAATTCTCTGGGTTTCACCGACTTGCTACCGTTCCTTCCTAGTAAAGGCCAGCCTGTAGGCCTTGTTGGCAACTGCGCCGTCTCCAGAGACGCTCTTATTCACTCCCTATCCGCCACTCTAGGTTCTCCAGTACACCATTGCCCGGGAGGTCCCGAGTTCCCAAAACGCGTCGGCGTAATCACTGGCGGAGCAGGCTCCGAGATAGCCCGCGTAGCGGCCGCCGGCGTAGACACCTTCATCACAGGGGAAGGCCCACACTGGAGCTACACATTGGCAGAAGAACTTGGAGTGAACATCATTTATGGAGGGCATTACGCTACTGAAACTTTCGGAGTCAAAGCGCTAGCGGCGCATCTCTCCGAGCATTTTGACCTACCATGGGAGTTCATCGATCATCCTACCGGACTGTAACGCTCACCTAGGCAAGTCAGGCGCTGGGTTTCATGTAATTCTCAAATCTACGGAATGATCTCCGAGCTTTGATCAGAAACACTGCATCCGCCAACACTCAACATCCCGCCTAACCCGCTCTTCTCAAACGCCTCGACAAGCCCATAAGGACGCCCGCCACACATAACCAAAGCCAGCTATCACCATATTTTGCGTACCACGTAAACTCCGGGTTTTTTGGAATACGGACCACCAAAGTGTCTATGCCCTCGGTAAACGAAGCGAGTCGCTGCTCCACCCGGCCCAGACTGTCGACCGAACACGTCACGCCAGTATTCGCGCAACGCAAAAGTGGCAGTCGCATTTCCACGGCACGAAACTTTGCGTTAGCGAGGTGCTGAGCGGCCGCAGCGCTTGTGGAAAACCAAGAGTCATTTGTCAGGTTTACGAGCAGTTGGGCGCCTTCCTTCACCAAGCTGCGAGCTTCTTGGGCAAGGCTATCTTCAAAACAAATCAGCGCGCCAATACGCACCGCCGGCTTTTTTAAAAACAGTAAATTCGCCTCATCACCCGCACGCAAGTCACCTGGAACCAAAACCCTCACCCAGTTTGGAAGCCAGTCGCGAAATGGCAGAAACTCCCCGAAGGGAACCAGATGCCGTTTCCGATAACTTTGTGGCGGAGCATTATTCCCCTCAAGCAGCACAGCCGAGTTGTATTCAAAAAACGCTCCTGTGCCATCAGGCTCCGAAGTTGCAGGCTCGAGACTACCCAACAAAAGAGGAGCGCCGCTGCGTTCCACTTGCCCTCGGGTGAATTTAAAGCTTTCCGCGTCTGCAAACATTCCGCGCGGGGTGGCAGCCTCAGGCCAAAGAACCAAGTCTGGCAGCGGTTGCAATCCCTCGACCAGTTGCATCAGGCGGTCCAACTTTTTGAGCGCAGCATCTTCGTCGCTCGGATCAAACTTTTCGTCTTGGGGAATGTTAGGCTGGACCGCGACGGTGCGCAAACTGAAGCTCGGACTGACGGGCTTTTTAAGTACGCAACGGATGCCGTAACTAACGCAAAGTCCGAGCATTACAAGCAACGTCATGAACTCTCCCCGGAGGTTGGGGAGCGCGCGGATGGACGCCTCCAGTCTAATCCGACGAAATGCCAGCGCCAGAATCAGGTTACAAAACACAACCACAAAGGTCACCCCATGCACTCCCACGAGGTCCACGATTTGGATAAGTGCCAGATCGTTATGGAGCGCAACACCCGGGCTATTCCAACCAAACCCCGTAAATAGCCACCCACGCACCCAGTCCAGCAGGACCCATGCACTGGCACCCTGCAACGCAAAGGTGACGTTATAATAAGAAGTCGCCATCGCGCTAGACCCCGGCAGCGGTGGCCGCGAAATAAACCAGGCCCAGAGTGCCGGATACACCGCAAGATACGCCGCAAGGTATAGAGACAGTCCGTTAAGCACCGGGTTCTCAAACAAATCCGCCAAAGACGCCAGCCATTGAAACGTGCTAGCAAAAAATATAAACCCGCTCAAGTAGCCCAGTGCCGGCGCCTTCCAAAACGCATAGCCTTCCGTCTCGCTTTCGCGCCACCATAGGGCCGCAATCAATGGAAGCAGCGCGAACCAAACCAAAACGGGCAAGTTCCACGGCGCAAAACATAGAGTCAGCAACCCACCGGATGCGACCGCGGCCAACCATGGCCAGTGTTTGCGTAAAATTAAGGGAATAGTCATGCTCACCATGCCAACTACAGTGTGTCAGCCCTACAATCCAGCGACGAATCCAATCGACGAGCGCAGCTTGCACCCAAGCAGCGCCTCAGTCACCATACTCGGATGCGCGCCCCTCTGCTGATCCTGAGCTTTCTGGTGTCTTCTCTCCTCGGTTCCGCCAGCGGTTCCGAGGAAAATACGTTCCTTAAGAATGCCCGCCAACTCGTCTTCGACGGCAACCGAAGCGGGGAAGGTTACTATCACCCGGACGGCAATGCCCTCGTGTTCCAAAGCGAACGCGAACCCAGCAACCCATTCTACCAGATCTACCATCTTGATCTACTCTCTGGTGATACGCACCGCGTTTCCCCAGGTCATGGAAAAACAACCTGCGCGTTTTTTCAGCCCCAAACGAAATGCCTACTCTTTTCCTCTACCCACCACGATCCACAAACCCTTTCTAAAGAATCCTCTGAAAACGAGTTCCGCGCTTCTGGAAAAACGCGCCGCTACTCATGGGACTATGACCCCGAATACGAGATCTACTCCGCAAACATAGACGGCACCGACCTCAAGCGCCTCACCAATGTTCCCGGATACGACGCCGAGGCGTCTTTCTCGCCAGATGGCAAACTCATCGTGTTTTCCTCCACTCGGGGCGCATACCCTCTGGAAAAGCTTTCTCCCGAAGAGCGTGCACGTTTTGAAAAAGATCCCGCGTACTTTGCAGACCTTTATGTAATGAACGCTGACGGCTCAGGAGTGCGCCAAGTCACCCACACCCCGGGTTACGACGGCGGGCCGTTTTTCTCGCCCGACGGATCTCGGATCGTGTGGCGTAGATTTGACGCATCGGGGATGAATGCCGACGTCTATACCTCGCTCGTCGACGGCACCGATGTTCGACGTATCACCGACTTTTCGTGCATGTCTTGGGCGCCCTACTACCACCCTTCACAGCAATATATTATATTCACCTCAAACAAGTTCGGCTTCGACAATTTCGAACTCTTCATCATCGATGCCGCCGGCTTGCATGAGCCTGTGCGGGTGACTTTCACTCCGGGATTTGACGGCCTTCCCGTCTTCTCTCCCGACGGTACAAAACTGAGCTGGACCACCAACCGAGGCGGCGATGGAAAATCCAACATTCATCTGGCCGATTGGGATCACGGGGCAGCAATCCACGCAATTCAAAGCAGCCCTCTGCGAGCAGGACCAAAAAATGGCGTTGCGGTAGCATTACCAGAAATCCGAAGCGCAGAATTACAATCAAAGGTGCAATGGCTCGCGGCACCGGAGAGGGAGGGACGGCGCACCGGAACATCCGGAGCAAAAGCAACGGCGACTTGGATTTCGGATTTTCTTAAAAGCAAAGGACTCCAAGCACCCCAACAAACGTTTTTGCAGGAGTTTGAATTCCCTGCGGGAGTCGAAATTAAAAAGGACCACAACCGCCTCTCGAGCTTCAGCACGGGGAAGGAAAAAACATTCGAGCTCGACACAGATTTTCGTCCCCTGCCCTTCTCTGACTCTGGCAGCGTGGAGGCTGAAGTCGTCTTTGCGGGATACGGGCTGTCCGTTCCGGAGGGGAACGGGACGCAACGTTACAACTCCTACGACGGCTTGGACGTAAAGGACAAGGTCGTGCTTCTTTTGCGTTACGTCCCAGAGGGCGTTGAGGCACCTAGACGCGCGCAATTGAACCGTTACGCAGGGCTGCGCTACAAGGCCATGCTGGCCCGCGAGCGAGGAGCAAAGGCCGTCCTTGTTGTATCCGGCCCCGCCTCAACAAACCCCGGCGAATTGCTGGGGCTCTCCTCAGACAACTCGCTCGCTGGCTCAGGAATCCTCGCGCACTCGGTCAACCATGCCGTCGCTGACGCCCTTTTAGCCGGCACGGGAAAATCTCTCAAAGAAGTACAAACAGACCTCGATAACGAAAATCCTCACGTTCCAGGAGGCTTCTCGATGCCCGGCATCAAAGTCCGTTTAGAAGCCGGAGTCGAGCATCGCAAAGGAATTGACCACAACGTGATTGCCATGATTCCTCCCGGCCCAAACTCCACCGGAGAATGGGTTCTGGCAGGCGCACACTACGACCATTTGGGGGTCGGGGCAGAGTCCAGTTCTCTGGCGCGTTCCGGCGAGGAAAAGAGTGTCCACTCAGGCGCGGACGACAACGCTTCGGGCACCGCGCTGCTAATGGAGGCAGGAGCTGTTTTAGCCAAAGAGCGTGAAATTCATCCAGAGCGTTTTAAGCGCGGCGTCTTACTCGGCTTTTGGTCGGGGGAGGAAATCGGACTCATTGGATCGGCGGCATTTGTGGATAAGCCGCCTGTGGAACTTGGTAAAGTTGTGGCGTACATAAACTTCGACATGGTAGGACGCTTGCGTGAAAATCGCTTAAGCCTTCAGGGAGTGGGCTCCTCAAAATCGTGGCGCAAACTCATTGAGCGCCGGAACGTGGCGGCCGGATTTAATCTAACGCTCCAAGACGATCCCTATCTCCCCACCGACACCACCAGTTTCTATCCGCGCCACATCCCCGTGCTGAGCTTTTTCACCGGTTCCCACGAGGACTACCACCGCCCCACAGATACGGCTGAAAAGCTGGATTATTATGGCTTGGAACGCATTACTCGCTTCGCTACGACCATGATCCAAGACATCGCCGAGGCTCCTGAACGACCAGATTTTGCGCGGGTTGAACGCACCGCTCAACAGGAATCCAGTTCGCGGGAAACTTTGCGCGCTTATCTCGGCTCAATCCCAGACTACGCTACGGAGGTCAAAGGAGTGAAGCTCAGCGGCGTTCGCGCGGGCAGCCCTGCTGAGAAGGCCGGACTAATGGGCGGCGATATCATTGTGGAATTCGCAGGCCAAAAAATTGCGAATATTTACGACTACACCTACGCATTGGATGCGGTCAAAATAGGAAAACTCGTTTCCATCAAAGTGCTGCGTGGTGAGAAAACAGTCGAGCTAAGCGTCACACCTGAGGCACGCAAGTAACGCCGCACAGGGAGCGAAACGCGCCCTGAGTTTCCTCTCGATCACCAAAGCATCCCAAGAGCCGACAAACGCGCTAAACAGCAAAGCGTGTTAGCGTCGCGTATTTCACCGGAAGCAACCATCGCTCGAAGTTCGGGAGGGGTAAACAGGCGCACTTCTGTGATTCTCTCATTCGCATCCCGATTCACTCCAAGTTCACTTGGCACCGCACCCTTCACCCAAATTTGATAACAATGCTCATCGGTGAAGCCAGGGCTGCTCAAAAAGTGATGTAAGGGAACCACTTGAGCGTCTGCACCTGCCTCATAACCAGCTTCTTCCTGTAACTCGCGTAGGCCCGTCTCGAGCACGTCTTTCCAACCGTGTACTCCACCCTGATCAATCTGTCCCGCAGGAAACTCCCAAAGAGTGGCGCGCACAGCAACCCTCTCCTGCCGCACTAAAACAAAGCCACCCTCTATCGTTTCCGCAGCCACCACAACTCCCGCCTTTCGCTGACACACGGTCCAATCATACGGCTCCGGGCGCGCAGGCGAGTGCACCCTCACTTTCTCTACGGCGAGGTAGGGGTGATCAAACAGCGTTTCGCGATGCAGTGTCCCCCAGCCCGCATCGTCTCGGATAAATTCGTGAAACGCCATGACCTCCCTTTGTTAGCTCAGCAACGCCTTCCAACGTGACAATTCCGCAGCAACGTTCCCCGGCGAAGGCGCTCCAACCGCCTTCCGCGCCTCCATCGAACGCTGCACCTGCAGCACTTCATGAATATCCGCTCCATACAATTCCGAGATTGCCTGATACTCCGCAAGCGGCAGTTCGTTTAACTCGCAGTTCAACTCCGCACAACGCGCCACAGCCCGCCCCACCGCTTCGTGTGCCTTACGAAAAGGTAATCCGTGATTCACCAAATAATCGGCGAGATCCGTCGCAAGCAGATTGGGATCCGCAACAGCTTCCGCGCAACGCGCCGTATTGAGCGAAGCCTCGCGCAACATGGGAGCGAAGACACCGAGGGCTGCTTTGACCGTATCCACGGAATCAAATACCGACTCCTTATCTTCCTGCATATCACGGTTATAGGTCATTGGCAGCCCCTTCATCAGGGTCAGCAACGACATCAGATTCCCGTAAACTCTGCCCGTTTTCCCGCGCGTTAACTCAGCCACATCTGGATTTTTTTTCTGCGGCATGAGCGATGAGCCCGTCGTAAAAGCGTCCGAGAGTGTGATAAAATGAAACTCACTCGAAGCCCAAAGGATCACATCTTCGCTTAAGCGAGATAAATGCATGGCAGCGATTGCCAGCGCGGAGAGCAATTCGATTGCGAAGTCCCTGTCACTCACTGCGTCCATCGAGTTGTGCGTGACGCTTGGAAACTCGAGCAACTCAGCCACCAAATGGCGGTCCAAAAGTATGGTCGAACCCGCGATGGCGCCAGATCCCAGAGGCAGCACATTCATTCGTTTGCGACAGTCCAGTATCCGCTCCCGATCGCGTTGAAACATCTCCACATAAGCCAGTAAATGATGCGCGAAATAAACCGGCTGAGCCCGCTGCAAGTGAGTGTACCCAGGAATTACAACATCCGAGTAACGTTCTCCGAGTTCCACAAGCGCGGACTGCAAAGCAGAGAGCAGCGAATCAAGAGCGACACATTCGGACCGGAGGTACAGACGCAAGTCCAGAGCCACTTGATCGTTACGACTCCTCGCTGTATGCAGCTTTGCTCCCGCGTCTCCAATTCGGCGGGTGAGCTCCGCCTCGATGTTCATGTGAATATCTTCAAGGTCTGGGCGGAAATTAAATTTTCCCGCTTCAATCTCGGAGCCGATTTCCCGCAATCCTTCCACAATAGCGCTGCGTTCTTCGGCCGTAATTAACCCAGCCTTTTCCAAGGCGGCGGAGTGCGCGATGGAGCCCTCGATGTCATAGGGCCACAGCCGCCAGTCAAACGAAATAGATTCAGAATAGGTCTGCAGGAGTGCAGCGGTTTGCTGCTGAAAACGGCCTTTCCACATGTGCAATAAATTTTGAGCTACGAAAGAAAACTACGAGAACCCGCCATCCTTCGGAAGCCAAAAGGGCGCCTATTCCTCGGATCAACCTGCGCGACTTCTTGCGGCGCGCGTGTACGCCAATTAACCTCTCAAACCATGCCCCAAGACCCTCTTCCAGCACCCGCGGAAAGGTCACGCTTTTTCCGGCATCGCATCGCATGGATAATTGTAGTTTTCGCGTTTACGTGCATCTTGCTGCATCGTCCAATACTGCGAGCTGCGCTTTCAGGCGGGCTCAATTATATCGCTCAACGCCAAGGTTTAAAGCTCCAGACTAAAATCTCTGGCAATGTTCTATCGGAATTATCTTTTAGCGCGCTAAGGCTGATTCCCATAAGCAAGCCGCACCCTTTTGTGGATGAAGTGCGCATTGGAACACTCAGAATTCACTACAGCCTGCTGCGCCTTATTAGCCACGGTCCGGCAGCCTGCATACAGACGATTCACTTAGAACATGCGCAGTTTAATGGGCATTCTCGGGCGTCCTCACCCACCACAGAGCCGCCCACAACCGCCCCCTCTCTCGCATCTTTGCTCCCGCTACTCGTCTCCCTTTCAACCTCGCCGATCAGCACCGTTAGCATCAAAGACTTCAATGTAAATTTTTCCAAAGAACAGGCACTCTTTAGTCTTAAAGGTGGCGAGTTCTCCGTGGAACAGAACAAAAATGGCGTGCTCCGCATAGAAGCGCTCCAAATCGGCTCAGATGGTCCAGTTCGCAAATTAGAAGCACAGACCCGTTACGCGAACCGGATTTTTGTACTCGAAAAGCTACAACTAGGACCCAACGTTTGGCTCAAGGAAGTTCAACTCGATGCGTCCCACGTAGAGCATGGCATCGCGGAAGCTGCGGTTTTCATCACGTGCGGAGACGGGCTTTTGCAAGCCCACTTTACCGGCGCAGAACTCGCACGCAGATTCCGCCCAGCCCATTGGAACATTGATCTGCGATGCCAAAAACTCGACTGCAACGACCTCGCAGCGGCTCTTGGCTGGAATTCTAACCAACTCCCAAACATCACTGCGGGGGTGGCGATTCAAGGGGATCCTTCCCGAGCAAGCTCTTGGACTGGTGAAGCGGACGTCGAGGGCCTCCAGCCCCTCTCAGACAAGAACTCTGCAACGTTCAAACTTCACGCTGCCCTAAAGGAAAGTCAGATTAAAATTGAGGCTCTCGACGCACACACCCCAAAAACGCAGGCCGCCGCAAGCGGTACCATTCTGTTGCCCGAAAAATTGAGCGATATAAAAACCCTCCGCGCGGACGTAAGTCTTCACCTTGAGACGGAGGATCTCTCAGAGTGGATTCCAGCGCTGCAACCCGCTCCGAAGGCTTGTTTTGCAGCCGTCGACGCGAAAATAAATCTATCCCACGAAGCAGTCCAAATCGAAAGCACATCCAATTTCAGGAATGTATTCTCCGACCTCATTTGCGTGGAGAACGGCAAACTTGAAGCGACGCTCGTGTCCCCAATCGCGGCACTGAATCGCATGGACGCTGTCGCAGGAAACGCCGTCATCACGATGACTCGCCCCGTTTTAAGCACTCCGGATCTCGCCTTCTCGCTCACAGAAGCCACCGCTGCACTGACCATAGCGGAAGGGGCCCTTCGGGTCTGGAACATTAACCTAAAGGATGCTCAAAATGTCGTACGAGGCGAAGTGCTTTGGCCACTGAACAAGACCGCGGCCGACGCCGAAATTCAGATCGAGGCCGATTGCCCTTCTCTGTCCGCAGCACAACTGCAAATCCGCGGGCAACCGGTGACAGGCTCATTACAAATCAACATCGCCAACCAGCGAGGCACTGGTCCGATCACCACCACTTGCGACGCTCTGGGCACGAATCTAAACTGGGGAGCATTCGGTCCCGTTCAACTGCGAATAACGGCGTCTTCTGTGGAAAAAACAATTTCCGCCCAAGCACTAGAGCTAGACTTCGGGCCACAAGACTATCTGCGCGCACAAGGCGAAATTACTTTAAATAATGAAGTTCCATATAAAATAAACGCCACTTTAGCCGTCGCAAAGCTCGAGAAAATGCGACCTCTATTTGCACAGCTCGGAATAAGCACCCCATTAGGCGGTGCCCTTAACGTCATCTGGAAGGGAGAAGGAACATTGGCCAATTTCGTCGGCGAGGGAGAGTGGAGTCTGCAATTACGCGATGCAAATTGGGATAGGCTGAGACTAAAAGTTTTCGACTGTAGCGGGCACTACTCCCCCGATTCGCTCACCACAACTCCGCTCCGAATAGAAACACAAGACACTCGCGCCTCGGCTCAGATCCGGTGGAGCGATGGCTCATTACAAATTCAAAATATCAAACTTGAACAATGGGGGCACCAAGCGCTCACCGGAGAGCTCACTCTGCCGCTTACCCACGGCACTAATGGCACACACTGGGTGGAGAACGGTGCCCTCGCAGGTAAAATCCAAGCCATTAAACTCGATTTATCCAACCTTTGCGCAGGAGCCGGCAGGCCAGGCGCTATGCAGGGCACTGTCGAGTTCTTTATGGAAATAGGAGGAACACCGCTTGCACCCACCGCTCAATTTAACCTCAGCGCGAATCGCGTCCAAATTGCTGAGGCGCCCAAATTCACCCCCCTTTCACTTAACGTCTCCGGCAGCTTCGCTAACGGAATGCTGCAAACCGACGCCTCTTTAATTTCGCCCCTCGGAGCACCTGTTGAAGCTCATGCGAAGATTCCTATCCCAATTGCTGCTCTATTGCGGGGAGACTCCCCCATTGCAGACTTAGCTGTGTCGGGAAAAATATTTACGCACAACGCCTCTCTTAAAATTACGCCCCAACTCTGGTCGGGACTGCGGCAAATCAGCGGTACCGCCTCATTCGATGCCGATATCCACGGAACTTTTGGGCATCCCAATCTCACGGGAAAACTATGGGTACAATGCCCTGTGGTGCACTTCTCAAGCGATAGGGTGCCCGCTTTGGCAGATGTCATTGCGAAGTTCGACTTCACGCCCAACGAGTTACGAATCTCAGAATTGAAAGCTGACCTTGGCGGAGGAAACCTGCAAGCGACAGGTTCAGCGCGGTTCGAGGATCCGGCCAATCCTATGCTCAACTTTTCCATTAAGGCGAAAGAGGTGTTGATCCTAAGAAATAGGGAATTACTTCTCCGCCTGAATGGAGACCTTGCGTTGCGAGGGCCGTGGAGCAGCGCCACCCTCAGCGGGCACGCGGAAGCGGTCAACAGCCGTTGGCAAAAAGACATCGAGGTTCTCCCGCTCACTGTCGTGCGGACGGGCTTTCCAAAAGACCAACCCCAAACTACCGGCAAGCCTTGGTTTACCTTCCAACGAAAGCCTTTCTCAGACTGGAAATTCAGCGTCAACCTCTCCACCACCCCGGGTGATCCCATTCTAGTGCGAGGCAACCGTTTGCGAGGAACAGCTGATGCTGAAATTCGCCTAGAGGGAACAGGCGCGGCCCCCACCCTCGATGGTGCATACCGCACGGACAACCTTGTCGCATCACTCCCCTTCGCCCGCATGGATATCTCCCACGGACGCGTCTGGTACTCGAGAGACCTGCCCTTCCAACCCAACTTGGATTTCAGCGCAGAGGCAGAAGTGCGCAACAATCGGGTGCGTCTCTATCTATGGGGGCCAGCGTCTGCGCCAAGTATTACGGCTAGAAGTGAACCGCCTATTCCTGAAGTAGACCTGCTGACCCTACTCACAACCGGGTCACTACCGACAGACGCCACCGATAACTCACAAGCTTTGGCAGGCCGCGCAGCAGCGCTTTTATTTCAAGAGTTCTCCGATAAAGTATTGCCGCCTAACGGTAAACAAGAACGCTTTTCTGCGTTACGCCGATTCAGCCTAGACGTTGGGGCGCTCAATAGCCGCACTGGCCATCAGGAAAGCCGACTGAGTTACCGCATTACAAACGACCTTTTTCTGATCGGAGAAGTCGGCGCCGACGGTGACTTTGCTGGGCGTGTACGATATGTCATCCGCTTCCGGTAGTTATGCAGCGCCCAACCTCTACATCCGTCACGGTCCTTGTTGCGCTGATTTACCTTTTGATGGCGAGCTATTTACAGCGGAACGCAATGGCATCTTGGTGGAATCCTTGGGAGTTAGAATCCAAACGTAATCCGCCTACACCCAAAGGAGAAACTGTAAAAGTTTATATCAAAGGTATTTATGCCTTCTCTGAGCGCCGATTGAGGCTTGCCATTGAAGAGCAACTTGAGCGGATTCGCTCCCGAGGCCTGACCCAGCCCAATGCTGACGACGCAGCCTACTACCTAGCCGTGTTCTACCACCAAAACGGATATGCTTCAGCAGAAGTTACTTGGAAAATTGAAAAAGAGTCCCTCACACTTTCGATTTCCGAAGGCTCGTTGGTTCAACTGCGATCCACTGGAATCGAAGGCAACCAGCGTATTCCTTCTAATCGGCTGCTTTCATTACTTGTGAGCCCCACAGTCGATCGGCTGCGACTTCCAGAAAGCGGAATTCCTTTCGTGAAAGACGAGCTCGAAATGGGAGCCAGTCGCATCGTCGACTACTATCAATCGGAGGGCTTTTTAGACGCGACTGTGGTTGGCCCTGAGATTGAGATGACTCCACAGAAGACGGGGGCTAATGTGCTGATCACCGTCAATGAAGGACGGCAATATCGGTTTGGGAGCATACGTTTACTTGGGCCTTTAGTGGTTCCAGAAACTGATGTACGCAAGGTAATTGCACCATTTATAGCCCTGCCATTCACCGTCCCTCGCCAGCTTGCGCTTCAAAACGCTCTGCAGAAGTTTTATGCGAATCTTTCCCACTACCAAGCACGAGTAACGGTGAGCGCAAACCCCTCCGATGCAAACTCCGAGGGATTGGTTCCAGTGACAATCACCACGGCTCCCGGACCCGCGTACTGGGTGGGCGGCTTGGACGCGACCGGCCTTGAGCGAACCCGCGCGGAGTGGCTACAAAACCGCTTGGCGAGTCTACAGAATCGCCCTTACGACCCCGAGCGCCTCATTAACAAACAACAGGACTTGCTCGCCTCTGGTCTCTTCGACTCCCTCAGCATCACGCCTGTTCCAATCTCCAGTGGCACGCTAAGGCTTCAAGTTGAGCTCAAGGAAGCCAAGTCCAGAGAAGTTGGATTATCGATTGGTTATGGAACGTATGAGGGGTTGATGGGCGGAGTGCGTTTGTCCAACCGCAACCTGTTTGGCCAAGGTCTGCTAGGCAGCGTTGAACTCAACGCCTCGCAACGTGCCTTAGCACTGGAAACAATCCTCTCGGATCCTTGGCTTTTTGAAACTCGAACTGAATTTGTCGCGCGTGCTTTCCTGCGAAGCCGCTTGGAATTGGGATATGAAAAGCACGAAGCTGGTACGCGTGGTGAATTGTCGCGACGCATTTTCCAACCGCTACAAGTCGCTCTTTTTGGCCAGGTTCGAACGGTGGAAATCGCCTCCAGCCAGATCCCGATCGAGGAAATTGGCATCACTTCCTATCAAGTCGGCACCGCCGGTCTCTCCGCAATTTGGGACAAGCGGGACAGCGTGTTTAATCCAAGTAGAGGCTACATTTTAGCCATTCTAACGGACACAAACACGCTCACCGGTGGCGCGACTTTCGAGCGAACTTCTGGCCGAGCTGCGTGGCATTACCCGCTTCCAGGCCGCATCCGTTTTGGCGCAAGCGCTCGTTTCGGAATGCTCTCCAGGCGTGCGTCCGTCCCCATCGACGAGCGCTACTTTCTCGGCGGCTCCACCACCGTGCGCAGCTTCCCAGAACGCGAACTGGGCAACGCCAACAGTCACGGCTACCCCACAGGAGGCTCCTCCTACACACTACTCAACGCGGAGTCCGACTTTCCCATCTGGCAAAATTTACGGGGTGCCTTGTTTTATGATACTGGCAGCCTCTCCCTCAAGGGTGGTCAGTTGCCCACTAACGATTTCCGCAGTGCCGTAGGGATAGGACTTCGATACGCGCTCCCAGTCGGCCCCGTGCGCTTCGATCTCGGGGTTAATCCAGACCAACGCCCCGGTGAACATTGGGGCGCAGCGCATCTCTCCTTCGGATTCGCCTTTTAGGCACAGAAGCGCTAAACCTTCGGACTTCGTCTCCAGAAAAAATTATGCGCGCCCTGCTTTTACTCCTCCCACTGCTCACCGCTCCCATCGCTGCGGCACAAGATTCACCTCGCTATGAAACGAGAACCGAGCACGACCCCAATGGCATCGGCAAGTTTTATATGGGACGTGAAATCGCTCATGTCATGGGACACCAAGCGGCGGGATGGTTGGAACGTCCTGAGCGCGAAACCGAGGAACGCACAGATTTATTGGTGGACGCAATGCAGCTGAAAGCCGGCGAGTCCGTTGCCGATATCGGAGCGGGTTCCGGCTACTTCTCTTGGCGAATGGCTCAGGCAGTTACTCCAACGGGCAAAGTATTTGCCGTCGACATCCAACAAGAGATGCTCGACTTGCTCCACCGCAATATGGGGCGCCGCGGCGTGTCCAATGTCACTCCAACCTTGGGAACGACGACAGACCCAAAGCTGCCCGTTGAAAGCATCGACACCATGCTGTTGGTGGATGTTTACCATGAATTCGATGAGCCCTACGAAATGCTCAAAGCAATGGTTGCCGCGCTTAAAAAAGGCGGGCGAATTGTGCTGGTAGAGTTCCGTGCAGAGGATCCCAAAGTGAACATCAAACGCGTTCACAAAATGAGTGTGGAACAGGCACGCAAGGAGTTTGAAGTCTTCCCTTCCCTGCGTTGGAAGGAAACCCTCAATGTTTTACCACAGCAACACATCATGATCTTTACCAAACACTAACGCGTCATGGATCAGCTCATTCAAGAACGCTTTTCATGGAGTCGCCGCGCCTCTGCTACCACAGCGGATGATTGGTTTGAAACACTCGCGCACCTCGGTCCCATGAGGTTGATGGTGACCCAGAATGCGGGTTCCAATACCGCAAAAATTCAGGCGCACGGCCTGACTTTCGAGGAGGCGGAGTCGCTTAAAATAAAACATGGTGGCACCACAAGTGAGGCCACTTGGTTGACCGCCAAAAATACGCCTCAGCGAGCGCCAATCCGTGTACGAGGAAGGCTTGCCATCGTCAGTACGAAGTCAGAGCTGGATGTTGCTAAAAAATCCGACTCAGTTCCCACTCTTTGGATACCGGCAGGCCTCGCGTTCGGCACTGGGGAACACGCTACCACTGCGATGTGCCTTCGTCACTTGGCCGATATCGCACGCCACCTCACAAAAACTCAATGGACCTTCCTCGACCTTGGCACAGGCTCCGCAATCCTTGCGATGTCCGCAAAACTCCTCGGCGCCGCAGAAGTTATAGGGACCGATTTTGATGCACTTGCCCTGCGCACAGCAAAAGAGAACCTCCTCAATAACAACCTCAGAAACATCAGCCTGAAACGAGGCGATGTTCTCAAATGGAAACCGGAGCGCACGTGGGATGTCGTCGCAGCGAATCTTTTTAGCGGCGTTTTGATCCAAGCCGCGCCGATCATCAGTTCAGCCGTTGCCCCAAAGGGCCACCTTCTCCTCTCGGGCGTTTTGCGCAATCAAGAATCCGAAGTGCTCACAGCGTTTCAGGCCGAAGGAGTGACTTTTGAAAAAATCACCAGAAAAGGCAAATGGATCAGCGCCCGAGGAAAACGAACGGACTAAAACCCTCTACTTCACAGCTGGAGAATACTGACGACGGCGCACTTTGAGCTGGGCAAGCGACTTCAAGAGCGCGATCTGCGCTGCTGCTTCCACCTGACTGCCCATCAAAGCCTCACGGACCTCTTGCTGCGCACGCGCAACAGCCTCTTCCGCTGCCTTTTCATCGATGAAGCGCTCTTCGATGGCCATGTCCACAAGAAGCCTGACGTTGCTTTGGGTGATCTCCGCCAGACCTTCGCCGACCGCGAGGGAAATCGTTTCACCGCCCTTAGTCACGATTAACTCGCCCGGCAGGATTCGTGTCATGAAAGGCACGTGCATCGGGTAAACCCCCATGTCGCCGAGTTCAGCGGGAATAAGAACCATCTCCACATCATCACGATAGGCCACCGCCTCGGGAGTAAAAATTTCGAGTTTGAGAGTAAGCATCTTTCGAAGAAATTAACGGAACCGGCCGGAGTCCATTTAAGAAAACCGACGCATGGTAGATGCGACCCACTAGGCGCGTGCCATATCGATGCCGCCCCTCATATAGAAGTTTCCTTCGGCGAGGTCGTCATGTTTACCATCCAAAATCTCACGGAATCCGCGGATCGTTTCGGAAATCGGAACGTACTGACCGGGAGTGCCAGTGAAGATTTCCGCGACGTGGAAAGGCTGAGAAAGGAAACGCTGGATTTTGCGAGCACGGAAGACAGTCAATTTATCCTCGGGGGACAACTCATCCATCCCGAGAATGGCGATGATGTCCTGCAAATCCTTATAGCGCT
This sequence comes from uncultured Spartobacteria bacterium, assembly GCA_903919125.1. Lineage (GTDB taxonomy): Bacteria > Verrucomicrobiota > Verrucomicrobiia > Chthoniobacterales > Chthoniobacteraceae > Chth-196. The sequence continues at coordinate 73,983 of CAIXGS010000013.1, read as the reverse complement.
GCAAAACGCGTTGAACCCCGCGAGCAACCGCATAATGTTCCTCACCAACGATATCCGGCGCGAGCGCCTTGGAAGTTGAGGCCAAGGGATCCACCGCAGGATAAATACCGAGTTCCGCGATTGAACGCTCAAGAACAATCGTGGAATCGAGATGCGCGAAAGTGTTCGCAGGAGCGGGGTCGGTCAAGTCGTCAGCCGGCACGTACACCGCTTGGAACGATGTTACCGAACCGTTACGAGTCGATGTGATACGCTCCTGAAGCTGTCCCATTTCCGCAGCCAAAGTGGGCTGATAACCCACTGCCGATGGAGTACGGCCGAGCAAGGCAGACACCTCGGAGCCAGCTTGGGAGAATCGGAAAATGTTGTCGACGAACAGCAACACGTCCTGATTTTGCTCGTCACGGAAATACTCAGCCATCGAGAGAGCTGAAAGCGCCACACGCATACGAGCGCCGGGAGGCTCATTCATCTGACCGTAAACGAGAGCGACCTTGGAGTCTTCGATCTTGTCGAGACAGATGACCTTGGAATCGGCCATTTCATGGTAAAGATCATTTCCTTCGCGAGTCCGCTCTCCCACGCCTGCAAAGACGGAGAAGCCACCATGACCCTTCGCGATGTTGTTAATCAACTCCATGATCACAACCGTTTTACCCACGCCCGCACCACCGAAGGCGCCGACTTTCCCCCCCTTCGTGAACGGACAAATAAGATCGATAACCTTGATCCCTGTTTCCAGAATCTCAGCCTTCGTGTCCTGATCAACCAAGGGAGGAGCTGGGCGGTGAATCGGGTAACGCTTTGTGTGTGGAACTGGGCCACGTTCATCAGTGGGGTCGCCAGTAACATTAAAAATACGGCCTAAAACGCCCTCTCCAACCGGAACGGAGATCGGAGCACCGGTCGCCACGACGGGAAAGCCGCGCTTGAGACCCTCGGTGGAGCTCATCGCTATGGTGCGCACCCAAGATCCACCCAAGTGCTGCTGCACTTCGAGGACGAGCTTGGTGTTGTGACCGTTTACATCGTAATGGATTTCGAGAGCATCGAGCAGATTCGGCATCTTGCCCGAGGCGCTGAAGTCGACATCGATAACTGGCCCGATCACCTGGACGATGGACCCGATATTTTCTTGGGCGGCAATGGTTTCAGACATGAGAAAAGGTAAGGTGGAACGTTAAAACTAAGAGAGAATCATTTGCGCCGAAGCGATCTCAAGGATTTCTGTGGTGATACTAGCCTGACGGATCTTGTTGTATTCCAACGTGAGATCCTTGATGATTTGCTTGGCGTTGTCGGTTGCGTTCTTCATCGCAACCATCCGCGAGGAATGTTCGGAAGCACGCGCCTCCAAAATCAGATGGAAAATTTTGTAACAAACAAAATGGGGAAGCAGAGAGCCGAGAAAATCACGAGCATTCGGCTCAAGAATATACTCTGGCACCTCTCCTTTCACTTCGGTATCCGACTTCTCATTGTCGTGCCCGAGATTCGCATGACCAACATCAAAAGACTGCACGGGAACTACGACACGCTCGCTCGGCGCCTGAACTAAAGTGTTCACGTAATGCGTGTACAAAACCACAATCCGCTTGATGTCCCCTTGCGCAAAACGCTCGATGCAGAACTTCGCAACCTCCTTGGCTTCTAAGAAGGGAAAATTATCCTTTAGATGAAAGTCGGCGAGAACAGTACGTTTTGCGCGAGCAAGAAACTGTACACCCTTTTTGCCCACACACACAAACTCGGTAGTTTCTGGAGCGAAGCGGGAAACCTCCTTAAGAATATTAGTGTTGAGGGCACCGCAAAGGCCTTTATCGGTTGAAATTAGAAGAACAAGGTCTTTGCCCTCGGGTTTGACCGACATCAAAGGATGGACCAAATTCTCATCCTCATTAACCGCGTTAGAAAACGGTAACAGAAGACGCGAAAGCTCCTGCGCGTAAGGCCTGCTGGCAATCGCAGCCAGCTGAGCCTTGCGCATCTTAGAAGCCGCGACCATTTGCATGGCCTTGGTGATCTGCGCGGTGTTTTTAACCGACTTGATACGTCGGCGGATGTCTCGAGTATTGGCAGCCATCGCCGTTAAGCTTTGTAACCCTGCTTGAAATCAGCGAGAGCCGCTTTGAGATCCGCCGTAATCGCATCGTCGATCATTCCCTTGGCGAGGATCGCAGCCGTAATCGCACTCTTACGCGTATCGAAATAATCCTGCAACTGGTTTTGGAAGGCCTTAAGACCGAGCACCGGCACATCATCGAAGTAACCGTTTTGCATCGCCCACAAAACCGCGGCCTGAAGCTCGACTGGCATCGGACGATACTGAGTCTGCTTAAAGAGCTCCACAATACGTTGTCCGCGCTCTAATTGCGCCTTAGTCTTAGCATCCAAATCTGAACCGAATTGCGCGAAGGCCGCCAACTCACGGAACTGGGCCAAGTCGCCCTTAATCTTACCAGCGACCTGCTTCATCGCCTTAATCTGAGCTGCGGAGCCCACACGACTCACAGAAAGCCCAACGGAAACAGCGGGACGTACCCCTTGGTAGAACAAGTCTGTTTCCAGATAAATCTGGCCGTCGGTGATGGAAATCACGTTCGTGGGAATGTAAGCGGAAACGTCACCCGCCTGTGTTTCGATGATCGGAAGAGCCGTCAGCGAACCGTTGCCCGCCTCCTTGCTTAAACGCGCACTGCGCTCCAACAACCGAGAGTGAAGATAGAACACATCGCCTGGGTAAGCCTCACGACCTGAAGGACGCTTCAAGAGAAGAGACACCTGACGATAGGCCACGGCGTGCTTGGAGAGATCGTCGAAAACAATCAGAGCATCCATCCCGTTGTCCATAAACCATTCACCCATCGCGCACCCAGCGAAAGGCGCGAGGTACTGATTCGTCGCCGTGTCCGAGGCGGGTGCGGAAACGACGATGGTATAGGCCATTGCACCTGACTCTTCAAGTACCGCAACGGTACGGGCAATGTTGGCGTTCTTTTGGCCTATCCCCACGTAGATCGAATAGATAGGACGGAAGCCTTCCTTGCCCTCGTTCTTCTTGTTGATACGCGCGTTGTTGATGATTGTATCAATGGCAATGGTGGTCTTGCCTGTAGCGCGATCGCCGATGATCAGTTCACGCTGGCCACGGCCAATGGGAATCATCGCGTCGATGGCCATAATACCCGTACTCATTGGCTGGGACACGGATTGCCGCTTAATAATGCCCGGTGCAATCTTCTCCACGGGATAAGAAACCGAAGAACCCACAGGCCCTTTCCCATCGATAGGCTCACCCAACGTATTAAGAACACGCCCCAAAAGTTCCTTACCAACGGGCACAGAAAGCAAGCGCCCAGTGGTTTCGACTTCCATGCCCTCAATGACCCCTCTGTCCTCACCGAGCAAAATGGCGCCAACTTCCGTTTCCTCAAGATTCAAAGCGATACCGTAAAGACCGCCGGGAAACTTGATCATTTCATTGAGCATCACGTTGCTCAAACCCTCGATGCGGGCGACGCCGTCACCGACTTGGCGGACTACGCCGACGTTGGAACGCACCGTGTCAGTCTTTAGACCGGAGATCGTCGTGGCGATTTCTTGAAGGATGTTACTCATGGAATTCGGGTTGCTGAAAAATGCGGTGAAATGAAATTAGAAAATTTGCCAAACCAATCCGGCAATGACGAAACTAGTGGGATAAACCGTGGCGCAAACGAGCGAGGCGCTCTCTGACATTGGAGTCGTAAATATCGCTCCCAACGCGCACTCTGGTGCCCGCGATGAGGTCTGGGTTGAGAGAAAAAGCTGCATTCACTCCAGAACCAAAACGTTGGTGCAAAGCGGCTTGGACTTCAGACTGCTGGGTTGCGCTCAACGCCACCGCCGTTTCGACCGTTGCGGTGCTCCGCTCAATCGAGAGGCGAACGAGGCGATGAAATTCATGCAAGATCTGCCCGCTTTGCGGAGGTCTACGCTCTTGGATATTCACGAGCACTTGACGAATCTTTGCCTCGTCAAGTTTGCCATTCGGGCAGGCCGCGTTGAATAAAAGACGAGCACCCTTTCGAGCTTCTTTGCTGAGCTTCATTTTAAAATAAAGGGTAAAAAGACGACTCAGGCAGCGAGTTCGCGGCTGGCCTCCTGAATTAACCGCTGCTGATCATCGGCCGTGAGCACCTTCCCTAGTACCTTTGATGTGGTATCAACCACTAATCGGGCAACCTCGGATTTTAGCTCAATCAACATTTGGTCATGCTCACGCTTGATCGCCTCGCGAGCCTTGGCCACGAGTTCGGAGGCGTCATCCTTGGCTTGCTGCATCTGCTTTTCCTGAAATTGTTGCGCCGCTATCTTCGCCTCCTCCACAAGTTTGTGCGCTCCAGACGTCGCCTGCACAACAATGTCGTTGGCCCGTTGCTCGGCATCGGCAACCTGCACTTTAATGGCAGCCGCCTCGCGATAGGTGAGCTCAATTTTTTGACGGCGTTCCTCCAACACTTTCAAAATCGGGCCGTACGCAAATTTATAGAGCGCGGCGCAAACAATCGAGAAAGACAGCACCTGCGCCACAAAAGCCCATGTACTAAAGCCGAAGGTTTTGCCGACGGTAGAGGCGGTCTCCATGAGATCACCAGGGATAGAAGCGAGGAAGAAGTTCAGAAACATAGCTGGAAGACAGCGGGTAAATAAGGGTGCGGGGCGGAAAAACGCCCACCCCGCACCGACGGAGATTTACGGACGAAACTACTTCACGAGGAAGATTGTGAAAAAGACAATCCCTTCAGCAAGCGCCGAGCTAAGGATGGCCTGAACCAAAATGGGAGTAGCGGCCCCGGGGTTGCGCCCCACAGCTTCAGACGCCCTCATACCGATGATTCCAACCGCTAAGGCGGAGGCTAAGGCGGCGAGACCGATGTGAAGACTGCCGGTGATTTCTGCGACGTTGGTAACAATGCTCATATAACTAATCTTGGGTTGGTTTGATCTAGGCTTGGGTATCGACCGCCCCCGCGGTGTGACCACGGTCTGACGGAAGAAAGTTTGGAAAATTTTAAAAAGCAGATGTCTAGACTAGTGTTTTTCATCCGCATGACCATCACCATGATCACAAATCAAGAGAGTGAAGACTGCAGTTAACAAAGTAAATACAAGCGCCTGTACAAAACCCACCAGCAGCTCAAGGAAGTAAAAAGGAATCGTAATGACGGGCGCAAGGGCTTTCACCAAGTTTGACATTGTCTCAAGCAAAGTTTCACCAGCAAACACATTCCCGTACAGACGAAAAGAGAGAGACACCGGCCGGAACATGATTGAGACGAGCTCAAGAACTCCCACGCAAAGAAATACCAAAATCAAAATAAGCTTCAAAAAACCCTTCGCATCACCCCGAGGGCCAAAAATATGGAGCAGAAACCCTCCGACCCCGTTCGCCCTCAACCCCCAATAAAACCACGCCACAAGAAACACTACGGACATCGCTAGCGTTAAGTTCAAATCAGCATTTGCTCCCCGAAACAGCGGCTCGCTAATGTGGTTCAATGCACCAGAACCGTCAGGAGTTCCCCAACCCAATGTTCCAACCCCTGGCAACAATCCAAACCAATTTGCAGTCAGGATAAAGATGAAAGAGGAGGCGAAGAACCAAAATGTTTGGGCAGTTAACGCTCTGCCAAGAATGTTCTCCAAAAAGTCGCGCAAGCTCTCAACGATCCACTCCACAAAGTTTTGCAAGCCCTCGGGGTTCTCCTTCAAATCCTTAGTTGCAGCACGCGCAACAAGAATAATGACGATGGACACCACCCACATGAGCACCATCGAATTGTTCACTGGCAACGGACCTAAGTGAAACGGACCTAAGTGAAATAAGACCGGAGCATTTGGAGTCAGCGCAGCCTCGTGAGCCGCCGCCTCGTGAGCACCCGTAGATGCAGCCCCATGAGCCACCTCAGCCACCGCTGCCAGAGAAACCGCACCTTGACCGCCTACCTCAGCGGCGGTTGCCATGCCGCTCAGGAAAAGACTCACACAACCCAAAACCGGAAGAAATCCGGCGAGGAAAAGAGCGAGACGATTCGAGGAAAGAAACTGCATAACGAAAATCAAAAGTTGAACAAAACGTCAGTTGAGCGAGTGACGGGTGGAGAGAACGGAAAAACTTAAAGAGGGGCAAGAACTTTGTGAAATATTTCACAATCTTTTACCCCCGAACTCTAAATTCCCACAGAACCCAAGGGAAACATACTCAGCTATGGGGTAGTAAAATTTAGGGAAATTCCCCAGTCCAGAAAATTTCAAAACAGACGTTGATGATCAGTTAGAGGACACGGCCTCATGAGACTTAATAATGGCGCCCAACCTCTCCTTTAACTCCTCTATCCCCTCCCCTGAAGCCGCTTCAACCTGCAATATCTCGACGCGAGCGAAACGATATCTGAGAGTCTCCACCATCTCCGCGGCACCAGGAAGGTCCATCTTGTTGGCAATGATGACCCACGGACGTTCCCCGAGTTCTGCATCATAGAGACTCACCTCACGGCGCAGACTTTGAATGTCAGAAACCGGATCGCGCCCCTCGCTGCCCGCTGTATCTACAACGAAAGCAAGGAGTTTGCAGCGGAGAATGTGGCGTAAAAACTCATGCCCGAGGCCCACATCCAAGTGTGCACCCTCGATTAGCCCAGGAATATCGGCAACTGTAAACCTCTGGTAAGCAGCCAGTTCCACCACACCAATATGAGGCGTAAGCGTGGTAAAAGGGTACGCTGCCACCTTTGGATGCGCGGCTGAAACCGCTCCAAGCAGGGTCGATTTGCCCGCGTTCGGATATCCCACCAGACCAACATCCGCGATTTTTCTGAGCTCTAGATAAAACGCCCCCTCTTCACCCTCCTCTCCGTAAGTGAATTGCGTCGGAACCCTGTTACGAGAACTCTTGAAGTGAACGTTCCCCAATCCTCCCTTTCCTCCCCGACAGAGCACAAACTCTTGACCCGGTTCCTTCAAATCCACCACGAGCTCCAACTCAACATCCTCTATATTTTGGACTTCCTTTTGCTCGTCTTCTGGAGAGCGCTCGAGATCCACAAAGGTTGAGTCCGTACCGTAACGGACGGAGGCCTCCAACTCACCGACTGGCGGCGGCGCCGGCATACGGTATACAAGTGTGCCAACTGGAACATTATACACGCGGTCTTCCGCCGATTTCCCCGAGCACTGCTTGCCCATCCCTTGCTGGCCGTGATGAGCCTTGAGCAGGGGTTCATAGAAAAACATCGTGAGGTTGTCCACGTGCACATCAGCACGCAAAATAATGGATGCGCCCCTACCACCGTCGCCCCCGTCTGGACCGCCCTTTGGAACAAAGGCCTCCCGTCGAAAAGACACGCAACCGTGCCCGCCCCGCCCTGCAAACGCCTGAACTTTAATATGATCTACAAACATGAGAATTATTTAGCTGCACACTGCTTATGATTTTGGACCACATCGACGTACAAAGAATGTGTTTTATGAGCGATCGCTTCCCATGAGAAATACTCCTCTGCCCGAGTGCGCCCTGCCCGCCCCAAACGCTCACCGAGCGCCTTATCTGCCATCACAGCATTAATACGGGAGGCAAGATTCTGTTCAAACTGTTCGGAATCCGTCGGCTCAAACGTTCCATCGCGTAACTCCAAGGGCACAAGGAAACCCGTCTCACCATCCACCACAACTTCCTTGATTCCCCCCACAGCACTTGCCACCACTGGAGTACTACACGCCATCGCTTCCAAGTTAATGATCCCAAAAGGTTCGTAGACGGATGGGCAGCAGAAAACCGAAGCGTGTGAATAAAGCTCAATCAAATCGGGCTTGCTGACCATTTCACGCACCCATAGGACTGAACCGTGAACGACTTGGGCGGCCTCCACCAGGGTGCGCATCTCGGCTGCGATTTCAGGAGTGTCTGGCGCACCCGCGCAAAGAACGACTTGGAAGTCCTTCGCCATGTGGTGGATCGCTCTTGCCAGATGAAGAATTCCCTTTTGGCGGGTAATACGCCCCACGAACAAAACAAAGGGTCGCTTGGGATCGACGCCGTATTTGAGCAGTGCCGAGTTAGAGCTCGTCTTTTGAAACTCGTTCAAATCAATGCCATTGTGAATCACCCGAAGCTTCTCTGGAGCGACATTAAAATGACGTAAAACATCTTCCCGCGTATCGTTGGAAACCGCAATTACCGCGTCCGCCATTTCCAGAGCGGTGCGCTCTACCCAACAGGTAAAGTCATAACCCACACCAAGTTGCTCCCGCTTCCATGGTCTAAGCGGCTCTAAGGAATGGACGGTGACCACCAAGGGAATCCCGTAATTTAGTTTGGCTAAGATTCCCCCAAGGTGCGTGTACCAAGTGTGGAGATGAACGACGTCGGCATCGATTCCTGCGACGTTCCAGTCCAAACAACGCTGCAGGGAGGCAAAAATGGAATGCAGCTGCTTCGGCGCTTTAAAATTTTTGGTATCAGCACCAAACGAAGTTGCGCTAAGCGCCCCTTCTGTGGGCAAAACAAGTTGACCATCCGTGCCAAAGCAACGCACCTCGACCCTCATTATCTTGGCCAACTCCCGACTGAGATAGTCGACGTGCACACCGGCCCCGCCGTAAATATTCGGAGGAAATTCGTTGGTAAGGATTAAGCTCTTCATGCTGGGATTTAGGAAATTGGTAAGGAAGAACTCAAATTCAAGCAGCGCCGCTGGAAGCCCCCAAAACCAATTTGGAGAACCGACAGAACACGAACGGCGCCACCCGTGCAAGCACAGGGAGCGCCGTTGAGAAAATCCTGCGGGTAGACTTGTATGTTTTCGCCTAAAACAAACTAGACTTACGCCTCGACTTCGACGCCCATCTGGCGAGCCGTACCAGCTATAATCTTCACCGCAGCGTCTTCCGTGCGAGCGTTTAGATCTCGCATCTTGCGCTGTGCAATTTCAGAAATCTGCTTCTTGGTGAGCTTACCGACCTTTGTTTTATTGGGTTCTTTGGAACCGGAAGCGATGCCTAGTGCCTTCTTGATGAGGATCGCGGAAGGCGGCTGCTTGGTGATAAACGTGAAGCTCTTGTCTTTGTAGACAGTAATCACCACAGGCAAAATGTCGCCAGCTTGCTTTTGTGTGGTGGCGTTAAACTCCTTACAAAACGCCATGATGTTGACACCGTTTTGCCCCAAGGCGGGACCCACGGGTGGCGCTGGATTTGCTGCTCCTGCGGGAATTTGCAGCTTGATAGTTGCGACGATTTCTTTGGCCATGATTCGGGTAGATTAAAATGTTTGGTGACTGGTGAATAATTCCAGTCGGAATGTTTGTTGAAATAAAAAACTAGGCTCGCTCCACTTGCCAGTACTCGAGATCCACCAGTGTGTTGCGGCCGAAAATACTCACCGACACACGCAGCTTTCCGCGCTCTGGATCGATCTCTTCCACAACGCCGCTCTGGTTCTCGAAAGGACCGTCGGCGACTTTGACCGTCTCACCCACTTGAAACGAAATCTTTGGAATCACGTTCTCTTCGCGCTCCCGCACCTGAGAGAGCAACGCCTGAACTTCCGAGTCGCGCATTGGAATTGGGCGATCCTTGGTGCCAGCAAAACCGATGACACCAGCCGTGTCCTTAATAAAGTACCAAGTGCGATCCACGAGAGGCTGTCTATCGTTATCTCGGGGATCATCAAATAACCACATGTTGACTATGATATAGCCAGGGAAAAACTTGCGGGTTGTCTCAGTCTTTTTACCACGCTTGACCTCTGCAACGCGCTCCATTGGAAGTACGACTTCGTAAACGAAGTCGCTCATCTCCTCGGTTTTGACACGCTTAATCAGGTTGTCGCGAACCTTCATCTCTTGTCCTGACAGAACATGGACAACGAACCACTGCTTTCTCTTATGTTCTTCAGTCATGGCTTACTTAGTGAAGGCACCGACTAGATTTATCATCACCAGATCCCAGAGCGACACAAAGCCACTCAATAGAACCATGGCGACCAGCACTATAGTCGTAGAATCAATTAACTCTCGGTATTTTTTGACACCGCGCTCCTTAGGATCCCAAGGCCAGTTAGCTTTCTGAAGCTCGCCTTTAACTTCAGAAATAAATAGTGATACACGGGCAAACATTCGTTCAGAAAGGAGGGGTGGGAAAATAGATACCAGAGCTAGAGAACCGGATAAAACGGCGGCGCACGGTTTGCACGCAAGACGCGTGTGCAAAAGCACATCCAATAGGGAAAATTATCCAGTCCAGCTTGTCAGAAAAAGCACGGCAGGAGGGACTTGAACCCCCAACAAGCGGTTTTGGAGACCGCTGCTCTACCAATTGAGCTACTGCCGTATGCTTCTGAAGGTAATATAAAGCCCGGCTATCAGCCGAGCGACAACAAATTTAAAAGGTTTCCTAGGGAGAAAATTCCCCCGGCCGCGAGACCGAGGGAATAAACAACGATTAGATCCCCGAAGGGAAATAGACTAAGGAGCGACGATGATGTCACCCACGCGGCCTGCACCTACGGTACGGCCACCTTCGCGAATAGCGAAACGCATGGTCTTTTCCATGGCGATCGGAGTGATCAATTCCACAGTCACGCTGACGTTATCGCCAGGCATAACCATTTCCACGCCCTCGGGGAGGGTCACAGAACCGGTCACGTCCGTGGTACGGAAGTAGAACTGAGGACGATAGTTGTTGAAGAAAGGCGTGTGACGGCCACCTTCGTCCTTGGAGAGGACATACACCTCAGCCTTGAACTTTTTGTGAGCCTTGACGGAGTTTGGCTTGGCCAAAACTTGACCGCGCTCGACGTCGTCCTTCTTGATGCCACGCAGCAGCAAGCCAACGTTGTCGCCTGCGCGAGCTTCGTCCAGCAGCTTACGGAACATTTCGATGTCGGTGACTGTCGTCTTCATCGTGTCCTTGAGGCCAACGAGTTCAACTTCTTCCATCTTTTTGAGGATACCGCGCTCAACACGACCCGTGGCGACAGTGCCGCGACCTTCGATGTTGAATACGTCTTCCACAGGCATAAGGAAGGGCTGATCCACAGGACGCTCAGGAAGCGGGATATACTCGTCAACAGCATCCATAAGCGCCTGAATGCAGGCACCTTGAGGAGAACTTGGATCACCAGACTCAAGAGCGGCCTTTGCAGAGCCCTTGATGATTGGAATAGTGTCTCCAGGGAAGTCGTAGGAAGAGAGCAGATCGCGAACTTCCATTTCAACGAGCTCCAAAAGCTCAGGATCGTCCACCATGTCGCACTTGTTCATGAACACGACGATGGAAGGCACGCCAACCTGACGGGCGAGCAGAATATGCTCACGAGTCTGGGGCATTGGGCCGTCGGCGGCGCTCACTACGAGGATTGCTCCGTCCATCTGGGCGGCGCCGGTGATCATGTTTTTGACATAATCAGCGTGTCCAGGGCAGTCGACGTGCGCGTAATGGCGCTTCTCGGTCTGATACTCGACGTGAGCGGTGTTGATCGTAATGCCGCGTTCGCGCTCTTCGGGAGCGGCGTCGATTTCGGCATACTTCTTCGCTTCCGCGAAGCCCTTTTTAGAAAGGATGGTGGTGATAGCTGCTGTCAGCGTGGTCTTGCCGTGGTCCACGTGGCCGATAGTGCCAACGTTAACATGCGGTTTCGTGCGTTCGAATTGCGCCTTGGCCATAGGGTCAGGTCAGTGGTTTTGTTTATTGATACGGGGTTGAAGAAAGCGGTGACTGCAACAAGTGGAGCCTGGGACCGGGATTGAACCGGCGACCTCATCCTTACCAAGGATGTGCTCTACCAACTGAGCTACCCAGGCACTTGTCGCACTCGCGCAAGGCTTGCTTCTCTCCTTCCGCACTTCCCATCATAAGATGTTGGGATGTGCTTCCAGAAAAAAGCGGAGGCGCAACCTAACAAAGACGCACCTAGTGTCAACAGAATCCGCAAGGAAGTTGCCACAGAAAGTCACCAAATCTTCAAAATTGTGATTCACTCCGGCTCTTTTTAGTTCGTGAAAGCGGGTTTGCAGACGCAGTTGCCAGAGCGCGACTGGCATGACCTAAGCGAATCTGTTGAAACTTTGGTGAGTTTTTAAGTTTACCCTTAGGGACTCTGTCACTCATTTTTACGCCGCATGGAAGTTCAAGAATACCTAAAAAAGGCCGCTCAAACTGTTGATGTAGCGCTGGATAGCCTCATACCCAAGCAGTCAACAAAGCCCGCTAGCATTCACAAAGCCATGCGTTACAGTTTGTTTGCTGGAGGTAAGCGCCTGCGTCCAGCCCTCGCACTCGCCGCAGCAGAGGCTTGCGGAGGGGCCTTAGAAGCAGCGCTCCACGCGGCTTGCGCCGTGGAATGCATTCACACCTATTCTCTCATCCACGACGACCTGCCTTGCATGGACGACGATGATCTCAGGCGCGGGCGCCCCACCTGCCATATCGTGTTTGGCGAGGGGCTAGCAGTGCTCGCGGGGGATTCACTTCTGACGCTTGCATTTGAAATTCTTGCGCAGGCACAACCCACTTCCAGATACGGCATTGCAGATTTTGTGCGAGAGCTCTCCGTGGCCTCTGGAAGCCGCTGGCTCATTGCCGGCCAGGTTCTTGACCTAGAAAGCGAGGGCAAGCCCGTCTCCAAGAGCGCCTTGAAATTCATCCATCAAGCGAAGACCGCAGCATTGCTCACTTGCGCGCTACGACTTGGAGCAATGAGCGCGAACGTTACACCATCCAAGCTCAAGGCGCTCACCGACTTCGGGCAGGCGCTAGGGCTGGCATTCCAAGTCATCGACGACATCCTCGACGTCACACAATCAACCGAAAAGCTGGGTAAAACTGCCGGCAAGGATGTCAAAGCGTTCAAGGCAACCTATCCCGCGTTATTCGGTCTGAAGAAATCTCGAGCTTTAGCGGCTGAACTCACGGAAGAAGCACTTTCAGCACTCAAACCGCTCGGTAAAAAGGCGGTCATGATGCGGGGAATCGCCGAATCTCTGCTAGTGCGGGAATATTAACTAACCCGCTAACTAACTCGCGCACAATTTTTTACAGAATAATTTAGCGCAACCAGTCGGCGGTTCGTAGATTTGGTTCGATCTCCGCGTTCAATTGAGAGTCAAAGCCCGCGCACAACTTCAGTGCCGCGACATAAGCAATCATCGCTGCGTTGTCAGTACACAAATCTTTGGGGGCAAGCAACAAACGCACGCCTGCTGATTTGCATGCAGTCTGGAAGCGTTCCCTAAGTCGAAGGTTACAACTCACACCACCACTGACCGCAAGTGTATCGACTCGTTCTACTTCCAGAGCACGCATAGTCTTCGCGACCAGCACGTCAACTACCGCCTCCTGAAAGCTCGCGCAAACATCCGCGACGGGAACCGGATTATGTTTTGGAAGCAGGTATCGCACGGCCGTCTTAAGCCCGCTAAAGGAGAAATCAAAGTCTCCAGAGTGTAACATGCTGCGAGGAAGCTCAAAGCGCGTACCACTCCCCTGCTCCGCCGTCTGGCTCACATGCGGGCCGCCGGGATAAGGCAACCCGAGAAGCTTACCAACTTTATCAAACGCTTCTCCCGCAGCATCATCCAGCGTCTTCCCTAAAAGTTGATAATCGCCCGTGCTCCGAATGCGCACCAGCAGGGTGTGGCCCCCACTCACCACCAAGCCAATCGCAGCACGCGGCCCCTCCGGCTCAGACAAAAAGGGAGAAAGCAAATGCCCCTCGATGTGGTTCACCGGAATAAACGGTTTCCCGAGCGCCACCGCAATCCCCTTAGCCAAAGAGAGTCCCAACATTAAAGATGTCGCCAAACCCGGACCCGAAGTCGCGGCCACAGCGTCTAAATCCCGCAGTTGCAATCCCGCAATAGAGAGCACCGAGTCCAACACGGGGCGCAACGCGCGCAAATGACTTCGCGACGCCACTTCTGGAACCACGCCGCCGTATTCCCCGTGCACGGCGACCTGAGAAAAAACCTCAGCCGCGAGCAGATTAGTGCCGCGCATGAGAGCCGCCGCACTTTCGTCACACGAAGTTTCCAGCGCGAGAACCAAGGGTTGGGCTGGATTTTGGAGCGAAGACGCCGAACTGTCGTCGCTCATTTTTGGGGAATTGTCGAAGGTCCCGGGGCCGGTCGCGCGGAGAACATTACCACGGCCTTGAGGGTTTCATAAGCGCGATCCAGTTGCGGATCACGGAAGGACGCCAGCTCTGCACGCTCTTTTTCATCAAGCTGTTCTGAGCGGTGCCGCATTGCGAGAAGTCGCTCCTGTTCCGGAGTCAGTACGGCTCGAATCGTCGGCTGAACGCCCTTTTCGTGAATGATTTGTCGGCCCGGCGTGAGATACTTAGCGGTAGTCAGGCGGATTGCGGTGCCGTCGGGCAGCGGAATCACGCTTTGAACTGAGCCTTTACCGAAAGTTGTTTCGCCAACCACAATTGCCCTCCGCAGATCCTTGAGAGCACCCGCTAAAATTTCCGCAGCACTGGCACTTCCTGCATTTACCACCAATGCAATAGGATAACCCGGTCTAGGAGCAGCCTTTTCTGGCGTGCGATAAACGCAGTTTTGAGAGGGAACCCGACCCTCTGTGGAGACCACCACGGAGTTCGGCGGCAAGAATTGTGCGGCAACCTCAATCGCGCTTTCCAGCAACCCGCCGGGATTATTGCGCAAATCCAAAACAAGCGCCTGCATGCCACGCTTCTCCAACTCCGCAAGCGCATTCCCTAACTCCGCAGCGGTCGTGGTGTTAAACTGGCTTAAGCGCACATACCCGACTTTAGGCTCCCCTCCACCATCCTTGTCTTCTCCCAGCAGCTTCGCGTCAAAAACCGACGCCAACTTGATAGCTTCCCGACTCAACTCAAGCTCCCATGTCTCGCGTGATGACGGCCGATACAGGACCAACTTAACCACGCTTCCCGCGTCTCCCCGCAGAATAGTCGCAACGTCGTTCACGCCCAATTTCTCGGTTAATTGACCGTCCACCTTCAAAAGATGATCCCCAGCTAGAATACCGGCCCTCAACCCCGGACTGTCCTCCATCACGCTGACCACCGCAAGTCGCCCATCCTTTTGAGAAAGCACCAGTCCTACGCCGCTAAAACGGCTTCGCGTATCTTCCTGCACTGCCTTGAATTCGCGCGCATCCAAGAACTGCGAATGCGGGTCTAATCCTGCCAGCATCCCTCGCAAGGCCGCCGAAATGAGTGCCGGATACGTCACCTTCGCCTCATCGACGTAATCCTGCCGCACCAGTTGGAGTACTTTGGATAAAATGCTCAGGGGCCCGTACGCGGGCGACTCCTTCCCTTGGTCAGGATCCGCCGCATGAGCTCCCCCAAAAGACATCGCCATAGCCCCCAAAAAACCGACCAAGCCCACGCAATGCCTCGCCTTGCGCAATCTGCGTTTGGGAACCCAATGCTGCGGCGACGCGGATGAAGATTGCGACCGGTGATCCATGACTTCTTCAGTTCACCAACAACCGGGCCTCATCAAGCACCTTATAACGCCCTTACGCCGCGTCCTTGTCCTGCTTGCGTCGAACCGTTGGCTGGCGCTTACCCTCCACCACAGCTCGGCTGATGGTGACTTCGGCGACGTCCTCGCGGCTGGGAATGTCGAACATCACGTCCAGCATGATGCGCTCCAAAAGCGAACGCAAAGCACGTGCGCCAGTCCCTTTCTTCGCGGCCTGCTCCGCAAGAGCTCGCAACGCGTCCTTGGTCACATTGAGCGTCACTCCCTCGATGGAGAGCAGCTTGGCGTACTGCTTGATCAACGCATTCTTCGTGTCAGTCAGAATCGCCATCAACTCGTCTTCAGACAATGGATCCAGCGCGGCAACCACGGGTAGCCGTCCAACAAACTCGGGAATCATTCCAAAACTCAGCAAATCTTCAGGCTCAACATGCCTCAACAGTTCGCTGGGAACCAATTCTGCGGCATCGGAGTTGGCGGCCTTCATCTCAGCGCCGAAGCCCATCGCGCTTTTGCCACGCCGCTTCCCTACAATCTTGTCCAAGCCCACGAAGGCGCCTCCACAAATGAACAAAATCTTGTCGGTGCTCACCTGAATGTACTCTTGGTGCGGATGCTTGCGACCGCCTTGCGGTGGCACATTGCAAACCGTCCCCTCCAAAATCTTGAGCAACGCCTGCTGCACACCTTCCCCGCTGACATCTCTAGTAATGGAGACATTCTCCGTTTTCCGCCCGATTTTGTCGATTTCGTCAATGTAGACAATCCCGATCTCTGCGCGCTTCACGTCGTATTCGGCTGACTGCAAAAGGCGCAAGATGATGTTTTCAACATCTTCCCCTACGTACCCGGCTTCTGTGAGTGTCGTGGCGTCTGCAATACAAAACGGCACATCTAAAACACGAGCCAAAGTCCTAGCAAGGAGCGTTTTACCCGAACCAGTAGGCCCCAGCAAAAGGATGTTGCTCTTTTCGATCTCGACGTCGGCAAGCGCGTCAATCTGGGTGGGCGTGGCACCTGTCGTACTCAAGGAAGCCGAGCCTGAACCGGAACCGTTGTGTAAAATCCGCTTGTAATGATTGTGAACCGCTACTGAGAGCACCTTTTTCGCTCGCTCCTGCCCGATCACATGAAGATCCAAAGAGCGCCGAATTTCAGCCGGCTTAGGTACCCGCAAATTCACGGACTGCTTACGCCGTTCATCGCTGAGTTCTTTGTCGAGAATGCCTTTACAGACATTAATACAGCTATCGCAGATATAAACTCCGGGACCGGCAATCAACTTGCGCACCTCCGCATGACTTTTCCCGCAGAAACTACACATCGTTAAATTAGAAGCGCGCGCCATTTTTATTCCTTACTTCAGATTATTTCAGCAACTTGCCCAGAAGGCATGATTGGTTTTATTAAACCTATTCCACTTACAAAACTGATTCTATCACTAATTCCACAACTCACATTTGCCACGACCAGAGAACAGCCGGTGTTGGCAAATTTCACCAAAATTATTCTGCGGCAGGCTCCGGTTTATCAGAGGACTTGTCGTTTGAACGCTCCGTGATGGCCTTTTCAGACTTCAATGGACCCGGAATTTCACGCCGGCTTTTCACCACTTCATCCACAAGGCCGTACTCCTTCGCATCTTCTGCAGACATATAATAGTCGCGATCTGAGTCAAATTTGACCTGCTCCTCTGTCTTGCCGGTATGATCAGCCAAGATACGAATCAAACGTTTTTTGAGCTTGAACATGTATTCCACGGTGCGCTCAACATCGCTGGCAGTCCCCGAAGCTCCGCCGGAAACTTGGTGGATCATGATATCCGAATTCGGAAGCGCAAACCGTTTCCCACGGGTACCCGCTGCCAAAAGGACGGCGCCCATGCTAGCCGCCATTCCAATGCAGTAGGTGTTCACGTCGCACGTCATGAACTGCATAGTGTCGTAAATCGCCAACCCCGCAGTCACCGAGCCACCCGGGGAGTTGATGTAAATATGGATGTCCTTTTTCGGATCCTCCATCTGAAGAAACAGTAACTGAGCGATAATGGAGTTTGCCACCATGTCGTCCACGCCGGTTCCAAGAAAGATGATCCGATCCTTCAGAAGGCGGGAGTAAATGTCGTAAGAACGCTCACCACGGCCCGTTTGCTCAACCACCACGGGAACATAGTAAGAGGATTGCGGGGCCACGACCCGAGTAGCATTTTGAAGGTACATAATTTTAAAATTTAACGGAAACTAAACAACAGCAACAAAACAGTCTTATCAGTATAGCACTTCGCAGGGGGCACAGCGTCTAAAAATCCAGCCTTTTGACCTATCGACGCGCGCTACGCGCTGCCTTGGCACATGGGCCTTGCGGACTAATGCCCCAAAGACCCTATTCGCTGCATCCTATTTTTCAACACTGCGCTCCACGCTCTAGTGGCTGTCCTCAACCGTTACCGTAGCGTTGGCGACAACAAAATCAAGGGCCTTGGCTGCGATGATTTCCGACTCTATCTGCGGAAGCATACGACGCGACTGCACTTCCTTAATCGCCTTCTCAAACGTCATATCCGCTCCCTTAGCGATGGCTGCTATGCGCCCCATCAAATCATCTCGACTCGCCGTCAACTTTTCCGACTCAGCAATGCGCCCCAAAATGAAGGACCCTTTGAGTCGGTTGCGCGCCGTTTGCGAAGCACTCGCCACCAATTCCTTTTCGTTTTCACGCAACATCTCCTGCGTAACTCCGCGCCGTTGATTTTCTTGGACAACTTCAGAAAGCACCCGGTTGGTCTCAGAACGCGCCATATCTTCTGGAAGCTCGCATTCCACTTTGGCAAGCAATTGTTCCATGATTTGGTCACGCTTGACGCCGTCAATCTCAGCCAACTTACGCTGACTGAGGTCCGCGTGAATCAGCTCGCGCAACTCAACAAGCGTTTTGCCGGGAGCAAATTCCGCAGCGAGCTCATCGTTAATTTCGGGAAGCACCCGCAACTTAATCTCTTTCAACGTCACCGTGTAATCCAGCTTCTGTCCGCTCATTCCTTCAACTGGAAATGCTTCAGGCACCTCGACTTGAAACTGGCGCACTTCCCCAGCCCGCGCGCCTTCCAAATGAGTGCAGAATCCCGGGAAAAAGGAATCCGCCGTCATGCGTAGCCAAAAGCCTTCGTTGTGAGAAAGAACCGTTCCCACCTTGGGGAACGCCTCGTGCACAGGCTTCCCGTCCAGCGTTCCAACATAATCCACAACCACAAAGTCCTCCATCGCAGCTCCCCGATCCTCGGTGATGTCGATGAAGTCCGCGCCGCGCTCTTGAAGATTCTCCAAAACTTTGTCCACATCGGTGTCTGGCACGATATCCACCGGCACTTTAACCGAGATACCCTTGTACTCAGGCAGCTCAAACTCTGGCAACATGACCAGCGTCGCGGAAAAAGAAAGCTGCTCATTGCTGAATTGAACGTCATCGACGTCCCGGACCTGAAGCACCCGGAGGGATTTCTCCCGAATCGCATCGTTCAACGCATCGTCCAGCACCTTGGACTGCAACTCTTCCTGAATTTGCTTTTGAAAGCGCTTCTCCACCATTGCCTTGGGCATTTTTCCTGGCCGAAAACCCGGAACCCGCGCGTCCTTCATGTAGTCACGGATGAGTTTTTCGCGGGCGGGCGAGATTCGGTCCGAGCCGACCTCCACGCGGATTGTGGCTAGACAGTTCGGCAGTGTTTCAACAGAGGCGTTCATAGGTAGAAAAAGGGGGGAAAGCTTACCGATCCCACGGGAATTGCAAACGTTGAAATCTTCTAAATTGCCCCTTTGCCTGTAAAGAAGGCCTTTTTGCGCCCCACGACGCCCCTGCTCAAAGCGAGAATCCGTTTCCTGGACCCTTCAATGAACGCTCCAAAGCGACGGCCTCCATTCCCCCGCCCACCAGCGCCAAAGCGGCCTTGTCGAAGCGAAGCCATTCTTTTGCAACTTCCTGAATTTCAAATGGGTTCACTGCCAGATAATCCGCCTCCACCTCCACGGGTTCCACCACGCGCCCAAACGCCATCAGGGACTCCGCCATCCAGCAGGCCTGTTGCGTAGCGCTATCCAAAGACACCCTTGTCTGACCAATGGCGTACTGAGCGGCCAACTTCACCTCCTGAGCGCTGGGCGTGCATTGCGCAAAGCGAAGACACTCCTTTTTGATCACCGCCATCGCCCGCTCCAACTTGCTCGCTTCTAAGTCTGCGTAAATGCACAAAGCACCCGTTTCCTCGAAGGTCGCCAGCGAGCTTTGCATGGAATAACAATACCCGAAGCGCTCGCGCAAAGTCTGGAAAAGCCGCGAGCTCATATTCTCTCCCATCAACACACTCAGTAGCCGCAACGCAAACCGGCGAGGGTCTTTGCGACTGCAGGCATGAAACCCCAACGCGAGGTGCGACTGTCCTGTATCCGCCTCTTGGACGCACACAGCACCAACCCCGGCTCGAGCGCGTTGTGCTCTGGAAGCCGTTCCCGGGGCCAATCGCTCCAGAGGAGCACGCACCTGACGCAACACCTCTTTATGAGAAATGGGACCAGCAACTGTGAAGATAGTATTCCTGCCCGTGTAATGCCGATCGCGAAAAGCCACTACATCTCGACGCTCAAGCCGCTGCAAACTCTCCAAAGAGCCTGTCAGAGGCCTGCCCAACGGATGCTTCGGCCACAAAGTTTCAGACAACAAATCCTCTGCCCACTGAGACGGATTGTCCTTTAAAGACAAAATTTCCTCTCGGATCACCTCCCGTTCCCGCTCTATTTCCTGCTCCGGAAACTGCGCATCAAGGTACATCTCCAAAAGCACTTCCGCACTGCGCTCAAAATAAGCGGCGTCGGCCTTTGCGTAATAACACGTGTGATCCTCCGTGGTGTAAGCGTTGAGATATCCACCGACGCCTTCGATCGCCGTGGTCAACTCCATGGCCGTGCGACTCCCGGTACCCTTGAAAAATAAGTGCTCCAGAAAGTGCGCCACTCCACACTGCGCCGCAGCCTCATGACGCCCTCCCACTGCGGTCCAAACGCCAATGCTCACCCCTCGCAAATGCGGCATCCAAGCCGTCGCAACCCGCGTTCCATTTTGTAATCGGGTCACTTCGTACAAAGAAGGATCGCTCACGATGTGCCTTCCTCCTGTGCGAGATGATTGCGCGCCCGACACACCAGTTCCGCGAGTGCTAAGTCCTGTGGAAGCGTGATTTTGAAATTCCAATCGGTGTTGTGAAAAAGGGCCACGGACTTGCCAAGCCGTTGCACTGCTGAGCCTTCATCAGTCACCGTCACTCCGGATTCAATCACTTGCAGATAGGCCTCACGAAGCAGCGAAAGCTCGAAAATCTGCGGCGTCTGCATCGCCCAGAGCCCCTCACGATCCACGCTTTCAACCACCTTCGCGCTGGCATCAGCCCGCTTGACTGTGTCCACCACAGGAGCCGCACAAATCGCCGCGCCGTGTTCACGAGCCAGAGCAAGACACCCCGCCACAGCACTTGGAGTTATCAGAGGACGCGCCGCATCGTGCACCCCAACGTAGGAAACGCTCTGCTCCAACGCTTCGATTCCCGCCCAAACCGAAAGGTGCCGCTCCGCCCCACCGCGAACAACGCACACCGACTTTCCCAACGCCGCGGATTCAGCCAACTCCCGCCCTTCACTCAAAAAAGATTCTCGCGTCACCAGCGTGATGGAGTCTACCTCGGGACAAAGAGCCAGCGAGCGGATCGAGTGCCAGAGAACAGGGCGTCCCGCCAACGGAGCGAGCAACTTATCGAAACCCATCCTGCGAGAGGCACCAGCGGCTACGATGATTACGTTCATATCTTGGCGGTCGAAAGTCGGCACTCATAAGCAGGCCGCCATGAAGCCACTCTGCTCACAATCGATAACCTCAGGCCAGACGGGCACCGATCGCCGTGCTCAGCGTACGCCCATCCACACGCCCCGCAGCCTGCTCAGTTGCGAGTTTCATCACCTGCCCCATCTGCGCCTTCGAAGTCGCGCCCACCGCCGTAATAGCCGCGTCCACCAGCGCATCCACCTCCGCTGCGCTTAGTTGCTTGGGAAGGTATTCCTCCAAAACTAACGCTTCTTCACGCTCCTTTTCCGCCAAATCTTCCCGCCCACCCTTGGTAAAACCCTCTATGGAATCCTGCCTCTTTTTTAATTCCTTTCGCAAAACAGCCAGCGAGGAGGCCTCGTCCAACCGCGCCGCCGCGCCCCCCTGCTCGATGGCAAGGTTCTTCAACGCGCTCTTGAGCATCCGCAGCACTCCCAGTCGAGTTGCCTGCTTGGCCTTCATAGCTTCTTTAATGTCTCCGTCGATTCGCTCCTGAAAATCCATAGACCCCAAACTTATAAACACCTCGAGCAAAGGGAAAGCATTTGCGAATGCATCCGCACATATCTGGATTGCATTGGCAGTGCGTCCTTCCAAACTTAATCTATAACCCATGATTGACCTGCAAAACCTCCCCGACGCGCACGGCCACTTCGGCCAGTACGGTGGCATGTTCGTTCCTGAAACGCTCATGGACGCGCTTAACACGCTCTCGCTTGAGTATGCCAAAGCACGCGAGGACAGCACTTTCCAAGCTGAGCTCGCGCATTCCCTTAAGGATTTCGCCGGCCGTCCTACCCCACTTTATTTTGCCGCCCGCCTCACTCGGGAACTCGGCGGAGCCAAAATTTATTTCAAGCGCGAAGACTTGCTTCACACCGGCGCGCACAAAATAAACAACGCTCTGGGGCAAATCTTACTGGCTCAGCGCATGGGCAAGAAGCGGATCATCGCGGAAACTGGAGCCGGGCAACACGGCGTTGCGACGGCAACCGTCTGTGCGCGCGCCGGTTTAGAGTGCGTGATTTACATGGGCGCTGTGGACATGGAACGGCAGGCTCTGAATGTGGCGCGGATGCGTTTTTTGGGGGCAAAGGTCGTCGGAGTCACCGCCGGTCAAGCCACACTGAAGGAAGCAATCAACGAGGCCATGCGCGATTGGGTAACCAACGTACGCACCACCCACTACATCCTAGGCTCCGCGTTGGGATCCCATCCTTACCCGATGATTGTAAGGGATTTTCACCGCGTCATTGGAGAAGAAACCCGCGCACAAGTGTTAGAGCGCGAAGGGCGCCTGCCGGATTTACTCGTCGCCTGCGTAGGCGGCGGAAGCAACGCAATCGGTCTATTCTGGCCGTTTTTAAATGATGAATCGGTTAAGATGGCCGGCGTAGAAGCAGGCGGTCGCGGCATCAAACTGGGTGAGCACGCCGCGCGGTTTGAGGGAGGGAAACTCGGTGTTCTTCAAGGCACCCGCACTTATCTGCTCACCGACGACGATGGCCAGATCCAACTCACTCACTCCGTTTCCGCAGGCCTCGATTACGCTGCCATCGGACCAGAGCACGCCTACCTTCGCGATCAGGGACGCATTGACTACTCTTACGCAACCGATGACGAAGCTCTTTCCGCATTCCAGCAACTTTCTCAAGTAGAGGGTATTATTCCAGCACTAGAAACAGCACACGCTGTGGCGCACGTGCTAAAGGTCGCCCCCACCATGGACCCGTCTCAAATTCTCGTCGCCAATCTTTCTGGTCGCGGGGACAAGGACGTAGCGCAGGCCGCAGCCCTACTACTTAGGGAACCTCAACCGGATAACCACCATGAATAGCATGACCGGTTTCGGACGCGGAGAGGCAACCGCAGAGGGTTTTCGATTCGCAGTCGAACTCCATTCCGTAAACCGGAAGCACATCGATCTTGCGTTAAACCTTCCCAGAACTCTTTTTGTTTTGGAGGGGCGCATTAGGGAGACACTCACCGCGAGCCTCGCAAGAGGTAGAATCAATGTGACAGTCACGATTCACCCAACCGTGGATTCCTCGCCGCAGATTGTAGATTGGGAACTCGCCACGATCTACGCAGATTCTATGCGCGCGCTGCAGCAACGTCTTGGCATTGAGGGTGGCTTAACTCTGGACTCCGTCTTGCGCGCCCCAGGTGTGCTGCTTCTCCCAGGACAAGATATCGATGCGGAGGCCGCGTGGCCCTCACTGGAAAAGGCGCTTCAATCCGCCTTAACCGCACTCCTTAAAATGCGAGCATTCGAGGGAACCGCCCTTGCCGCAGATCTATCCACGCGACTCGCCACCCTGCGAGATTGTGCCGCCTCCATCGCAGCGCGTGCACCCGAATTAGCTGGGCAACACCGCAAGCAACTTCTGGAACGTCTTCGCAATGCGCAGATTGAGCTCCCTGTGGACGACGACCGCCTGCTACGCGAACTCGCTCTTTTTGCAGACCGTAGCGACATCAGCGAGGAACTCACCCGACTCGAAAGTCACTTTGCACAGTTGGAATCCCTTCAAATGCAAAAACTTCCAGTGGGACGGACCCTGGAGTTTTTAACTCAGGAAATCGGTCGCGAGCTCAATACTCTGAGCGTTAAATCCAACGATGCACCGACGTCGCATTGGGTCGTCGCAGCAAAAGCCGAGCTCGAGAAAATCCGAGAGCAGGTTCAAAACATCGAATAGCGCTGTGAACACCCCACTTCTTTCTCTTTTTGACACCCGCAGAACTGGGATCTTATTTCTCATTTCCGCCCCCTCTGGAGCTGGTAAAAGCACTTTATTAAACGGTTTACGACACTTTGGAGACTTTGTCTATTCGGTATCCTGCACCACTAGACAACCTCGTCCAGGTGAAATAGATGGAAAAGATTACCATTTCCTTTCCCGCGTCCAATTCGAGGAACAGATCGAGCTCGGGAACTTTCTGGAATGGGCACAAGTCCATGGCCACTATTACGGAACCCCCAAAGACGCGGTCAAACTGCACTTGGCCCAAGGCACCGACATCCTCGTGGACGTCGACGTCCAAGGTGCACGTGCCATCCGCGCTTCCCAAGATCCCGCAATCACAATGGCGCTCACATCCGTGTTTCTCGCGCCGCCCAGCATGGAGGAGCTGACTCGGCGCCTGACTAAACGTGGAACAGAGACCGAGGCTCAACTGCAACTGCGCCTTACTAATGCGACTCTGGAAATGGCCTGCTGGCAGGATTACGACTACTTGCTGATAAGCGGCTCTGCAGAAGACGACCAAGCGCGCTTCCGCGGAATCATGGAGGCCGAACGGCTCAAGTCTGCGCGATTCGTGAAGAGTGGAGGTGTAGCGTGAGTGAGCGTGTCGTCGTGTTGGGAGTGACCGGCTCCATTGCGGCTTACAAGGCCGCCGACATCGCCAGTCGCCTGACCAAGGAAGGCATTGAAGTGCACGTCGTGATGACAAGCGCCGCCGAGCGCTTCATCACGCCCCTCACACTTCAAACACTTTCACGCCATGAAGTCCTGACAAGTGCCGCCGCTGATCGACCAGATTGGCGACCGGTCCACATCGCACTCGCAGATAAAGCTTCGCTACTCCTGATCGCCCCGGCCTCCGCGAACGTCCTCGCAGAGCTTGCACACGGGCTTGCCGGCCATCCGCTCGCGGAGATCGCCCTCGCAACGCGTGCGCCCATGCTCCTAGCCCCAGCAATGAACGGCAACATGTGGCAACACCCTGCAACCCAAAGTAATATAGCAACACTCAAAACTCGAGGCGCCCAATTCATCGGCCCTGCCGAAGGCCTCTTGGCTTGTGGTTATGAAGGGATTGGGCGCATGGCTGAGCCTGTAGAAATTGTAGATGCCGCGCTTTCTCTACTTAGTTTTTAACCCTTCTTTAACCGGCCGTTTCAATCCCGCCTTCTCAGCCATTTTACTTCAGCGTTCGCTTCCATGACCACTTCCATCACCCATTCTCCAATCCCCAACTCCCCGCTTGCCTCGGCCATCGCCGCTGCACGCTCTGCAGGTAAACTGATCCGCTCACAGTTCGGACGCCCCTTGGACGTCGCGGAGATGCTCGCCCACGACATCAAACTGGATCTCGACGTCCAGTCCCAACAACTCATTACCGACGCGCTCCTCGCTGATTTTCCGACACACGCGATCTACGGCGAAGAAGGACTCGCCGGCAATCAGGACAGCGAATGGCAATGGATTGTCGATCCCATCGACGGCACTGTGAACTTCTTTTACTCTATCCCCCACTTTTGTATCTCAATAGCGCTAAGACACAAAGGAATTATACAAGTAGGCGTCATTTACGATCCGATGCGTGACGAGCTCTGGGAAGTTGAGCTAGGTCAAACGCCCAAACTCAACGGCAATCCCATCCGAGTCAGCCAGCGCAACACGCTCTCCGATGGCGTTGTTTCCGTAGGCATGTCGAAGTCCCCCGACGTCGCCATTCAAGCCACCGCTCTTCTTGAAAAGTACGTGCGCCGTGCCCGTAAATGCCGACTGATGGGCAGCGCCGCTTTGGATCTCGCGTACGTCGCCTGCGGACGTCTGGACGCGTACATCGAACAATCCGTAAGCCTGTGGGACGTTGCTGCCGGACAACTTCTTGTGGAGGCAGCTGGGGGCCGTTTCGAATGTACGCCACGCGCCGAGAACCCCGACAAAATCAGCGTCCGCGCATGGAACGGCACCATGGATATTTCCGTAGAATGAGCAATCCCTCTGCTGGCATGATTCCCGTCTCGGGAATTGGTTACGACGTACACCGTTTCATTGAGGGGCGCCCGCTTATTTTAGGCGGCGTTGAAATCCCCTCCCCACGCGGCTTGGACGGGCATTCGGATGCGGACGTGCTCTGTCATGCGATTGCGGATGCCATCTTAGGTGCTGTGGGCGAGCTAGATATAGGACACCACTTCCCCAACACGGACCCAGCTTATCGTGGAATTAGCTCACTTGAGCTTCTACGACGGGTATCAGAAATCGTGCGCAACCGCGGAGGCCGACTGCTTCACATCGACTCCTCGCTCATCGCCGAGGCGCCGAAAGTCGGTCCTCACGTGCCGGCAATGCGGCAGCATCTCGCCGAAGTACTGGGGCTACCTCTCGCACGAATTGGTATCAAGGCGACAACCAATGAGAGGATGGGATTCGTAGGACGGGAGGAAGGCATCGCGGCTTTGGCCGTTGCCTCAGTGCTCGTCCCCGACGAGGTGCCTTCCGAAATGTAATCCATTTGACGCTTCCCTATGTCCGTACGCCTTTTCAACACTGCCTCACGCTCTATCGAGCTATTCGAACCCTTGGACGCCGAAGGCCGGAGCGTCAAGATGTATACCTGTGGCCCAACCGTTTACAATTTTGCCCACATAGGAAACTTCCGCGCGTACATTTTTGAAGATCTCCTCCAGCGCCACTTGGAGATCCGTGGCTACGATGTCCAACGCGTCATGAACCTCACGGACGTCGATGATAAGACCATCGCCGGTTGCAAGCGCTGCCAAGTTCCTTTGGCTGACTTTACCCAACAGTTCAAGGACGCCTTTTTCTCAGACCTCGATACTCTTCGGATCAAGCGCGCCGCTCATTACCCGGCAGCCACCGAGCCAAAATACATCGAACGGATGATCGAAATGATCACAGAGCTCCAGTCTCAAGACGTTGCTTATCAAGCAGAAGACGGCTCAGTTTATTTCCGGATCGCACGCTTTACAAAATACGGGCAGCTCGCTCATTTGAACCTCGATGAATTGCGTCCCTCAGGCCGCATTCAAAGCGACGAATACGAAAAGGAATCCGTGGGCGACTTCGCGCTATGGAAGGCCTGGGTCCCTGACGACGGCGATGTGTTTTGGGAAAGCCCTTGGGGCCGCGGCCGCCCTGGTTGGCATATTGAATGCAGCGCGATGGCTACCTCCTTATTAGGGCCTCAATTGGATATTCACTGCGGCGGAGTCGATAACATTTTTCCGCACCATGAGGCGGAGATCGCTCAGTCAGAATGTATTACTGGAAAACAGTTTACAAAGTACTGGCTACATTGCGCACACCTCATGGTCGACGGTCAGAAGATGAGCAAATCGCTCGGAAACTTTTACTCCATTCGCGATCTTCTTGAACGAAATTATTCCGGCAGAGAAATCCGTTATGCGCTTCTCAGTGTGCATTATCGACTGCCTTTAAATTTCACCCTTCCAGGACTAGACGCTGCACGTTCCGCCCTAGAACGCTTGGATGCTTGGGGGGAAAGGCTCCGGCTTTTCGCCAGCGACACCCCTCCCGCACTAGGCGAGTCTCCCGCAAAAAAGCGTTTTCTGGAAGCGCTCGACGAGGATCTAAACATCTCCGGTGCATTAGGTCATTTGTTCGACTGGGTTCGCGAATCCAACCGAGCCCTGGACGCCGGCAGCTTAACTCCCGCTGAAGCGGCTCGAGTTCTTGCAGACTTCACCTCCCTGAATTCAATCCTCGAGTTTGAGCCAGAAGCGGCCTCAGTTCCCGCTGAAGTACTTGCCTTAGTACAACAACGCGAAGCTGCTAGATCGGCAAGAGACTGGGCACTTTCCGATGAACTCAGGGCGGATATCGCAAGATTGGGCTGGCAACTGAAGGATACCAAACTTGGCCCGCAACTCACCCGAGGCTAGGGTTGAAGATGAAATCTGAAATAAAAGCCGCACTTAAAGCGCAGAATTTAGCGAACCTCTTTGAGTTCTTTGCGGTCTTTGTCATTTAATGTCCCCCCGCTGCGACCCCTAACGCTAATCCCAATTCCTCAGGCGCCCCGCGATTTTTGAAACTCACCACCCCATCTGAGATGTCCTCACTTTATAGCCCGGAGACTTTTCTCGACCTGCAACACTCTGAGCATCGGATGCTTTTCGAAAGCGCCGTCAACGTGTGGGACGCGCTTGCACAAATCAGCAGCTACCTTCAGTTCCGGCTCAAACCGGGAATTCACGGTCGGCTCATCGGCAAGCCCTTCATTAGTGGAGCGGTTTTCATTGGCGCGGGCACGGTGGTTGAACAAGGAGCAATGATCAAAGGACCGGCCTGGATTGGAGAAGGTTGCGAGATTCGAAACGGCGCCTATATCCGAGAAAACGTAATTGTCGGCTCTGGGTGCGTACTGGGCAATTCGTGCGAATTTAAGAACTCGATCCTCTTCGATGAGGCGCAAGTCCCTCATTTTAACTACGTTGGCGACTCCATCCTCGGTTACAAAGCGCATCTGGGCGCGGGTGTTATCCTCTCGAATGTGCGCCTAGATCACTCCGAAGTACTTGTCTCCAATGGCTCTGGAGGCTACCTCCCAACGGGCTTACGCAAGTTCGGCGCGATTATTGGCGACCGTGCAGAAATCGGATGCAACTCGGTGCTAAATCCCGGCTCGATAATCGGACGCAACGCGATGATGTACCCTGGCACTCAATGGCGCGGCGTGCTCGGCGCGAACTGCACGGTAAAAACCACTCAAGAGCAGCATATTATAACCCGAGAAGTATAACTCACTTTTAACCTCACAACTTCTATGTCCGAACTTCCCTCCCTTCCCTCTCCTCCCTCGCATGCCGCAGACGATCAAGGCTTCGACCTGCTTGAATTCTGGATTCGCCATCGCAAGGCCATTCAGATTTCAGTCGCACTGCTTGTAGCCTCAATGCTGACCTATGCCGTTAGCGAGCTTTTGGCATATCGTCGAAATCTCGAAGCTGCGGAGGCTTTTGCCCTTGCCCAAACGCCCGAACAGTTGTCGGAGTTTATAAACGGCCACCGAGGAATGGTCGCCTCAGGAAACGCCGCGTTGCTGCTTTCGGGCAAACAGCGCGCTAACGGGCAGCTCGAGGAGTCGCTCAAAACGTTACGCGATTTCCTGTCTTCCTCTGCTGACCATCCCATGGCCTCCGCAGCACGTCTGGGAATCGCCGCAACGCTCGAGGCACAAGGAAAACAGGATGAAGCGCTCATGGCGTACCGCAGTTTACTGGCCTCGGATTCGCGAGGATTCGCCGCCCCAGCTGCGCAGCTGCGCATCGCCCGTATCTACAAGTCACAGAACAAATTCGAAGAAGCTAAGGCATCTTATGAGAGCCTCCAGAGCCAGTTCCCAACCTCTTCATTCGCAAACGAAGCTCTTTTGGAATCCCAACAACTCAGCGCCGAACACCCCTCTGCGCCCGAACCGGCACTCGCCCAACCGACCCCAGCCGAAGCACCTGCAGCTACCCAAGTTCCTGCAGCACCGCCTGCCCAGCCCGCGAAACAGTAAGTCGCCTCGCTCTCTTTTTTCTTTTTCGCCTTCTCATTAAGCCCCTAAAAATCCCCTAAGAAAAAACCGCTTCTTACAACGTTGACACCAGCGCCTTGAAGCAAGAAAAGTCCTCACATGACTCCCTCCTCAGATACAACTTCAATCCTATCCCGCCGAGATTTCTTTAAAGCCTCCGGCCTTACCATCGGAGCTTCCGCTCTCGCAAACGTCAAAGTGCCCCATGTCTTCGCGCAGGGCAGCGACCAGTTGAGAATCGCTCTCATCGGATGCGGCGGCCGCGGCACTGGAGCAGTGGTGAACGCCTTGGGACAGAAAATGTCGCTCAAGTTGGTCGCCATGGCCGACGTCTTTCAACAGAAGCTGGACAACAGCTACAAATCCATCAAAGCCAAGTTCCCCGATCAGGTGGATGTTTCCGACGACCACAAGTTCATCGGCTTCGATGGGTACAAACATGCAATGGATTGCCTTCGCAAAGGCGACATCGCGATCTTCACAACTCCGCTCGCCTTCCGTTGGGTACACTTTAAGTACGCGATCGAGAAGGGTTTGCACGTGTTCATGGAGAAGCCCATTACGGCTGACGGCCCAACTTCGCGCCGCATGCTGGAACTTGCAAAACAGGCCTCCGCCAAAAATTTGAAAGTGGGCGTCGGACTGATGTCCCGCCACAGCCACGCGATGCAGGAGCTTTACAAGCGCATCCAGGACGGCGAGATCGGTGACATCAACTTCATGCGCGGCTACCGGATGCAGGGCATCATCGGGTCGGCATTCTCCGAACCATGGCCGGGTGAACCGAAAGAACTGCTGTGGCAGATTTCCCGTTTCCACAGCTTTCTGTGGGCCAGCGGTGGCGCTTTCAGCGATTTCTACATTCATCACGTCGACCATCTCTGCTGGCTCAAAAACGCTTGGCCGGTCAAGTGCCACGGCGTCGGAGGTCGCACTTTCCGCACAGCCCCCAGCGGCAAACCTTACGTGGATCAAAACTTGGATTCGTATTCGGTGGAATACACGTTCCAGGATGGCACGAAGTTGTTCATGGATGGCCGCTGCATGAATGGCGCTCTCCCGATTTACTCCAGTTACGCGCACGGCAGCAAGGGGATGGCGATCGTCTCCAAGAGCGGAGACTGCGGTAGGCCCTCGAGCACTTACAAAGGGCAAAACCCGAGCAAAGAAAATATGCTTTGGACCTCGCCGGATCCCAAGGTGGCGGATGATCCTTACTTCAACGAATGGGAAGATCTCACAGATGCCATTCGCAACGACAAGCCGTACAACGAAGTCGAGCGCGGAGTGATGGCGAGCTTGGTCACTTCCATGGGCCGTTACGCCACACACACCGCTCAGGAAGTCACCTTAGACGAGATGCTCAACCACGAGCACGAGTACGCTCCTGACGCAGACAAGTTCACCATGGACTCCCCTGCTCCCGTGCTCGCCGACGCAAACGGTCTCTACCCAGTGCCCGAACCCGGTCGCAAGACCAAGCGCGAGTACTAAGGCCATCTAAGCCTTTCTTAAGGGGCTTAAACGGAGCCTTTAAGAAGTCTTTACTAAAGCTTGAATTACCGCAGGGTGCAGTCAGTAAAATGACTGTGCCCTGCGTTTTATTTCTGTTTCTTAGAGGTCAATGCGACGTGGATGCGGTGAGACTTCGATCGTCCAAACTGAACCTCGACTAAAAAGCGAAAGACGTACTGCTGCGACGCGAGCGGTCCACCTGAAGCATATAAGGTTTACAACTACAGCAACTTCATTGGGCTGCGTATTATTGACGTAGAGCGGAGTTACCAAAGTACAGAGATACTGTATCGAGGATCCATCCAGCGAGTATCGTTAGTAATGGCTGTTAGCTTTTCACTCCTGCACTGTGATATTAGTAGCCTGTCGAATGGATCGTTATGGACGGTGGGAAGGTCATGCACTCCAACTGCGTGTTGAAATTCAATAGGGAGGATATTGAATCCCGAGGCCTTTAACTTGTCCTCTAACGAATCCCGAAACCCAATTGGAGTTTGAATCTTTCCAAGCGATGCTTTGATCGCGATTTCCCAAATGCTAACCACGCTAACAAAAGCATCCGTATTCGGATTTTCGATCAGTTGAGCTGCCTTCTCTGACAGTTCTGAATCATCTCGCAGAAACCATACAAGAGCACACGTATCTAGAAGAACTTTCATTGGTATTCAGCGAAAATATCCAGAGGGTCGTTGAAGTCAGCAGGTACAGGGGGAATCTCCGATTTCATCATTCCGCGTATCCTTTTGGGTTTATCAGATTGGCAAGCACGAAGTTCAGCCATTTTTTGTCCGTTTCGTGTAATGATAAAAACCTCCCCTGCAGCAGCTTCTCGAAGAAGCTCGGAGAATCGCGATTTAGCCTCGTATGCGGCGATAAGTTTCATAGAGGCCACAATACCACGACCGGTCAGACCGGTCAAACTCCAGCTACGGGGTCGTGTCTAAACTGCCCAATAGCCTTTTGCACCTTCTCGAACGAGCTGTGCATTTTGTTATACTGATTAGGCGGGGGCCTCCGGAAACTGGGATACTGAAAGTCGCATAGTGAAAGCTGTATTGGCATAATATTTAGCGCATTTGAATTCCAGCGAACCATCGGGTTTCGAGTAATCTTTTGCTAAAAACGGCTTCTTATCCCCCGGTCTCAATAAGAAACACCTTCGACGGACATTACCTGAACAAAGTCATCCGATACATGGGCGCTACGCTCCGATGCCTTGACCTCGGCCCGTCGACTCCCAGCCTTCCCCTCCCGATGAACAAGATTTACTCACGCGTCATCATGGCAGCCTTCAGCCTGATGATAATCACGTCAGTTTTTGGAGAGCCTCCACAGCCGCAACTGCCCGTGGTACAGGGACAGACACTTTCCCCCGCTCTTTAGCCGACACTTTCCCCCGCTCTTTAGCCCGCCGGGAATCAGCAGAGCAACCTTCTTTAAGAACATCTCTGCCAGTGCAGCGTGATGCCACCCTTAGAAAGCAAAATCGATTTCCAATCTCCCCGTAAAGGAGTAGGATGTTATAATGACCGCTGAATTCGCACCGCTTTTTGAGTTGAGTTGCGCTGAACGGCTACAGCTCGTCGAAGACCTTTGGGACAGTATTGCCAAAGAAGCAGATCAAATCCCTGTACCCGATTGGCAAATCGAGGAGGTAGAGCGGATTCGTATCAAGGCTGAGCAGAATCCTGCATCTTTGGAAACGTGGGGCTCTGCAAGAGAGTGGATCGTCAAAAATCATGGGTAATCGGATCGCGATTACTCATGAGGCCAAGGCCAAGTTGGCGGAAGCTTTCCAATCGCACGAAGCAAAGGAACAGGGTTGGCGCATGAGTTTTTGCGTGCCTTCTCTGCTTGTTTTGCGATGGTTCAACGGCACCCAGAGATTTTTCCAGTGGTGAAGGGCTATCGGAAGGGTTTGCCTCGGAAGTTCCCGTACACGTTCTTTTACAGGTGTGAAAATGGCTTGGTGAGTGTTTACCAGATCTTCCATTGCTCTGAGGATTCGCAGAAATGGACTAAAGATCTGTAAAAGACGAATTGCGTAGCAGGAGTGAAGTGCGGAGCAAAATGACTGGAGCGCCTGAGGGGAGCGACAACAGACAAAAGGCGGCGCCCTTTGCGGACGCCGCCGTGTCTGCAGCAACCTTGTTTAGCGCCGCGAAGCCAAAGTCTGCCCCAGATCAAAACGATCCAGATTCATCACCTTGTTCCAGACCGCCACGAAGTCGTTTACAAACTTCTGCTGCGCATCGGCCGACCCGTAGGCCTCCGCAATGGCCCGCAGTTGCGAGTTTGAACCAAAAACCAAGTCGACCCGTGATCCGGTCCACTTGACCTCTCCGGTCTTGCGGTCGCGGCCTTCAAAGAAGTGCTCACAGGCTGGGGACTTTTTCCAATCCGTACCCATGTCGAGCAGGTTGACGAAGAAATCGTTGGTCAGCGTGCCTGGCCGTTTAGTGAAGACTCCCAGTTGTGGGAAACCTACGTTGGTATTCAAAACCCGCATGCCACCCACGAGAACTGTCATTTCCGGGGCGGTAAGAGTCAGCAGGTGAGCCCGATCCACCAAAAGCTCCTCGGCAGGCCGGTCGTGTTCATTGCCGAAGTAGTTGCGGAACCCGTCGGTTGCAGGCTCAAGGACAGCGAAAGACTGGACGTCTGTCATTTCCTGAGTGGCATCCGTTCTCCCTGGGGAGAATGGAACCTTCACTTCGTTCCCCGCCTTTTTTGCGGCGTCCTCAATGGCAGTGCAACCGCCCAGAACGATAAGATCTGCAATCGAGATCTTCTTGCCGCCGGACTGTGCACCGTTGAAATCCTTCTGGATTTTTTCAAACACCGGAAGGACCTTTTCGAGTTCAGCAGGCTGGTTGACAGCCCACTTCGCCTGCGGAGCAAGGCGTAGGCGCGCCCCGTTGGCTCCCCCGCGCTTATCGGTGCCACGGAACGTGGAAGCCGACGCCCATGCCGTTGAGACCAGTTGTGAATTGGAAAGGCCTGAGGCGCGGATCTTGGCCTTGAGCTCTGCGACGTCGGACTCAGTCACCAGCGCGTGATCGACCGCGGGAACGGGGTCCTGCCACAACTGAGTCGCAGGAACGAGCGGGCCAAGGCAGCGCACGGCGGGCCCCATGTCGCGGTGGGTGAGTTTGTACCAGGCCTTTGCAAAGGCTTGATCGAACTCTTTCGGATTGTCACGGAAGCGCTTGGAGATCTTCCCGTAGGCGGGGTCGAGCTTCAGAGCCAGATCGGTCGTGAACATGATCGGCGCGTGGCTCTTAGATTTATCGTGCGCGTCGGGCACAATCTTCTTGGCAGAGTCGCCCTTGGGCGTCCACTGCTGAGCGCCGGCCGGGCTCTTGGAAAGCACCCAAGTGTAGTCAAAAAGGTTTTCGAAGTATTCGTTCGACCATTTCGTCGGAGTGGAAGTCCATGCACCTTCCAAACCGCTGGTGATGGTATCCGCGCCATTGCCCTTGCCGTAGCTGTTTTTCCACCCGAGCCCCTGCTCTTCAATCGTGGCGCCTTCGGGCTCGGGACCGACGTGGCCCTTCGGGTTGGCCGCGCCGTGAGCTTTTCCAAGGGTGTGTCCCCCCGCAATGAGCGCAACGGTCTCCTCGTCGTTCATGGCCATGCGTCCGAACGTTTCACGGATGTCCTTGGCTGCGGCAAGGGGATCGGGCTTTCCATTTGGGCCCTCTGGGTTGACGTAAATCAGACCCATCTGGACCGCCCCGAGAGGGTTAGCAAGCTTCCGGTCGCCTGTGTAGCGCTTGTCATCAAGCCACTTGGTTTCTGGGCCCCAGCTGATGTCCTCCTGAGGCTCCCACACATCAGCACGGCCACCAGCGAAGCCAAAGGGCTTGAACCCCATCGACTCAAGTGCGCAGTTGCCTGCAAAAACCATCAGGTCCGCCCACGAAATTTTCTGCCCGTACTTCTGCTTGATCGGCCAGAGCAATCGGCGCGCTTTGTCGAGGTTGGCGTTGTCAGGCCAACTGTTCAGGGGAGCAAAGCGCTGGGTCCCGTAGGATGCACCGCCACGCCCGTCCGTGATGCGGTAGGTACCCGCGCTGTGCCACGCCATGCGAATAAAGAGAGGTCCGTAATTACCGTAGTCAGCCGGCCACCAGTCCTGCGAAGTCGTCAGCAGGGCGATGAGGTCCTTCTTGAGCGCATCTAAGTCGAGCTTCTTGAACTCCTCGGCGTAGTTAAAGGACTCACCCAGCGGGTTGCTCTTGGCTGAATTCTGATGCAGAATCTGGAGGTTGAGCTGATTTGGCCACCAGTCCCTGTTGGAGTAGGCCCCTGCAGCGGTGTTTCTTTCAGTGGGCGCCTTTTGCACGCCGCCTATCACCGGACATTTTTCGCTGGAATCCGCGGCCTTTGCATTAGCCACCTCTTTAGCCGCCTCAGCGTGCAACTGAGCGCCTTGGGTCCCAGCCCAAAACCCGAGAGCCAAAGCCGCAAGCCGCACGGAACCTGTGCCCATTAGGCCGAGCCTGCTGGGCTTGCCTGCGCTTGGGTGAAGGGGGCAATTTTTGGAGGACTCTCTGGGTAATAACTTGTTTTTCATTATATTAGTTTAGGGATTGTTCGTCTGTTCGCAAAAGTCATGGGGCTCACCCAATCTGGCCGTCTTGGCTCCGCTCTTTTCAAGGCACTCGGAGCAGGTTCCCCAAAAAATCACCTCTGCCTCGTCGATCTGGAACCCCGAATCGTCGACCGCCTTCAGGCAAGGCCTCTCCCCCACCACGCAGGCCACATCCACCGTCTTCCTGCAGGATCGACAGATGAGGTGGTGGTGGTTATCGCCGACTCGGGCCTCGTAAAGCGCCGCTGATCCGGCTGGCTGGATCCGCCGGAGAATGCCCTTTTCCACGAAAGTCCCGAGCGTGTTGTAAACCGCCTGTTTTGAAATGGCACCGATCTCCGAGCGAACCGCCTCAGCCAGTGCGTCCGCCGTAGCATGTGGCTGCGCGCCCACAGCTCTAAGCAGGGCAAGGCGTTGGGCCGTGACGGGGATTCGGCGTTTCCTAAGAATGTTTACGTTAGAGAACACAGGAGTGGATACTTCATCAAAAAATAGATTCTGTCGAGAATTTGATTCCGTCAAAATAAACTCACGACCTTATTTCAGCGAGCGAACCTTTCGCAGTCTCCTCAATGGCAAACGCCCGCTACGAGAGAAACGGGACCAGACACTTTTTGATCCACCACGGGTACGGGAGAAACGGGGCCAGACACTTTTTGATCCCTAGACACTTTTTGATCCAAATTAACGATAAAACTGAGGCTCGGATACTGGGGAGCAAGATGAACGGGACGAGATTTGCACCAAAGCCAGTCTTTTGCCGGAAACCAAAGCCAAACTCGCGCATAATGGCCGGATTTCGCTGGACGGCACGCGTAGAATCGGGGAAAAGCAACTCTCCCTTAACGCTCCCCGGACAGGCTTAAAAAGTAGTTTCGAGGTGTAAATTACAAAATCTATCTGCTTCAGATCGACGGTTGGTAGACATCTTATTCCTACGATTTATGGCAACCGTTTGGTCATTTGATCTTGGTATTGGTTCTATTGGTGAGGCTGTTCGTGATTCCGCGACCCACGAATTTCTCCACGTTGCATCGCTTCTGATTCCACAGGAGTTTGCCTCCACAAAAGAGGCAGGTAAGCGGCGACGAATGTACCGAACACGCCTCGCGCATCAGGCGCGAGAATCTTGGTTGGATCATGTATGGCTGATGGCCGGCCAGATTCCTTTGCAGAAGCGCTCGGTCTGGAAGAATCCTACCACCTCAAAGTGGGAGCTAAAGCATCCGGCGGATCCTAGGCTGGAGCGTGAATTTGCCAAACAGGGGGACAACACTTGTTACACTTCTTGTTTGCTGAGAATCAAATTATTGAGGGGCGAAGTTTTGGAGCCTTGGCAGATTTACAAGGCCCTCCATTCAGCGATCCAACGAAGGGGGTACGATCCGGATATTCCTTGGAAGACCAAGGAAAGTGGGAGGCGCAAGGAGGCGGATGCAGATAAGGAGGAAGGAACGACAAGGGAACGGATGAACCTTTTCACTCGGGAATTGGAAGCGATGTTTCCGGACCATGAAGAGTGCCGGTTGCAGTGTTATTTTGATGCGGTGAAAATGGGTCTGATGGATCCATCAAAGCCAGCGACTCTAAAAGAACGAATTGACCACACAGCCGACACCACTCGGAATCAAATTGTTCCTCGGTGGATGGTGGAAAAAGAGGTGCGTCTTTTGTGTGAGCAAGCTGCACTGCAGGTACCAAGTCTACAAGGCAAAGCGGACTTTTTGTTGTGGGGCCCCGCAGAGCAACCGTATGCGTCGTATGATGTCCAAACGCGGAAGGAATTTGGTCTTCGCGAGGGCGGCGAGACAGACTGGCAGGGAGTTGTCGGGCAGAAGATTCCTCGCTTTGACAATCGGATTATTGAGAAGTGTTCCCTTATTCCCCGACTGAACGTCTGTAAAATTAAGAGCACGGGAAAAGAACCGCTTCCAGAATCACGGGTGGTTTTTGAGGCCACTTTTCTCATGAAGCTTCGCAACATGCGGGTGCAGGCTGAAAGCGCTCAGCAAAGGGGACTGACAATGTCTGAAGTTTGCGAGATTTTTTCGCAGGCAGAAAAGATCGGCTATAAAGTCACTGCTGCACAGTGGAAGAAATGGTGCATTAAATTTAATGCGAGGCCTCTTCCGGGCCATGAAGAGGTAGAGGCGCCAAGATCAGGAGGCAGGAGCAGGTTTTGTCGGCCTGCATTGGAAATATTAAAGCGACTCATCTTGTCTGGTGAACCACCTAAACGCCAACGATTGGTAGAGTTGGAGGGTATTCGAGGCAACACAAACCCTTTGAAAGGATTGATTGAGGGCGATCTGATTTTTTTAGATCGGATGGGCGATACTTGGGAGGGGATTTATATCCCAGATCAGAAGCTCGACGCCCTGATTCAGAGCAGCGAATCTGAAGAAGTGGCAGTGAGGCGTATCATCGGTTCTCAGAACGATCCGATTGTGCGACACCGTCTAGGACAGTTTTTTGAACGGATTAAGACGCTTCATGCTGCACATGGCGTGCCTGAAACCGTGGCCATCGAGTTTATTCGAACAGACTTCATGGGGCCCAAGGCTTTGATAGAGTACCGCAAGTTTGTGAAAGAGCGGGAGACCCTGCGAAAAAAGTCGAGAGACGAAGCGACAATGCTGGGGGCCAGCGCTAAGAGCGGCGGGCTAAAGATGGAACTTTTCCGGATTCAAGGTGGAGTATGCCTTTATACGGGTGATCCTCTGAAAGAGACTGATTTGGATTTGTACCAGATCGACCACATTGTGCCTAGAGAACGGGGCGGGCCGGACTCGATGTTGAATTATCTCCTGACAACACAAAAAGCCAATGCAGAGAAAGGAGTGAGGACGCCTTTTGAATGGCTTTCGAGGGGCACCGCTTGGGACGCATATGTGAACCGCGTTAATGGGTCGGCCAGTGCGTTACGAAACAAGAAGGTGAAACTGCTGCTCAATGAAGATGCCGTCGAACTTGCAGAGCGGTACACATCCCTCGCAGAAACCGCGTGGATCACAAAGCTATCCAGAGCGATCCTTGACGCCTATTTTGGCTGGCGAAATGGCGTAGATAAGCAGGGCGTAAAACGTGTTGCCGTAATTAATGGAGGACTCACTGCGCGCGTGCGTCGGAAGTACAAGCTCAACAGTATCCTGCATCCTGATACGGCGGATGAAAGTGAGGCGGAAAAGAAAAACCGGAACGATGGCAGGCATCACGCGCTGGATGCCATGGTCATCAATTTTATCCCAGGTTGGATGAGGGATGCCGCGAAAGAACATTTCTTCCGATTCCCAGACGGGGTACACAAGGAGTTTTTTCAGAGGTACTTGGAATCCTTGATGCCTAGGAAGCTGTGTTTTGAAAAACCGACCCTCGCTGCTACGGTTTACGGAGGGCGCCTCTCTGGGCAGGAGACCATCATCGTCCAGCGGACGAGTTTTTTAGACATGGGCTACAAGCCAGTGGCCCCTGGGAAGACAGCCTACGATCTCGGTTATTTGACGAAACAGGTGGGCTCAATTCGAGATAAAAAAATCCGGAGTCTTGCGCAGGACTTCGTGTCACAAGAGCCCGAGGAAGTGGAGTGGAAGGCTTTTTGCGAAACATTAACCCTCCGCCGTCAGGATGGCTCGCCTGGCAGTCGCGTTAAAATTGTGTCGGTGAATGTTGGCGGTGCTGAGGAATACCGGGACTTTTCGAAAGACGGTTGCGGTGCGTATCGGAAAGCATCGGGGAGCCACAAGGGGCAGGTAGTTTATCGGGATCCGGCAGGGAAATACCGAGTGCGGCCTGTGTACGTGTTTGAGTCGGTGGCTGCGGTGAGAGAAGAGGTAAGAGGCAAGGACGGCGTATTTGTGGAGTTTTTTCAGAGCGGCTGCGCCGTGTCTCTGGACACACTGGTGGAGCATTCTCAAATGCCATTAGCAGCTGGGGTTTATGAATTATCGACGATCAAATCGAATGGCCAAGTGAAACTGAAAACGGCAACAGGACAAATAAGTTTTGCGATCGTTTTAGAAAGATTTATGAAAGCCGGCTTGAAGCGCATTTAGGCATCTTTATCTATGAGCTTCCATGTCCTGCACGTAATGCAGCACGGGGCCCTGCTTTCCAAGGACCGGGGATTTATTGTTTGCAAGGCGCAGGATGGAACTGAACGAAGGCTTCCACATACCGATATACGTGCGGTAGTGATCGCTGCTCGGGGCGTCACACTTACTTCGCATTTTGTGTC
Organism: uncultured Spartobacteria bacterium; assembly: GCA_903919125.1. Classification (GTDB taxonomy): domain Bacteria; phylum Verrucomicrobiota; class Verrucomicrobiia; order Chthoniobacterales; family Chthoniobacteraceae; genus Chth-196. The sequence goes on along the minus strand of CAIXGS010000013.1, from coordinate 33,950 downwards.
CTCTATTCTTGAAACAGACGGACTAATTTTACACTGCAACGAACGATACCAACCCTGCGGAATGACTGTGGGTTTAACGAGGGTGGTTGATTTGAGTGCCTTTTTAAGCCAAGTCTCCCAACCTAAGAAACTTTGCGAAAGATTGTGGCAGAGGATGTTGGAGGGGAAAACCGAAAACCAGATTAGGGTGCTTGACAAACTGGGCTTTAAAAACAAGCACCTGGAGCTCGCCTTAAAGACCGGCAAAATCGACGAGGGCAACTGCGCGCGCAGATATTGGAAGCTTTATTTTCCAGCCATCGAAGCTGACACCTCGCGCAGGGATCGCGAAGAGGGTACGGCGATCAACCAAATGCTGAATTATGGGTACGCTGTTTTGTCGGCTCTTTGCCACAGGAGCCTGTTGGTGCATGGACTATTGCCATCGTTGGGGGTGAAACATATGCCGCGATATCGTTCGACGCCGCTGGTGTTTGACGTCATGGAGCCATTTCGACCGATGGTGGATATGATGCTGGCTGATTTCCAAAAATCCGGAGGAGGGGACATGAAGGCGTGGGCAAAAAAGGTGGGAACTGAACTGAAGGAAACCCGCCTTCAGCACTCTAGGTACTCAGTCAAACTGATGGACGCTATCGATATTTCAATTTCATCGCTGGCCCGCAGTTTTGCCGCACGGAAACATTCGGATTTTTGGGTGCCGTTGCTAGGGGAATGAAGGTAAGTGCGTTTCGTATGGGTTGGATCATGGTTATGTTTGATCTTCCTGTGCTGACGCAGGAGGAGAAAAAGACAGCCGCCCGTTTTCGGCATGACCTGCTGGATGACGGATATTTGATGATCCAGTGGAGCATCTACGCCAGACCGTGCATCAGTTACGAGCAAATGGACACGCACATCGCGCGAGTCAAATCTATGACTCCGGAGGCAGGAAATGTGCGGTTGATGTTTTTAACGGACCAGCAATGGGGTAAGAGTGTCACAGTGGTGGGGAAGAACTATCGACAGGGTAAACGGACAGTGGATCCCATGATGCCAAAACAGGTCGAGTTTTGGGATTAGCGAAGGAGAGCAGATTGTTGATGTGCAGACAGAAAAAGCCACTCGAACGTGCTATGCAGTGGTTCGAGTGGCTTAAATTCAGTTGAGACTTCACCCCCCGGCGGACTCAATTACGGTTGCAACTCTTTCGAAAAAAGACGGATCTGTCAAACCTATTGTAACAGACTCCGCCGGGGGGTGAAGTCAGAACACAGCCAGTAATTCTTGCCGCGCGTCGCCCATTGTAACAGACTCCGCCGGGGGGTGAAGTCAGAACGTAACCCTGCAGATAGCTTGCAACTTACCTATTGTAACAGACTCCGCCGGGGGGTGAAGTCAGAACCGTCTCATCGACTTTGCTTTCGGTGGCAACATTGTAACAGACTCCGCCGGGGGGTGAAGTCAGAACTTCCCACGAAAAGCCAGCGTGAAGTAGCGCATTGTAACAGACTCCGCCGGGGGGTGAAGTCAGAACGTTAGGTCTACAGGGTCGCTGATTTCAATTATTGTAACAGACTCCGCCGGGGGGTGAAGTCAGAACAACGATTTGTTCATCAATCCGGCTTTGCAGATTGTAACAGACTCCGCCGGGGGGTGAAGTCAGAACACCGTCATTCCACGTCATGGTGAGCGGTGGAATTGTAACAGACTCCGCCGGGGGGTGAAGTCAGAACATGTGGTCCGCTGGTGTCGTGTCATCGGCCATTGTAACAGACTCCGCCGGGGGGTGAAGTCAGAACAGAAGCTGAATGGGTAGAAGCTACTCTTAATTGTAACAGACTCCGCCGGGGGGTGAAGTCAGAACATATAGTGTGTGTTTGCAACATATACCCATTGTAACAGACTCCGCCGGGGGGTGAAGTCAGAACGTCGGTTAAATAACGGCGCGCCTCAAGGCGATTGTAACAGACTCCGCCGGGGGGTGAAGTCAGAACTTGGTAACCATAGGTTCCAGCCCTAGCGGAATTGTAACAGACTCCGCCGAGGGGTGAAGTCAGAACAACGGAATCTCGTCAGAATCAATCACCTGAATTGTAACAGACTCCGCCGGGGTTGGCGTAAAAATCCCACGAAAGACGCCCTTAACTAAGTGCCATTCGTGTCTGTCCCCTGCGGCCCCACTTCTCCATGCAATAAAGCCCGTTTTACTTACAAACCATTCACATTGAACCAAATCAGACTAGATCATCTAACCTTGCTGAGCGGCACAAGATTCCGTGATCTTGAAGGTTAAGACACCACCATCTCCATTGCCTTTCTGAATCTTGCCAGCGTTTGTGAAAGATGCGACCTTGCCCTAAGCTTTTCGCTTACGATGAACCTCTCCCACGATCTCCTTCCGCTTCTCGACCGATTGGGTTGGAGCCTTCCCCTGTTTCTCGTTGCCTTCGCCGCACTCTGGTTTGCTAAAGCCCTCTACCAGTGGACAGAGCCCTTCGACTTCGCCAACGAACTCACTGAGAATGACAATCCCGCGTTCGGTGCAGCCATTGCGGGTTACTTGCTCGGCGCCGCGATCGCCCTCACCGCCGCCTTTCCCAGAAACCCGGCGCTGGATTTAACTTCGCTCCTGAGCGCGGTGGAACTTCTCGCAGTGCAGGGAGTGCTGGTGGCGCTGCTCATGAGGGCGAGCGTTTGGATGGTGGCTCACGGAGTCATACACCGCTTTGGCGTGAGTCGTGAAATGATCGAGGACCGCAATGCTGGCGCCGGTGCCGTAGTCGCTGGTGGCTGTATCGCCGCCGGCCTCGTGCTCCACGGAGCGCTCTCCGGTGAAAGCGCCTCACCCTGGTTTGCCCTGCGCGATCTGCTGGTGTTCTGGACACTGGGACAGGTTATCTTGCTCTCCGGGGGGTGGTTATTCACCCGAGTAGCGGGGTACGATGTGCAGAAAACGCTCGAACAAAACAACGTTGCGGCCGGCTTTAGTTTGGCCGGTTTTTTAGTAGCCGTCGGCATCCTTGTGGACGCCGCCCTCACTGGGGCCGCTAACAACCTTGCGCTCGAAATCGCGTTAACTTTGGGGGTCGCAGCGATCGGTCTGTTGCTGCTCTTTATGACGGCGCTCATCGCGGCCCGCGTGTTTTTGCCACACGCGGCAATCGCCAAAGAAATCGAGACGGATCGCAATCCTGCAGCGGGAATTCTCTCAGCGGTTTGCTTTGTCGCGGTTGCACTTCTTCTGGCACGGGTTATTACTCCTTAAGCGGAGGCATTTACCCCATGTTTTCTACAAAGCAGATTATTCGGTTTGCGAGCGTTGCCACGCTTCTGGTCGCCACTCCGTGTGCTGTTCTAGCCCGCGGTGGAAGTGGCGGTGGCGGCAGATCGAGTAGCGGCGGCGGGCGCAGCTCTTTTAGCGGTGGCGGCGGTGGCGGCCGGAGTTCATCCAGCAGCGGAAGTTCTTGGAGTGGCGGCAGCAGTCGCTCGGCCCCCGCACCCGCACCTTCCAGAGCACCGGCAAGCTCGCCATCCTCCGGAGGCTGGGGTGCAGGAAAAAGCACTGACACCGCTTCTCGTTCGGGTGGTGCGCCTCCGTCCAACTCCCCTCAATCCGGTTGGGGAAGTTCCTCTCGTTTTAGTAGCGATTCAGCCGGAAGTTCCCGCGCCACAGACGCCGCCATCGCACGCAAATCTGGAGAAAGCTCCCGAACTTTCTCGAGCCGCGCCGATGCCGTACGCAATTTTGAGTCCACCCACGCGAAAAAATATTCCTCCTCTTACGCCAGCGAACCTACCTCCCGCCCGGCGCACATCCCCCAAACCGTCCTCGTCGACAATCGCTCCTATCCAGTCCATTACGACGTCGGCCACCGCGGGTACGGTTACTGGGACAGCTCGGGTTGGCGGACTTACGAAGTGGTACGCGACGCGGTGATGCTTGGCGCCCTGATGCAACATCACAACTATAATTACGGCGGCGGCTACGGCTCATACGGTCCGAGTTACTCGTCTTACGGGCAACCCTTCGACGCGCCGCCGTACTACCATAACTCTGGAATGGGATTGGTGACCGGACTGATCACCTGCTTATTTTTGTTCGTCATTGTCCGCGTAGCGCTGCGAATGATTTTTTAAAATCCCCTTTTTTAAGTCCTCAAAAATCTTCCATTCCCAACTCGCCACATGGACAAAACCAACCCATCAGACTGGCAGGCTGTTAAACCCAAAAGCATCGTCACCATCAGCGACGCTCAGGGAATACAGGATTCGATGCGACGCGGACTCGGGGTGCGCGGACTGGACTACACGGTGCGCTCTGTGGCACGTTGCGAACAACTGGACGGCCTCTCCACGTATGTCATTTTCACGTTGGACGACACGGAACAGGCCGCCTTTCTTCTGGTGAAAATCGTCGATGACCTTGTGGATCTCACTCTTTATTTTGAGCCACCCGGCTTATCCGGCGGAGAACGAGCAGACCTGCTTGATCGCGGGATGCATTGGCTGTTCCAAACCCCCGCCGATCTCAATTCCTTCGAGCCCTCCGAGTTGCGTTACACGACATCTCTGGTGCAAACCGTGCCCGGAGCTGCAGGAGCCCCACCGCTCGAATTGCTTTACGCGTTAAAGCCGCAGGGCGAACTCCAGTGCCATTACTCCGAGTCCCCCGCCCGCGCGGGTCTACCAGCGCAAATGCTCGCCACCCTCGTGGAATACCGCTGCGATCAACCGGCAGAGAATCCAGAATTCCTCATTCTGGACGTGGGAGAAGAACGCAGTCGCCGTAGCTTTTTGCGCTTCTTTCTCGGTTGCCCCATACAACTCTCAGAAGTTGACGTTCTAGGCATCTAGACTTTTTCTTCGAGTCCACTCAAACTGCCCCCCGTCTCTCGCCCCTATGCTCATCAACACTCCCATTCGCCTCCAGTCCTTTTTAGAAGCGCGCGGCCACGCTGCCCACCTGAGCGCCAACTCGGTTTGCATCGCAGTGGGCGACGCTGAATGGCCACTCACCGCCGCTTTCACCTTCTTAGAAAACGAGCTGCGCATCACCTGTCAGATTGCTGTTCTCGGCGACTTTACAGAAAACCAGCTCGCTCATTTCTGTTTGGCTGCCCTTGACGCCAACATGCAAATCAGCCCTTACGCCTTCGCCATTATCGGAGCCTCGGAGAACGATGCAGAGGCTTCACAATGTCCAGTGGTACTTACGGACACACTTCTCACAGAGGATCTTAATGATGATGAAATCACCTTCTCTCTGAACAGGCTCCTGGAGGCGATAGTCCTTGGTAAAGACCTCATCACCGCCAACCGCTAATCTTTCCTAGAACCCCCAGAATCCGCGCTTTTTTACCTTTCTTAATCCTATGGCTGACAACCTTTTTCAGGCTATCCACAATTGGTTCCGCGCAAAAAATCAGGAGGCGGCCGAAGCCCTTTCCGATCCCGTACGCGACGGCAAACTAGCGATCACCGACAGCGAAAAGCAGATCGAAGGCTTCACCTCCAAAATCGCCACGCTTATCGCCGAGACCAAGATGCTGGAACGCCAAACCGCCGAAAGCGCTTCGGAGGTAAGCAAGTATCAGGCGGTCGCAGCCCAAGCGTTGCAAGCCGGAAACGAGACCGATGCCAGGGACGCTATCACCCTTAAACAAAAAGCAGAGCAACAAGCTCAGGCACTTGGCGCTCAACTTTCTGCAAACAAGGAACTCGTTTTGAAGTTGCGGGAGCAACTCAACACCGCACGCATGAAGGTCGCCAAGGCGCGCAGCAATATTACCCAGCTTCAGGCACGCTCCCAAGCAGCGCAAATTCGCACCGACTTAGCCAAGGCGTCCTCCGAGTTTCACTCCAACAAAGGCGGGCTTGCCGCCTTGGATAACTTGGAAAAATCCGTCAACAAACAAGAAACTGTAGCGGAAGCCTACGAAGATCTTGCTGCCTCCGCAGCACCAGCGGGCCAAGCCCTTTTGGACAAATACGCCGTGGGTGATGCCTCCGTGGAAGCGGAGTTGCAGCGCCTCAAAAGCGGCCTTTTAGGGGGCGGCTCCCCTAGTCTTTCGTTGCCTCACGGCAGTTAAAAATTCCCGCTCAAGGGCGGAAAGTGCGACTCGAATGCAGGCCGACCGGCAGGAATCTACGGTTGGCCAAGGAGAACCGACGGATCTAACGTCGGGCGGCTCCTTTCCTCAGGTTGATTATTGTGGAGAGAAACGCTGCTGGCATCTCCTTTTCTAAATTGCAGACACCGGTTTACTTGTTCTCTGGAACTTCCTTGGCATTTCGCCCGCCACACTCGGCGCCCTCTCCCGCCCGAAAAGAATCGCCAATTCATAAATGTACCCAAAAAACATCAGGGAACTTTGCTAGTGCGTAAGATTCAGTTAGCGTGACATTCTGACAAACGTTTTACATCGCGGAACAAACTTTGGTGGCCATTTAGAAGGGATCTGCCCGGAGCCAACCATCACTTCACCGCCCCATTTCCCAAACGCACCCACCTTCCGATGAACACCCCACAAGCCGAGCCCGCCGAGCCCCAATCACACCCCGATGTGCAGCCTCACGCAGAGGCTCCGACCCCTCCCGTGGAACACGCTCACCCGGAACACGCTCACGCGGAACACGCCCACGCGGAACACGCCCACGCGGAACACGCCCACGCGGAACACGCTCACTCGGAACACGCTCACGCGGAACACGCCCACGCGGAACACGCCCACGCGGAACAAAACGCCCCGACCGAAGCGCGAACTTCTGAGCATCCTTCAGATCCCAATGTGCTGAGCGAACTTCTGGCCGCAGCCTCCGAGCGCCGCCTTTGCGTCACGCTCGAAAAGTTGGCAGCGCAGGGAGTCTCCGCTGAAAACTTGGGCCACGCGCTTTGCCAACAAGACGCCAGCGGAACGACGCCTTGGGCAGCCGCTGTGCACGCAGGAGAGTTTGCTTCGATTGGTGCAACTTACCTGAAGGCGTTGGATCTCCAGCACGACGTCGGAGGCAAAACGTTTTTGGAGCTCTGCCTCTCCCATGGAGCAGAAGCTGGCGATTGGGCGATCAAACGCCTCAAGACCAAGACTATTTCCCGAGCCAAGCTTCTGTCCGCGTGGGGACAAAAAAACGGGGAGCCACTGGCCCACTTTCTGGCTCTGCACAACCATTTACGCGATTCCTTCGTCTCACGGCTTTCTAAGAGCGACCTTAAAGGTTCAGAGGCCGCAGAGGCGACCACCCCTGGGCAAGACCACGCAGCGCTACTGGAAAGCCTCTCTACCCAAGTGCCGGCCCTACCTGAGGGCCATTTTGGCAATCGCCACATGAATCTTCTAGGTTCAGCGGCAGCGGGAGGCCATTTTGACCAGTTTGGAGAATCCTTTTTCTCGATCACCGCGACGACGGAAACGCTCTTGCCTTCCCACTTCTCAGCGGAGAACCAAGTACACTTCATTCAAGTTGCCCATGCCACCGGCCATTTGACTCGCGTTCCAGGAGCCGTTTGGAAGCGTTTACAGCGCCTTTCTCAAGAGGAATTGAACGACACACAAAAGGCGCTTCTCGCCGAGTTGCTGGCCTTCCACGCTGAACTTATTGTTCTTTATTGTGCAAAACTGGAGGCGGATCCCAGCTTCTATCACCGCGAAATCCCCCCCGATTTCAAAAGCGAACCCGCCATTCTTGCCATCCAAAGGCGCAACGACCTGAAGCGTTACGAGGAAAGTCCCATTCCGTTTGAACACCTGCCTCAGCGGTTCCAACAGGGTGAAGACGCGCTTTTATCTTGGTCCAAACCTTGGATTAAACACTTGGCCAGCGCGATTTTCTCCTTTGACCGCATTCCGGAACGTTTACGCGATAATGCGGACGCGCTGGAAGCATGGTCGCGCCCTTGGATTGAACTGATTAATTCAGAAGCCCTTGAGGCGTACAAGATTCCACCACAGCTGCGCAACGATCCTCGGGTGATCACCGCTCGGGTAAACTTCTATTGCAAGGCGGTGCAAACCGGCGAAGAGCGCGCGCTGCGTGCGGTTCCCGCCGAGCTACATCATTTGCCTGAAATGGCCACTGCCCTTGCTGATGGTTGGTCCGTGTGGTTTGCGCATCAGGGAATTAAGGGTTGGGACCAGTTGCCCGCTGAAGTCCGCACGATTCCCAAATTACAAGAACAATGCGCGGCGCTTTGGCTAGAGCGAATCGCGGAATTCGATGTGGAATGGCCGTCCATTCCTGCGGAGGTTCGCGCTCAGAAACATGTGGTCGAGGCTTGGCTAGCCGCCCAACCGCTTCTGCCACAGATGGAAGTTTCCTTTGCGGAAATCGCAGCGGTTCCGACCATCACCAAAGTCACTCTCCAACTTTGGCGCAACAGCAACCATTGGAACCGTCAAAAGGCGGGTACCATGCTCATCGAACTGCGCAACGCTCCTTGGCAATTCACTAAACTGCAGCCGTCTGCGCAAAATCACCCAATGATTCGCGCGGCTGCCTATGAAGGCATCAGCGAATTGGTGCGCCAAAATTGGGCCTATTTCCAAGTCGCTCCCGAGGCGTTCCATCAGGACGAGGAGTTGCTGGAGCTTGCCGTCCCTGAATGGCTAAATTCCGTCAAAGAGGGCCGCGTTGAGTGGGAGCAAATTCCCACTGAACTCCGTGCCGCTGAATCACTTCAGGACTGGAAAGAGAAGCAAGACGCGAAGTCGCGCAAAGTCGAACGAGAAGAAAAGCAGGCCAAAGTTCAAAGCCGCGTTCGAGTTCAACCCCATCTCCCAGATGCGGAAATGAGCGCCAAAGAGCTCAAGGATGCCGGCATCCGCAAGGTCCGCTCCAACTACTGGGCCCGACGCATTCAAAGCGATCCGTTGCAGTACTTGGAAGTCCCAGAAAGCCTGCTCAATACCCCGGCGGTGGAAGCGGCGATGCGGGGCCACTGGGGACCGATAGTCCATAGCAACCCGGATTGTTTCCACGACTTGCCAGAGCGTATCCGCGCAGACGTCGGGATCCAGCGGGTGTACAAGATCAAAACACGGACCACGACCGAAGCGGAAGTAGCTCCCGCAGTTGAGTCTGGCGGAGAGACTGAAGGCTAAAAGCCGACGCGTGCGCAGTTGAAATTTGGCTCTAGGTCAGCCTCTCCCCTTGAGTGGGGGGCAGAGGGAGTTGGGAGCGACCCGCACTCAGGGTTAACCGCGCAAGTCGCGGGTGTAGCGCAGAGCAAGCTCCAAGAGGCTTTCTCCTGTTTCCAAGCCGAGCTTGCTGCGGATATTGCCGCGGTGTGCTTCAATGGTCTTCACACTCAACGAAAGGCGGGTAGCTATGGAGTCGGAACTCAGCCCCGTGCCGATGAGCGAAAGCACCTCCAATTCGCGGTTTGTCAGAGATTCGATGCCAGAACGCGTCGCTCCCTTAGAAGGATGGAGGGCTCGTTCAAGCAGCAGACCAGCCACGCGTGTTCCCAGATAAATGCCCCCTGCGAGAACTCGATCCAGCGCCTCCAAGACATTTTGGGCAGCATCGGTTTTCATGACGTACCCGTGAGCGCCAGCGACAATAGCGCGTTCAGCATAAACCAATTCATCATGCATGGAGAGAATCAGCACTCTCAAGTGCGGCACGATGGCCACCATATCCTGAATAAGGAGCAAGCCCATCCGCTCTCTCAGGGAAATATCCAGAACCACAGCGTCCGGAGTGCAAGCGGCAACGGCATCCAAAGCCTCTGGCCAACTGGAGGCCTCGGCGCACACCTCAAACCTCTGCTCCCCCGCGAGAAGAAGCCTTATCCCCTGACGCACAATCGGATGGTCATCCACAAGTAAGATCCGATAACGAAGCGCATTCATAAATCTAAGACATACGCCCTGTAGCTTATTGGGTAACGGGATTCGCGACACGAATGTCCACCAGCGTTCCTGTTGGCTGGTTACATTTCACAGACAAACGTCCACCGATGGATGTCGCACGATACCGCATAATCTCCAATCCCAACCCCCTGCGAGAGCTATCCAGAAGAAAACCACTACCATCGTCTTCTATCGTCAGATTAATATTACCAACAGACATAAGCAAATGCACTCGGATAGTCTTTGCACCGGAATGCTTTATCGCGTTACGAACCGCCTCCTGCGCGATCCGATAAAGATTCGAGGAAATAGCAAGATCCACAATATAGACTTCGCCAGTAATTAAGAGTTCACAACTAATCGCCGTTTCAGAATGGACTTTATCCACCAACTCCCTGAGTCCCACCACTAGACCAGCCGGTTCGTTGGGTACTGGGTGCAGCCCACGAGTGACTAAACGGGCTTCTTCAATACACCCGTTTATGAGGCGCACAATCTGCCTTTGCTCCGCCTCCGCATCAGGCGACAGATTGCGCTGAAAGCTGCTAATCATGAGCGAAATTCCTGTAAGCTGCTGACACAGCCCGTCGTGCAAATCTTGTCCGATTCGCCGCTGTTCGCGCTCGCTAATCTCCAGCAGCGAACGCTCCAAACGTTCCCTATTGGAAATGGCACGACTGAGAGCCAGGGTGCTCATTAAATGAAACAATACAGCACACACGCTCCCCGCGCCAATGATCCACGTGCTCCGCGCAGAAATTATTTTAAGCCGCAGATCCAAATGCTCCAGTCTGTTCCGCTCCTCAGTCTCCAGAGTTCCAGAAATTGTACGAATTTCATCCATCAGCTTTTTTCCCGGCCCGAGGACACCATCAAGAGCTTCCAGATTCGTTTTATCCCTTTCCTCAATTGTCAGGCGCAAACGCTCCATGCGCAGTTCGATAAGCTCAAGAAGCCGATCCACCAACTGGGGTGAAATGCTCAGATCCCTTCTGGCGCGCAATTTATTCATGCCATTTTGAACCTCACCCAGCGCCTCCTTGTACAAGTTAAGATATTCGGAGCGCCGAGTGATCACATACCCGCGCGTCTCGCTTTCGGCGCTCACGACGTCCGTCAGTAAGTTCTCGCGCAAATCTGCCATGTGATTAGAGCGCGACACCACTTGTGCCGTGGAACGAAACTCAAGAATGCTTTGGTAGGAAACCCAACCAATGACCACCAAAATAAGCACCGTGAGGGAAAATCCGAAGACAACGCGTTGATTCATATTTTGCGACAAAACTCAGCTACTACCGCCAGAACTTTCCTGCGGCAGGACTCACCTAGAAAAGGCGACAGAGGCAAGCTTAACACTTCCGCTGCCAACTGCTGCGCCACGGGAAACACTCTTCCCGCGCCAAACGGCTGGTAGGCCGTCTGCTGGGAAAGCGCCTTGGGGTAATGAATTCCAAATCCTATGCCGCGCCCAGTCAACCCGCCAGTCAATCTCTGCCTCAAGCGTGCACGCACCACAAAGAGGTGCCATACAGACTTCCGACGCGAATCATCCGGCAGCGGAAGAATCATATCTGGCGAGCAAAACTCCCTGAGTCCCTCTTGATAATAAGCCGCAATGACGGTCCGCCGTGCATTCCAAGCGTCCAATTTTGGCAACGCAACCCTCAACACGGCTGCTTGCACCTCATCGAGACGGCTATTGCGCCCCGCAGAGCCAGAGTCATCTCGGACACGCCATCCGTATTGACGCAATTCCCGGAGGCGTTCCAGAACTACGGGGCAAGCCGTACAGCAAAAGCCGCCGTCTCCCATACCGCCGAGATTTTTGGTGGGATAAAAGCTAAAAGCGCCCACGTCGCCCATAGTGCCCGCCTTGCACCATCGTTGGAGAGGCTCACTCCAATAGCCCGCACCATGGGCCTGGGCACAATCCTCCACAACCCAAAGTTGATGCGCTCTCGCAAAGGCAAGAATTGGAGTCATCTCGTCCATGCGCCCAAAAAGATGAACCACCACAATAGCCCGTGTTCGGGGCGTTAGGGCTTCGCTAAGGCGCTCCAAATCTAATCCAAACTCCCAGCCCACCTCAGCCAACACCGGCGTAGCCCCCGCCGCAAGCACCCCAGTCACCGTCGCACCTGAACCGAAGGCAGGCACTAGAACTTCATCCCCAACCCCCACACCTCCAGCCAACAGCCCCAGCATAATGGCATCAGTGCCGGACGCCACACCGACGCCACACACTCCCCCTAAATAAGCCGAAAACTCCTCCTCAAAGGCCGCCACTTCACGCCCTAAAATATACGAACCCGATGCCAGCACCCGTTGAAGAGCCAACGCCACCAACTCCTGCTCTTCAGGAACTTGCAGCCAAAGCTTCGTGAGAGGGATCTCAACGTCCATACACCCTCCCCCTTCCCGCCTCGACCTCCGCAACCATCGCCTCCCAAGTCTTCCTCAACCCCGCCTCGACACCGACTACCGGCTCCCACCCCACCGCACCACGAATCTTGCCGAAGTCTCCCTGATAATCACCGATGTCAATCTGACTCAGGCTTGCTGGAAATGGCTCCCTACGCACCCCCACCTTCGAGCCCGAAAATTTCGCGATTTTCCACGCCAATTCCCACAACGCTGACACCTCCCTCCCTCCAAGATTAAACACCTCTCCGGCGGTCTTTCTTCCTGCCTGCGCCACGCGCAAAAAAGCCTCCACCACATCGTCCACATAATTCAAATCCCTCACCTGAGTGCCTTCCCCGTACACCACAATCTCCTCACCGCAAAGCGCACGACGAAACCATTCTCCCAAAAAGGTCTGTCCAAAACCACCTCGGCGCATTTCAGGACCGTACGTATTGGTGAGACGCAACACCGTGGTACACAGACCGAAGTGCCTTGCGAAAAGCAGACAGTGTTGCTCCGCAGCCATTTTGTGTATACCGTTAGCGTCCAGCGGCGCAAGGGGGTGATCTTCGGCCACAGGCAGACGCTGCACACGTCCGTAAATCTGCCGCGTTCCAGCGTAGAGCAAATGAGCGGAGGGCGCCCAACGCCTGCAGGCAACCAGCACGGCAAGAGGAGCGGTGAGGTTCGCAGCCAAATCACCAAGTGGATCCTGCATAGACTCCAAATGCCCGCAGCGGCCGGCCAGGTTAAAAACCACCTCCACCCCGGGCAGAACCCTTGCCAGAAACTCCTGGTTTGAGCAGTCCGCCTGGAACTCACCCTCCATTTCACCAGCGCAACTTGGCATTGCGACAAGATCCACCCCCACAACGAAAGCGCCCAAACGCCTCAGCCTGAGACACAGGGCACGGCCGATAAATCCCTTTGAACCTGTGACGAGAACTTTTTTACCCGAAAAAAAGGGCTGCAGGAGTTGGTCTGATGCAAGAGACGCTTCGCCGAGGGAGGAGCTGGGTTTATGCATGACTTTAGCGGCCTAGGCGCAGGCGCATCGGAGGGGGACTACTTTGAGCGCGCGCGATAGAAGCGAGTAATTCAGGGTTGCCAGGATGATGCTGCAGACCGACTTGGAAGGTTGCCACAGCGGCGTCGACATTCCCTATCTCGAGATAACAGAATCCAAGCATACGTCTTGGTTGGAAGAGAGAGGGGTACATTTCGAGAACCTCAGTAAAGGCGGATATCGCCTCATGCCAGCGTCTCAATTCACAGCACACCTCCCCGAGTTGAATCAACAAGAGGTGGTCGTATCCCGAGGGGCGCAGTTGCAACCCCTCTTTCGCGCTCTGAAGCGCTTTCTCAGGGAGGTTACGAGCGCGGTACAGAACCGCGAGGTTCGAGAAAGCGGGCACCGTGGGCTGAGCCTTGATAGAATTTAAACAAGCCTGCTCCGCTAGCTCTAGTTTTCCAGCTTCAAAATACGCCGCACACAGATTGATCCACGGCCGAGGCTTCTGCGGACTTTTATCGCAAACATCCCTCCACATACGCTCTGGGGACGACCACACACCGGAGCGCTCGAGCGTCGCTGCGGTGGAACTCAAAAGCGCTGTCGCTCCGAAAACCACTGTCCATTTCGCACCCACAGGCCAAGCGCAGAGCAATCCCGCCGCCACCAAGAACACACCCACCGAGGGCAGATAAGTCCGGTGCTCGGCCATTAGATCCGGAAGCGGCACCACAGAAGAATCCGGTGCTATGGTGAATGCGAACCAGACAAGTCCTAGCACGGCAATTTGCCCCAGAAACCGGGTGTGCGCCCGAATCCAAAGCAAAATGGCAGTGCAAAATACACCCAGGACCACCAGCACGGAACCCCAAAACCTAGGTTCTCGCGGGCTTAAGACTGGGGCAATAAACGGGTCAATATTCAGTCCAGCAGGCCATAAGAATAGCGCAAGATAACGCAACCACACCAAAGGCTGGGTCATCGTATAATGCAGTGCATAAGCAGTATCCGCTTCACTATGGGCGATATTAAGGACCGCCATTCCGTCCATACCGCCTGAACGTGCGCGGCCAATCGCCATCAATAGCAACGGAAGCATTGGAAGCAGAAGTAACAGCCAGCGCGCCCGCCAAAACGCACGCAAGGGACGCACGCCAAACATCATCACATCCAAAATCACCGCCAAAACAGGCGCAGTCACACCGCTTTCCTTCGAAAGCATGGACGCTACGACACAGACAACGGACACCAGGCGCCAACCGGCACTGCCTCTTGCGTTCGCCTCGAAGTGACAAACCAGGCTTCCGAGGTAAAAAAAGGTACACAGCGAAGTGGCCCGCTGGATAACGTACACGACGGACTCCAATTGGAGGGGGTGAACGAAAAACAGCAAACCCGCAAAGGCTGGCATGAGACGCAAAGGCGCATTATGGGGCAAAAGCGCAAAGCGGCAGCCTCGCAAAAAGAGGGAGGCCAACCACCACACTAAAAAAGCGTTGGCACAGTGAATCAGGATATTTACGGCGCGATAGCCTGAGGGGGCCAAACCTCCCAGTCTGTAGTTGAGATGAAAGGTCCCATACGTGAGAGGACGCATGAGAAAGTTGGTCGATAGATCCCCGTCCAGACCACTTTGAGCGGCCAAATTGGCGACGCTCTTAAAATCCCGAAAAATCGCTAAAAAATTGGACGCGTTTTTGAATATGGGATTTTCCACGAGATAAATCTCGTCATCAAAGACCATGGGGTAGCCGAGGGTCGGGACGAAAATCACCCAAGCCAAAACGAAGACTAACCCAGCGAAAATAGCTGGTTCAAATCGTCTCATAACGCCCGTCGACTTCCATTTCCCGGCGCACCCCGCCTAGGTTAACGGCTGCACGCAGCCCACGGCGTTTGACGACAAATTGCGGGGCAGCGTTGAGAACGAGATGCATTCGCCCAACATATTCTCCAATCAGCGCCAACAGAAAAACAACGCACGCACGTTCCAACCAAACCAATGAAGCGGCGGGGTTGGCGCTTTCTAAAAAAGCTCCGCAACCACAAACGCCGACCCCTAGCAGCGCCACAAAACGTACGGGCCACACCGAAAACCCGAGAAAGAGACGCAACCAAAGGCCTATTAATTTCCGCCACGTGTAACCCGAGCGCCCGCCGCCCCGCGCCTGATGACGACACTCCACCGTGGCAATGTTCGCCGTTGCTCGTAGCAATATGGCATCTAGATAAGGCTCCGGCCCGTTGTAACTGCGCACCTCGCGGATCACCTTGGCCGAAAAAGCCTTAAAGCTCGAAAGATACAACTCCCTCGGTTTTCCCAAGACCAGGCAAGCCGTCCAATTTTGCAGCATGCTCCCCAATCGCCGGTAAAGAGGGTGGTGCCGCTTGCTGTAGCGGGAATAAACTAAATCAAATCCGAGAGCCGCCTGACGCAGAAGCATTTTTACTTCCTGCGGCGGATTCTGGAGATCGTCATCCATCACCACGCAGTAATCCCCTGTAGCGTGTTTTACACCGGCAAGCACGGCATTGTGCTCCCCAAAATTGCGCGCTAGCAGCAGAAACTCGACATGGGAGGGATAGCGCGCGTGCATCTCGGCGCACACCTGCGAGGAGCCATCTGTGCTCCCATCATCCACGAGAATGATCTGCAATTGCTCCAAGTCGCCCAATTCACACACGAGCTGCTCGCATAAGCGGGGTAAGGTTTCTCTCGAATTAAACACCGGCACAACCACCGATACCGCCCACCCAGCAAACGGCTCTTTGTGTGGACCCTCACTAACAATGGCACCTGCGCCAACCACACTCCCCCCAGAGACCCTCTTAAGCGCGGTTTCCCTTAGCCCGCTCAAGGCCCGCTCACTCAGAAAAAAATCCCCTCTCAGAACTACCCGGATTCCATCGACAATCTTCTCGGCCGCCTCCCTCTTCATAATGTAACCGCGCGCGCCCGCCTCCAACGCCAAATCAGCATGCGTCATTTCATCGTGGATCGAAAGCACGAGTACCTTTAATTCCGGCTTCTCACGCAGTAGCGACACAATCAAACCCACCGAATCACGCTGTTTGAGCGACCAATCCACCAGCAATAAATCCGGTACGTTTTGCCGAAACAAAAAGAGGGCATCCGCGTCGTTGCCAGCATCTCCGACCACATCCAAGTCGTCCTGCTCATTGATTAGCGTGACCAAGCCCCGCCGAACCACAGAATGGTCATCAACCACAAGCACTTTCTTTCTAGAAATTTGTGGAGCGAGATAGTCGGGGTGCGCGTTCATAATAAGGGAAGACACACGCTCACTGTGCCACAAAAGAAAGAGCCCCGAATCAGGACTCACCCCCTCAAATCCCTAAGGGTTTTCCCCTACCCATTCCGCCCCAAACCAATTTCAAGCATCGTCTTCTAGAAGCCGATCAGGAAATTCACACCACCATGGAACACGCTGCTGCTTCGCAATAGCTCCTCCTCGGCGTAGACCTTCAGGGTGCGCCGCTCACTCAGTCCCACTTCCAAGGATACGCCCGCATGGAACGCATTTGCGGAACGCTCCTCGCTGGTGATCGTCCACTCATTGCCCGGAACACCCTGTAGGTGAACCCCAAGGGATCGGGGATCCGCGTCGAAGTCGTACGTCCATGAGACGCTTGCTGCCGTGCGCAG
Organism: uncultured Spartobacteria bacterium; assembly: GCA_903919125.1. Lineage (GTDB taxonomy): Bacteria > Verrucomicrobiota > Verrucomicrobiia > Chthoniobacterales > Chthoniobacteraceae > Chth-196. Next base: position 17,032 of record CAIXGS010000013.1, on the reverse strand, counting down.
GGGAATGCCGTGCACCTGCCAATCCTTCGCCACCTCAAATCCCACGCGCCCCATCGCCATCCAGTTGCGGAACCCCGCCGCCTCTACCCCCAATCCGCCAACGCCCGTTTCCCGCACCTCGCCCATACGGACAGCCCCGCCCGAGAATCCCGCACTCAATACCGCACTCCAGTCTGTCTCTTTAGGAGCCAGTTGCGCCCCGAAGCCCAGTTGAAGGAGCCATTCCTCTGTGTGAACCTCCCCACGGGCACCCGCTGCCGAAGCAAGATACGGAAGGGACCGCTTGACGATGTTGTCCGCTTGACCGTAGAGCAACGAGGAATCGAAAAAGATCCGGTCGCTCAAAGGCAGACTTGAATACAGACCCGTATGCCAACTTTCGGAGGAAATCGTCGATTCTGGCGAATTGATCTGATTGGAGGCCGTTCCCACCGCGCCAAAGAAGCCGAAAGTCAGAGAACCAAAATTGCGTTCCACAGCCGTTACATTCCCAAAAGTGTTCCACGTTGAACCACCGATGGAGGGCGACTCTGCCTTGCGGACCCCGGAACTTCCGTAAACATTCGACCAAGCGCTCCATTGCATTTCCCCCTCTTGTGCTAACGACGGTCCTCCAAACGAGGACGAACGAACTGAGGCGGCACCCAGCGAGATGAGGCGGTCTGAGAGCGTTTTTTGCACATCCTGCAGGTGACTCACTGCGAGGGAGTAAACTTCCGAGTACGCACGGGGGTTGACGCGCCCGAGAACGGCTTGGACTTGAGGGACGCTTTGGAGTGCGTCCAGTCCGTCGAGCATGGCGGACAAATTGGCGTCCGTCGTGGCAAGGTTTGCATCGAGGATTGCACCAACACTACTAGCCACACCTCCACCACCGAGCACTGCGTAGGGCACCCGCTGCAGAACCATTTTGAGCGCGTTTACCGTGCCAGAAGTCAGCGACGAATCGCTCGCACTCCCGTCCAAATAGACGAGCGACGCGCCGATCGCAGCAGTTTGAACTACCCCGTCAAAGCGCCCGACCAACCCTAAAGAGCCGCCCGCGCTCATAATCGAGAAGGAGTGCGCGCTAAAATCCGTGAGGCGAGAGACCGCTTTGGGAAGCACATATCCGCCCGTGAGAATTGCTAACCCCGTCCCACCAGCCGCCGCTTGAGCCCGAAGCAAATCGCTTGTTCCAGTTCCCCCAGAAACGAGGTACTCCGCTTCGTAAATGGAACCAGGGGCAAAGGAAAGAGAGCCCATGGTCAGTGTGCCGATGGAATTACCCGGAGCGAGATAACCTTGAGCCTCAATAGAAACGCTTCCAAGAATAGTACCACGGCCCTTGAGGGTCTGGTTGATATTGTCACCGACGACAAGCCCGCTTGAAATCGCGGTTACATCGAGGAACGAACCCTCAGAGTCCTTGCCTCCCACCACCAATAACGGCACCTCTGCCAGTGCACTCTGGCGGTTCACCACAATAGTACCCGATTGAAGCGTGGTGACTCCCAAGAACTTCGAGTTGCCCAAGACCTCCATTTTTCCCTCGCCCAGTTTGGTTACATCCCGCAGGACCTGATCCCCTGACATTTGCAAAGTACCCGCAGCCACCTGAGCGGAGCCTTGCACGGTACCGCTTCCAGACCAAAGCAGCGTCCCCGAACCTGCTTTTTCGAGACCGCCGGAGCCACTGGTCGCGTTCACCACTTCTAAAACTCCAGAGTCGACGGAAAGGGTGCCGCTAATTTTCAACACTCCCGCCCCCGTCTTCGTCAAAACGCCATTACCAGAGAACCCTCCGCTCATCTCGGTCACGCTCCCAGTTCCGGGCGATACGGTCATGGTTCCGCCCACGGTCACAGGGATGGAGAAATTGAGGTCCACTGAAGAGCTCAAGGTGCCACCGTTCAGTGCCAACTTGCTGCCGAGCGCGGTGGCGGAGGATACGTCCAGAACACCGTCCATGAGGCGCGTGCCCAAAAACTTGTTTCCGGAGGATGTCACAGAGAGTTTCCCCTTGGACTCTTTGATCAAATAGCCATCCCCAGAAATGTTGTTGCTCAAAACCACCGTTTCGTTGGCTCCCACATTGACATTTAAAGAAGCCGAGGTGCCGATGCTCACCAATCCGCTGCCCAGCGCCCCACTCTGGCGGATCTCGAGAGTGCCCGCGCCGATATTGGTCCCGCCCGTGAACGTATTAGAGGAACCTGTCACCACCACCAAACCGCTACCGCTCTTGAGAAGTTCACCTGTTCCAGAAATCGCATTGGAGATGGATACGGAACTTCCAAGAGAACCCGCCTTCACCGCAAGAATGGCACCCGTGCCTACCTCGACACTGCCGTCGCCTAGCGCGTGCGAACTCAGAATTTCCAAAGTGCCGCTACGGACCTCCGATCCCCCAGTAAACGTGTTGGTTCCGCTCAGAGTCAGGACGCCCGCACCACTCTTGGCGAGAGTGCCGGTGCCGGACAAAGTCCCTGTAAGCGTCAGGGACTGGTCTTCTCTCAGGGAAATCTCGGAACCCGAGGAAGTCGTCCCTGAGAGCACAATTTTGTTGGTCAGCGAGGACGAACCGGAAGTTGAGGGTGCTAGGGAACCGCCCTCAACGACGGTGACGGTGACATACCACCCGAGCGTACCGGGGTTGACCGTCTGATTCACTCCATCGGGTACAATCAAGTCCACCTGCGCGGTGGTGCCTCCATCCCAAAACACATTGTAGAGCGGGTTGAGGGTCAACACACGACCTCCAATAATCTTGTTGGGAATGGTCAGATCCGCCCCCAATTGGAACCCCAAGAGCGCATCATCGCTCAGAGAAATCGTGCCAGTCCCGATAGTAACGCCGCTTCCGATGTCCAAGCGGCCACCCGTAACTTGCGTAGGACCGCTGAAAGAATAGCCACCGGCAAGAACGAGCGTCCCCGGGCCAGCCTTCGTAATGCCAAAGGTGCCGCCGCTAACCAACCCACCGACCGTCAGGGTGCCCGTGTTGACGGTCACGGTGCGATTATTACCCAAAGTCACCGCGCCCGTCCCCAAGTTCAGATCGCTAGTGCCAGCAAAAGCAAAGTCACCATTCCAAACCTGCGTGTTTTGAGTCGCCAAAGTGACGCTGGAACCGGACGTGTTCCCAAAAGTGCCACCAAGAATCGTCAGGGTTCCAGTCCCTATGGCGGAACTCGAGGCGTTTCCTCCGTTATTGAGATTCAACAAACCCTCTTGGAGAGTGGTTCCACCTGAATAAGTGTTTGCTCCACTGAGCGTCATGGAGGCAGCCGTGGCTTTCACCAACGCTTGAGAACCGGCAAGTACGGCGCTGGCACCCCCGCCGCGAACGTCAAAGGCGCTGGAGAGAGCTGTCAAAGTTCCATTTTGGATCAAACCGCCGGAAATCGTGATCGCTCCGGTCGTACTCTGGCGATTACCACCGAGATCTACCACACCGCCCGCCGCAGTGATCGAGCCGCTTGTGGAGAGCCGGTTGTCCCCGCCCAAGAGCAGGACAGAACCCGCACTCACAGTGGTCCCCCCCGTGTAGCTGTTTGCTCCACGGAGCGTCAGCGTGCTCGTGTTATTCGCAAGCACACCCCCGGTACCTGTCACTGTTCCAGATACCACTAACGGGCTACTACCGGAAAGCTGAAGCGTGTTGCTTCCGATATTGACGCTGCCGCTCACCATGAGTTGCCCCGCTCCGCGATTGCTCCAAGTCTGGTTTCCAGCGAGATCAATCGCACCCGCTAACGAAAGACTCCCGCCGCCCACGTTCACGGCTATGCCGCCAGTACCGACCTGCAAAATGTAACCGTCATCCAGCAGGCTCATCGTCGAAACCGAGGACGCCACCAAACCCACGATGTTCGTATTGGCGCCCAATGTCATCCCGACCTGATTAGCCGCTAAAGCCGTTTCTGCAGAAAGAAAGACTGTAGACAACGACGTCGGCGTGCGTGCCGTGAGCGTAGAAGCGGCGGCGTCCCTCGCCCAGTTTTCCGCATTCCATACCTTCGGACTGGAGGAAGAACGGCCGCCGACCCAGTAAGCGGAGAGCACATCGGTTGGGGTCGTTGGAATGATCCGAACTTCGCCCGCGCTCAACGACAGCGAGTAATCATAAGCAGCCGTCCCAGTCAGCGTGTAATGGGCGCCGTTGAGAGAGCTCCCCGCACCGCCAGTGAACAGCGTGTAGGCTTGGCCACTCACAAACGCCCCAGAGAGTCCCAACGTAAGCGAACCACTCACAGACGCCACTCCACTCGCTGCAATCCCATCACCCCAATTCATTCCGAGGACGGCGCCGCTTGCTAACGAGAGGCTACCCACGTTGAGTGTCCTCGGATTCGTTGGGAAATAGTTAAGGGTCGCGCCGGCGGCCACGGAGACCGCAGTGCTCTGCGACAAAGAACCGCTCCCAGAAATCGTCAATGAACCGGCGGCAACGCTCGTCGCTCCAGTGTATTGATTGGCACTCAAGAGGGTCAGAACCCCGCCGCTAGTCTTGGTTAATCCTTGGGTTCCGGCTAAAATAGCGGACACAGTTCCCGATTGCGCATTAAAGGCGCTCCCTGTGGCGGTCAGCGTGCCGTTTTGGATCTGCACACCGGAAATCGTAATCGCACCGGAAGTCGTTTGGTTGTTCCCACCAAGGTCGAGCACTCCGCCCAGCAGTGAAATTGCCCCTGAGGGACTCAAACGATCACTCCCGCCACTCAGTACAAGCGATCCCTCGTTCAAAATGGTTCCGCCGGTATACGAGTTGGCGCCGCTAAGCGTGAGTGTGGCCGACGAGGACTTCACGAGGCCCTGCGTTCCCCCGAGGACCGCGCTCACACGCCCGCCTTGCCCAATAAACGCGGTTCCACTCGCAATGAGTGTCCCGTTTTGAACCGTCCCACCGACGAAAGTGATCGCTCCCAAAGTGGTTTGCAGGTTACCACCAAGATCGAAAACGCCGCCCGTGGAAGTAATCGAACCACTGGTTGATAACCCACCAGCACCCGGCAAAAGAACAAGCGATCCCGCCACGATTGTAGTCCCGCCACCGTACCCGCTCGATCCGCCAAGGGTAAGCGTGGAATCGCCCACTTTGGTTAATCCAAAAGCACCCAAAGCCGTCACTCCGTTTGAAATGAGCACAGGACTCTGCACGTTCCACTCGACGCTACCAGAAAGTGAGACGGAGCCGGAGAGCGTCAAAGCAGCACTTTGAGTGAGATCTCCCAATTCAGCGCTACCGGCCGCAATGACAGGATTTGAGATGGTGCGGGCGTTGAGCGCATCAGCCGCCGAGAGAGTTCCCCCAAAAAGGTAAAGAGTTCCAGAACCTAGGGCCGCATTGTTTCCCAGACGCACCGCGCCGCTTGAGAGGGTAAATCCACCACTAAAGGTGTTTGAATTATTGAGCGTCAGGTCGCCGGAACCGGCCTTAACCACGGCGCCTAGTCCGGAAATTACCCCATTGAGTGTGGTGTTCTGCGACCCACTGAGGGTGAGTGTGGCGCCTGAAAGCAGAACTTTGCCTGCTCCGGAAATCGCACCCAAAGATCCAGAAGAAATTAAGGAAATTGCCCCGAGATTGGAGATCTCCACCGTGCCGTTTCCTAAAGGCGAGCCCGCTCCAAGCATCGCAGTTCCGCCTAAAACACGTAAAACCCCGGTGAAGTCGGTGGAGTTGCCGCTAAACGTGAGAGAACCCACCCCCTCTTTCTCAACCGCGCCCGACCCGCTCAACGCTCCACTGAAAACGCTACTTTCCGAGGAATTCGTCGTCAGCTTGTAAGTTCCAAGCGAAAGCAACCCAGAACCGGAGAGCGTCGCGATTGTTTCATCTGCGTTCAATGCCAGAGTGCCGCTAGTTCCGATAGTAAGCGCCACAGTGTCCGCGAGAGCGGCGCCTCCAAACAAAGCGACGGTCCCTTGGCTGATGTTCACAGGCCCCACAAACGTATTCGCACCAATTAAACTAAACGTGCCAGAACCGTTTTTCACCAAGCCCTGCGTTCCCGCGAGCACTGCATTCGCCACACCAGACTGCGCGACAAACGCTGTCCCCGTTGAAATCAGCGTTCCGTTTTGAATGGTACCGCCGGTGAACGTAATCGTGCCCGAGGTGGCCTGGCTGTTTCCCCCTAGATCCAGCGTTCCACCGATAGCCGTGATAGGCGCGGCCGTGGAGAGGCGGTCACTCCCACCGCTCAGTACCAGCAAGCCTTGGCCGATGTTAGTGCCACCATCGTAAGTGTTATTTGCGGTGAGAACCAGGGTGCTAGCCCCGGACTTTGTCAGCGCAAACCCGCTTCCCGCAATCACTCCACCGATGGTCAGCGAGCCGCTCTCCGCTGTCACCGTGACGCTACTTCCTAAGGTGACCGATCCCACTCCCAAATTAAGATCATTGCTACCCGCAAAAGAGAAGTCGCCGTTCCAAATCTGGGCGTTGTTCGTTGCTAGGGTGACGCTGGAACCGGAAGAGTTACCCAAAGACCCACCGTTTATAGTGAGGGTTCCAAGTCCAAGGGGTGAGCCTAGGGCGGTGCCAGATGCGTTAAGATTTAGTAGCCCTTGCTGCAAGGTCAGCCCACCGGTGAAAGTGTTCACCCCGCTCAAAGTCAGCGCCCCAGTTCCGTCCTTCACTAGGCTCTGCGTGCCAGCCAGGATCGCGCTTACCGTACCACTTTGCGCAACAAACGCGGTGCCTGTAGCCGTCAACGTTCCGTTTTGAACGATGCCACCGGCAAAAGTGATCGTCCCCAGCATCGTTTGCGAATTGCCTCCAAGGTCCAGTACGCCGCCTATTGACGAGAGGGAGCCGCTGGTCGAAAGACGATTATTCCCACCAGCCAGCAGCAATGAGCCGTCGTTCACCGAGGTTCCGCCGGTGTACGAGTTCACGCCACTCAAAGTCAGCGCCCCGACGCCGTCCTTCACCAAGCTCTGCGTTCCAGCGAGGATTGCGCTCAGCGTACCGGATTGCGCGACATACGCCGTTCCAGTCGCAGTCAACGTGCCGTTTTGAACGATGCCGCCCGCGAAAGTGATAGTCCCCAACGTCGTTTGCGAATTGCCGCCAAGGTCTAATACGCCACCCGTTGTAGTGATGGAGGCGCTTGTCGAAAGGCGGTCATCTCCGCCAGCGAGCAGCAACGAACCGTCGCTCACCGTGGTTCCACCTGTGAACGAGTTCACCCCGCTCAATGTCAGCGCCCCAGTTCCGCCCTTCACCAAGCTCTGCGTACCCGCGAGGATTGCGCTCACCGTCCCACTTTGCGCCACATACGCCGTTCCAGTCGCGATGAGCGTTCCGTTTTGAACGATGCCGCCCGAAAAGGTGATTGTTCCCAGTGTTGTTTGCGAATTGCCGCCTAGGTCCAAAACGCCGCCACTTGTCGTGATGGAACCGCTCGTTGAAAGACGGTCGTTCCCACCGGAGAGCAGCAACGAACCGTCGCTCACCGTGGTTCCGCCTGTATACGAGTTCACCCCGCTCAAGGTCAGCGCCCCAGGTCCACCCTTCACCAAGCTCTGCGTACCCGCGAGGATTGCGCTCACAGTACCACTCTGCGCCACATACGCGGTGCCAGTCGCGATGAGCGTTCCGTTTTGAGCCACGCCACCCGCAAAGATGATCGTTCCCAGTGTTGTTTGCGAATTGCCGCTAAGGTCCAATACACCGCCACTCGTCGTAATAGAACCACTTGTCGAAAGTCGATCATCCCCACCGGAGAGCAGCAACGACCCGTCGCTCACCGTGGTTCCGCCTGTGTACGAGTTCACCCCGCTCAAGGTCAGCGCCCCGACTCCGCCCTTCACCAAGCTCTGCGTACCCGCGAGAATCGCACTCACCGTCCCACTTTGCGCGGCATACGCTGTCCCTGTAGCCGTGAGCGTTCCGTTTTGAACCACGCCGCCCGCAAAAGTGATCGTTCCGAGCGTCGTTTGCGCATTGCCGCCAAGATCCAAAACTCCACCCGTCGTCGTGATGGAGCCGCTCGTCGAGAGACGGTCGTTCCCACCGGAGAGCAGCAACGATCCGTCGTTCACCGTCGTCCTGCCTGTGTACGAGTTCAACCCGCTCAAACTCAGCACCCCAGCTCCGTCTTTCACTAGGCTCTGCGTGCCGGCGAGAATCGCGCTCACCGTTCCGCTTTGTGCGACGAACGCCGTTCCAGTCGCGGTCAGCGTTCCATTTTGAACCACGCCGCCCGCAAACGTGACCGTTCCCAGCGTCGTTTGACCATTGCCTCCAAGGTCCAACACCCCACCTGAGGTCGTGATCGAGCCGCTCGTCGAAAGGCGATCAACTCCTCCGGAGAGCAACAACGATCCGTCGTTCACCGTCGTCCCACCATTGTACGAATTCACTCCGCTCAAAGTCAGTGCCCCTGCCCCATCCTTCACTAGGCTCTGCGTGCCAGCCAGGATCGCGCTCACCGTTCCGCTTTGCGCAACAAACGCGGTACCTGTGGCCGTCAGCGTTCCATTTTGAATCACGCCGCCCGCAAATGTGACCGTTCCCAGCGTCGTTTGCGAATTGCCGCCAAGGTCTAATACGCCGCCTGTTGTCGTGATGGAACCGCCCGTCGAAAGACGGTCATCGCCGCCTAAAAGCAACAACGAACCGTCATTCAAAGCGGTTCCGCCGGTGTACGAGTTCACCCCGCTCAAAGTCAGCGCCCCGACTCCGTCCTTCACCAAGCCCTGCGTCCCAGCGAGAATCGCGCTCACCGTGCCGCTTTGCGCAACAAACGCGGTGCCTGTAGCCGTCAACGTGCCGCTTTGAACGATGCCACCCGCAAAGGTGACCGTTCCCAGCGTGGTTTGACCATTGCCGCCAAGGTCCAAAACGCCACCCGTCGTGGTGATTGAGCCGCTTGTCGAAAGACGGTCAGCTCCACCAGCCAGCACCAACGAACCGTCGTTCAGCGTCGTCCCACCGGTGTACGAGTTCACCCCGCTCAAAGTCAGCGCCCCTGCCCCATTCTTCACCAGGCTCTGCGTACCAGCAAGAATCGCACTCACCGTGCCGCTTTGCGCCACATACGCAGTCCCAGTCGCCGTGAGCGTTCCGTTTTGAACGATGCCGCCCGCGAAAGTGATAGTCCCCAACGTCGTTTGCGAATTGCCGCCAAGGTCTAATACGCCACCCGTTGTGGTGATGGAACCGCTAGTCGAAAGACGGTCATCCCCGCCAGCGAGCACCAATGAGCCGCTAATCAAAGTCGTTCCGCCTGTGTACGAGTTCAACCCGCTCAAAGTAAGCGCTCCGACACCGTCTTTCACCAAGCTCTGCGTCCCCGCGAGGATCGCACTCACCGTTCCGCTTTGCGCGACAAACGCCGTGCCAGTCGCGATGAGCGTCCCGTTTTGAACCACGCCGCCCGCGAACGTGATAGTTCCTAGCGTCGTCTGCCCACTGCCGCCAAGGTCCAATACGCCGCCACTCGTCGTGAGGGAACCGCTTGTCGAAAGACGATCATCCCCACCGGAGAGCAGCAACGAACCGTCGCTCACCGTCGTCCCACCGGTGTACGAGTTCACCCCGCTCAAGGTCAGCGCGCCCGCTCCGCTCTTCACCAGGCTCTGCGTGCCAGCGAGGATCGCGCTCACAGTACCACTCTGCGCCACAAACGCCGTTCCAGCAGCGGTGAGCGTTCCGTTTTGAACCACGCCACCCGCAAACGTGATCGTTCCCAGCGTCGTTTGCGAATTGCCGCCCAGATCCAAAACGCCGCCCGTCGTCGTGATCGAGCCGCTTGTCGAAAGACGGTCGTCTCCGCCTGAAAGCAACAACGAACCGTCATTCAATGTGGTTCCGCCTGTGTAGGAATTCACCCCGCTCAGGGTCAGCGCCCCGGCTCCGTCTTTCACCAGGCGCTGAGTACCAGCGAGAATCGCACTCACCGTGCCGCTTTGCGCCACATACGCCGTCCCCGTAGCCGTCAGTGTTCCGTTTTGAACCACGCCGCCCGTAAAAGTGATCGTTCCCAGCGTCGTTTGCGAATTGCCGCCAAGGTCCAATACACCGCCACTCGTCGTGATCGAGCCGCTTACCGAAAGGCGGTCATTCCCGCCGGATAGCAGCAACGATCCGTCGTTTAACGTCGTCCCACCACTGTACGAGTTCACCCCGCTCAAAGTCAGTGCCCCAGCTCCGTCTTTCACTAGGCTCTGCGTGCCACCGAGGATCGCGCTCACCGTGCCGCTTTGCGCCACATACGCCGTCCCCGTAGCCGTGAGCGTTCCGTTTTGAACGATGCCGCCCGCAAAAGTGATCGTTCCCAGCGTTGTTTGGCCATTGCCGCCAAGGTCCAAGACGCCGCCAGTTGTCGTGATCGAGCCGCTCGTCGAAAGACGATCGTTCCCACCGGAGAGCAGTAACGAACCACCGTTCAACGTCGTCCCACCCGCGTACGAGTTCACCCCGCTCAGAGTTAGCGCCCCTGTTCCGTCCTTCACTAAGCCCTGCGTACCAGCGAGGATCGCACTCACCGTTCCGCTTTGCACCACATACGCCGTCCCGCTGGCCGTAAGAGTCCCGTTTTGAACCACCCCACCCGCAAACGTGACCGTTCCCAGCGTTGTCTGGCTATTGCCACCAAGGTCCAAAACGCCACCCGTCGTCGTGATCGAACCGCTTGTCGAAAGACGGTCATCGCCGCCAGAGAGCAACAGCGAACCACCATTCAAAGTGGTTCCGCCTGTGTACAAGTTCACCCCACTCAAAGTCAGCGCCCCTGCCCCATCCTTCACTAGGCTCTGCGTGCCAGCCAGGATCGCGCTCACCGTGCCGCTCTGCGCCGCGATCGCTGTTCCAGTAGCAGTCAACGTACCATTTTGAACCAACCCGCCCGCAAACGTGATGGTACCAGAAGTCGACTGAGTGGCCCCTGAGAGGTCGAGTATCCCGCCAAAAACCGTAATCTCACCGAGACTCGAGAGCGTGTCAGCACCTGACGCCAAAGTGAGAATGCCAGCCGTCACCTTCGTCCCGCCGTCATAGGTGCTCAAAGCGGATAACACGAGGTTTCCATCCCCTGATTTGGTCAATCCCAATCCGCTACCGCCGATTATCCCGCCAACGGAAAGCGTGCCAGTCTCCACCGTCACCGCAAGACTAGCGGCCAAAGTCACTGTGCCGCTTCCAAGATTGAGCGCATTCCCAGCCGCAAAAGTGAAGTCACCGCTCCAGATCTGCTGATTGTTTGTCGCAAGTGTCACACTTGAGCCGGAAGTATTGGCCAAAGTTCCTCCATTGATCACGAGCAAGCCCGTCCCAATCGATGAATCGAGAGCAGTCCCCGAAACATTGAGATTAAGGCGTCCAGACTGAAGTGTCGTACCACCCGAATAGGTGTTTGTGCCGCTGAGTGTCACAGCGTCAGTGCCGTCTTTCACCAAACCCTGTGTACCCGCAAGTACCGCACTCACCGTACCACTTTGAGCCACAAACGCCGTCCCTGTAGCGGTCAACGTCCCGTTTTGAACCACCCCGCCAGCAAACGTGATTGTCCCCGATGTGCTCTGACTGTTCCCCCCAAGCTCCAATACCCCGCCAGTGGTCGTGATTGCGCCGTTGAGCGAAAGCCGATCATCCCCACCGCTAAACACCAGGGAGCCGCTATCCACCCTGGTTCCACCAGTGAAAACATTCACTCCACTCAATGTCACCGCACCAGCTCCGCTCTTAATCAAGCCCTGCGCGCCCGCAAGCACCGCGCTCACCGTCCCAGACTGTGCCACGAACGCCGTTCCAGTCGCCGTGAGCGTTCCATTTTGAACCACGCCGCCAGCCAATGTAATCACAGCAGACGTACTCTGGGTATTGCCTCCCAAATCCAGCACGCCTCCGTTGGTTTTAATCGAACCACTCGTGGAAAGGCGGTCATCGCCGCCGACAAGTTGAAGTGTTCCGTCAAATACCGTTGTGCCGCCTAAGTACGTGTTCGCCCCGCTGAGGCTGGCGGTCCCCGTACCAACCTTCAACACGCCCTGTTGTCCAATAATCTCCGCGCTCACCGTACCGCTCTGCACCACGTAGGTCGTCCCAGTACCCATTAATGTTCCATTTTGAACCACACCGCCGGCAAATGTAATGGTCCCAATCGTTAACTGACTGTTCCCCCCAAGGTCCAGCACCCCGCCCAAGGTGGTGATATCGCCAAGTATGGACAACCGGTTATCTCCACCAAAGAGCAATAGCGAACCTGCGCTCACCGTCGTCCCACCCGTGTAACTGTTCACCCCGCTCAAGGTTAGCGCCCCAGCTCCGTCTTTCACCAAGCTCTGCGTCCCAGCGAGCACCGCGCTCACCGTCCCGCTTTGCGCCACATACGCTGTCCCGGTCGCCGTGAGCGTTCCGTTTTGAACGACGCCGCCAGCAAAGGTGACCGTTCCAAGCGTCGTTTGGCTTATGCCGCCGAGGTCCAGTACGCCGCCCGTCGTCGTGATGGAGCCGCTGGTCGAAAGTCGGTCATCCCCGCCTGAGAGTAGCAACGAGCCGTCGTTCACCGTCGTCCCGCCCGTGTACGAGTTCGCACCGCTCAGCGTCAGCGCCCCGGTTCCGTCCTTCACTAGGCTCTGCGTTCCACCGAGGATCGCGCTCACCGTGCCGCTTTGCGCCACATACGCCGTCCCCGTAGCCGTGAGCGTTCCGTTTTGAACGATGCCGCCCGCAAAAGTGATCGTTCCCAGCGTTGTTTGGCCATTGCCGCCAAGGTCCAACACGCCGCCTGTCGTCGTAATGGAGCCGCTGGTTGAAAGTCGATTATTCCCGCTGGAGAGCAGCAACGAGCCGTCGTTCACCGTCGTCCCACCCGTGTAGCTGTTCACCCCGCTCAAAGTCAGCGCCCCGGCTCCGTCCTTCACCAAGCTTTGCGTACCAGCAACCACCGCGCTCACCGTCCCGCTTTGCGCCACATACGCCGTCCCTGTCGAGATAAAGGTCCCGTTTTGCACCACGCCGCCCGCAAAAGTGATCGTTCCCAGCGTCGTTTGACCATTGCCGCCAAGGTCCAGCACACCGCCGGTCGTCGTGATGGAGCCGCTGGTCGAAAGACGGTCATTCCCACCGGAAAGCAGTAACGAGCCGCTGTTCAACGTCGTCCCACCCGTGTAGCTGTTCACACCGCTCAAGGTCAGTGCGCCGGATCCGTCCTTCACCAAGCTCTGCGTACCAGCGAGAATCGCGCTCACCGTCCCAGACTGTGCCGCGAACGCCGTCCCAGTCGCAGTCAGCGTCCCGTTTTGAACTACGCCACCGCCAAAGGTGACCGTCCCCAACGTCGTTTGCCCTTTGCCGCCAAGGTCCAATACACCACCCGTCGTCGTGATGGAGCCGTTAGTCGAGAGACGGTCATCGCCGCCAGAGAGCAGCAACGAGCCGTCGTTCAATGTGGTTCCTCCTATGTACGAGTTCACTCCACTCAGAGTGAGCGCCCCAGTCCCGCTCTTCACCAAACTCTGCGTACCAGCCAGAATCGCGCTCACCGTCCCGGACTGCGCCGCGAACGCCGTCCCTGTCGAGATAAAGGTACCGTTTTGAACTAGGCCGCCAGCAAACGTAATCGTCCCGAGCGTCGTCTGGCTATTGCCTCCCAAATCCAACACGCCCCCAATGGTTGTAATCGCTCCACTCGTGGAAAGACGGTCATCGCCGCCAACAAGCTCAAGCGTTCCATTGCTCACCGTTGTACCACCCGTGTACGAGTTCACTCCGCTCAGGCTCAAAGTCCCCGTCCCGCTCTTCACCAAACCCTGCGCACCCGCAAGCACCGCGCTCACCGTCCCGGACTGCGCCGCGAACGCCGTTCCAGTCGCCGTCAGCGTGCCGCTTTGTACCACGCCGCCGGCAAACGTGATCGTTCCAGAGCTGCTCTGACCGCTTCCACCAAAATCCAGCACCCCGCCCGTCGTGGTAATCGCACCGCTCAAAGAGAGACGATCGTCCCCTCCAGCAAGAATTAGTGAACCTGCGCTCACCGTTGTTCCACCTGTGTAAGTGCTCACCCCGCTCAAGGTCAGCGCCCCAGTGCCGCTCTTCACGAAGCCCTGCGTCCCAGAGAGAGCCGCACTCACCGTTCCGGCTTGTGCCACAAACGCGGTCCCTGTCGCCGTAAGCGTCCCGTTCTGAACCTCGCCACCAACAAATGTGATCGTTCCCAGCGTCGTTTGGCTATTGCCACCAAGGTCCAATACGCCGCCACTTGTCGTGATGGAGCCACTAGTCGAAAGTCGGTCATCCCCGCCTGAGAGTAGCAACGAACCAACACTCACCGTCGTCCCACCCGTGTACGAGTTCACCCCGCTCAGAGTTAGCGCCCCTGTTCCGTCCTTCACTAGACTCTGCGTGCCAGCGAGAATCGCGCTCACCGTCCCGCTTTGCGCCACATACGCTGTCCCGGTCGCCGTGAGCGTTCCATTTTGAACCACGCCGCCAGCAAAGGTGACCGTCCCGAGCGTCGTTTGGCTATTGCCGCCGAGGTCCAGTACGCCGCCCGTCGTGGTGATGGAGCCGCTCGTCGAAAGTCGGTTATCGCCACCGGAGAGCAGCAACGAGCCATCGTTCACCGTCGTTCCACCATTGTACGAGTTCACCCCGCTCAGAGTTAGCGCCCCAGTCCCGCTCTTCACTAGGCTCTGCGTGCCAGCAAGGATCGCGCTCACCGTTCCGCTCTGCGCCACGTAAGCAGTTCCTGTCGCCGTGAGCGTTCCGTTTTGAACCACGCCGCCAGCAAAAGTGACCGTTCCCAGCGTCGTTTGGCCCTTGCCGCCAAGGTCCAGCACGCCGCCCGTCGTCGTGATGGAGCCGCTCGTCGAAAGACGGTCATTCCCACCGGAGAGCAGCAACGAGCCATCGTTCACCGTCGTTCCACCATTGTACGAGTTCACCCCGCTCAAAGTCAGCGCACCTGCTCCGTCCTTCACCAAGCTCTGCGTACCTGCGAGGATCGCGCTCACTGCCCCAGACTGTGCTGCGAAAGCCTTCCCAGTCGCTGTCAGCGTACCGTTCTGAACTACGCCGCCCGAAAATGTGACCGTTCCCAAAGTCGTTTGGCCATTGCCGCCAAGGTCCAATACGCCGCCTGTCGTCGTGATGGAGCCGCTGGTCGAAAGACGGTCATTCCCACCCGAGAGCAGCAACGAGCCGCCGTTCACCGTCGTCCCACCCGTGTAGCTGTTCACCCCGCTCAGCGTCAGTGCGCCGGATCCGTCCTTCACCAAACTCTGCGTCCCAGCCAGGATCGCGCTCACCGTTCCAGACTGTGCCGCGAACGCCGTCCCAGTCGAGATAAAGGTCCCGTTTTGAACCACGCCGCCAGCAAACGTGATCGTTCCCAGCGTCGTTTGGCCATTGCCGCTTAGGTCCAATACGCCTCCCGTCGTCGTGATGGAGCCGCTTGTCGAGAGGCGGTCATCGCCGCCGGAAAGCAACAACGAGCCATCGTTCAGCGTGGTTCCCCCAATGTACGAGTTCACTCCACTCAAAGTCAGCGCCCCAGTCCCGCTCTTCACGAAACCCTGCGTGCCAGCCAGAATCGCGCTCACCGTCCCGGACTGCGCCGCGAACGCCGTCCCTGTCGAGATAAAGGTCCCGTTTTGAACTAAGCCGCCCGCAAACGTAATCGTCCCGAGCGTCGTCTGGCTGTTGCCTCCCAAATCCAACACGCCCCCCGTAGTCGTAATTGCCCCACTCGTGGAAAGACGGTCATCGCCACCAATAAGCTCAAGCGTTCCATTGCTCACCGTTGTACCACCCGTGTACGAGTTCACTCCGCTCAGGCTCAAAGTCCCCGTCCCGCTCTTCACCAAACCCTGGGCACCCGCAAGCACCGCGCTCACCGTCCCAGACTGCGCCGCGAACGCCGTGCCAGTCGCCGTGAGCGTCCCGTTTTGTACGACACCACCGGCAAACGTAAGCGTTCCCGAGCTGCTCTGACCGTTTCCACCTAAATCCAGCACCCCGCCCGTCGTCGTAATCGCACCGCTCAAAGAGAGGCGATCGTCCCCTCCAGCAAGAATTAGTGAACCTGCGCTCACCGTTGTCCCACCCGTATAACTGCTCACCCCGCTCAATGTCAGCGCCCCAGTGCCGCTCTTCACCAAGCCCTGCGTCCCAGCGAGAGCCGCACTCACCGTTCCGGTTTGCGCCACAAACGCGGTCCCAGTCGCCGTCAGGATCCCGTTCTGAACCGCGCCGCCCGAAAACGTGATCGTTCCCAATGTCGTTTGACCATTACCGCCAAGGTCCAATACACCCCCGGTCGTCGTGATGGAGCCGCTTGTTGAAAGGCGATTATCCCCGCCTGAGAGTAGCAGCGAGCCGTCATTCAGCGTCGTCCCACCCGTGTAGCTGTTCACTCCGCCTAAAGTCAGCGCCCCAGTTCCGTCCTTCACTAGGCTCTGCGTGCCAGCGAGGATCGCGCTCACCGTCCCGCTTTGCGCCACATACGCTGTCCCCGTGGTCGTGAACGTTCCGTTTTGAACGATGCCGCCCGCAAAAGTGACCGTCCCGAGCGTCGTTTGGCTATTGCCGCCGAGGTCCAGCACACCGCCCGTCGTCGTGATGGAGCCGCTGGTTGAAAGACGGTCATTCCCGCCGGAGAGCAGCAACGAACCGTC
Organism: uncultured Spartobacteria bacterium; assembly: GCA_903919125.1. GTDB lineage: Bacteria > Verrucomicrobiota > Verrucomicrobiia > Chthoniobacterales > Chthoniobacteraceae > Chth-196. Next base: position 421 of record CAIXGS010000013.1, on the reverse strand, counting down.
GTTCAATGTGGTTCCTCCCATGTACGAGTTCACTCCACTCAGAGTGAGCGCCCCAGTCCCGCTCTTCACCAAACTCTGCGTACCAGCCAGAATCGCACTCACCGTCCCGCTTTGCGCCACATACGCCGTCCCCGTGGCCGTCAACGTCCCGTTTTGAACGATGCCGCCCGCAAAGGTGATTGTTCCCAGCGTCGTTTGGCCATTGCCGCCGAGGTCCAGCACACCGCCGGTCGTCGTAATGGAGCCGCTGGTCGAAAGACGGTCATTCCCGCTGGAGAGCAGCAATGAGCCGTCGTTCACCGTCGTTCCACCATTGTACGAGTTCACCCCGCTCAAAGTCAGCGCACCTGCTCCGTCCTTCACCAAGCTCTGCGTACCTGCGAGGATCGCGCTCACTGCCCCAGACTGTGCTGCGAAAGCC
>CAIXGS010000012.1 GCA_903919125.1 uncultured Spartobacteria bacterium | reverse complement strand
GCCTCCGAGAGCCGGATGCGGGAAATCCGCCCGTCCGGTTCGATGAGGGGGAGACGCGTGTGGGTGGTTTACCAAACGCGTCTCCCTACTCTATTCCGCGTTCCCGGGAGAGAAGAACCAGTTTTCTTCAAGATTTGGTATGACTACTTTTTCACGAAGCACCCGGAGGAAACGAACCTCGCCGACTTCGATGAGCGACCGGCGCACCCGGTTAGAATCACACAGGAGTTCTATCTTGGGGTGACTGAGGTGACGGCGGGACAGTATCGGCAGTTTCAAGCGAAGCATCAGAAGCGGGCGGCGGATGACGAAGCGGTGACGGAGGTAAGCTGGAATGAGGCGACGGAGTTTTGCGTGTGGCTCTCGAAAAAGGAGGGCCGTACTTATCGGCTACCGACTGAGGCGGAGTGGGAGTATGCGTGTCGCGCAGACTCAAAGACATTATTCAGCAGCGGCGAGACTTTGCCCAAGGGCTTTCAGAAGTGGTTCCGCGATGACAACTGGCGTCCGCTTTTCTTCCCCGAGGGGAGTCTAATGCCCGTCGAGTATCGCCCAATGAATCAAGTGCCATCGCTCCGTGTCGCGGAAACACCAGCGAATGCGTGGGGACTCCACGACATGCATGGAAACGTGGCAGAGTGGTGCCTCGACTGGTACGGACCCTATGAAGCAGGTCCGCAAACTGACCCGTTGGGTCGAGTGGATGGCGATTTCCGGGTATTTCGTGGCGGGTCGCATTCTTTGCTGAGCTACTTGCTGCGCTCGGCAAATCGTTCAGCGTGGATTCCTGAATCGCGCAGTCCCACGACCGGCTTCCGAGTGGTGATGGGTGAATTACCGAAGGGTCAGATGCTGCCGCCATCCTCCGCGCCGCTGAATGCGCAGCGCGTGAGCCAGTCGGTGCCGAAGATCCAAACACAGGCGGAGGACGTGCCGTTTTTCAGCGGGCCAAACGAGTTCGTGAAGATACCGGTGGACTCCTATGGGCCGCTTTACTCCCGGCATAACCACAGTCCGTCGGTGGTCGAGTGCCCGAATGGCGACCTGCTGGCGACGTGGTTTTCCTGCACGATGGAGATCGGTACCGAACTTTGCAACGTGGCAAGCCGGCTTCGATTTGGCTCTACGCAATGGGAAGAGGCATCGCCCTTTTTCGACGGACCTGATGTGAACGATCACGCGCCCAAGCTTTGGTGGGACGGCGATAAGACTCTATTCCACTTCGCCCGCGGCTACTGCGAAAACATCGTGCGCACCTCTAACAACAATGGCGCAACGTGGTCCAAGCCACTCGCGATTTTCCCTCATGGCGAGCTCGGCAACCAGGTGATCCGCTTACGCGACGGCACGCTCGTAGCATCGCATGATTCTCGCACCACCAGCCTCATCTTTAGTAAGGATAGCGGCCGTACTTGGCAGCACAACCAGCTTGTGAAGCCGGAGCGCGATCAACGTCCCGGGGGCGTCTATGCTCGCTACCCTGGCATCCATGCGCCGCTCGTGGAACTGGCTGATGGACGTATTATGGCGCTCAGCCGCAACGATCCGCTGCCCGATCAAGAGCATTTTGAATTTAAGCTCGCACTCAGCTTTAGCAGCGACCTCGGCAAGTCGTGGCAGGTTGAGGTCAGCGAGTTTCCGGCGGTCACAAGCGGCCAGCGCCCCTTGCTTCTGCGGCTTAAAGAAGGGCCGATTCTGCTCTGTTCCTTCACCGATCAGGGGCTGAACTGGAAGAATCGCCGCGGCCTCTCCTTTAAGGCCGCCGATGGCAGCAATTTCAACGGCTACGGCCTTTTCGCCGCCGTCTCGTTCGATGAGGGCAAGACCTGGCCCGTGCGCCGGCTCATCACGCCAGGCGGACCCGCCCGCACAGTGCCGGGCACCGACGGACGGGGTCTCTTCCATCTTAGCCCCACCATGGCCGAAATTGGCGGCTACCTCACCGCCACTCAGACGCGCGACGGACGCATCCAGCTCCTTAGCAGCCGCAACCACTACGTTTTCAATCTGACCTGGCTCAAACAACTCCCTCCCGCACCATGAAACGTCTCCTCCTTGGCATCCTCTCTTTACCACTCACCTGTATGGCGGAACACTGGCCGCTCGATGCGGTGGATTCTCAAATCGCTGTCGTGGGCACGGCGAACCTGGCGAGCGGTGTTCGCGACAAATCGCTCATGCTCGATGGCTCTTCGGCGATCGAATTAAAGGACTCGGCGGCGTTGAATGGCACTGACGGCTTCACCTTTTCTGTATGGTTCAATCCATACACACTAAATGACGGGCAGCAGGTGATCGCAGGGAAGAATCGTTATTCACTCAACGAGCGGCAGTGGACGCTCACGGTCGAGCCGGATGGCAAATTAAAGGCCTATGTGCAGCAGGGCGGGTGGGCCACCATTACGAGCAAGGAAGCGTTGGAGGCCGGACACTGGCACTTAGCGACGCTGACCGTCAGTGCGGGAAAGGCGGCATTGCACCTGAACGGCAAGCAGGCGGGGGAAGTAGTGCTCAAGAGGCCCGTCCCAGTCACGCAGGCTCCCATCACGCTTGGCGGAATCGTTGATAAGGGCGGGGCGCTCCAAGCGTTTCACGGAGCTTTGGATGAGGCGCGGTTTGAGGCGACAGCGTGGAGCGCGGAAGAGATAGCGGCGAATTACCGACCGGTGAGCGCCACGCACGAGGTTCCGCTGCCGGTGGCGGCGGCAGTTCCGTTGTGGGATGAGCGCGTGGTTTTGCCAAACTCGGCAGAATTGGCGGCAGTGCAAGGTGCTGAATTTTATGTAATTAAGAATAAGGCACCCGACTCCGATGGAGCGAAGTGGACGCTCGGCGTTGGTCTTGCGTGGCACAAAGGGCGGTTCTACGCGTCCTACGGCTTCAACAAAGGTGATGAGAACACGTCCACCGAAGAAGCGCATGCGCGTGTAAGCGATGACGCAGGGAAAACGTGGAGCGCACCTGTCGTGATGGATGAGGGCGAAGGAAATCTCGGCGTGAGCCACGGCGTCTTTCTTTCGCACGGCGGCAATCTCTGGGCCTTCATGGGCGCGTTTTACGATCACTTCCAGCGCACGCACACCCGCGCCTACCTGCTCGATGAAACGACAGGCCAGTGGCAGGCAAAGGGGACTGTCCTAAACGATGGATTCTGGCCAATGCAGGAGCCGCAGAAAATGGACGATGGCAACTGGATTATGTCCGGCGCCCGAGTCTCGAAGGGGTATGGTTTCAGCGGCGATCCGCCTGCGGTGGCGATCAGTCATGGCGACGACTTCACGAAGTGGGACCTCGTCGTTCTGCCTCTCGATCGTCGGCTGCGAAGCGTCTGGGGGGAGTCTACCGTGATCGTGAAAGGTAGTCACATCACGAACATCTCGCGCTACGGCGGCAAGGCGCTCGCGCTCATCGCCACCAGCGACGACTTTGGCCGCACGTGGAGTCCGGCGCTACCTTCGAACCTGCCGATGGCGACGAGTAAGCCCTACGCGGGCACTCTCAGCACCGGTCAACGTTACCTCGTCTGCACCACCACCGCCGACACCGGTGGTAAGCGTTCACCATTGACCATCGCTGTCAGCAAGCCTGGAGAATCCGTTTTCAGCAAAGTTTTTGTCATCCGGCGTTCCATCTTCCCGGAAGGCCCCGGAGTCTCCAGTGAACGCGCCGACTTCAGCTATCCCTACGCCATCGAGCACGACGGGAAGCTGTATGTCGGCTACACGCACAAGAGTCATGCGGCGAATGAACTGGCGGTGATTCCGGTTCGCGAACTTATCCGCTGATTTTCAGTTCAAAATGCTCATTATTTAATTAGAGGGCTACATTGGAGAACTCCAGGCCAGACTGCGGATTGGTCGTGGGCGGCAAGCTGGGCAACTTTGGTCTCCTTAGTCGGAGGTTGCTGAGCCCGACGGTCCAAACGAACCATTTTGTCATCGATCCCTTGTTTGAGGGAATAGGTATAAAGTGGGTCGCCAAAGTGTTCCGTGCTGGAGACTTCCTTCCTGTCTTGGGTTGAAGCGAAGACTGCCTGCTTACTTGGTTCGTTCAAATGCACAGCTTCGTAGTTCGCCGCTTTGGGGCGGCCGCTTTCCGCTTAATGCGGGGCGGTGACTTCCCAGAACTCGCCGAAGAACCCAGCGTTGGCGATTCCTGCCGGCAGCCTCGTGGTGGGAGGAATGCTCACATCCAATACGGCCCAGTCTGGGAGCTTGGCGTTTTGGCGGGCGTTGTTGAGGTAATCGTATTCCCGGTACGTGAAGCCGCTATTGAGTACGACGTAATGATCTGGAGCCAGAGGGTTAGGATAAACAAGAGCAGGCAAATGACTGCCGGCTGAGTAACGCTTGCCCGCTATTTCTAAAGACTCGCTGCTCCATTGGAAGGGGAGTTTGGGAGCAATTTTCCCAATCAGAGAGTTGCTTGCTGGATCGCCCCACAAAATCAAATTGGCGCTGGAAAGATCCTCTTCAGTGATGGACTTGTCGTCGCGCACCGTGATTTCTCCACGGAACTGGCGGCGCCATTGGGTTACGAAATGAGCAAGCTCCGCCTCGACCCAGCGACCGGTTTCCGGATGCATCGCCGTGCCTGTGGGGCGCACCACGATGAACTTGCTCAAAAAAGCGTCATCAATGGGTCCCTGCAACCCAGGATGTTTGGAAAGTCCAGTCGGCCAAGGTTCGTCGACGGGAAACCATTGATTGTGGACGTGCCGGAAGTGAACGTTCCACGAGCGATCAGATTGCGGCGGTGGCGCGACCACGGATTGGCCGTCTATGATGACCGGCAGTGCGTTTAGCGGATCCAATGGATATTCGCCGGCTTTGCAGTGGAGGGTGAAGGCAGTGACGTTGTTTGTGCTCACGATGCACTGCTGATTGGCGCGGTCCAAACGGGCATCGACTCTCGCCTGATCCCAATGGTGGCCAAGACCCTGCACAGTAACCCAATGGGAGGTTGGGTAGCGCAGAGTGAAAGTCGCGAAATGAACGTTTTCTGGAAAGGCTTCCTTTCCTTTGCTCGCGATGCGATCGACTAAAGCGGCGACTTCAAGCTTGGAATCCGGGTGATATTTATGACCGGTTTTAGGGCCGATGATGTGTGTCAGATTGAAGCCTTCCTCCCGAGCGGCTTCCTCCATTTTAGTGGCTGCCTGGCGCTGTTTGTCGTCTTCACCACTGTAGGCCACCGTCGGGCAATTCGCCAGATTCCGCACCCATCCCGGACAGTCGTACCAGTTCCAAAGGCGTTGTTCGTACCAGGTCGGTTCCGGAGTTTCGCCCTGAAAAACCTTAAGAAAATCTGGTGTCTCCGAAAAACCCGCGCCTGGATTTGCAGCAGCCCAACGTCCTGGAAAATGTACGGCAAACTGCCACGCCGCTGCGCCTCCCATAGAGAAGCCGCGCATGACCAAACGCGAAGCGTCGATACGATAATTGCGCTGGGCATGTTCCAAGGCCTCAAATAGGTCCACTTCTCCCGCAAATTTGTTGGCGTTACAATAGCGTCCGTAGGGATGCAGCACAAACGCACCGGCCGGAGTAAATTCCCCCAACGATTTGCGACGCTGGTCAATGAAGCTAAGTTCCGAGAGGGTTTCCCCACGTCCATGGCACCAGAAATCCATGCGATACCCCACTGGTGCGTCTTGATTGTAACCCGCTGGTACAACGAGTCCGTACGGTTGCACTGAACCGTCGATGCGAGAACGGTACCCGCGCACCACAAGGCCGGTCTGTGTGGTCCAGGGTGTCTGGCCTTCGCTCAAGCTTTTGGCGCGTGCCATGCCTTCGTCCAAAAGCGTCTTCGCCGTCTGGAATTCCTGAGCTTTGAAAAACTCATCAAAACGTAGCGCCCAATCCACGGCCTTGTGGAAGATTTCCACGTCTGGCAGCAAATCCAACAGCGCAGGCTTCTTCGCCAAACTGACGCGCAGTCCAGCCAACTGTTCTCCCAGCGCCTTCACACCATCCTGTAACCCTTGCCGATCTGCATCCGGTACGGGAATTCCGGGAGGTGGCACAGGGCGGACTTGGTCTGGTAGATTGTCTTTTGGGCCGTCAGCAATGGCGGAGCGGAGGGAGAAAGCGGCCGTCGCTAGGGCGAGTACGGAAAGTAGGGTAGGGGAGCGCATGGGTTCTGGGGGGGAGTTCTGGGTTCTGGGTTCTGGGTTCTGAGGGGGGCTGAGGGGGGCTGAGGGGTTCTGAGGGGTTCTGAGGGGTTCTGGGGGCTGAGATGTACTGAGGGTGGGCGGATTCTTGTGGGGTAAGGCGGTTGTGGAGAGATTAAATTCGAAGAATTTCAAAAGTGGCAGCAAATGAGAACTGCTACGCCCGCCTTGCGATGTCGAATAAGGTCCCGCCTAGCAAGGTCAGGCTCACCAGCGCATTGATTTGAAAAAAGGCCTGGTTGATACGAGCGGGTTCCAAAGTGCTGGCGAGGCGATGCTCCCAAAACAGTCCGATCAAGGTTAACGCGCAGCCAACTGCATAGCCCGCACCTAGTTGTGCCATCCATCCAAAGCTTAAAAAGCCCAATGCTGCAGCGCAGTGAAGGAGCTTTGCGGTGCGCAGGGCCGCCGGAACGCCGAAGCGTGCTGGAAAACTAAAGAGGCCGTTAGCTCGGTCGAATTCCGTGTCTAACGTACTGTAAATCAAGTCAAAGCCAAAGGTCCACAGTAGCACAGAGGTCGCTAGAATGTAGGGCTGGAAATCCAGCAAGGTTGCACGCACTGCTGCCCAGGCACCCATCGGGGCTACCGAGAGCGCCAGTCCTAGAAAGAGGTGCGAGAAAGAGGTGAAACGTTTTGTGAGCGAATAAAAGCAAAGGATTAGCACCATCAGCGGACTGAGCGCGAAGCAGAGGGCGTTCAGTTGATGGCTGGCCCATACTGCGAGTGCGCCGCTCAGGAAGAGCACCGTCCAAGCCTGTGTTTTGCTCACTAGTCTATGGCGTCCCTCTGTGCGGGGGTTCAACTTGTCTATCTCCCAGTCCATGAGTCTGTTAAAGCACATGGCGAGAGTTCTTGCCGCAACTGCGCATACTAATATCCAGCCAAAGACCGCCGCTTTTGGCATCCCTCGCGCTGCCACAAACATCGCGATCAGCGCAAAGGGGAGCGCGAAGACGGTGTGAGAAAACCGAATAAAGCTACCCAAACGAGTTAAAAACGACGGCTGCGTCGCTGCGGCGTTCATGAGCAGGATGGTTAATTAAGAGCGGTTTTTCTGCAACAATGAGCCGGGGGTTTCAGCAGCGGGCGCGTCGCCAAACATCCCAGCATTTTAGAAAACCGGGAGCGAAATCCTGAGGACGCGCCTCAACCCAGCGTACAATCTGGTATAGCGTAAACCATTCGCCACAATCAATTTCCGCTGGAGGTAGGCGGAACGGCCCTTCGTGCGCCGCAGTGTAAAGTCCCACAAACTCTTCTCCGGTTTCCGCGCACGGTTCGATCTTCTCGACAAATTCAACCGCCGCGTCCACCCCGAGTTCCTCTCGCAACTCGCGCACAGCGGTTTCTGCATAGTCCTCGCCTGCATTGACATGGCCAGCCGCGCTAGAGTCCCACATCAGCGGACACACGTCTTTCCAGCGGGAGCGTTTTTGGAGAAAAAGTTCGCCCGCTGCGTTGAAGACGAAAATGTGAACGGCGCGGTGGCGGAGACGTTGTTCGTGAACCTCGAAACGGGAGGCTTGGCCGGTGACCTCGTCGAGCGCATTGACGACGTCGAATGTTTCGCCGTGAAGGTCTTGTGCACCGGAGGCGGGGTCAGTTGCGGGGCCGTCTGGGGTCCAGGCGGCGAGCTTGCACCACTGCTCGATGGACAGCGATTCCGCACGCGAGGTGACTGGGGCGCCGATGGCCTCGGCCGCTTCGCTCCATTGTGGAAGCGCGGGCGCGAGAAGCTTGCCTAACTGTTTGCGCCGCTGTGAAAAGCCGAGCTTCACGAGCGTGTTGTAACGGGCAGCGTCGCAAGCGGGCAATTCTCCCGAAGGACGCGGGGTAAGGCGGATAACGGAGGATTCCACTTTGGGGGCCGGCAGAAAAACAGAGGCCGGAAGCGTTCGCAGAAGTTCGACTTTCCAACGGCGTCCGATCAGGACGGTGGGTGCCCCGTATTCTTTGCCACCAGCGCTGGCAGCCATGCGTTGAGCCAGTTCTTTTTGGAGGGTAAAAAGCAGGACGGTGGCGGGAGTGGCGTCTGCGGTAAAGTTAAAGAGGATTTGGCTGGAGACGTAATAAGGGAGATTGCCGAGGACTTTGAGAGGCCCGCCGCAGAAGAGGTTGCGCACATCAAAGTCGCACGCATCTCCGTGAACGAGATCGAGTTTTGGGTAGCGCTGCCGCAGGAACGCGATGAGCCTGTCGTCTTTCTCGATAAGGATTCCGTGCGAAGAACGTTCGCAAGCGGGATGGGTGAGAGAGCCGAGGCCGGGGCCGATTTCCAACCAGTGATCTGAAGGAGAGAGGTCGAGTTGGGAGATAATCCACTCAGCTAAGTTTTTGTCGTGGAGAAAGTTTTGTCCAAGACTTTTGGTAGGCGAGGCGTTGAGCTCGGAGAGTGTGGCTTGGAGTTCGGAGAGTTTCACCGCTTTGAGACTGCAGGAGGGTGCCGCCTACAAGAAGCAAAGAAGCAGCACCCCTGCGCTGATTCTATAAATGCCGAACCCTATGAAGGAGTGGGTTTGCACGTAACGCAGCATCCATTTGACCGTGATAAACGACACGATTCCAGCAACAAACGTCGCGAGAAGGAGGAGACCCCAGTCTTCCTGTGCGCCATTTTTGAGCGCTTTGAAGATTTTGAGGGCACCGGCTGCCAGGAGGGTGGGGATGCCCACGAGAAACGAGAATTCTGTGGCTGTTACTCGCGAAGTTCCGGCCACCATCGAGCTCATAATGGTGACGCCTGAACGCGATGCCCCGGGGAAAATCGCCGCCACTAACTGCGCAAATCCCACCACTACAGCCACCGGCCAAGTGTGTCTGTTGCGCAAGGGCTTGTGACGCACCAGCAACTCCACCGCCATAAAAATGACGCCGCCTAAAATCAAGGCCCATGCCACCGGAGTCGGCGCCTCAGGTAGTCGAAAGTGGAGCTTTTCCATAATCACGCCTCCCACAGCCGTGATGCCAAAAGACGCTCCGATCATCGCCCATAACCGCCTGCTGGCGGGTTCCCGCCATTGTTTTAACTGGGCGATTCGCGGCCCAAAAAGTGGGATCACAGCCAAGACTGCCCCTGACTGGATTGCGATATTGAAAAGATCACTTTGCCTCGGCAACCAGTGCTCGGCAATTAGAAGGTGTCCGGTGGAGGAAACCGGAATGAACTCCGTCAGGCCCTCGACTACGCCCAAAAGCACCGCCGTGAGCCAAGCCGGGAGGTCGATCACAGTTGAAAAAATGCGAGGAAGGTCCTCGGCTTCTTAAAGTGCTTCGTGGCCGCGCTCTTCAGTGCGAATGCGGATCGCGTCTTCGATTCCAAGCACAAACACCTTGCCGTCGCCGATTTTACCGGTACGCGCCGCCTTCACAATGGTCTGCACGACGGACTGCACGGCGGAATCTTGGACAACCACCTCGAACTTTACCTTTGGCAAGAAATCCACGGTGTACTCGCTTCCGCGGTAGATTTCAGTGTGTCCCTTTTGACGTCCGAACCCTTTGACCTCGGTAACCGTCATTCCTTCGATGCCTGCTTCGAGGAGAGCTTCTTTGACATCCTCCATTTTGAACGGCTTGATAATAGCTTCGACCTTTTTCATCGAGCCCTGCGTAAACTTTTTGTCACGAAACTGCAAGTTCTCTGACGTAAAAGAGCCTGATTAACGCGTTTTCAGGTTGATTTTGAGCCAGGAAGAACCTCAACGGAGTGGTCGGCTGCGCAGATGACGTCCTTAGGGTGAATGATTAGATCAAGAACTAGTTTACTACCTCTTGGTCAGGGAATTCCAGACGGTAACGGTCGTTTTGTCGCAGCACTTTTAGCGGGGTTTGAAAAACATTCGTTAACGTCGAGGAGTCGAGTGTCGTTTCCAACGGGCCGCTCGCAGCGACGCGCCCCTCTGTAAGGGCCAGGAGATGTGTAAACCCCGTCACGATTTCCTCCACGTGGTGGGTTACCAGAATTACGGATGGTCCTCCTTTGAGTTGCAGCAGGCGCTGTAAAAACTGCAAAAATCGCTCTCTTGCAGCTGGATCCAGTCCGGCGCAAGGCTCATCTAGTATGAGCAAATCTGGGTTGCGTATCAGCGCTCTGGCGATGAGCACCCGTTGCCGTTCGCCCTGGCTCAGAAGCCGCCATTCTCTCCACAAAAGCGATTCCGCCTCCACCCGCGCCAAACTGCAGCGGGCCTCTTCGACTTCCGCTTCGCTTACCTCCGCCCAAAGGCCAATTCCGCCGTCTCTTCCAGTCAGTACGCTGAAGGCGGCGGGCTCGTCTTGAGGCACCATCGCGGCAAGCGTCGCAGAAACAATTCCCAAGTGTGAGCGTAAGGTGCGCCAGTCGCTGCGTCCGAAGCAATTTCCAAGAACCTCGAAGCTGCCATTAGTAGGGAAAAAATAGCCGCTCAAAACCGAAAGTAGGGAGGATTTTCCGGATCCGTTGGGCCCGAGCAGCACCCAGTGCTCGCCGGGTTGCACCGTCCAAGAAAGTTCTGTGAGGATAGGATGGCCGTCGCGAATGACGTGAAGATCGGTGATACGAAGGATTGGGGGTGGCTGGCGAGTCATGAGAAACGTTAGTCTTGTCGGGCAGGAGGATGCAGTTGGATTAAGGTGCGAAAGTTTTACAGATTTGAAAGTAATTGATTTTAGATGAGTTAAAGAAATTAAAACGTCTGCGTTGACTCTGAAAAAGAGGGGCTTAGATTCCGAAATGAAGAAGTTCCAAAGCTCTATCTTCGGTTTAAGTAGGCAATAAAATAAGCAACCCGATGTTGCTCTTGAAGTTGTCAGATTTTCCGAAAGTAAGTTTGAAAACTAGCTTCAAAGTTAGGCGTTAAGAACTCGCCCCCAAAAATCTCAACTCCAAGGCCCGTCCCCCCGAATCAATCAGTCCGTTCCCTTTTCAACCCTAAAACCACACTACCATGTCCGACACCAACCCCAACCCAAACTCCAAGAACGTACTCGCCTCCGATGTGGAGATCAAAGGCTCCATCAAGTTCCAGAACGACCTGACCATCGACGGTAAAGTTGAAGGTGAGATCATCAGCCCAGGGATGCTGACGGTGGGAGAAAACGCGGAGATCCGCGGTGAAATTAAGACTAAAGGAGTGACCGTTTTCGGGAAAGTCCACGGCAATATCACGGTGGAGGAGCGCTGCGAACTCAAGAGCCACGCGGTGCTCAATGGCGATCTTAAGGCGGCGCGCTTGGTGATCGAAGACGGCGCGACCTTTGTTGGGAAGTCCGAGGTCACCCCCAACCGGATTGCCATGAAGACTCCTGAAATCGTGCGTAGCCCTGATGCTCGTCCCGCCGCTGCTGTTGGAGGTGGCGTGCCTCCCCGTCCCTAAGCGGTGACGGTGGAAACTTTTTTCCCTCCACACATTCTCATGCAGAAGCCATTGGTTTCTGCTAACTTTTAGGCCTCCGTGGCCAACTCCCGCAAGCAAACGGCCGACAAGATCGGCGCCGATTGTCCGCAATGCGGATTCAGTCAACTCGAACCTGTTAGCGCCAGAAGCACGTTCTGTCGTCAGTGTGGTCAACACTTTGCGATTGAAAAGCTTCTGGCCAAAGAGTCGGCCAGCCTCAAAGAACCTTCTTTCTTTGACAAGGTCTCCAAGTGGTTTTCACGGGATTCCGCCCGTGTGGTCACTTGCTTTAGCTGCCGCGAGACTCACGAGGTCCCGCCGGAAGCGCAGTCGAGTCTCTGTCCTCAATGCGGCTCTTACATCGACATCCGGGACTTCCGGATAGCCGGTCCGTTTGCGCGCACTATTCAGACGCAGGGAACCGTCCATATTTCTCCTGACGCTGACATAGCGAGTAGTCGGATTTTGTGTGGTTGCGCGCGGATCGAAGGCCGTTTCCGAGGGCGGATTTTGTGCACGAGCGAGGCGAGTGTCCGTGTTTCAGGACAGTACGAGGGGGAGATCGATGCGAAATCACTCGTGATCCATCCCAAGGCTAATGTGGAGTTTGTCTCTCCGGCTTATGGGCAATCCGTGGAGGTCAATGGTAAGGCGCGCGGGATTATCATTTGCGCGAGCAGGGTGGTGATCAACAAAAAGGGCGTGTTGGAGGGCACCGTGTACGCGCGGGCAATCACGGTGGAAAAGGGGGGCGTCTTTTCGGGAAGCTTGGTCATCGGGGCTCAGGTTTTGCCTGCCGAATTACAGCGTCAAGACGAGCGCACTTGGTTCAAGGGCGGCGGCCAGTCTGATCACGAGGCGTTGCCTGCTGCGGATTTTGGCGACATGCCGCCTATGTCGCTTGGTCAAGGGTTTGATGAGGAGTTTTTGCATCATCCTCAACTGGAGATTCAACCGCGCCGACCACGCCGCCGCCGGCCCACGGAGTAGTTTGTTGAGAGATGGTTCGTCTGTAGACGCCTCATTACTCGGAGGAGCGTTCTGAAAGGGCCAATTTTTTGCACAAGGGTAGCACGCAGCACCACGCCAGCACTAAGTGCAAGAGAACGAGCACGTCGTAGGGGTAACGTCCCCCGAGGAAGGGTGGCATGCCCGAGGACTCGATAGCGCCTTTAAGCCACCCGCCAGCAAATGCGCCGATTGCGCCGCCTAAACCAGCGAGGCTCCAGTGTAGTGCCATCGCGACCGTGCGCCCATGAGTGGGCATATAGATCTGTGTGAGGCGAAATTGGCAAAGGAGGGTGCCCACGTAGAGACCACCCTGAACGAGGCCGGTGACGGTCATCCATCCTACCGCAATCGGAAATCTGTGCCCTAGGAGAACGGCATCGCCGGGGACTGCCAGCCACCAGGTGAGAAGGGAGATCGGTGCCCAAAAAACTAGCTTTTGCATCACTGTTCCGGCACCGGCTTTATCCATCCAAGCGCCGAGTTTATGGCTGAAAATTGCTGCGCCTAACGCCGCGGAAATAAAGAGATACGATGCCTGTGAATAATTGGCGCCGAAAGAGGCATGCAGGTGCACCATGCTAAAAAAACCCGGCAACGCCAGCGTGTATCCGACCAACGACTGCGCCCCAGTCCAAAACGCCATGGCCAGGGTGAGCGCTCCGAAACCGGGCGTTTGAAAGGGGGCGCGCAATCGCTCACGCCATGGGACGTTGTTCGCAACTCGGTCTTGAGCAGGCTCATCCACAAATAAATGAACCAAAATATCGCATACCCCGAAGACCGCGCAGAGTAGAAATACCCATTGGAAGCCCCGCATGCTCTCTGGAGTGCTTTGGTGATCCAAGATCCATCCATACCAGGCAGTTCCGATAATCAGTCCGGCAGAAACTGCCCTTTGACGAATGGACCAAAACGCCCCAGCTGTTTCTGTGGGGACAATGTCTGCCATCCAGCTCGACCAAGATGCAGTGCCGATGTTTGCGAAAACATTACTGAGTGAAAGCGAGGCAATTATCCAGATGGGCCATTGCGCTTTCTGCTCGGGAAGCAGAATGGGAATCAGCGCTGGAGCACCCCAAAGGATACGGTGAGGGATGCAGGCAGCGGCCCAAAAGAACTTGCGCCGACGCAGGCTCTCGGAAAAAAGAGCTGCAGGGATTTGCACAAGCATAGCGGCCTGCCAAGAAGCCGAAAGCAGTCCGAGTTGAGTGGAGGACGCCTCAACAACCTGCATCAGCAGGGGTAGGGGCGCGCCAATGGGGACGCACAGCCAGAGCATGCCCAAAAACGCCGCGCCAATATTAAAACGCAAAGAACGGTTCACCGCTTCAATGTCGGAATATCGCGGTGCGATGGCGAGCACTCGCTGGGGATCTTTCGCATTTGAGCGGATTGCGTGCGAGGTGGCTTTGCGGAAGCGATTGGGGCGACAGCTGATTTTTGAAGTGACTGGCGAGAGATACGTGGAGACTCAGTCGGGCGGATCTCTTACAATCCTTCGGTGAGATTAATAATCTTCGAGAATGTGAAGAGTGTTAATTTTCACTTAAATTATATTTTTTAGATTCTGCTCTCAAGGGGGCGTGAAAGTTGCTAATCAAAGGGCCGATTCCTATGCGCTATTCCACCTCAAAGCTATGGTTGTTCCTTCTGCCTTTGCCTTTTTTCTCTGGTAATATGGCGTTTGCTGATGCCATACAAGGGCTTACATTTACGGAGGTCGTTAAAGATGTTTTAGTCATCGACGCTGCTACAAAGGCAGAATCTTCTCCGAAAGTTGGCGACGTGCTCGTGGCACCGAATGTTTTGAAGACGGGTGCTGACTCCCGTGCGGAACTTGTTGCCGAAGACAAAACGGTCACGCGGGTGGGGTCGAATACGATTTTTTCCGTGGAAGTGAATAGCCGTGACGTCAATTTGGCACAGGGGAATGTTCTTTTCAACGCGCCGAAGGGCAGAGGGGGAGGGCGTATCAAAAGCGCAGGCGCAACGGCTTCTGTGTTGGGCACCACTTTTGTGACGTCTGCCAGTCCGTCGGGTGGTTTTAAGGTGATGGGGCTCGAGGGCAGCGTGCAGGTGGACGGCTCCAAGGGAGGTTCCTCCAAGATTGGAGCGGGGCAGCTCAGCTTTGCGTTACCCGGAGGGAAAATTACTCCGCCGATGAGCTTCGATTTGAAGGCTCAGGTGGCTGGGTCGAAACTGGTGGGTGGGTTTTCCAAGCCCCTAGCTTCCATTGAGAAAATCGAGGCTGCCATCAATGTGCAGCAGGCAAAGATTGCGAGCGGCGCTTTGACAGACACTGGTTTATTGCTGGGTGACCGTCCAGACACGGCTTTCAAAGTGGATCCGTCAACCATTCGAAGCGTTGTGGCGCAGGTGTTAGCGCAGGTTGCAGTGGAGAAAGAAGCTGTGAGCCCTTCAGGGAATGTGGTGGATCCACGTTTGATTAAGGCTTTCCAGCAAAGGCTCGTTCTTTCCTCTCCTTCCTCAAGCGTATCCGCGATACCTTGGACAATGAGTTTAGGCTCAACTGATGTTTATTCAACTTATTACAAAGAAGATCTATCGACTCTTTGGATTTTGCCTTCGACTGATAATCAATCGTATTCTTTGGTTTCTAGGGATGGCTACGCGTACAATCAGGTCAGCAAAACTGTCCAAGACAGCAACGTCTCACTATTCACTTTTCAGTCTGCGGAAGGTCCTTCGAACAAACTTTATCTCAAAAAGACGTTGTCTACGGTTGGCAGCGGAATCACCAGTTCAACGACGACAACCTTCTCACTGCTCACCCCGACATTGGCGAGCGCGACGACCTTCGTGGAATCTCCGCTCCAAGTTCAAGATGCGGGGGTCGCGCCCGAGGCTTCCGTCTTTGGTTTCACAGGCGGGAAGACGACCGCGGGCTGGCTGAGCATGAAGAGTATCCCAGGAGATCTTTCGGGGTTGGGCACCCGTGACACATTTGTCTCGTTGCTGACCGGTAAAGATCTCGATTTTACTCTGGCTGCTTCGGGGGCAAAACCAGCGCCGCTTCAACTCGACCCCACTGCTGGAGGATTGGTTGACTCGGCCGGTGAGTTACTTCCAAAGGACGGCAACGTCATTCTAGCCCTGAATGATATGAGGTTAAATGGTAGCATCGAGTTTGCCGGCCTCTTGAACCAGAATTCAGGAGATCCCGTACCGCTTGTGATTAGCGTGGGTCACACTCTGACAGTTACACCGGGCACTTTACTGCGGGCGGACACTTCACTGCTCGAAATCTACGCGGCTGGAACAGGGTTTAGTCCTGATATAAACTTGGATGAACTCCCCGCAGCCTCCAAATCTTCGCTGGAGCTCAAACAGGTAGCAATTGTGAACAAAATGCAAGGAGTGGATTCCATGATTCGCATTACGGCTCCTAGCATCACAATCATCGACTCCGCTTTTCAGGTGCTGCCCTCCTCTGCGACAAACGTTGCCGCTGATGTCTCCATCGGATCGCTTGTGTTCGAATCTAGTGGGGATATCGCTTGGACTACTAATTCGAAGAAGCCCACAGATTTTGTCCCATTGGGATTTAGTGTCGCTGACGGAGTGGACAAACTCTCCGCTGATGCGTTCAACGTACGAATCACTTCCACAAAAAAGGCGGTCACTCTGAATGGGGTGAATCTTGCTACCAACGATGCCCGTATCTCCGCCGGTTCTACGTTAAGTCTCTCCAATGTCATTTTTGATGTTGCCTCGGACTTCTCGACTACAAGAATTCTTTCAGGCGCAAGCATCACGACCGACAAGAAGAGCGGGATCAGTACGGTGAGCGTGCCGGACACTTCGGCTTTGGGCGTTGGCATGTTAATCACTGGAACGGGAATCCCCGCAGGTACCACGATTGCTTCTGTAGATAGCGAGACGGTTGCTTCGCTCAATGTTCCAGACCCTACGGGCGCGCCAGTTACGGATACGGCAGAGGGAGCGACGGTTATTTTAGGATTGCCCACTACTTTCATCTCTGGCTTTGCGGTTGGCGACGTCACCGTTTCCGGGGGTAAGGCGCCAACGGCTGTTTCCACTTATTTGAACTCTACGGGTGGTAATGTGACTGTGACAGACTCTGAGTTTGGTTCGGCTCTAGATGCAACTGACCGAGCTCCTGTGAGTTCCTTTATTGCAAAGGCGCTCAGTTCGCTTTCATTGATGAATTCAAAGATTTGTGCGGATAACACGGAGCTTTTCGGCGGCGCGGATGTGACTGTCTCCAACGTGACTATTGCGCCGACGGATTCCACTAAGGGCACGGTAAAGGTAAAGGCTGTGAAAGACATCAATGTTAACTCAGTCAACGATCTTACTTCAGGCAAGTCCTACAGTGTGACGGCATACCAGATTGCCATGACCGCTGGGGGCGATTTAAACATCAACGGAAAATTGACTGATGCGGCCGGTGTACTAACACCTAATTATTCAGATGGCTCTGGGAACTCTGGGAAGTTGGGTGTCATTGGAAACAAGTTTACTGCATCAGCTGCGAACAACATGGTGGTGAACCGTGTGGACTTCAGCGCTGCTCAAAACGTGGCACTGGATGCAACGACGCTTGTCATCCGGAATACACAGTTTGGGGAGGGTTCCACCGTGGGGCTTAATTCCCAGCTGGGCCTTCTCGCCGCCAAGCCCGGCACAAACGCTAGTATTTCAAGGGGGATGGTCAACATAGTCAGCGGCGTTAAGTATGGAACAACGGAAATCGTTCTTCCGAATGCTGCGTCTTCGATGACAAATGCTCAGTTTCACACTGAAGCGAACACAGCACTTGGGAAGTCTTTGAATAACATCACAATCGGCACTAAGACTAAGTAGCGGGGTGTGCTGGTTCGGAGTTGTCTTGGTGACACTAGGGAAGGTCTGCCCGATGCCACGGGACCTACTCCGCCAAGGCGTCCCGAAGGGCGTCACCTAGAAAGTTGAGCGCTATCAGCGTTACGCTCATTGCCGTGGCGGGGAACACGAGCAACCACCAGTGACTGCGCACTGGGTTGAGCGCCTGTGCACCGTCGCTCAGAAGCGTCCCCCAACTGGCTTGCGGTGCTTGGACGCCCAGCCCCAGAAACGACAGAAACGACTCGTCCAGCATCACGGCGGGGACGGTCAATGTCAGATAAACCACGATCACTCCGGCGAGGTTGGGCAACAAGTGGCGCGTCAGGATTTTGAAGTGCGACTGGCCCAAGGCGTGCGCGGCGTCGATGAAGGGCAGGGTCTTGAGCGAGAGGACCTGACCTCGGATGATACGCGCCATAGTCAGCCATTCGATGCACCCCAAGGCTACTATCAGGATCGCGATTTTGCTGTAACCCACCCAGCGCCCGTCCTGAACTGTGGCGAGGGACTTCTGCAACCAAGGGTCCAGTAGAAACTCCAGAAGGATGATGAGAATGAGCCTGGGCACCGCGTAGAGAACATCCACCAACCGCATCAGCAGCGCATCCACGCGCCCACCAATATAGCCTGCGAGGAGTCCTACACTTGTCCCAATGCCTAGGCTTACTAACGCCCCTGCGCAGCCCACCAGCAGGGAAATACGCGCGCCTTGGAGGGTCCTCGCTAGGACGTCCCGCCCATTCAGATCCGTACCGAACAGGTGGTTCGTATTCGGTGCAAGAAACGCGTCGGAGGAGGTTGTTTGGGACTGGTAGTTGAGGGCGAACGGCAAAAATATTGCGCCAAGGAAGACTCCGGCTAACACGAGCAGGGAGAGTCTGGCAGAAGGGCGACGCAAAAGTCTGCGCAAGAGGCCGGGGCGAAGCGCTGTGGGGTGTTTCATGGATCAGGCTTCCAGTTGGATACGCGGGTCTAACAGCGTGTAGGCGAAGTCCACGGCGAGGTTCATTAGGACAAGCAGCGCGCAGTACACAATGACGACGCCTCCGAGGAGGAAAACATCTCGGTTGAGGATCGCGTTCACAAAGAAGGAACCTGTGCCGGGGAGGTTGAATATGGATTCCACTACAATTGAGCCTGTGAGGAGTTGGGCGGCGAGCGGTCCAAGATAGGAGACCACCGGTAGTAAGGCAGTTTTCATCGCATGTACGAACAAAACGCGGCTGGAGGAGACGCCCTTGGCGCGTGCGGTGCGGAGGTAGGGCGCCTGGAGGGTTTCGAGCAGGGAAGTGCGGGTGATGCGGGCGATTGTGGCGCAGGCGGGGCCAGCAAGCGTGACAGCGGGGAGGATCAGCGAGGAAAGGGAATGCCAGCCGCCTACGGGAAGCCAGCCAAGGTAAAGCGCGAAGAGCAGCACGAGCAGCGGTCCGGTGACAAAAGTGGGCACGGAAATGAGTGTGAGGGCGAGAAGCGTGGAAAGCGCATCGGCAGTGGTGCGATGGCGTACGGCGGCGAGGCAGCCCAAAAGGACGCCGCCGAGGGTGGCCAGTAAGAACGCGGTGCCACCAAGTAGCGCTGAAACCGGCAGGCTTTGGGCGAGTAATTCGCGCACGGAACGGTCGCGATATTTGGTGGAGAGACGTAAGTCGCCGTGGAGAAGGTCGCTGATATATTCGGAGTACTGCTGCCAGAGGGAACCGTCGAGGTGGTACTTGGCGAGGAGTTGGAGTTCGATGGCGGGCGGCATTTTGCGCTCGCGGGTGAAGGGGCCGCCCGGCGCGGCTCGCAGCAGCAGGAAGGTGAGGGATATGACGCAGAAAAGGACGCCGAACATGGCGCTAAGGCGGCGGGCGAGAAAGACAAGCATGGGCAGTCGGGGGTGAGGTTCGGCGATGAAAGGAGAGAAGCGAGCGATCGCGGTGCGGAAACGATTTAGGAACGGGGAGTGTGGAGGGGCTGCGCGCAGGCCGTTGCCCAAAGCTGGCGTGGTGGGTTGCTAAAGGTGAATAGTTAACGCTAAGTTAGGAGGAATCATGGCTGTTCAGTACAAGGATTACTATCAGGTGTTGGGCGTGGCAAAGAACGCTTCGCAGGATGACATTCGCAAAGCGTTTCGCAAACTGGCGCGCGAATTTCATCCCGACGTTGCCAAGGATAAAAAAGCAGCTGAGAGCAAGTTCAAGGAAATCAACGAGGCTTATGAGGTTTTGGGCGATCCTGAGAAGCGCGGCAAGTATGATGAGTTAGGGGCGAATTGGAATCAGATGGGAGGCAGGCCGCCACAACACCGAGGGGCGCGTGCTTCCCATGGCGCTGGAGGTGGTTTCGGGGGATTTGAGGGCGGAGCCAACGGAGACTCGTTTAGTGACTTTTTTGATGCGTTTTTTCGCGGAGAAGGCAATGGGGGAGGCACTCGCGGCACGGCGTTTCCTTTCGAGGGCGTAAAACAGGCTAAGCGGCCACGGCAGGTGGAATCCGAGGTGAAAGTGAGCGTCGAAGAGTTGCTGCGTGGAGTGCGCAAACGGGTGAGTGTGCGCCATGCTGGGCAGACGGAAGTGGAGAAGATGGATGTTTCCATACCGGCACAAACGATTCCAGGACAGAAGATTCGGCTTGTTGGAAAAGGTGAAAACGGCGGGGACTTGCTTTTGAAGGTGGTACTGGCCGTCCACGGGGATTACGAGGTGGAGGATGGCGATTTGGTGCGCGCTGTGGGGGTTCCTGTATGGAAAGCGGCGTTGGGAGGCGAGTTGGAGGTGGCGACTCCAGATGGCGTGGTGCGCTTGAAGGTGCCGGCTGGCACGCAGTCGGGTCGCCGTTTTAGGCTGCCGGGACGGGGGTTGCCGATGGAGGGCAAGAAGCGCGGCGATTTCCTGGTGAAAGTTCAAGTGACGGTTCCAGAGTCTCTTACTCCGGAGCAAAGAGCCGCCTGGTTACATTTGCAGGAGTTGGATTCCGTTGAGGTAAAATAGCGCCGGCGCGGGGTTGTGCATTCACCTTCAGCTTTAATCGAAAGTCCTTCGTACGAGGTGAATGGGCAGTCTGGACTGCCTTTCTAAGAAGTCCTTCTGGGTTTTCTCTCTCCATTGCACTGGACTTCGCCCGTGTCGTTGCGCAACAACCATTGCGGGCAATGTTCCGCTTGGAGTGCCCGCTTGTTTCAACCATGAAGAACCCCGTACGTATTGCGGTGACTGGCGCTGCCGGTCACATCGGATATTCGCTCCTTTTTCGTATCGCCTCTGGCGCGATGTTTGGACCGGATCAACCTGTAGAATTAAACCTCATTGAAGTGCCTGGCGCGCTGGGCGCTTTGGAGGGCGTTGTGATGGAGTTGGACGACTGCGCTTTTCCTCTGCTCAAGAGGGTGGTGGCGACGGCCGACCTCGAAGATGGTTTTAGTGGCGTAAATTGGTCGCTTTTAGTGGGATCAGTGCCCCGAAAAGCAGGCATGGAGCGCAAGGATCTCTTGGGCATTAACGGCCAGATTTTCACCGTTCAAGGCGCGGCCATTCAAAAAAACGCTGCTTCAGACGTACGTGTTGTGGTGGTGGGTAATCCGTGTAACACCAACTGCCTCATAGCGATGAATAACGCTAAAGATGTTCCGGCGGAGCGCTGGTTTGCCATGACGCGTCTGGATGAAAATCGGGCTAAATCCCAGTTGGCGCACAAAGCGGGAGTGGAAGTCTCCAAAGTGACAAACATGACCATTTGGGGAAATCACTCCTCGACTCAGTACCCGGATTTTTTCAATGCTCGTATTGGAGATGTTCCTGCCACGGAAGTGATTAAAGATCATGAGTGGCTGGAGAATGGTTTTATTGAAACCGTCCAGCAGCGAGGCTCCGCCATTATTAAGGCACGTGGGGCTTCTTCTGCGGCCTCTGCGGCCAACGCCGTGGTGGACACCGTTCGCTCGCTCCATACTCCTACCCGTGAGGGAGATACCTACAGTGTTGCGCTCTGTTCCAAGGGCGACTACGGCGTGGAGGCTGGTCTTATCAGTTCTTTCCCCTCCCGGACCACTGCGGACGGCGTGGTGGAGGTGGCGAAATGGGTGCCGATTAGTGGATTCTCACGTTCTCGCATTGACGCATCCGTTTCTGAGCTGCAAGAGGAAAGAGAACTTGTTCGGGAATTACTTGGGTAGAATTGTTTGGCTAGGTAAATTTTATTCTTTTATTCTCAAAGACAAGAACACTAGGTATTTGAAAGTGATAAGACCGCTTTTGTGTCACAGAAAGTGCCGTTGGCAGAAAGAAATTCTTCAAATCTGTATTGCCAACAGCACTTCTCAACGCCAAAAGCACCAACCCGCAATTCGAAAAATCAGCTAATAAACTCTCTCTTATGTCAGAAAAATCCATCGAAGAAAAAATCAAGGACATCATCGTCGAGCAACTCGGCGTCAATCCCGAGCAAGTCACTCCCAGCGCCTCCTTCATTGGAGACCTCGGTGCAGACTCCCTAGACACCGTTGAACTTGTGATGGCCTTCGAAGAGGAATTCGGCGTCGAAGTCCCCGATGAAGACGCAGAAAAGCTCCAGACGGTTAGCGATGTCGTGAAGTATATCGAAGACAAAACCGCCTAGTCTTGCTTTCCAAACGGAGCTTCCCTGAAAAGCTGCTTCATTTGTTGGCACTCAATTTCGAAAAAGCGCAGCTCCCCACTGCGCTTTTTTTGCGCCAAGCTCTTCAGAATCCTTTATGTTGGTACAGTGAGCGTTGGCACGTTTTACGCTTATCGTTTGAGAAAGCATGAAAATTCAATCTGAAGATTCTACCCCTGCCGCCTCTGCGCAGAAGTCGATTCTCCATCTACCCTTCGGCCTTATCGGGTTTCGGCATCTGACTCATTTCGAAGTGGAGCCCATCGCGGGAAGTGAGCCCTTTCAGATTTTGCGTTCCACAGGGGAGAACCCGATGGAGTTTGTGGTGGTGGAACCCGTGCACGTCTTGGAAAACTACCAGATCACGTTGCGTGACGAGGATGTGGAGTCTCTGCGTTTAGCGGGGCAGGAGGATGCCCTTGTGTTCAACATCGTGGTCATCCACTCCCATGATCCCCAGCACGTCACGGTGAATCTCGTAGGGCCAATCATCGTTAATCGTCTGACGCTTCTGGGGCAGCAAGTGCTTATTGCGAACAGCGCAGATTTCTCTATCGAGCACGTCCTAGTGGATCAACGGCCCGATCAGGGGGCATAAGCGGCTTACCCTCGTGCCCCTATGTTAATCCTCACCCGCCGGGAAGGCGAAAGCATCATGATCGGCGACAGTATCGAGGTGTGCATTACCCGCATTGAAAACGAGTCTGTGAAAATTGGCATTGTCGCACCTCGCGAGTTGCCCGTTTTTCGGGACGAGGTTTACCGCAAGATCCGAGAGTCAAATTTGAACGCGGCTCGCCAAGGCGATGCTCCGTTTCCGCAGATTCGCCTTCCGCGCCGAGAGTAGCTCTTGCCGTGGCGATTTAGCGTACGGCTTCCGCCAAAGAGGCGTCAGATGTGGTCTGTGTGGGTGGATCCTCGGTTTGGATGGGCTTGGTTTCGCGTAAAATACGCCTCTCCCAAACATAGCGACGCAACAATACTTTGAGCGTCGCCGTTAAAGGCACAGCGATGAGTGCGCCAAGGACTGGCCCCAACAGCAGACTCCACACGAAAAGTGAGGCAATCACGGTCAGCGAATGCAGACCGACGCGCTTTTCCACCACCTTAGGCGTGATGTAAAAGCTATCTATCTTTTGCACCACAAGGAAAATGCAGGTTACTACAAATGGGAAAAGCCAGGCCGGTTCCGATGAAACAATGGATCCCGCTCCGCGCTGAACGGAGGCGATAATGACGGCTGGTATCCAGCAGATCAGAATGCCCATGTAGGGGATGAGCCCCAATAGACAGAGGGTTAAACCAATCAGCAGGCCACCGTCGAGGCCAACCACCATTAAACCGATCGCCGTGGAGATGCCGTTGATGAAGCTCACTAGCAACTGACCTCGGAAAAAGGCGATGATGTAGCCGTTAATTTCCGTCAAGGCGTCCACCAACTCGGTTTTGAATTTGGAGTTTTTAAGTGGCAAATAATCCTGCCAAGAGTCTGAGATGTGCTTGGCGTCGATGAGGAAGTAAAAAAGATAAATTGGGATAATGATGAGAGAAACGAGGAAGCCGAACACACTCAGGAAGCCTCCCACACTGGAGCGCACCATTCTGAGGGAGTTGTTGGCGACGGTGATGAGCGTGTTCTTGAGCCAGTCGCCCCGCAGGATTTGTTGCACATCCAAAAGTTCATCCCACGAGTTAATCACTCTCAAGGGAGATGGTTTGTTGGCCTCGGAGGCAATCGGTTTGGCGGGTTCGACAGGTACTTTAAGGAGCTCACTCACCGGTTTATTTTCTTCATCCGGCATTTCCGTGAGTGCGGGGAGGACGTCGACGCCATACTTTTGTTGGATCGCCTTGGCAAAATCCACAGCATAACTCCGAGCCGTCTTGGTATAGTGATCCGCCTTGTTATACAGATTGACTGTCTGATGCGAGATGACTGGTATCAGCCAAATTGTGCCCCAAAGGAGCAGGGTAAACACCACTGCAAAAACACTCAGTACCGAGGCGCGGCGCGGAATATGCCAATCCGCGAGCTTGGAAACGATGGGTTCCAGCAAGTAAGCCAGCACCACCGCTACGGCAAACGGGATGAGCACTGGTTGCAGGAAACTGACTACTTGCACCGTGAGCCAAATTGCTCCAACGCTGACCCCTCCGATGGTGACCATTGCTAGGGCTGTGACGGCGCTCCAGATAGTTTTGCGCTGCCAATAGGTAGGAAAGTCAGGCTGTTTCATGAGTTTAAAAACGAGTGAGCGGAGTGACTCTAGGAGCTTGGAAAAGATCGTCTTGCAGAAAACGACTGAAAGTTCATTGAAGTTACGCGAGACTCAAAGTGTGGGTAATCTTTCTCTTATAAAACTTCATTTAGCTATCTTGTGAGGCGATCAGTCTGCCACAAGTTGGCAAACTTCCAAGTTCACAACTGGAACTTCATACGCAAAGTTCGCCGTTTGGGGCTTTCCCTGTCTGCCTTACGTCGTTTATCAACTGTCCGCACCGTTTGATTTCCTGCTTTGCCGTCGCGTTTGATTTTCGTGCGGCTAAAAGATTGGGCGTTGAGCGTTCCTATTTCATGAAATCTGCAATCACTGTTTCGTTGGTGCCCGAAGCCATGGGCGGGCCGTTTGTTTTTTGGAATGGTTTGGAGAATGCATTTCAACAAGCTGCTGCTCAGGGGTTTGATGCAGTAGAAATTTTTCCGCCCGAAGCCTCCGCTCTGGATGACACCCAGATAATGGCGTTCATGGAGCATCATCAGTTGGCTGTCGCCGCGGTGGGAACCGGCGCGGGGTGGGTCAAGCACCGCCTTCACCTCACGCATCCTGAGGCGTCGGTGCGTTCTCAGGCCAAAAATTTTATTTCTGAAGTGATTCTTAAAGCGGCGCAGTTTCGTGCACCGGCAATTTTGGGCTCGATGCAAGGTAGGGTTGAGCCAGGCGTGGAAAGGGCCCAAGCACTGGATTGGTTGGGAGAAGCGCTTTCGGAAGCTGGGGCCTTGGCGGCTTCAAACGGGACAGTGTTTCTTTACGAACCGCTGAACCGCTACGAAACTAATCTTTTCAACCGGCAGTTGGACGCTGCGGATTTTCTTCAGGAACGTGGACTTAGTACTGTGAAAGTTCTCGCGGATTTGTTTCACATGAACATTGAGGAGCAGGACTTGGCAGCGACCTTGCGCGCTCTCGGGGGGATGCTCGGGCACGTGCATTTTGCGGACTCCAACCGGCGCGCGATGGGTTTTGGCCACACGCAGGGCGCGCCGATTATAGAGGCGTTGCGCTCCGTGCGTTATAGCGGCTACCTTTCCGCTGAAATTTTACCACTGCCGGATTCTCTCACCGCCGCACGACAAACCATGGAGAGTTTCCGTAGTTTGCTTGCTTAGAAAGGTTTATTATGCTCAAACATCAGCTGTTGCATCCCAAAATCACGGAAGTTCTAGCGCGGGCAGGGCATCACGCCAAGATTCTCATTGCCGACGGCAACTACCCAGCCTCCAGCAAGAAAGGCCCGAATGCAGAAGTGGTCAGCCTGGCTCTTACCCCCGGAGTTGTGAACTGCACTCAAGTACTTCGTGCGCTCCTGAGCGCTGTGCCTCTGGATGCCGTCCACACTATGGGTATCCCTCTTGACGACCCTTATGCCCAGTCGGGTGAGCCCCCCGTATGGGCGCAGTATCGCTCTGAACTGGAGGACGCCGGGCTGGCGCTCACTTTGGAACCCATTCAAAAGTGGGAGTTTTACGACGCAGTGAACTCGCCGGATCACGTGCTCACTATTCAGACGGCTGATCAGGCTTTATGGGCAAATGTCTTGCTCGTCATGGGATGTCGTACTGTCTAACTTTGTGGGTGGCACGACCAAATCTTTAACTGAAACTTTTATAACATGGAAACTCGAATTCTCGGCCGTACAGGACTTTACGTCCCAAAACTTTCCTTTGGGGCAAGCTCTTTGGGACAAGAGTTTCGCAGTGTATCACTGGAGGAAGCCACTCGAAGTGTGCATGTAGCGATAGATTACGGCATGAACCTTATCGACACTTCGCCCTTCTACGGGCGTGGAATGAGCGAGGTGTTGCTCGGTCATACTTTGCGATCCATTCCCCGTGATTCCTACATGCTCTCCACCAAAGTTGGGCGTTACGACCTGAACCACTTTGATTTTTCGTTCAAACGGATCTTGGAAAGCGTGGACGTCAGCTTGCACCGCTTGGGGACGGATCATGTGGATATTCTTCTGGCGCACGACATCGAATTTGCCGATCTGGACCAAATCGTGAATGAAACAATTCCAGCGATGCAAAAAGTTCAGCAGCAGGGTAAGGCACGTTTTATTGGGGTTTCTGGGTATCCCATGAAAGTTTTCCGTCATGTACTGCACAAAACCGACTTAGACGTGATTTTGTCCTACAATCAGTACACGTTACAAAATATGCGCTTGGTGGACGACCTCCTGCCCTTTTTGCAGTCCAAGGAGGTGGGTATCATAAACGCAGGGCCGTTTTCGGCGCGCTTGCTCACGAACGCGCCATTGCCCGATTGGCTCAAGGAATCCCAAGAGGTCAAGGACGCTGCGCGCAAGGCTGCCGCTTTCTGCGAGTCTCGCGGCGTAGACATCGCCAAACTTGCGTTGCAATTTTCATTGAGTCACCCCGACTTGGCTACCACCGTGGCGGGATCTGCAAATCCAGAAAACATCAAGAAGTGGGCCCACTGGGCGGTGCAACCCCTTGATGTGGACCTCCTGCGCGAGGTGCAGCAAATATTCGCTCCAGTGCGTAATCATGGTCACCACGAAGGGCGCTTGGAGAATAATTAGGCGTGGGGCAGGGGCGACGATGGCCTGACCTACGCGGTGTTTTTAGAGTTCGAAATTTAGAGTTCGAAATTTAGAGGCTAATTTCACAGGGATAAATGTCCATCGGTCATTCAACAGGTTACCCACAGAGCTGCTGGGGATTAGTGTGTTGGAGAGTTTTTGGGCAAAGAAAGCTGGCCCACGAGCGACGTTATTTTCTCCGTCGCAGGGGCCAAAAGAGGCTCTCCATGGGCGAAGGTCACTAGACTCAAGTCTTCGTGAGGAATGGATTGCAGGGACTGCGCCAAAAGGCTCGCGCTCAGGCAGTACTTTTCCGGCAGTACAATCAGTCCGTGTGGATCTAAGTTGACCAATGCGTCCCCAAAATGGAGGTGGCACTCGCCTTTTGCCTTACGGTGGAACAGCGCAATTTCCCCAAGACCAGCACCAGGGAGTTGGACAACTTCCAAGCTGCCTGCCACAGGGCGACCTGGGCGCAGTGCCCCATCAACGAAGGTCGTCAATTCTCCCACCGCGTCGTTATGGGCGAATACAGGGGCTCCGAAACGTTCTCGAAAACGAGCCGCTGCACGGGAGTGGTTTCCGTTGGTGAGAACAATGGCGGCTGCCGGCGCATGTTTTGCAAGTTGATGGAAAGCGTCATGCACTAAATCGATGGGGTCGATGATCACCAAGCCAAACTCCGCGGTGACGGCTGTACTGTACAACTCGGTGCGGACGGATTGGTCATAGGCGTGCCAAATCCAAACGCCCGAACTGATTTCCCTAATGGATTCTGCCGTTACCATTTCTTAACTGTAATCTTGAAAGTTCGATTCGGCAACCGCTCGGGGGATAATATACTTTTCGTGGGCTGAGTGTTGCCGTCGTGAAGCAATTTTGTTACAGAAGCGTTTCCAATTAACCAAGCGCGTCTGGATTCTTTTAAAGCCGGCTGCTTCAGATAAACCTGTCTTATACCCCGTCTCATGTCTTACACCACCTGCACCCTTCCAATTGGCGAAAAAATTACGATCTCTAACGGGCACTTAAGCGTTCCGAATCACCCCATCATTCCCTTCATTCGTGGGGACGGCACCGGCCGAGATATCTGGGCGTCCAGTGTGAGAGTGTTGGATGCAGCGGTTGAAAAGGCATTTGGCGGAGAGAAGAAAATTTCGTGGTTTGAGGTCTTTGCCGGAGAGGAATCCTTTAAGCGCTTCAACAACTGGCTACCTGATGACACGGTAACCGCTTTTCGTGAATATCTGGTGGGTATCAAGGGGCCGCTGACTACACCGGTGGGAGGTGGAATTCGTTCGTTGAACGTCGCGCTGCGGCAGATGCTGGACTTGTACGTGTGTTTGCGTCCGGTGCAATACTTTCAGGGAGTGCCCTCTCCGGTGAAGCGTCCGGAGTTGGTGGACATGGTCATTTTTCGCGAAAACACCGAAGATATCTACGCCGGTATAGATTTTGAGGCGGGCGGCGCGCCGGCATTGCAGACTTTGGAATTTCTGAAAACTCACTTTCCCAAAGAGTTCGCGAAGATTCGTTTTGGAGCTGAAGATGTTGCCTCCGTTGGTGTTGGAATTAAGTCGGTATCGCGTCATGGAACCGAGCGCTTGATGATTTCAGCGATCAAGTACGCCATCGAGCAGGGGCGTAAGTCGGTCACTTTAGTTCACAAGGGCAACATCATGAAATACACAGAGGGAGCGTTTCGTGATTGGGGTTATGCCGTGGCCAAGCGCGAGTTCGGAGCCGTAGAGATTGATGGTGGTCCTTGGTGCCAAATTCCCGAAGATAAACCCGGCGCGGGAATTGTGATTAAGGATTCCATCGCAGACATCACCCTTCAGCAGGTCTTGACGCGCCCCAAGGATTTCGACGTCATCGCAACGCTTAACCTTAATGGCGACTACCTTTCCGACGCGCTTGCCGCGCAGGTGGGGGGAATTGGAATCGCCCCTGGGGGAAATATTAATTACCAGACTGGACACGCTATTTTCGAGGCAACACACGGGACTGCGCCCAAATATGCGGATAAAGATTTGGTCAATCCAGGTTCGGTAGTGCTTTCTGGTGAGATGATGTTCCGCTATCTGGGCTGGAACACCGCTGCGGATTTGCTCCTCAAGGGACTCAACGGCGCCATCGCCTCCAAGAAAGTGACCTACGATTTTGCGCGTCAGATGGAAGGCGCCACCGAGCTCAAGTGCTCGGAGTTCGGAACTAACATCATAGCACACATGTAAATCGACGGGTTTGCCAAGAGGTTCCTCTTCAAAGGGCGCCCGCCGAGTTGAAAGGGCGCCCAGCCTCATCATGGTTTTTCCATATCTCGACCTTATTTGGGTTGGGGCAGATCTCTATGAGCTAGGGCACCGAGATTATTTTATCTGTCTCTTGCGAATTGGAATGAGATGGGCGATGTAGTTGAGGGGAGGGCTTGAGTGTCCTTGGAAAATGTCTCAGGAACGTTATTTTTTGTACCTCGATGGAGTGCAGCGAGGGCCGTATACAGTCGCTCATATTGGGCACATGGTGAACAGCGGGATTGTGCACCATAGCGCCATGTTTTGGTGCGAGGGTTTGGAACAGTGGCAGCCGGTAACCCAGCTCATTGTGCACAAGGACGAGAAAAAGCGTCGCCGCATTAGCGTCAGCGCTTGGATGCTCGGATTCCTTGGTGTGCTGTTTTTGTTGTTGTGGATGGCTGCGCCTACGCTGCGCGAAGGTTGGAGGGAGCAACATCAGGTGGAACGCACTGCATTGGGGGCTTATTGGAGTGCGCG
This sequence comes from uncultured Spartobacteria bacterium, assembly GCA_903919125.1. GTDB lineage: Bacteria > Verrucomicrobiota > Verrucomicrobiia > Chthoniobacterales > Chthoniobacteraceae > Chth-196. The sequence goes on along the minus strand of CAIXGS010000012.1, from coordinate 97,267 downwards.
TGGAGTGCTGCGCGCGCATCTGGGATGGTTTTCCGCATTACGATTCAGCGACTTTAATCCCGCGCAAGTCGTGTTTGTGGACGATGGGCATGCCTACGTGATTCTCGAGGCAGACGTTTCTGGGGGCGACTCGGCTCAGCGACGAGGCCGTTGGCAAGTGGATTTGCGTTATGACAAGCGTCTGCAGGCTTGGATGCCCGATGCGACTGACGGCCCCAAGGCGTCCGCTAAGTCCGAGGCGCCAGTGAAGCCCGAACCAGCTGAGCCGTCAGCGAACCCCGAGGGACCTACAGAGCCCGCGTCATCGCCCACATTATCGGCAAAGGAGGCTGCTGCACCTGGCTCAGAATCTGCAGCGGAGGCCGCTGGACGCTGAATTTGGTAGAGGGCTTCTTCAACACGACTTTCACCGCTGGGATGGCTGTGGGGATGGCTGTTGTAAAGGGGGAGCGGGCGCATCCAGTCCTCCCAAGTGTCCTCATTCAGGAGGGGGTTCCCAGGATGCACGAAGTGCGCTAATCCAGCTTGGCAATGTGTTTGGGGGCATTTAAACACGGGTTTGCCTTGGCGCACGCTGATGCGGATGGCGGAGCCTTCAAATTCCGCATCGCATAGCAGACAGAGCCTTCTGTCGCTAAGATAGTTCCAGAAACGGCTTCGATCGTATTCTCGGAGTAGACGCAGTCGAAGGGTGTGCGCTGCTTGTTGGGGGGCATTGGGCGGCGTGCTTTGGGTGTTGCTTGGGTGATGTAGCGAGGGCTTAGTGGGAGGTGGGAGGACTGGGTTGGTTGGGACGGGGGAAGGTGATAGAAAGTTCATTGGGGGCAAACCACGGGGAAACCAAACACTGCGCGGAGCGGCGTTATTCCTCAGGAGATCGGATTTCAACGCGGCGTAAGCGGGAGGAAATTCGCGATAAATGCGATTGCGTATCACGCTGTAACAACGGGCCAGAGGCCCTGGCGACGCCATGAGGGGCAGTTTACGTCGCTCGTATTCGGATGAGGCGTGTCTTTTTGGGGATTGAGTGGAGGGTAATGAAATCCTTCCACGAATTCCCCTGAGGCGAGACCGTTGTCTTTTTGCCCAAATATGCGCCCAAAGACTCTGGGTGCTAAGATGGAAGCAAGGCGAGCCCTGCGATGGTTCCTGTGGGGGTTTGTACGGGCTTCAGAGTATGAAAATCCGTGCCTGCGATAGATCCTGCAACCGTCTGGATAGTGCGCAAATCTGTGCCAGCAATGGAACCGGCGGCAGTCTGGATTTGATGTAAATCAGTTCCAGCGACTGATCCTGCAGTGGTCTGGATTTGGTGCAAGTCTGTCCCTGCCACGCCTCCAGTGGGGATTTGTTCGGGCTTTAGCGTATGAAAATCCGTGCCTGCGATGGATCCTGCAACCGTCTGGATAGTCCGCAAATCTGTGCCAGCAATAGAACCGGTAGTGGTTTGAATTTGACGTAAATCAGTTCCAGCGACGGATCCTGGTGCGGTCTGGATTTGGCGCAAGTCCGTCCCAGCTACTGAATTTACGGGGGATAGGAAGGCCTGCCTTATCCTACTCAAAGCAGCTTGGGCGTTGTTTATATCTCCAACTCTAATAGAGTTACGCAGCGCTTCAAAAGAGGTCCTGAATGTACTCGATTGGTTGAGGGCATCAATGGGAGTGCCTGCAGTGTAGGCTGTTGCGGCTAAAAATTCTGCCATCGCCCTGCGGGCGTTCAGTAAATTGGCAGAATCCACTGCACCAACGATGTTTGAGAACTGGCTGACGAAGTTAGATGCGAAGGATTGTTGCAATATCCCAGCAGCTTCAGCATTTGGAGAAATTTTTTGAACAAGCATGACGACAGAATCAAGCTCTATACGAGTTTATCATTAAGACGTCACTAATAAAAACTAACTCATCTGACAAACTGCTCCAATAGCAATTTTTGAGTCCCAAAGCGAACTTTCAACCCGTCACCTGTGTGCGTTAGTTAGGCAAACTATGTTCGCTATGCTTTAAGCGAACTAGATGAGGCAGGATCCATGGAGACCCGCCGAGAGGGCTCGTAATCCCCTCAGGGTGAAGGGGTGCTCACGAGAGGACTCGAACCTCCACGGTGTTACCCATACGGTTCTGAGCCGTACGCGTCTGCCATTCCGCCACGTGAGCATTTACTTCCGCTCTAGGCCCAAAGAGCCTAATTCAACGGAAAGGTGAGAGAGTAATCGTAACAGACTATGACGCAACCTAAAAACGTGTCTCGATGATGAATTCTCGAAGCACGAAACTATTCAGTTGAATGATGGCCCTGAGGATTAGGGAAATATTTTTCCCTAGATGGTTAGCTCACTCGCATCGGCATGATCACATACAAAAATGGGCTTTGAATCTTGATGACTCCTGGGCTCATTTCATCGATCAAATCCAAGAAAACTTCATCTGTCGGCAATGCTCGTAGCGGCGCCATGAGGTATTCTGGATTGAAGGCGATAGTTAGATCATTTCCTTTATAAACAACAGGGATGGACTCTCTTGCCTCTCCGATATCCGGAGTATTGGCTGCGATCTCCAGATTGTTTTTGGTGAACATCAACTTCACAGAGTTACTTTTTTCGCTAGCGAGTAGCGAAACTCGATGCACCGCTGCCTGAAAAAGTTCGCGCTCCAAAGTGACTCTTTCGCGCACTTCGTTGGGGATGACCTGCCGGTAGTTGGGGTAGTTACCTTCCACCAACTTAGAGACAAGCCTCGTGGTGCCAACATCAAAGGCCACTTGGTTCTGAGCGACGTACATTTTCATTTCACCCGTGTCACCGACGAGGCGGGCGAGTTCGTTAATGCACTTGGTGGGAACGATGACGTCGACTTCTTCGCTCTGTGGAAACTCGACTTCTAAATCAACCAACCCAAGGCGGCGACCGTCTGTGGCTACCATGGTCAAGCGGCTGTCTTTGAAGGAAAAAAGGATGCCATTGAGGACGTAACGCGTTTCGTCCGTGGAGATGGCGTAAGAGGTCTTGCGCAGGGCATCCTTGAGTTCGTTCTGTTTGAGTGTAAACAGTTTGCAGTCAGAGAATTCAGGGAAGGGAGGGAATTCGTCTTCGGGAAGACCGTGGATTTTGAAGAAAATCTGCCCGCAGCGCAGGGAGGCGATGTTCTTTCCTTCAACCTCCACATGGACCTCTCCGGCTGGGAGTTCACGCACAATACTGGCGAGGCGTTTCACCGGTAGCGTGGTTCCACCTGGGCGATCAACCTGGGCTTCGGCAACGCAAGTCACGCCAACATCAAGATCGGTAGTGGTGAAGCGTAACTGTCCGTCTGCTGCTTGGATACGAACGTTGGAAAGGATCGGCAGGGTAGTGCGCGAACTCACCACGTTCTGCACAGTTTGCAGACCAGCGAGGAGTGTGTCTCGGGCGACGCTGAATCTCATAATATCGTTTTGTTTTGAAAAAGTAAGTCGGGGGCGCAGATTATTCTTAAACTGCTAAAGAGCGGCAGACCAAGACTAATTCCATCTAGCGCTGGAGATCTCCATCTAGAAACGAGACGACTTGGCGTAAATGTTCATCTTTGGAAATTTTATCACGAACTTGGCGATGAGCGTGAAGCACTGTGCCGTGGTCGCGGCCGCCAAAGGCCTCGCCGATTTCTGAAAGCGAAGATCGGGTTAACTCTCGGGAAAGGTACATGGCCACTTGTCTAGGAAACGCGATGTTGGCTGGGCGACGCTTGCTGGACATGTCCGCAAGACGAATGTCAAAGTGTTCTGCCACATGGCGTTGAATTTGCTCAATGGTAACCGCCCGACGGGCCTCCTCTTGTAAAATGTCCTTGAGGAGCATTTCGATTTTCTCTGTGGTCGGCACTTTCCCTTCGTTGAGCGAGGCGTACGATGCCACCCGCATGAGCGCCCCTTCGAGGCGGCGAACGTTGGTTCGGACGCGTTCCGCCAGAAAGTTGATGACCTCTGGGGGCAATTTGACCTGCATGGTCTCGGATTTTTTCCGAAGAATGGCCGTGCGGGTTTCTACATCTGGTGGCTGCATTTCAGCCGTGAGGCCCCACTCGAAGCGAGAAACCAGACGACTTTCCAAGCTGGCGATTTCCGAGGGAGGCCGGTCGCTTGAGAGTACGATCTGTTTATTGCCGTCGAATAAAGCGTTAAAAGTATGGAAGAACTCTTCTTGGGAGCGCTCTTTGCCAGCTAGAAACTGGATGTCATCGATGAGCAATACTTCCGCTTGGCGGTAGCGCTTGCGAAACTTAGTCAAAGTCCCCGCCTTGATAGCCTCGATGAACTCATTCGTGAAATGCTCTGAGGTGATGTAGAGAACCTTGGCTTTTTTATTTGCTGCAAGGATCTGATGTCCAATTGCATGCATTAGGTGGGTTTTTCCAAGCCCCACACCGCTATAAATGAAAAGTGGGTTGTATGTTTTACCGGGGCCAGTGGCGACAGCGGAGCAAGCCGCATGAGTAAACTGGTTATTGCTCCCCACCACAAAGGATTCGAATGTGTTGCGGGGATTTAACCCGCTCCCAATTGGGAACTTCTCCGCTGAGGGCTCCTCGGGGGCGGCCTCCCGTTCGGAAATCGCATTGAGCGCCAAAGAAGCTTGGGTCTCGGGAGTCGTCGCGAACGTGTACCGGACTTGTCGACCATTGCCTGTTGCGAGCATGAGGGCAGAGTGCAGCAGAGACTGATAGTTGCTCTCAATCCAGAGTTGGTGAATCGAATTCGGCACGCGCAGCGTGAGAGTTTTATCGTCAAGATCGACGGCTTGAACGTCCTGAAACCAGCGTCGGAAGGTATCGATGCTGACCTCTGCGCGCAGGGTCTCAGAGACTTCGCTCCAGATTTTGAGAGCGGATTCAGATTGGGGTAGATTTTCGTTTATTTGCGCCACGGAGAGTGAAGGAAACGCTAGTAGTACACAGGCTGTGCTTAACGTTTGTTAGAGGTGATGTAACCGAGGCTTTTAAGGAGGCTTGCAGAGAGAGGTTGGAGTAGCCTAAACTTTCTGGAATGGTTCTTAGAGCTCTGGTTTGGAGTGGGTTAAGGGAATTTTTTGAGCTGGATTACTTGTTACAGATTTGTGAAGAGTGTTTAAATTTGGAAACCTTCAAAGCAGAGGAGTTTCTGTGTTTATTCTCAGGTTATTCAATGTTCTTCACAAGTTATTCACAGGCACTCAAGGCTTACCCTGCGCAAGGCACAGAGGCTAAAACGCTATGGAAATCGGACAAGGAAAAAGGCTGATTTCCGTCCGAAATAATTTTGTCAGGGACGACGTTTGCAGTTGACGCACCGCGGAGCGCATGGTGTCGCGGTTTCAGGCGCTCGGTTCCGCGCCATACCGAGTGCGGACGGCTTCCAAGTGCGCTTCGGCGACGAGCAATTGCGCTTCCGGAGTGCGAAAAAGTAGGGCGACGCAGGTCGTTACAATCGAGCCTACAGCCACTCGCCAGGGAAACTCGATGGTTGGTAACCAGTGCGGCGCCCAGAGTACGGGCGCTTTTGACCCCACGGCAGCCACCGGATGCGCGAGCGCCCAAAGATCGTTGTGCAGGCCGCTAAGCAAGGACACGGCGATCAACCCCGCCAACATGGCCAACAAGTTGCCCGTCTCATTGCCGCGTCGCTTGGTGAGCAGTCCGACCAAAAATACTCCGAGCAGCGAGCCGTAAGTGTACCCAAAAATTCCAAGTACTATCGGAATGATTCGGGCCTGGAGGACAATTTTTGCGTAAGCAGTGCCCGCGCCGATGAGTACCAAGAGCACGGAGAACACCACGGTGCTAATCCGCGCCGCCCGCAGAGTCTGTGCATCGGTGGCTTGGGGCCGGATCATTGTTTTGTACCAGTCCTCCGTAAAACTGGTGGCAAGCGCGTTGAGGGCGGTGCTTAACGATCCCATGGCTGTGGCAAAAATTCCTGCAAATAGAATGCCGCGGACGCCCGGGGGAAGATCATTGACGATAAAAAAGGCGAAAGGCGCGTCTTTGCCGGGTTCGCGGTAGTGGACCCAAAGGAGCATTCCCACTAGTAGAAAGCAAAGGACAAGAGGGAGATCTGCTAGCCCGGAGAGGATGAGTGAAAGTCTGGAGCGTTGATGGGTTTTCGCCGTCAACATCCGTTGCACCATGTCTTGGTCGGTGCCGTGGGTGGCCATTGTAGTGAAGGTGGAGCCTATGAGCGCTGCCCAAATGGTGTACTCACTTTCCAAGATATTGCGCACATTAGTCCAAAAGCTTGCCCCTGGAGTGAGTCCGAGGTCGATGATGGCAAAGTCTTTCGGGCCGCTAAGCACATCGGTAACGCCCGCCCAACCGTTTGGGATACGGGTTAGAAGAGTCCAGATGGCGAAGCCTAAGGAGCCGAACATTAGCGTGGCCTGAATTAGATCGGTCCAGACGACGGCTTTGATCCCGCCCACTGCGGTGTAAAGGGCGGTGATGGCGGTAATAAAAACCAGAGCAACGGAGTAGACGGCGACCTGTGAGAGCGGATCCAGGCTCACTCCGGTGACCTGCTCGTAGGTCATAACGATGACAATCGCCGCCACGTAGAGGCGCGTGCCGCTCGCAAGAGCCCGTGTGACAAGGAATAGCGCCGAGGACGCGTTGCGTGTGCGAGAGCCGAAGCGCAGTGAAAGATACTGATAAATCGACACCACACGGAACTCGTAGAACGGTTTAATGAAGACGCCCGCGATGATGATGCGTGCGAGAATCGTTCCGATGGCGAGCTGGGCATAAGTAAAATTACGGGTGGCATAGCCCTCGCCGGGAGCTCCTAAAAAAGTCGCAGCGCTGATTTCAGCGGCGAGGATTGAGGCCAGTACGGCCCACCATGGGATGTTGCGATCCCCCACGGCGAAGGACTCCATGGAGCGCTCTCCGCGGCCGGCGCGCAGACCAATGGTGGTGATGACAATGAAGTAAACTGCGACGACTAAGCCGTCGATCCAGAGATTGGACATGGGGGTGGTTGCTGTTGAGCCCGCTTAATCTGGGAGGGTGGTTGGAACGGCTTGGGGCGCAAGTGCGGTGTCTTTGCGCATGATTTTAGAATTGCGGCCGCTAGCCTCCCACTTGCGGCGACGTTCGGGCGGCAGGGCATCTGCGCTAACTTCGGTGAAGCCGCCCTTTTGTTGGAAAAAGTTGTAAGCCTGCGTGGAGAGCGCCAGCAGGTGACGCGCGCCTTTTTTGGCGGCAAGTTGCTCTGCGAAGGACATGAGCTTACGGCCGTAGCCTTTTCCTTCGTGGCTCTTGGAAATATAGAGGCAGGCGAGTTCTGCCGTTTCCTGCCCAGGATAAAAATGCACCGCCACGCAACCGGCGAGGTTGCGGTCAATTTCCAAAAGCCAATAGTCATCCAGCGTCGCGAGCAAATCCGCCCGCGAGCGTTTCACCAATTCGGCGTTGGCTACGGATTCCCGAATGAGCGCCATGATAGCACGAAGATCCTTTTTCAAAGCTCGTCGCATCTGTTGGTACTCATTGGAGTAGACCATAGTCCCGATACCTTCATGGCTAAAGATTTCGCTCAGAAGCGCCTCGTTTTGCGTGCCATCAAGCAGGTGCACCCTCGCGATCCCGCTGCGACAGGCGCGCGCCGCGTGTTCGAGTTTGCTCACCATGGACGGCTCCAACTGGGGCCGTTTTTTGCGCAGCACCTCCTCGGTTTCAGCCACCGATAATTGCCGAACCATCGTATCGCCCAGACGCAAAGTGCCTCGGTGTGAGAGGTAAATGATTTTGAGCGCGCGCACCGCTTCGGCGATTTCCAAAGCCATCGAATCAGAGTTTACGCGAAAAGTATGCCCCTCTCCGTCGAAGCCTAACGGTGGTACTACGGGAATGATTCCCTCGTTTAAAAAGAATTGGAGTGTCGCGGTATCAACACGTTCAACACGACCGGTTTGAAGGGTGTCTACTCCATTAAGAATCCCCGCAGGATGGGCGATAATCACGTTGGCGTATGCGGCACGCAGATCGACTTGAGCAAGGCCTTCCATCAATTCCTGAAGCACCGCGTGACTGGCCTCTATGGCAAGCTTCAGCGTGGTCTCGTCCGTCACCCCTGTGCCATCTGAGCTGGATACCTCCACCCCGCGTTGCTTGGCGAGAGTGAGCAATTGCGCCCCGCAGCCGTGAACTAAAATCACTCGAATGCTCAGCGAACGCAGCACCGCTAGATCCAAAAGCAAATTCCCAAGGTTAGGAGACGCCGCCACCTCGCCATCGAGTGCGACTACGAAAATCTTTTCCCTAAAGCGGGGGACGTATTGCAGGATGCCTCTGAGGTCGGAAACTTTCATCACGTTGAATTTCTAATTAGAAAGGCGAAAATCATAAAGGAAGCAAAGGGTAAGACGCGAAAACGTGGTATTTCCTTTCTCGGATCGAGTAGCGACGGCGGCGAGTCGGTTGAATCCTTGAGGGGGAAATCGGCGATGGGTCTGGTTTTGCGAACCGGCGCTCCCTCCCTCAGTAAGCTTTAACAACTTGGGCAGCGACTGGAGCACGTCTTGTTTTTAGTTTCAATGCGGGCGTTTAGAGGGAAGCGTGAAAGAGTACTCGGTTGCCGATTTTGCTTTCGAATGTGGAGGCGATGTTCGCTGTTACTCCTTTGATATTGTGAAGGATCACGAGCCGCTGGTAATGGATTAGATAAAGCCGAAACGATGTCCTCGCCCAAAAAACGCATTCCAACCTCAGGTCCTCAATCTGGGCTTAACGCCGCCTTTGCTGGGTTGAAGTTGGAAGGGCTCGCGCTGGGGCCGGAGGCGTCTGAAGCGACCGCGCCAATTGTCGTAAAGCCCGGGCGTGTGGTGCTCAGAAGGGAAACAGCGCATCGCGGAGGCAAGACGGTTTTAGTGGTGGACGGGTTTGGCGGTCAGCACTCGGAGTCGGCGATAGAGGCGCTTGCGAGGCGTTTGCGTGCAGGGTGTGGTTGCGGTGGGACGGTACGCGGGCGGGTAGTTGAATTGCAGGGCGACTTTCCGGCTAAGGTTCGTGATTTACTTGAAGCAGAGGGGTTTGTTGTCGCAGGTGAACGTTAGGCGGGATTCCGTTATGAAGCAAAAGATTCCAGGTGGTTTGCTGGTGGTTGTGGAAGGTGTGGACGGATCGGGTAAAAGCTCGGTATTGAAGCGTTTGGCCGCTTATTGCTCAACCCTTCCCGTGGAGGTCGTTCAGGGCAGGGAGCCCACCGATAGTCCGTTTGGCAAGCGTCTTAGAGAGTCTGCTTTAAGTGGACGCTTCTCCATGGAAGAAGAGCTCGATCTGTTTATCGCAGACCGCCGCCAGCACGTCGCTGAGGTGATTGTGCCAGCGCTTGGTCGGGGCGCGCTGATCTTATTGGACCGCTATTATTTCTCCACAGCCGCTTACCAAGGTGCGCGTGGGGCAGATCCCGTAGCCGTGCTTGCGTTGAATGAGGCGTTCGCGCCGGAGCCGGATTTGGTGCTGCTTTTGGACTGTCCTCCCGTGCAAACCTTGGCAAGGATTAGGGCTCGGGGAGGGGGCGTGGACGCGTTTGAAAAGCTGGAGGAGTTGGAGACTGTTCAACGCATATTTTTGTCGATTAAGCGTCCGTTTTTCAGAAAAGTTGATGCCTCTGTTTCCGAGGAAAATGTTGGAGCACAGTGTGTTGCTTTGCTTCAAGAAGCTTTTCAACACAAGCTGCCTTCCCGTTAGAACCCGACCAGAGCGTTTCCTAGAAACGATGGGGAGGAAGAGGCGGGCGTTTTCCTGTCGGGTCTCGAAGTCGGGAGCAGGAAGGGAGCGGTTCCTCGGAAACGTCTTTGCGTAGCTGGAATGCTTCCGGCGCGCAGGGCTACAGAAAATCGAACTAATGAAGAGACTAGGAATGTTTGGAGTTGGGCTGTTGGTGGTCGGGATGCAAATGGCACCTGCCTTATTTGCTGCAGACCAAAAAACGGAAGCGAAGGGGAAGATGAGCGAAAAGACAGCGGCGGTGATGTCCCGCGCTATTCCTTTCCAAGGGAACGTTGTGGCCACGGACAGTGTGGCACGCACTTTCACCTTAAATGGAAAAATTAAGGAACGGGTGTTTAAAGTTAACGACCAGACGGAGATCTTAATCGACAATAAGCAGGCTCAATTTGGAGCCATCAGCGTGGGTTCCATTGTGCGGGGCACCGCACTGAAGCTGGAAGACGCTTGGGAAACTAAGCGGGTCTCCATTGGGGCGAAGGAACCTGCGGCGCCAACTCATACCGCACCGAGTTCTGTAGCGCCGGGTTCTGATATCAAAAAGTAGTCCATTACAATGGGTTGCGTTTGGTCAATTGAGGCCGCTGGACTTGTTCTGGCGGCCTCTTTCTTGTGTTAAATTGGGCGCAACTCAGAAAAGTTGAAACCAAAGCTTGCGTTTTTATCCTGCGTCCCACATTCTCCCCTCCCTTTTTCTTAAGTCGCAAATAGCTATGTCCACAGAACTCATGACGGAACTGCTCGAAGCTGGAGTCCACTTCGGCCACCAGAGCAAGCGCTGGAACCCCAAGATGAAACCCTTCATCTTTGAGAAGCGCAACGCCCTACACATTATCAATTTGGGCGTGACCGTCCATCAGCTTGATGCTGCTACAAAATTTCTCACCAGCCTCGCTTCTCGCGGGGGCAAGGTGCTGTTTGTGGGCTGCAAAAAGCAGGCTCAGGAAGCTGTTAAAGAAGCAGCCCAAGCTTGCGGCCAGTTTTACGTGAATCAACGTTGGCTTGGCGGTACCCTCACCAACATGACGACGATTCGCAAGAGCGTCGCTCGTATGACCTACATCGAGACTCTCGAAAGTCAGCCTGAATACTCTAAAATGGGGAATCAGGAAATCTCCGCGCTCCGGCGTGAAGGAGAAAAGCTCAAGCGCAATCTCGAAGGCATTCGCACGATGGAAAAGCTTCCGGACGCGATGATTATCATCGACTCCGTTCGTGAAGGCATCGCCGTCGCGGAGGCTCGCCGTCTCAACATTCCGACGGTAGCAATCGTTGACACCAACGCGGATCCCGCGTTGATCAGCTATCCCATCGCTGGAAATGACGACGCGATCCGTTCGATCCGCGTGCTTTTGCAAAAGCTCGTTGATGCGCTCTTCGCTGGTTCTGGCGCAACCCGCCCAGTTGCCGCTGCTGTCGTGCCTGAAGACGAGGCTGCGCCGCAAGATTTGACGGCTGTTAGCGAGTAGTTCGTCGAACGTCTGTTGAATCTTCCAGGCCGTTAAGGGGCCGTGCTCGGTACAACCGGCTCATGCGAGTGATCACCTTTGTGTTTGCTCGATAGCCGGTTTCCCTTTAGTCAGCGGCTCGGCCAGGATCGTAAATGCGATTGGCGAAAGTTTAATTAAACCAGATATTTTTGAAGTATGAGTGAACTAGTGATTGATGCCCAGTTGGTTAAAACGTTGCGTGAAAAAACCAGCGCAGGATTAATGGATTGCAAACGCGCTCTCGCCGAGACCCATGGCGATTTGGAAGCAGCTGTAGATTTGCTCCGCAAGAAAGGCGCCGCAAGCGCTGCGAAAAAAGCAGATCGTGAAGCGAAGGAAGGCGTTATCGCTCAGACTATCGTGCACAACGGCAAGGTCGGAGTGCTCGTCGAAGTGAACTGCGAAACGGATTTCGTCGCTAAAAACGACGCCTTCAAAGCCTTCACGGATTCTGTCGCCAATGCGTTTGCTGAAAACGACAACGCCGATATCGAGGCTGACCGTGTCAACGCGGTGCAAACTCTCGGAGAAAACATTCGTGTGCGTCGTCACAAGCGTCTCGAAGTTAAAGGAAGCGGTGCGGTTGCTTCTTACATTCACACCGGCGGTAAAGTCGGTGTCCTTCTCGAAGTGGGTGCTGCTAACGACGCCACCGTCCAGACCGAAGATTTTAAGCAGTTCGTTCGCGACATTACTTTGCAGATTGCTGCAGCCAACCCAGTGTGCGTGTCTCGGAACAGCGTGCCTGCGGCGCTCGCAGAGCGGGAGCGCGAAGTGTATCGCGGTCAGGTCGTGGGTAAGCCCGCGAACATTATCGAACAGATTGTGGAAGGGAAGATGAACAAGTTCTACGCGACGTCCTGTTTGGAGGAGCAAGCGTTCATCAAAAATCCCGACATCACGATAACCCAATTGGTCGCTGAGAAGAATAAGGCTTTGGGCGAGTCTATCGCCATTCGTAATTTCCTTCGCTTCACCGTAGGAGAAGAGCTTCCAACCGCTTAAGTTGCCTATGGGGGAGTTTTAAGTTTAATCTGCGAAAAGGCGATTGCCGGTATTCGACTTTTTACGGAATCTTACTCCTCCCCCAAATGAGCATTTTCAAAATTATCCGCCGTTCAGCTCTGCTGGCGGCGGTTTTTTTGTGTCTCACGCTAGGCGCCGGTTGTTCTAACAACCCTTATCCGCCTCCGCTTCAGGAGAATGGCGCAGATGGTTCTCCGTGGAAGGTTCGCTACGGTGCGTTGCCTGAGGATCCTCGCTCCTTGGATCCGCAGGTGTGTTACGACAGCGTCGGGAAGCGCGTGATTGAGCCCGTGCAGGAGTGTCTGCTCGAGTACCATCCGTTTAAGACAGATCCCTACGAGCTCCAAGGCTGTCTTCTCGAAGCGCTTCCCGAGCGCATTACGGGTGAGGGCGGCAAGACGTCTTTTCGCTGCACCCTGAAGCAGGGGATTCTTTTTCACGACGACCCTTGTTTCCCCGACGGTAAAGGCCGTGAAGTCGTCGCCGCTGATGTCCAGTTTGCCTTTCAGCGGATCGCTGATCCCAAAGTAGAATGTCCTGCTCTCTCCACGCTCCAGGATTATGTGCAGGGATTGAGTGAGGCGTTTGAAGCCGCTCGCAAGTCGGGTCAGTTCGACTATTCACGTGCGATTTCCGGTCTGCAAGTCACTGGGAAATATACGTTTGAAATTCATCTGACCCAAGTCTATCCTCAACTCCTCTACTGGCTTGCGATGCCCTTTACTGCTCCAGTGGCGCGGGAGGCGGTCGAGTACTATGATGGAAAAGTCCACGATGGAATCGCGCGCGATCTCTTTCGCTTTCATCCCGTGGGCACTGGGCCATTCCGAATCTCGGAGTGGAAGCGCAACACCCGTATTCGCTTCGTTCGTAACCCCAATTATCGCACCACCACTTTCCCCACGGGCGGATGGGATCCCGCGCGGGAGAGTGAACTCGCGCCATTGGCGGGGCGGGCGCTCCCACTGGTCGACGAGGTTTGCATGACGATTTTCCGCGAGAGTATTCCAATTTTTCTGCTCTTCAGGCAGGGCTATCTGGACGCCATGGGAGTGGGCAAGGATGCGTTTTCCAGTCTGATCACTCCGAGTCGCGACCTGTCCGAGAAGTATAAGGAGCGGGGCGTCGCGCTTCATCGTGACACCGAGCCGAGCACTTATTACATGAGCCTGAATATGCAGGATCCGGTGCTGGGGCCGAATCGCAAACTGCGTCAGGCGCTTTCTGCTGCGTTCAACACGCCGACGTATTTGGATATTTTTTATAACGGCGTTCCGATTGTCGCCCAACAACTTCTGCCGCCCGGTATTGCCGGACATAAAAAAGACTTTAGGAATCCGTACGGCTACAATCTGGAAAAAGCGAAGGCGTTGCTTGCCGAGGCCGGCTATCCTAACGGACGCGATGCCTCCGGGAAAGTGCTCGAACTCACCCTTGATACCAGCGGTGGAAGCGCTGATGAACGTCTCGGAGCGGAGTTTGAGCAGCGCCAGTTTGAGCAGCTTGGGTTGAGGGTTAAGGTCGTGGAAAATCCGTTTGCACGGTTGATGGAAAAGCTGGATCAAGGCAGTTTTCAAATCGCTGCCGGGAGCGGCTGGGGCGCTGATTATCCGGATCCCGAGAACTTTTTATTTTTGTACTACAGCAAAAATATTCCTCCTGCGGGTAAGAACGCCTCGCGTTACAACAGCCCAGAATACGACGCGCTTTTTGACCAAATGGCGACCATGGAAAACGGCCTAAAACGTGAAGAGCTTGTATCCCGAATGAACGCGCTTCTGGCGGAAGACGTCCCCCATATCCTGCTCATGCACCGTTCTTTATTTTCGCTCAGTCAGCCTTGGGCGCCGCGGATTCAAAGTAACCCGATGCTGGAGGGAGGCCTTAAGTACGCAGTGCTTGATCCAAGGAATCGTGAGGAGTTGCAAAATCAGTGGAATCGTAAGCCGTTGTGGCCCATCTGGTTGCTTTTATTTATATTTGCCGCTGCCTCAGTCGCGGGCATTCGGGCGTACCGGAGCAATTAAGCCATGTTTTCCTATCTCCTCCGACGGATTCTGTTTTTCGTTCCAATCGTGGCGGGCGTGATGCTGCTTACCTTCGCGCTTTTCTTTATGGTGCAGAGTCCCAAAGCCATGGCCCATCGAGTTTTGGGGCCGAAGGCGACACCGAAGGCCGTTGAGTTGTGGCTGCACAACCGAGGCTATGACAAGCCGTTGTTGATTAACCGAATCCCCGAACAACCGTGGTACGACTCGCTTTTCATTTCCCAAATGCGTCGTCTCGCGACCTTTGACCTCGGTAGTTCCGATGTCACCGGTCGACCCCTAGCTGAGGTTTTTCGCCAAGGGGCGCTCCCCTCGCTTTTGTTAACCGTTCCGGCTTTCCTCGCCGGACTGGTGATGTCCGTGGGACTTGCCCTCTATCTTGTTTTTATTCGAAACGCGGCGGCAGATTTCATTGCCTCGCTGTTGTGCGTCGCTTTGATGAGTGTGCCTGTGATGGTGTATGTGATTTTCGGGCAATATCTTGTCGCGCAGGTGTTCAACTATTTTCCAGCGTTTGGTTTTCAGTTGAACGGATGGTCCACTGCCAAGTTTTTACTCCTGCCCATCGCTCTGATGATTGTCAGTGGTTTGGGCGCAGATGTGCGTTTATTCCGGGCGCTTTTTCTCGAAGAACTAGGCCAGGACTATATCCGCACTGCGCGGGCTAAGGGCGTTTCTTCCGCTGTGGTACTAATGGGGCACGTTTTCAAAAATGGTCTTATCAATTTGATAACCTTGGTGGTTGCCTCGCTTCCCTTCCTCATTATGGGCTCACTATTGCTTGAGAATTTTTTCGGGATCCCAGGCCTCGGCAATGTGCTGTTTACCGCCATTCAATTGCCCGACTTCGCGGTGGTACAAGCTTCGGTTTTTCTCGGTTCTCTCCTCTATCTTGGAGGCCTCCTTCTAACCGACGTCTGCTACGCTTGGGCTGATCCTCGAATCCGTCTGCATTAGTCCCGTATGACCACTTCGTCCCAAGACTGGCTAAACCAGTCCTTCCTGCCAATTTGGTTGCCAAACTTAGCGGTATTGCTCGGTGCCTTGCTCGTGGCGCTTTTGGTGTGGCAGGGCAATCGTTCGGAGCGCTGGGCCGTGGCGTGGCGCCGGTTGCGCGGGGATCGTCTCGGGCAGGTTGCTGGCGCTATTGCAGCCCTGTTTCTCGTGGTTGGAGCGCTTGAGACCGTTGTCTATCCCACAGACACAGGTTCGCGCACGGTGCTGCAACTGCTTCTTTCCGGCATCCCCCAAGAGAAAGGCTACTCCGCGCCTTTGGCCACCCACGCACTCTCAGTTTCTGATCCTAAACCTCTTCTGAAGAGGCATATACTTGGCACGGATGCGCTTGGACGCGATACACTTGTCCAGACGCTCCGGGCGACACGCTCGGCGCTTTGGATCGGGGGACTTACGAGTCTGGTGTACATTCCGTTAGGGGTTTTACTCGGGATTCTCGCCGCCTATTACCGGGGTTGGGTTGATGATGTGGTGCAATATCTTTACAGCACGATCGCTGCGGTACCGGAGATTTTGATGCTCGTCGCAATCCTGATGGTTCTCGGAAAAGGCTTGGGAACGATGGCGATAGCCTTGGGCATCACCGGTTGGGTTGGGATGGCCCGTTTGATTCGCGGCGAAGCACTGCGGCAAATGGAGCGCCCGTACGTGGCGGCGGCGAAGGCATTGGGCCAGTCTGATTGGAGAATTCTCACAAGGCATCTTCTGCCCAATGTGATGCATTTAATCGTAATTAAGTTCGTCCTCGGTTTCTCAGGTCTCGTGCTCGCTGAGGCCGTTCTAAGTTATCTCGGCGTTGGCGCTCCGGTGGGAACCCCGAGTTGGGGTGCAATCATAGATGCCTCCCGTTCAGAGCTTTCTCGTGATCCTCTCGTTTGGTGGAATCTCGCTGCCGCGTCCGCCGCCTTGTTTTTGTTAGTCCTCTCTCTCAATATTTTGGGGGATGCTCTTCGTCGTGCATTCGATCCAAAATCCAATTCCTAATCCACGGTTCCCATGCTTTCTGTACGCTCTCTCAGTATTGATTTCGGTGCCGGTGCCGCGCGAGTGCATGCGGTGAAGGATATTAGTTTTTCCATTGGCGCTGGGGAGACTCTGGCTCTTGTGGGAGAAAGTGGTAGTGGGAAAAGTGTTACTGGCCTTGCGCTTACGAGGTTATTACAGGAGCCACCCGCAGTGTATTCTGGCGGGGAGATTTTATTCGAGGACCGGGACGTGTTGAAGATGTCGCCCGCTGAGTTGCGCCGGTTGCGTGGCGGCAAAATCGCCTACGTGTTCCAAGAGCCTTCGACTTCCTTGAATCCGGTATTCACCGTCCGCAGTCAGATTGCGGAAGCGTTGAGCCTGCATCGACCCGAGGTAAGCGACGTTGATGCGGAGGTTGCGCGGTGCCTGGATCTAGTGGGGATTGTGGACCCGTCCAAGCGGATGCATGATTATCCACACCAGCTCTCTGGGGGAATGCAGCAGCGCGTGATGATTGCCATGGCGCTGGCCTGTCACCCTCAATTACTTGTTGCGGACGAACCAACAACAGCGTTGGACGTGACTGTGCAGGCGCAGATCCTCGATCAAATGCGACTGATTAAGCAGCAGATCAAAATGGCGATGCTCTTGATCACTCACAACTTCGGAATCATTGGAGGGATTGCGGACCGCGTGGCGGTGATGTTTCGCGGTTCGATTGTCGAGCATGGGAGCACGGCAGAAGTGCTTCACAATCCGCAACATCCTTACACCAAGGCGCTCATCGGCTGCATCCCGCAATTGGGGCAACGCCGCCGCCGCCTCACGACAATCGACTACTCCACGCTGGGTTAGACGACAGACGTGGTGTATCGCTGCGCACCGCTTTCTGACCGTTGCGTGCCGTTTTTAGATCCCGCGCAACAACGCCTCGGTCGCATCCCAATCCAGACACGCGTCTGTGATGGAGACCCCATACTTCAGTCCCGTCTTGGCTGCCGGTTGAGTGCCCAGATGAATATGGCTTTCAAGCATTACCGCGACCAGTTCACTGCGACCGCCTTTGCGTTGTTGTAACACGTTGCGCAGCACCTCCGGTTGCCGAAGCGGATCTTTGCCACTGTTGGCATGACTGCAATCCACCATCACCGCAGGGAGCAATCCCGTTTGACGCAATTTTTCCGCCGCCGCAGACGTATGCTCCGGACCGTAATTCGTTCCATCCCGTCCTCCACGCAGCACGAGATGGCTGTCGGGGTTGCCCGCTGTTTGAATGATGCTGGTCATTCCCTCCTGATCAATTCCGAGAAAACTGTGCTGTGCGCAGGCCGAGCGCATCGCATCGAGAGCCGTTTGAACACTACCATCCGTACCGTTTTTGAATCCCACCGGCATGGAAAGACCGCTCGCCATTTCGCGGTGGGTTTGTGACTCAGTGGTGCGCGCACCGATTGCCGCCCAGCTAATGAGATCTGCAATGTATTGTGGAATAATGGGATCCAGAAACTCGGTTCCCGCTGGAAGTCCCAGTTCGGAAATGTCCAGCAACAGTCTGCGCGCCAACTTGATACCGTATTCGACGTCCGCTGAATCGTCGAGATGCGGATCATTAATCAGCCCCTTCCAGCCCACCGTGGTGCGAGGCTTTTCAAAATAAACACGCATGACCACAAAGATGCGGTCTTCCAGTTCACGGGCCAAGGCGTAGAGGCGACGCGCGTAGTCCATCGCCGACACCGGATCGTGAATCGAACAAGGGCCGACTACGACCATGAGCCGAGGATCTTCGCCGCGCAAAATCCGCCGCGACGTTTCGCGCGCATTAAGAATGCGCTCCAGCGTCTGGGGCGAGGCTGGGATTTCGTCTTTGACTTGTGCGGGGGTTATCAGGCGTTTAACCCCGTTGACTCGGACGTTCTCGATGCAGGTTTTCTGGAGTGGATCTTGGGGGTGAAGGCGGGCCTCTGATGTCATAAGACGGTCTGTTATTTTCCACGAAGGAAGGGCACCCTGCAACTAAAGATCTGTAATTTGCCGAATTCCGAGTGACGATTTGATGGCGTTATGTTCAGATAAAGGTCTTCAGTTTGGTTGGAGGAAAGCGACTTGGAGACTGGTCGATTCCGAATGATCACGAGCTGGGCCTGTAGCTCAATGGTTAGAGCAGGGGACTCATAATCCCTTGGTTGGGGGTTCGAATCCCTCCAGGCCTACTTTGTGAAGCTCGTGTTAAAGGGAATGAAGTGGAACAGTTTGCTTTGGCATGAGTCCTGAAAGGGTTGAGGATGCGAATGATAGCTGACTTCTTAATTTAGCTTTGCTATCTATTTTCGCGAATTGAGTTACGTAAGTCTCGTTTGACCTCAGATATGTGTTGTCGTTGTATTAGAGATTGTTATTTGAGACGCTTTAGAGCGTCTTGCGTTCAGACGAAATGAAGCGAATCTCCCATCTAATTTACTTCTTGAGTGTGCTACTCGGATCCAACGCGTCTGCGCAATGGAAGATCGAGGCTATCGCTGGGGTGGGCAATCCGGGGCTCTCTGGAGACTACGGTAAGGCTCTTAAAGCCAATCTCTACAACCCTTTCGGTATAGTACGTGGGCCAGACAAGGCGCTCTGGTTTTGCGATTCGGGTAACAATCGCATCCGTCAAATTCGGCCCGATGGGTTCATTTTCACTTTTGCAGGAAGCGGCACCAAGGATTTCAGTCCCTCGGGAACTTGGGTGCAGGAAACAGCCCTGAAGCGTCCGCCGGAACTTCGTTTTGATGCCAAAGGCGATATGTTTATCGCAGACATGGGCAATCATGTGATCCGCAAAGTTGACATGCAAACTGGCAAAGCAGAGATCATTGCTGGCACAGGTTTGGCTGGTTATTCAGGGGATGGCGATACTGCCTTGATCGCTCATTTGCGTCAGCCTCAGGGTATTCAATTTAGTCCTGAGGGTGATTTATTTATCTGCGACACTGGAAACAATGTGATTAGGCGCTTGGAAATCAAAACCGGCTTGATAACGACTTTCGCAGGTACGGGAAAAGTGGGTGTCACCCCAGATGGAGCGCCTATTGAGGGCACGCCGTTGAATGGGCCTAGGGCGATTGATTTCGATCGAAACGGAGATTTGTGGCTTGCGACCAAGGAAGGTTGTCAGGTTTTCAAATTTGATATGAAGGCTCGGCGCATTCGCTTGGTTGCGGGGACGGGCGCGAGGGGAATGAAAGGGGGACCAGGGAAGCAGGCAACGTTTGGTGGTCCGACGGGGCTCTCGTTGGATGCAGAAGGCAATGCGTGGATTGCAGATACGGAGAACAGTGTGGTGCGCATGATCGATGGAAAGTCGGGCGATGTCAGTCTAGTCGCTGGCACTGGAGAGCGCGGCGACGGGCCAGATGGCGACCCGCTACAGTGTAAGTTCTCTCGCCTTCACGGTATTTTCGCAGATGCAGATGGATCCATCTTCATCGGTGACAGCGAGGCGCATAGGATCCGCGTTTTACGCAAAAAATAGACACATGAACCAACCCAGTTTCTCTTCATTGCTTCGTGCTGATTCCTTTCGGAACATTTCGTCACTTTTACTCTCAGGGGCAGCGCTCTTTGCCTTTGTAGCGCCCGTTAAGGCCGACAAAGTGGTCCTCTTCGCTGGGGGCGCTCAGTCCGAACTCCCTGTTGCGGCTGTAGACGCCGCGTTGCATGAACCTTTCGGGACGGAGTTTGATGCCTTAGGGAACGCTTGGATTGTGGAAATGGTTTCAGGCAATAGGCTTTTGAAAGTGGATCCCTCGGGCAAATTGACCCATGCAGCCGGCAAGTTGGAGCCCGGCTTCAGCGGTGATAATGGTCCCAGTCTAAGTGCTCAGTTTAACGGCCCACACAATTTAACAATTCCCGCAGGGGCGCGCATTTTGGTCGCCGACACTTGGAATGGAAGGATTCGCGAGTATTTACCGACGGCGGGCGAGGTGCGAAGCGTGCCAGGTTTTGAAATCGCACCCGAACGGGCTAAGGGCGGCGGTCCTTATTGCATCACAGCTGATGATGCAGGGCGTAAGGTGTACATTGCTGATTTAAAGCAGGTTTGGGCGCTCGATTTGGCAGGAGGTTCGCTCCAGTTGATAGCAGGCAACGGCAAAAAAGGCATCCCAGAGAACGGTGCGCTTGCTGTGGAGTCTCCACTGGCCGATCCCCGTGCGGTGGCGCCTGATCATTTGGGGAATGTGTATGTGTTGGAACGCGGTGGCAACGCTTTGCGAGTAGTGGACAAGGACGGGCGTATTCGAACGGTCGTGAATGCCTCGGGCAAGACAGGGGCGGGCGGGGATGGAGGGCCGGGTTTGGACGCCCAGCTCAACGGTCCCAAGCATCTGTGCGTGGATCGGGATAATTCTGTGATTATTGCCGACGCCGAGAATAATCTAATTCGGCGTTATGTGCCGGAAACCGGCCGTTTGGAACGCGTGGCGGGCACAGGGAAAAAGGGCGCGTCCGGTGTCGGTGGCAGTCCTTTGGAATGTGAATTGGCGCGCCCGCACGGGGTAGTGATCCACCCGCAAACTGGCGAATTGTACATTACGGACAGCTACAACAATCGGGTGTTGCGGATCATTAAAGACTGAGCACGCCCAGTGTGCTGGGGATGCCTCGCTGTGCGTCTTTTTGATCGGCAGCGGAGCTTTCGTGGGTGACGGAGTTGTGCGGGCGCACTTTTTGGAATGAAGCGGAGCGTGACCTTGGAACAGGTGGAATAAAAGGTCGGTAGGACTTACTGCGTTTTGAGCACTTGCGTGAACGGTTTTCCAACGCACCCAGAAGGTTCCGTCATACCTAATGTTGTGGAAAGTGTGGGGGCGAGATCACTCATCGGAAACGAAGCAGCGCAGCGACCGGGCTTGAAAGCCTTGCCAAAAAGAAGCACGGGAACGTGGGTGTCGTACGAGTAGGGGGTGCCGTGGGTGGTGCCGCTTTGGAAACCGCCCGGCAACGTAAACGCTTTGGAGACGAGTACCATGTCGCCGCTGCGTTCGGCGTTGTAGCCGTTCAGGACGCGTTGCCCCAAAGGACCGGGGGCGCGACCGTCCAGTAACTGACTGCGAGAGTATGCGGCTTGGAAGGAACCGGTATCCAGCGCCCACTCGCGAATGAAGACGGCGAGATCCTCGGCGGAAATTTGTTTTTCACGCAGGGTGTTGTGATTGAAGTAGAGATTGCCGTCGGTAAGGCGAGGAGAAAGCAGGTATTTGCCCGGGCCGAAACGCGCTTCCAATTGCGCCAGCAAATCGCCCATCAGCGGCAATGGGTCCACTCGTTTGCCATCCAAGCCCTGTTCAGCGGCGAACTCCGCAGTCGGGGCGACGCCGTGATCGGCTGTGAGCACGATGGTGAGGTTGGCCAAGCCGATTTTCTGGTCCAGTTGCTGGAACAACACCTCCAGTTGGCGGTCCAAACGTAGGATAATATCCTGCACTTCCTGAGAGTAGGGGCCGAAAATGTGCCCCACCAAATCGCTCGAAGAGAAGGAGACACACAAAAGATCGGGGTTCGGCCCCTCGCCTAAATGCTCGCCGTCCACCGCTGCCAAAGCGAAATCTGCCAGCAACTGGTTGCCGAAGGGCGTGGGTACTATGGTCTCAAAGCCTTCTTTCTTTGAGAGTTGAACCGTGTGATCAAAGGTTCCCTTCGTCTCGCCGGGTAGCTTCCCTTCGCCGGTTGTATCGTCCGGCCAGAGATAGGAGCTGGGTTCCAAAAGCCGTTTCCAAGTTTGTCCGATGATTGCTGCCGGACGTTTTTGGGCGTTGAAGGCTTGTACCCATTCCGGTAGTTCCTTGCGGTAGTAGCTGCTGGTGATGAAGTTGCCGCTTGCCGAATCAAACCAGTAGGCGCCCTGCGGCTTGCGTCCGGCCGGAAGGATGGCACCACGATCTTTGAGGGAAATGCCCACCACCTTGGACTGGTAACGTAAGCGCAACTCGTCCGCCAAGGTTGAGCCAATAAAGTTGCGGGGCGAACGTTTGCCAGCAGTACCGGGCGCACCAACCGTTTCCACCTCGGCGTCGCCGACGCAGTTGAGTGCTTTGAGTGAACGCTTATCAAACCATTCGTTGGCGATGATGCCATGGCTGCTGGGCGTCGCGCCGCTTAGGAAGCTCGCGTGCCCGGGGCCGGTAACGGTCGGCGCGTACTCGTAATGGGCGTAAGTCAGGAATGCTCCCTCCTGCATCAATAACCGGAAGCCGCGTTGGGAGAACTGGCTTTCGAAACGTTCAAGGTAATCGTAGCGCAACTGATCCACGAGAATGGCCAGCACGAGTTTAGGGCGCGGCTGCGCTTCGGCCTGTGCCATTGGGGTCAGACTGTAGCCCAGGAGAACGATGGGGAGTAAATTGCGCAGTTTCATGGCGATGAAGGCAACTCTGACTGGCGGCGTGGTTTGGTTGAATGACAAAACACGAGAATCTCCTTTTTTGCCTCAAGGCTCGGAACTAATCTTAGGAAATGAGCAGCCCGCACATCGCCCAAAAAGCCCCGTTTCCTGTCGAAGTCCAAGCTGGTAAAACCTACTACTGGTGCTCCTGCGGAAAAAGCGCCAACCAACCGTTTTGCGACGGTGCCCATAAAGGCAGCGAGTTCGCCCCGACTCCTTACACGGCGGAAAAGGATGGGACTGTGTATTTCTGTGGTTGCAAACACAGTGCTAAAGGAGCGCTTTGTGACGGTGGGCACGCCAAGCTATAGGCGTCTGGCCTAGAAGCTTCCACAAGCCTTCTCCTTGATTCGGAGAATTTTCCGGTTCGAGGGAAGTTTGCGCTCGAAGTGAAGGCGAGCAGCTTCTCCTCTCCTGATTTTTTCTAAAGGGCGCGGTTTTTCCCGGCTACCCTTAGTCAAACTTGTTGTGGAGCCAGCCGTAAGGGAAGCCGTCCCCAGGGCAATCCGTGGGCCAGCGCGGCGGGTTAATCTCCTTGTGAGCCTTCACCACAGCGGAGTTTCCGTCAATTTTGCCCACCCGCAAGCGTAGGTAGCGGATGAGTTCATCGAGTGCGGCGAGTTGCTTTTCCGTGGGCTTTTGCTGGTTGAAATCGCCGACCAGACAGATTCCAAGAGCAATGTTATTCAGATAATCGCTGTGGACATGGCCGCCGTTGATTTGTTTGTTCCAGCGGGCCCCGATTTCTATTTCGCCGTCCCCCGAGGTGGTTCCGTTGCCGATGACGAAATGATAAGCTAAGCCGTTGGACATTCGCCGCACGTTGGTGTGGTAAAAGTCGAAGGCCTTCGCATTACCCTGTTTGGTGCCGCTGTTGTGAACCACTAAGTAGCGCCAGCGCGCTTTGCGAACCGGCGCATTATCGATGGATTGCCGCACCGAACGGGTGATAAATTTCCAACGGGCAAACCAGCCGAATGAAGGGGCTGGTTGGAGGTCGTCTCTAAGATTAAGCCCCGACTTTTCAATCAGTAGAAGGGGCTGAGACTCTTTTTGAATGTTAGCAGGTTTGGTCTTCGACTCAGGTCTTTTGGGCTGGGATTCTTCTTTTTTTTCCGAACGGTTGCGCTCGTCTTGGCGCAACTGCGCTGGCCCTTGCGTTGAACCGAGGATCAGGCACGTGAAAATGAAGCAGAGTGTGGTGCGAGGCGACACAGGGCTGGAAAGTAACCTGGAAGCGCCGACTTTTAGGCGAGGCAACCTCCGTGCGGGATGGGCTTAACGGTGCGGGGAAGGAAAAATCAGCGGGAAATATCCGACTGGCTGAGGATCTCGAAGCCGTGTTGTTGAATGACGGACATGGCGCACTCGTTGTCCTCGACATGGAGGGCCAGCGCGGTGCGTCCCCTCGGACGGGTCAGCAGCGCGTAGGAACCGAAAATGTTGACATCTGCGGCGAGCAGAGACGCTAAAAGACGTCCCAGTTCGGTGGGGCCCTCAGGCAATTCCACCACCAATAATTCGCACACCGAGTGGGGTATTTCGTGCTCCGCAAAAATATCCTGAACAGATTCCGGATCGCTTACCACAATGCGCACAATTGCAGTGTCCGCTGACGCTTGAACACTAATCGCAACAACATGAACATTGTGGTTGTTGAGCAGGCGCACGACTTCCATCAAGGCTCCCACTTTGTTGGGCAAAAAGACTGAGAACTGTGTGACTCGCGGAGTTCCCGTTTTTTCAGCTATGGATGAGTTTTCGAAGGGCATGAGTTAGGCAGGTTAGGGTTGCTAAAGAGGAGTTGTTACGGCTGGGGCGCTGCGGTGATGCCGTTGAGCGCTTTGGTAAGGAGGGCGGCAAGCGACTTTACTTCCGGTTGGGTGGGAGCTTCTCCTTGAGGGCCAGCGAGCAGCAATTGGATTTCGAGAAGTTGAGGGTGGAGTTGCGCTAGAAGTGTAGTCCCAGTTAGAGCCACGCTCAGGCGCTCAAAACTGGCCTCCATTTCTAGTGCCAACGCGGGTTGTCGCAACAGTAAAGCAGTGGATTCTGAATAGTTTTCACTCACTGTGCCTGCCACAACTTCCAAGCCACGCAACCACGAACCCAAGGAGATCAAGCGGACGATTCCCTCATCTTGGTGGGCTCGCAGAACCGCGCTCAGTTCGGCGAAAATCGCTTCCAATTCGAGTCTTACCGCTGGCCAGTCACGGCGTTGAGCCGCTTCTCCGAGACTTCTCCCGCGATCCAGCATTTCGTTCTGTACGCCAAGGGTTTTCGCAAGCTTCAGCATCTCTTTACCCGCATTGCGGCATTGTTGCGAATCCTCCGCCTGCACGCTCAGATAGCTGTCTGCTAGGAAAATTCCGAGAACCAAAGCGGTTTGTACACGGCCGACAAGCGGCGTCGTATGCAGGGGGCGGAACTTTCCAGCCCAATCGGGTTTGGATTGCCGTGCCAGCCCAGAGAGGAGCTCTTCCACGAAGCGGCCGGAGGGAGCTTGCGAAGCGGGTGCTGGCGCATCGGTTGTCGCGGGCTTTGTGGCGGCGGACGACTCCACGACAACCTGAGGGGGCGCGACAGGCGGAGCAGCTAAAGCGGGTCGCGCTGCTAAAAACGCAACACCCCAGAGGAATTGTATTCCCCAGCTAGATAAATTGAGCCGTGAATAGCGGCGCGGCTTCATCACAGCATTCTAATCGAACTTCAGCACTTGTCAGCCCCCTTTTGCGCCTCCAGGCCAGGGCAGGGAGCCATCGCTTAGGCGTTCTTCCTTACAAATGACGTGTCTTTTGCTTTTCAAGCGTTTTTGAAGGCGTACACTCGCCGGTTTTCCAATGAGCCCAACCTCAACCACAGTTGAACTCTTCGATCAGTACGTAATGCCCACTTATGGGCGTTTCCCGCTGCAGTTGGCCCGTGGAGCCGGTTCTCGTATTTGGGATGAGGCTGGGCGGGAATACCTAGATTTTGGGGCGGGCATTGCGGTGACGTCTGTCGGGCACTGTCATCCCAAGGTTACGGCCCGTATGACAGAGCAAATGGCCACTTTGGTGCATACGTCCAACCTGTATTACACTCGTCCTCAAGGTGAACTGGCCAAGCGCCTTGTGGAAATCGTCGGTGCTCCGGGGAAGATTTTCTTCTGTAATTCAGGCGCGGAGGCCAATGAAGCCTTGTATAAATTGGCTCGCAAGTTTGGCAATGAAACCAACGGTTTTGCCCATCCCAACGCCGGCACTAGCAATCCGGACGCTCCCTTGCGCCGTGGGATCGTCACGATGCTAGGCTCTTTTCACGGTAGAACTCTGGGTGGAATTGCCGCCACAGGCCAGGACAAGGTGAAAAAGGGGTTTGAGCCAATGGTCGAAGGCTATCGTCATATTGCTTTTAATGATGTCGCGGCACTTTCTGATGCCATGGAGGATCCTGATACCGCGGCGGTACTTTTGGAGCCCATTCAGGGAGAAGGTGGAATTCACGCTGCCGATGCGGCTTATTTGCGCGGGGCCCGAGCAATTTGCGATCAACGTTCCTGTCTCTTGATGTTCGACGAGGTGCAATGCGGCCTAGGGCGCACGGGTGATTGGAACGGCTGGGACTCGCTGGCTCCAGATATCAAGCCCGACGCCGTGTCCTGGGCCAAGGGGATCGCGGGCGGTTTCCCTGTCGGAGCGGTTTGGGTGAGTGCCCGCTTGGTTCAAATGCGAAGCGGCGAGGTGAAGCCTCTGTGTGATTTGCTGGGGCAGGGCTCGCATGGGACCACATTTGGCGGGACGCCGTTAATGTGTGTGGGCGCATTGGAAGTGCTTAGTATTATTGAAAGGGAGCATCTTTTGGAGAACGTGCGCCAACAGGGCCGTCACGCGGTAGCTGGCTTGCAAGCGTTGCATTCTGTCTGGATTCGCGAAATCCGTAGCGTTGGGCTGATGATCGGCATCGAGATGGTGGCTGATTTTGCCTCGCGCTGTATGTTGCCTGCGGGCAAAGCGCCCTCGATCTTTCTCGTGGAACGTCTTCATGAGGCTGGTTTACTCACGATCCCCTCTGGAACGCATACTTTGCGGTGGTTGCCTCCCCTGAATGTTTCTGAGGCAGATATTGACGAAGCGATCCAAATTTTGGGCGGGGTGCTTTCTGCCTTACCCCAAGTCTAGTTGGGTGGCCTGAAACTTTTCTTCTCATGAAACATTTGCTTTCGATAGAAGCCCTTACAAGGGATGAAATATACGACGTTTTGGATCTCGCCGAAACGCTCAAGGCCTCTCGCGGCCATCATGAGTTCTTGCCGCTTGCCGGCCAGTGTTGGGCGCTCATTTTTAGCAAATCTTCCACCCGCACCCGGGTGTCCTTCGAGGTGGGGATCCGCGAACTGGGTGGGTCTGTCATGTTTTTGTCAGCGACTGACATCCAATTGGGGCGGGGCGAACCTATTGAGGACACCGCCCGCGTGATGGGGCGGATGCTCGATGGAGCCGTGATTCGGACGTTTTTGCAGTCGGATGTGGAGACATTTGCGCAGTATTCCCGAATTCCAACGGTGAACGCGCTTACGGATGATGAGCATCCGTGCCAAATATTGGCCGATCTACAGACGATTCGCGAACGCATGGGCTCTTTGGAAGGGCGCTCGGTTTGTTTTGTCGGCGACGGAGCTTGTAACGTCGCTGCCTCGTGGATTTGGGCGGCGGCAAAGTTGGATCTTGAGTTGCGTATCGCAGCTCCAGCGGGTTTTCAGCCTAGCGATACTCTTTTGGAACGCGCGCGCCGGACGGGACATATATCAGTTTTTGAGGATCCAAATGAGGCGGCCCGGGGAGTCGATGTGCTTTACACGGATGTTTGGGTGAGTATGGGCAAGGAGTCGGAGGCTGCTGAGCGGATGGCTTCGCTGGCAAAATACCAGATCAACGAGAAGTTGGTGGAGTGTGCAGCGCCTGGTGCACTAGTGATGCATTGTTTGCCCGCTTACCGTGGTAAAGAGATCACGGCGGAGACTTTTGAAGCGCACGCAGAAACACTTTTTGATCAGGCGGAAAATCGCTTACACGCTCAAAAAGCGATTCTCCAACTTATCGCTCATAGGGCTTGAGCGCTTAGAATCAGTTGAAAAATTGAGATAATTCGCAGCCCTTCATCAGGTAAATGTTTTGATTTATGCAGAATACGCTTCTGCGTCTGTTGTAAAAAATCTTCCCCCTAAAACCCTCTTACCCCCCCCAGAATCTTCTTCACTCTTAGAACCCCCAGCCCCCCCCCAGAACCCCCAGCCCCCCCAGCCCCCCCAGCCCCCCCAGCCCCCCCAGCCCCCCCAGAACCCCCAGAACCCCCAGAACCCCCAGAACCCCAGATTTTTTATGAGTTCCCCTATGATGCTAGCCTCTTTTCTTGAAACCTCAGGAATCCCTATTGTTATTGTTTGTTCCATAATAAGCCTGTTGGTCGCGTTCGGATTGATCTTTTCAATCCTTAAAATTCGAATCGAACATCAGCGTATGAGGGAGATCGCTGCGGCCATTGAGGAGGGGGCGAAGGCGTACTTGAACCGTCAGTTGGCCTCGATCAGTTTGATTGCTGCGGTACTTTTTGCGCTGCTGTTTTGGAAGTTGGGGGCGGCAACTGCGCTCGGTTTCCTCTTGGGTGCGGTGTGTTCGTTGGCGGCTGGTTTTATCGGGATGCGCGTTGCTGTGCTTGCCAATGTGCGGACGGCTCAGGGTGCTGTTCACAGTCGGCGTGCGGCGTTGAATGTGGCGTTCAATGGTGGGGCGGTGACGGGCTTGCTGGTGGTGGGCTTGGCGCTGCTTTCTACGGCTCTCTTTTTCGAGGGCGTGCAACGCTGGCAAGGACAGGCGGAGGCGTTGCATAGTCTCGTGGGCTTGGCTCTGGGAGCGAGTCTCATCAGTGTGTTTGCCCGTTTGGGAGGCGGTATTTACACGAAGGCCGCCGACGTGGGCGCGGATCTCGTGGGCAAAATTGAAAGCAACCTCGACGAAGATGATCCCCGCAATCCGGCCACTATCGCGGATAACGTCGGCGACAATGTCGGCGACTGCGCAGGAATGGCAGCCGACGTTTTTGAGACTTATGCGGTCAGTCTGATTGGTGCGGTGCTCATCGCAGGTCTCACTCTGAAGGGTTTTCCGAACGCGATCTTGTTTCCCTTTTTGCTGGGCGGCATTTCCATTTTGGGTGCGATTGTGGGCGTGCTCTTCGTGAATATGACTCGGTTGGCACCCGCTGCGGCTTTGATGTCTGGCGTGGGGGTTTCGGGGATCGTTTCCGCTGTGGCACTGTGGCCGATCACTCAATCGCTGTTCGGCTCGGGTGTAGTATTAGATGGAAAAACCCTCGGTGCCGGTAGCGTGTACGGGGCGTCTCTGATTGGCTTGGTGATGACTGGACTCGTTGTGGCGATCACCAATTATTACACCTCAACCCATCACGCGCCGGTGCGTAAAATCGCCAAAGCTTGTGAAACCGGCCACGCGACCAACATCATCGCAGGACTCGCGATGGGCCAACACGCTACGGCGCTTCCGGTCCTTTGCATCGGGGCGGCGATTTTGGGTTCGTACGAACTAGCGGGTTTGTACGGGATCGCAGTGGCCGTGATGGCGATGTTGTCGATGGCGGGTATCATTATTTCTTTGGATGCGTTTGGGCCGATCACGGACAACGCTGGCGGGATTGCCGTCATGGCGGGACTTCCTGCGGAGGTGCGTGGGATTACGGATGAACTCGACGCAGTCGGCAACACGATGAAGGCCGTGACCAAGGGGTACGCGATCGCCTCGGCGGGGCTGGCAGCCGTGGTGCTGTTCGGGACCTACGTGGAGGAGTTGCGCGTGCATCTCGAGCATGCAGGGCGGCTAGTCGCGGGTGCATTGGATTTTTCGCTCAACGATCCTAAAGTGATCATCGGTCTGTTCTTGGGCGGACTACTCCCGTTTGTTTTTTCTGCGTTCAGCATGGACGCAGTGGGGCGTGCGGCCGGCGCTGTCGTGGAGGAAGTGCGCCGTCAGCTCAAGGCGAAGCCCGGGATATTGCTCGGTACGGAGTTGCCTGAATACGGGACTTGCGTGGATATCGTGACCAAGGCGGCGTTGCGCGAGATGATCATTCCCGCGCTACTGCCCGTATTGTTTGTGGTTTGCATCGCGGCAACTCCGATGCTCGGAAAAACGGTGTTGGGTGGATTTTTGGTGGGAACAATTGTCACCGGACTTTTTATGGGACTCGCCATGACCTCCAGCGGCGGGGCGTGGGATAACGCGAAGAAGTACATTGAAGAAGGAAACCATGGCGGGAAGCATTCTCCTGCTCATGGCGCTGCGGTTACCGGAGATACGGTGGGCGATCCTTACAAAGATACGTCAGGGCCCGCGATCAATCCCATGATCAAGGTTGCTAACATCGTCGCTATTTTGGTAATCCCCATCTTCTTTTGATGAATGCTTCCCTGCCAAGTGAGTCGCTCGTAACGCCCGTAAAATGGGAGATTGAACCACTTGGTTTGGGTAAAGTAACCCACGTCGTTTTTGATTTCGACGGCACGCTGTCTTGGCTGCGGCATGGCTGGCCGGAATTGATGCTAGAAGTTTTCGAGGAAAATATGCCCGCCGGTTTGAGTGTGCGGGATTCGCAAACGCGGGCAGAACTCACCGTTTTGATTTTGGCTCTCAATGGAAAGCCGACCATTGAGCAAATGCGCGCTTTCGCAGATTGGTCGCTTTCTCAAGGCGGCGTTCAGCTGAATCCTGAGCAGCTTCGGGTCACCTTTCAGGATCGCTTGGACGCTCAGATCCGCGAACGCACGGCGCAAGTTCACTCCCAAACTGTTGCACCGGACGCCTATGTTGTGGCTGGAGCGCGTGCGCTTTTGGAATTTCTGGCAGCACGGGGTGTACAACTATTCGTCCTTAGTTCGACGGTGGAACATCGAGTGCGCGAAGAGGCTGAGCTCTTGGGCATCGCACACTTTTTTGGAGAACGCATCCACGGGTCTCCGCTGGATCCGTCGCAATTTACGAAGCGAGCGGTGTTTGAACGCATTCTGGCGGAGGCTGGAATTTCCGGCGAACAGTTATTGGCGTTTGGCGATGGTCCTGTGGAGATTGCGGAAGCGGTGCGTCTTGGCGGAGCAGCCGTGGCCGTGTGTTCGGACGAGAATCACAACGGCTCCGGCGTTTGTGATCCGTGGAAGTTTGACCAACTGAGGGCGGTTGGGGCGCACGCTGCGTTGCCTGACTTTCGAAATGCTTTGGAGTTGATTGCACCCTTGTTGCTTTCATGAGCTCGCCAACTGCTCACAAAGCGCTCGTTCCTCTGGATCTGTCCCAATTGCGGGTCCAACCGCTAGCTGAGCGTCGGAGCCTGACGCGTTGTGAAGACGTTCTGCTTCCGCTCAGCGCTTCGCCCGCCGCTATTTCTCAGGACGCAGCGATTCAGTTGGACCGCGCTGCCGCAGCGATCCGCGCCGCTCGGGAGCGCGATGCCGCAGTCATTCTGATTTACGGGGCGCACCTTTTACGCAACGGCGCGGCTTTGGTTTTGGACGCCTTGATGGAACGCGGTTGGCTCACGCATTTGGCTACCAATGGCGCGGGGACCATCCACGATTGGGAATACGCTTGGCTTGGCGCAAGTACCGAGGGTGTCGCTGATAACGTGGCTTCCGGTACGTTTGGTTGTTGGAAGGAAACGGGGGATTACATTCATCTGGCACTACTTGCCGGAGCGTTGGAGGACCTTGGATATGGGCGCTCCTTGGGACGCTTTATCCACGAAGACGGCGTGACGCTGCCAGACCCGGTCGCGCTGCATACGCTGATTTCCCAAGCACCCGCGCATCCGCTCACGCCTGCGCGAGCAGACTTGCTTCGTACGATGCTGGAGCGCGGTTGGGGCGCGGGGCGAATTGCCGTGGAGCATCGCTGGAAGCAGGCGTCCATTCTGGCGTCGGCGTGGAAGCACTCGGTCCCCATGACGGTGCATCCGGGGATCGGTTACGATATTATCGCTAATCATCCCGCGTTTAACGGGGGAGTTTTGGGACGAGGGGCGGAACTGGATTTTAAGTTGTTCGGCGGCTCGGTGGCAAATTTGGAGGGCGGCGTGGTGTTGTCCGTGGGCTCCGCGATTATGGGGCCGCAGGTTTTCGAAAAGAGTCTGAGCTGCGTGAACAACCTCCGTTTACAAAAGGGGAGCGCGCCCGTGGCGGGACATTCTATTTTTGTCGTAGATTTACAAGACGGCGGCGGATGGGATTGGGCCCAGGGGGAGCCGCCTAAGACTAATCCGGCGTATTACTTACGTTTTTGTAAAAGCTTCTCACGGATGGGCGCTCCGATGGCCTATTTGCAATGCGACAACGCGGCTTTCATCCAGCACCTTTGGAAGCGTCTGGCGTGATTTAATCAGCAACATTTTTCAATATGGATCAGGAGCGGTTGCGGGATTTATTGAATTCATTTGCGAAGCTTCGCCTCGCTGTGGTCGGCGATTTTTGTCTGGATCGCTATCTCGAAATCGATGCGGCCCACCACGAGTTATCTATCGAAACCGGGCTGCCCGTTTACAAAGTGACGCGCGTGCGTGCTCAGCCGGGGGCGGCTGGAACGGTCTTGAACAACCTCGTCGGATTGGGTGTCGGAACCATTTTGCCGGTTGGATTTTGTGGTGATGACGGGGAAGGGTACGAGCTGGCTCGAGCGCTCTCTTCGCTGCCGGGGATCGATTTGCGCCATTTCCTGAACACCCCGCAACGCCGCACTTTTACGTACTGCAAACCCCTGTTGCTCGCCTCGGAGCAGTTGCCTCGGGAGTTGAGCCGTTTGGACTCCAAAAACTGGAGTGCCACCCCAGAGGGCGTTTCCGAGGCCCTAGCAGAGTCCGTGGCGAGTTTGGCCGGCCATGTGGACGCCATAAGCGTTATGGACCAAGTCGATATTCCTGAAACGGGGGTGGTCACCGAGGCGGTTCGTCGGGAGCTCGCCCAACTGGCTAGTCAGATTCCAGTTCTAGCAGACTCTCGTAGCGGGTTGGGGTTGTACCCACCCTTGATTTTTAAGTTAAACCGCAGCGAGCTCTGTGCGCTTCAACCGGGTACGCCGCTGCCAAGCACAACCGCTCTGGAAACAGCCTTGGAGGCTCTTGCTGACCGCAATCAGTGCGCCGCTTTTGTCACACTTGCAGAAGAGGGAATGCTGGGCGCATTGCCAGGTCAGAAGGCGTTGTCGGCCCGCTCGCTGCCGGTGAGGGGACCCATTGATATTGTGGGGGCGGGGGATTCTGTGACGGCTGCCCTTACGGCTGCTTTGGCGGTGGGAGCCTCGCTTAGAGAGGCGATGGAGTTGGCGATGCTCGCGGCCTCTTCGACGGTGCATCAAGTGGGAACCACGGGCCAGGCGCGCTCGGAAGACTTGTTGGAAATCAACCGCGCCTTTGGCTCCGTTGCGTAGTCCTTGTCGCTGGGGGCGTCCTTCCTTTAGTCTCGCCGCTTTATGTCCTCCATTTGGAACCTATCTCATCCTTGGCTGCGCGACTTGTTGTCTTACGAACCCGGAAAGCCCATCGAAGATGTGGCGCGTGAATTGGGGCTGGATCCTTCTTCTATCATCAAACTTGCCTCCAACGAGAATCCTCTTGGGCCTTCACCCAAAGCACTGGAGGCAATGCGGAAAACATTGGAGCGCAGTCATTTTTATCCAGATGGTGGTGGTTACTATTTGCGTGAGGCTATCGCGGAGAAATGCGGATTGAGCCGAGAAAACGTGATCCTCGGATGCGGTTCTAACGAGATCATCGAATTTATCGGGCACGCTTTTCTTAAACCGAGCGACGAGGTGGTGACCGCGAAGCACGCATTCGTCGTCTACAAACTGATGGCGACGCTTTTTGGAGCAACCACAGTCGAGGTACCAGATCCAGGCTTCCGTCACGATCTGGATGCGATGGCCGCGGCGATCACTCCTGCCACGAAGGAGATCTTCATCGCCAACCCCAACAACCCTACTGGCACGCTGGTTTCTCAAGAGGAAATCGATCGCTTCATGGACAAAGTGCCTCCTCACGTGGTGGTGATTTTTGATGAAGCTTATTTCGAGTTCCTTGCCAACCCGCCTGACACTTTGAAATTTGTGCGCGAGGGCCGCAACGTTGTGGTGTTGCGCACTTTTTCGAAAATACAGGGCCTCGCAAATCTGCGCATAGGCTACGGACTAGCTCCCGCTGAGCTTATCAGCGTGCTTCAAAAGACACGGCAACCCTTTAATACAAACGGCATTGCGCAGGCAGGCGCACTCGCGGGTCTGCTAGATGTCGAACACCAGAACCGTACCCGCGAAATCACCGATGAAGGTCGCGCTTATCTGGAGACGAGTTTCGCGCAACTCGGTTTGGAATTCGTTCCAAGTCATGCCAACTTCGTCCTCGTGAAAGTCGGCAACGGTAAAACGGTGTTCGGCGCCTTAATGAAGCTGGGCATTATTATCCGCGACATGGCCGCGTATGGTCTGCCCGAGTGGGTGCGCGTTTCTGTGGGAACGATGGAGCAAAACCGCCGCTTCATTGCTGAGCTTTCACAAATTTTGTCTGCAACCGCTTAGCCTTCGTAGCCCGCTTCGCTTTTCCATGGATACCGTAGCAGCCATCGCGACGCCTCCGGGCCAGGGGGCCGTTGCCTTGATTCGCGTGAGCGGACCGGAGGCCTTGGCTGTTGCCACGCGCGTTTTTGTGGCACGCGGCTCACAGAAGGTATTGCGTCCGAGGATGCAGCATTTTGGGGCGGTTATGGAAAACGGGGCGGTAATCGACGAGGTATTGCTCACCGTGTTTCCGGGGCCGGCAAGTTTTACGGGTGAGGATGTGGTGGAAATTGGGTGCCATGGCGGGTCGCTGGTGACTCGACGTATCTTGGAGCTGTTACTGCGCTCGGGAGCGAACGCGGCGGGTCCGGGGGAGTTTACGCGGCGGGCATATTTGAACGGTAAACTGGATTTGACACAGGCTGAAGCTGTCATGGATCTTATTGGCGCGCAGAGCGATATTGCTTTGCGCGCGGCAGCGAGCCAGCTGGAGGGACGCCTCGGATTGCGTATCCGTGAGTTACAGAAACAGTTGCTGGATTTGCTCGCGCATCTTGAGGCTTATATTGATTTTCCGGAGGACGACATTTCTCCTGATACTGGTGCTGTCTTTCTCGAGAGGATGCGTAGCGTGGCTCGCGAATTGGAGGCGTTGCTTGCGACGGCAAGGCAGGGGCGCGTGCTGCGGGCGGGTGTTCGCACCGTTTTGAGCGGGGCGCCCAACGTGGGAAAAAGCAGTCTTCTCAACCGGTTACTGGGGTTCGAGCGTGCCATTGTCAGTAGCATTCCAGGAACGACGCGCGACACTTTGGAAGAGTCGGTGATGGTGCGCGGTTGGCCGTTACGTTTAGTGGATACAGCCGGGCTACGGGACCAGGCGGACGCCTTGGAACTGGAGGGCATCCAGCGGGCGCGCAAGCAATTGGAACAGGCAGATTTGGTGCTGGAGGTTTTTGACAGCACTGCAGCTCCGGAGGAAGTCCCTGTGGTAAAACGGGATGGCGTTGTGGTGGTTCTTAATAAAGCGGATTTGCCCGAGCATCCCGCGTGGAAAAATGTCGATGCAGTGCGCTTGTCCTGTCTCTCCGGGGAAGGGCTAAACGAATTGGAAGACGCCATCGAACTCAAGTTGAGCGAGGGACTTGGTCTTCACGACTCCGCCAACGACGTTGCCATTAACGCGCGCCATCAGGATTGTCTGCGCCGCTCGCTGGCATTTCTCCAAGCAGCCGAAGCGGCGCTTCACGCAGGAACGCCGCCCGAATTCGTTGCTGAAGAATTGCGAGCGGCGTTAAATTCTGCCGGTGAGGTAGTCGGCCAGAAAGATACTGAGGATCTGCTGGGCCAGATTTTCAGCACGTTCTGTATCGGCAAATAGGGAGACGAGTCTACTTTCCTTGTTTCTTTACAAAATCCACGTAGGAAACGACATCGCCCACATTATCTTCCCAGTTTGCTTCGTGTTCAATGGAAATGGGGCCGTCAAAACCAACTTCCTTCAACGCCTTCAACGCCTCGCCCAAGTTGGCCCTTCCTTCGCCAGCGCGAACGACTTTGGTGCCGCCCATTTGAATGTCTTTGATGTGACTAGAAACGACGCGGCCTTTGAGGATGCGCACACAATCCGCCGCCGATAACCCGGAGTTGGTCCAATGCCCGAGGTCTGCGCAGGAACCGATACGTGCGTCTTTGTCCTTGGTGAGTTCAATGATGTAGTTCGGGTCCCATACTTTGTAGTCGGGTTTGTCTGGGCGCTGTGGGTGATTGTGGTAACCGACCTTGATGTCGAATTCCTTGACCATCTTGTCGATGGTGTCGATGGACTCGGTGCTTTCGGTGTTGATGACTTTGATTTCTAATTCTTTGGCAAAGGCGAAAACTTTCCGTGCACCTTCTTCGTCCTTAGGAATTCCGATCACACCAATCGCGACGGCTTGTAAGCCGTTCTTCTTGAGGATGTCTTTGATTGCTGCGAGTCCCTCAGCGGAAACTCCGGGCCCAGTCTTTTCTGTGGGCAAAGCCGCTGAGATCTTTTGACCTGGGAAAAGTTCTGTTGTCTTTAAACCGGCTGAGGCCGTCTTGGCGCAGGCCTCCTCAAAGGTGAATTGTTTGAAGGTATACGACTGGGTGCCAAGCGCGTACCCGTTGGTGCGGAGATCTGCTGCGATCGGTGCGGCGGCGTATAGGGCGCTGGCTGAAAAAACGACGATTGCTGGGAGAAGGGGAAACCATTTCATAGGAGGAATAGAGGAAAGCTGGAGACGCAGAGAGTCAAGCGTTGGGATTTGGAACCTTTGGGGAAACTGGAGGCGGAGCATTGAAACCGGTGTCGGTTTTTTCGGATATCATCAGGGTCAAAAGAGTTTGCATGAGGCTTCCGGGTTGCTCTCCAGAGCCTCCTGTAACCAGAAGTCTTTCTGGAACTAAAGGCTGTTTTGAATTCGCAAAACGTTCCGCGACATCGCGTAAAGCAAACAGGCGGGGATCTCCGTAGGCGGCGATTTTTTGGGCGAACACCGCAGCTTCCGCTTCACCGATTTGCGTAATTTTGGAGGCCTCGCCCTGCCCCTCAAGCACCTGCGCTTTCGCACGCCCCTCTGCCAGCGCGATGTCCTTTTTCGCCATCCGCTGCGCCTCGGCCAACTGGGCTTCCGCACGGTTTGTCGCCACTTCGATCTCGATTTTTGACTGCGTCAATTCTTGCTGCTTACCAGCAATCGCCTTGGCCTCCTGCAACGCCTTGAGGTGGAATTCCGCCTCTTGCTGCTTTGCGTAAGTCTCACGTTGCTCTTCAGCAAGTCGCCGGATCCGCAACTGATCGAACAACTTCTCGATGGGATCCGCCGTCTGGTCGGCAATCTTTGATTCAGGTCGCCCGATGAGGACAGCCACGCAGTTGATGTCAAACTCCTCAAATCGCTTGCTCAATTCGAGTGTCGCTCGTTTCTGGATATCCTCGCGATGAGTGAGTAGATCTAGCATACGAGAGCCCTGCGCAACGTCCCGGAAGTAGGCTGTCAAAATGGGGTCTAACGTTTGGGTAATGAGCCGTTTGACATCACCGAAACGTTGCACGACTGAGGGCGCTTTTTGGTAGTCAATGTGCAGCACCAAGGAGAGCGGCAGCAACGGTTCGTACCCGTCTGCGGTGATGATTTCTAAAGTCGCTAATTGCTCGTCGTAGCGGTGGCTCTCGCTTTGACCCGTGATCCAGCGCAATACAAAGTTGACGGTGGGAACCAGTTCTATTTTAATCGCGTAGGGGTTCAGCGGATATTTGCCGGGAGTCAAAGCTTCGCGCCACACGCCTTTTTCGCCCACAGCGACCTGCTCGCCATAACGGAAAGTTGAGCCCGTGGTGTCGGTTCCTGTTTCTCCGTAATACGAAACAACCACGCCTACAAAGCCGATGGGCACGAGCGTCTTTTGTCCGAGCTCTATGGTCGCAAACCAGCGATTGATGAAAAATGTGCCGTCGGTGAGCACTTGCAGTTGGCGTCCGCGGCAACCGCCGTTTGCGAGGAATGTTTCGATGTCCTGAAAATAGTTGTGATTAGCTTTGATGGCCGGGGCTATGGTTTCGCCAGCTGGAATCGTCGGACCATCTTGCACGGCGACGATCCCAATGGCGT
Organism: uncultured Spartobacteria bacterium; assembly: GCA_903919125.1. GTDB lineage: Bacteria > Verrucomicrobiota > Verrucomicrobiia > Chthoniobacterales > Chthoniobacteraceae > Chth-196. Next base: position 59,339 of record CAIXGS010000012.1, on the reverse strand, counting down.
CGGTGCGTCCTCCCGGTCCCGAGGCGGGGAGTGCGGTGCCGTGGGCAACTGCCGCATCGTCCACTATAGAGCTGATGTTCACCGGACGAAACCCATTCAGTTGCGCCAGTTCGTTTTGCCAGAGGGAATACGTCTCGTCTTCGTCCAAGCTGTAAATGGCAGTCTCTGTCAGGATAACGAATTGAGCGGTGTTGATCGCGTAAACGCCTTCGCGAAGAATGGCTCTCTGCCGCCCTCGCTGGCCCTTCTTACTGAGGAACGCGTCCGTATCTTGAAACTGGTTGCACTCGACGGTGCGCCCGAGCGTCTGCTGGGCTTCCAGCGGAGAGCCGTCCTTGGCATACACATAGCCAATGCGCCCTTCCGATATACTCACCAACGGCACGCGATGAATGCGGTATTGCCAGGGAAAGAGCCCGAAGTGAATGCCGCCTCGCAGCACGCGGCTTTGCATCCCAGCCTCATTTGCCGTTGCGATGATATGTCCCTCAGAAAGCGACCCACGCGCGCTCCAGAGCTTCTCTATGAGTCCCACTCTCGTGTGCGGAATGTAGACAACCCCCAAAAGGCGAGGCATGTACACCAGTGCTGCGATTGCCAGCAAACCGACGATGACGAAAATGAGCATGTCTCGGGGCGTATCATTTGGACATTGAAATGCAAGTAAGTTCCTCGGCTAAGCGACCTATTCCTTTTTAGTCAAAGCATTGATTACGGCTCGCTGGCGTGTTCGGGATGTACGAGAACTTGGTGGAAGGCCGTTATGTGCCGTGGGATTTGTTGGTGAAAGACATGCCTAAGGAGTACCACAACGACATCGACTTCATCGTCGATCAGTTGGATTGGGAAGGTAACTGCGACGCCAATTTCAAAGACAACCATTACCTCGAACCGGTTCCGGTTGCGGACACGCGTGCGGAAGGCTACCTGGACCGCTGGATTGTGTACGTTCGCATCAAGAAAAAGCAGCTATCTGCGGCCAAGTAACTTACGGTTCTTTGAAAGAAGACTCCGAACGAGAAAATCAGGTTTAAGCCAAGAGCGGCGCCTGATTTGGGCGGGGCAAAGTTCGGTACAGGCCGTAGAAGCTTATTGCCGCGAAGTCACAATCACACTGCGGCACCAGAGAAATGCCGTCGTTTTACGACATTCCTCGGGCGCTATCGTCCGGAGATGCTTAAGTCTCTTCTCTCGGGATCGGTATTTCGCCCCGAGCATCATCCGGGTTTGAGGACGGCAGCTCCTCCAGCGGATCTTCTTTGCTGCTGGATTTCTTTTCAACGCGACGGCTTCGAGATGGGGCGGTTTGAGGCTGCCTTGTGCGCGTGCCTCGGCCTCCAAAGCCCCATTCGGGACGCACGACTTCCCAAGCGAGCAAGTCGTCGAAATCCAAATAAGAACCGGTGAATTCCCAAGAGGGAAACCACTCGTTGAGCACATCAGCCAGTGCCCGAAGATCAAAGTCGACGCGCGACTTTTTATTCGACGATATCACCATGGAACGTAGCCGCTGATCATTGGCGTCCGCCTCTGGATCCTCGTCCTCCTCAGATTCCTCGTCCAAGTCTGGACACCCCTCTTTAAGTAAACGACCTTCAGAGCCTTTTTGTCCTTCACGCAGCAGGGATTCCGGCAGCTTCGGAATCCACACGACGGCATCTCGGGCGATCTGACGCTCGTCGCCCACGAGCCACGCTGCGCAGCCAAAAGGAGGCAACGAACAGGTCGCAATAGTTACCAAATGAATCTCCTCAGGAATTTGTAATAAGGCATTCCGCAGAGCAATAATTTCAAAGGGCGGGGCGATGCTTGCGCCGATAAATTGCACACGGATTTCCTTGGGATTGGCCTGAACCGCTTCGTTGATTTCACGGAGCCATTCGGCGGCATCATCAGCAAAGCTGACGGTTATCAAACGGGTAGGGCGCGGTTTGGATTTAGGATGGGTTGCGGGCATCCCAACATTATCGCACATCCAAAGGTTCGCACCGTTCGTTTCAAAAATAATTCATCGCCCGCCGGTTCCATTAGGGGGTGAGCGGGCCCACTGCGTCAGTCCCGCCGCGCAATGTGCGATAATAACACTGTGTCCCGAGCCACCAGAGGATGCCCAAGAAGGGAAAGTTGCTCATCACAATAGTCTCCACACTAGAAGCTTCACACCCAAATATGAAACTGAACTCACCCACAAGCACACTAAAACAGTCCGCCAGTCCCAGAAATAAGCCTCTCGTGCATGAGCGGCGCAAGCAGGCAGATGCCACCTCCGAGAGGTTGCGCTTTGTTGTTCCAAAGGACAAGACGGAAGCGGATTCGCCCGTTGAGATCGAGGAAGAGCAGCCAATCGCCGTAACCCCCGATCAAGAGGACGTGTTGAACGCCGAAAGCTTTGAAAACGCGGATCCGAAGGAATTGGCCGCTGCCTTGCCTGATTCTTTGCAGACGTACCTACGTCAAATTGGACGCGTTGCGTTGCTGGGAAAGGACGGCGAACAAGCCGTTGCCAAGCGTTTGGACGAAGCCGACTACCAGGCTGTTTTATGTGTCTTACGTTGCGGAACAGCAGCTGGGAAAATCATCGAGCGCGCAAGGGAACTGTCCTCCGGAACGCTCCGCTTGGAGCAGGCCTGTGCGATTAAACCCGAGGAGGCTGGAGTCCACAAAAAACGGCTTGGCCGCTGGGTCGAGGAATTGGAGCAATTAACGGCTGGCCTCACAATAGCGAGCAACGAGGTCGCGAGCGCGCGGAGCGCAAGAGCCCGCGAAGTTCACGGCGAGGAATTGGCGAGATTGCAAAAGCGTTTTTCTCAAGTCGCTCTGCGGTTACGGCTGCGCAATGCCGTTGTGCTTGAACTCGGAGCGTTAGTAACAACCGGCGCGGAAACCGCCAACGCGCTCTCGGTCGACGGCCTAGACAAAAAAGGAACACTCCAAAGAAAACGCCAGTTTTTCCGAGCCCATTGGATGTCGCCCGAAGATGCGATGGACAACGCGGCACAACTCAAACGCTGGATCGCGCGTTCTACCAATGCCCGTAACGACATGGTGGAGGCCAACCTGCGCCTGGTCGTCTCGATCGCCAAGAAATACATGAACCGCGGCATGCCACTGATGGATTTGATTCAGGAAGGTAACATCGGTCTAACCCGTGCGGTGGAACGTTTTGACTACCGTCTGGGATATCGCTTTTCCACTTACGCAAGCTGGTGGATTCGTCAGGCGATCACTCGCGCCATCGGCGACCAGTCGCGTATGATCCGTATTCCGATCCACATGAATGAGCACCTCACGCGCTTAAGCCGGATCCAACGCCAGCTTTTTCAGGAATTTGGGAGGGAAGCGACGCATGAAGAAATCGCAGAAGCCACAGCCATGCCGGTGGACCGAATTCGGGAAGTGCTGGGCTCGGCACAACTTACCATCTCGCTGGATACGTTGATCGGCGAGAGCCAGGACAAAACTCTGGGCGACATGATTCCCGATGAGAACGCGGTGGATCCCTTCCACGACACCGACCAATCAGACGTGAGGGAACATCTCAATCGGATGATCAGCACCCTCAGTGATCGCGAGCGAGTCATCATCGAAATGCGAAACGGGTTGCGCGACCATAACCCGCAAACCTTGGAGCAGCTCGGTCAGCGCTTTGGTGTAACGAGAGAACGCATTCGGCAAATCGAAGCGAAGGCGCTGCGCAAACTGCGGCATCCGACGCGCGCTGGTCGGCTGTTTGGGCGCGGCAAATAAGGAGCCACCCGCAATGCCACCACCCTACTTCAAACTGAAACACGTTCCTCTGAGATCCCGTGAAGCAGAGGAACAGCTCCCGCTGCCGCTGTTTATGGAGCCGCAAGAAGCGGCTCTTCAAAATACTCGACGGGTGAGGCCCAAGCCGACTTCGGAGGACTCAAGCGAGTCGAGGGGTCTCGCGTTGAGCGTGTTGTCGCTGGCGGGGAGTCTCGCGATTTTGGCGCATAACGGAAGTTTAGGGCAGGCGTCCGCGATGCTCACGGTGATTGGCGTCCACGAACTAGGGCACCTGTTCGCGGCGCAGTGGCTGGGCATCCCGGTGAACTGGCCGGTGTTCCTGGGGCCGTTTGGCGCCTTCATTAATTTGCGGCGTCCATTCGCTAATCCAGTGGAGGAAGCGTGGGTTGGCGTCGCCGGGCCAGTTGCCGGCGTGTTGGCAACCGTGGCCATCCATTACGCAGCAAACCGCTGCGACTCGACCGTTTTAATGAAGGCCGCCCTGTTTGGTTACTTGGTCCACCTCTTCAATCTCATTCCCGCAGGCATACTCGACGGCGCGCGAATAGCCGCCCTATTGGGACGCTGGCTGTGGGTGCCGGGATGCGTCGCCTTGCTCTGGTACGTTTACAAGTTCGCCGACTTGGGTTGGAAAAACTGCCTGCTCATTCCCATGTTACTGCTACCGGCGTTCTACCGAGCGTGGCAGGTGCTTTCTGGTAAAGACAAAACGTTGCCGGCGCCTCACGTCCCTTACAAGGCGGTGCATTACTGCTGCGTGCTATTCGTTAGCATCGCGGTGTTACTGACTTGCGCGGTCGGCTTATGGCGGGCAGGCGAGTCACTTTCGGAGCGGGAGTCCGCAGAGGTAACTCGATCCCATACTCAGACATCTGAAGAGCCTGGCCACATCCTTTTACCATAGCCTCCAACGTGCAGGAAAACCCGCCCGCGCTCCCGAGTTTTCAAGCCGGGCGTGGCTCCGCCAAATAGAGCTTGAGAGCGGCCTCGTGCTGACTAGCCGCCTGAAGGACGATTACTTAGCCTTGAACCTGCCCGTGGTATCCCACTCCTCGAGGCCTTTAATTCGCTCCGCAAGAAGACGAGTAGCCGCGGAATTCGCAATCATCGGTTGAATTGAACCGCCATGAAAGCTCTCGGCCTCGAATTGCCATTCCGACTCAAAGTAAATCTTCCAGGCAGCTGCTGATTTCTGAAATAGCTCCAATTCCTTTCCCTCCAAGCCTTTCTCCATCCGGTCCTCCAACCGCTTGAGCTTCCTTTCCAGCCCAAGACTCAGCTCGTGGGAAGTTCTGTTCAACGAGCCCTGACTCTCCGCAGAACTCAAGGCTGCTTCTAGTCTCTCGAGTTCCGCTTCCTCACTTTCCTGGCAAGAAGTCAGGCAAGCTGCGATGAGCACGCCAAATATTAGAGGTCGCAACATAGGTGAGAATACAAACCTTGAACAAAGTTTCACGCCGCCTTCTTTCTTGAAAAATCCGCCTCTGTGAGCGGCTCAAATTTAAGATCATTCTCGTAAATACACCCATCGCAAGCCAGACGCAGGAAGCCCTCTGCAAGCAGATACCGCAACTTTAGAATCATCGGATCTCCCGCCGCCTCCAACACATTCATCACCTTGGTGGTGTAAAAATACAACTCGGAGTCTGTATACTCGTCTTTGGGAATAATCTCGCCCTTCCCGCGCAATTCCCCACAGCAATTGTTGAACGCATTATTATACGCTTCAATATCTGTCTTCGAGATATTGAAGTCCATTTTGACGAGGTAATCCTCGCAGGCTTGTAAGTTCATGGTGTTGGGGTGAATTAGGAAAAGCTTCCAGCCTTGGCTTGAGATTTTAGGCGGCCTTGTTGTTGGTGTTTCTGTCAGCAATCGCGCGGGCTTCGAGCCAGTGGTCAAGCGCAGCGTCGAGTTCGGCCCACTCGGCGGACGTCATCTGGTCGTGCAAGGCGACGCTGGTTTCGGCTGCTTTTTCCGCCTGCTCGATGAGTCCGGCGAGGAAGGTTTCCAGCGCGACGTGATCGGCTTCGGAAAAAAGGGCGGCGGTTGATGTGGGAGTGGAGTTTGTGTTTTTCATGTCAAAAGTGGTGAAGTTCTGAAACTGCGTGAATTCCGAATGGTCCATCAATTTTTTGGAGATTTTCGTGTATGAGGCACCCTCGGCCCCACTCCTTCCGCTGGAGCGCACAAGGAATGGGGCGTAGAAAACTGAATGCTGATTTGCTGCAGTGCTTCTCCGGTAAAACCAAACGAAGCGAGCATCTTATGGGCATAGATTTACAATGCCAAAGCCCTGCAGCATGGAAAAACCTTGCCGGTCAGCAGGCGCTAAACTCGTGACCAGGGTTCGCCGCCCACGAAGCGGAATCGAGCTGGCTTTTGATGAGGCACCGCTGCGAGGCGGATATGAAAGTTCACGTCTGGATGCATCTCGCGGAAGGCCTGAAGGTTCTCATGAAAAGTCAGCGCCGGATCAATCAACCCGTGGGACTTGTAAGGTAAACCTTGAAGTAGCCTCTTCTTAAACTGGCTCGGAATCGGCGCTCTATTCACGGTTTCAACCCAATGCCTCCAGTGCCGATGCGGCCACCAACCATGATCCCAGTGAATCTCCAAATCACGGATAAGCCCCGTCAACTGCGCCAAGGCTGGATCCGAAGACGCTCGGCGGTGGAGGCTGCGAAGCAATCCGCGCAGGGTGACCCGCCAGTCTTCATGCTGAGCGCCGTGTGTGGCCAAGGTATTTGCCCAGAGGGGAGACTCGGTGATTCCGGGCGCAACGGGCCATTGCTCCGTGAGCAGGATCACGTCTTTACCCCCACAATTTGCGGCCCAACGGTGCATGGCGCGCAGAGCGTTTTGGAAATACAAGATGGTCCGGCGCTGTCTTTCGTGCGCCGTCACCTTGCGATGTTTGCGCAAAGGATCGGCAGGAAAGATCACGAGGAAATGAGGCCGGCACGCCCCCCGGGCATTGGCCGGATACATGTTTACGAAGCGGCCGAGACCGCCTCCCGGCCGGAAAGTCCCGCCAATCCCAGAATCTGGCGGGAGGTCGGATTCGTCGTCTTCGGGGAACTCGTCGCGTTCGTTGGGAGTCTCGTCGGACTCAGGTTCTTCAGGAAAATCAAAAGCGTCAGACAATGAGCCGTGTTCCTGGCAGATACCGTCGATGATGTGGTCGATTTCTTCGTTGAGCATAAGTGAGTGCTTGAGGTGCACACTCATTATTGCACAACGGAGATGGGGGATTTCGTGATGTCTACGAGGGAGTTTTTAAAAATTTAAAACGTTCAAATCCAGATGTTAATCTATAGAGACGCGTACTGGAAGGTCCCTGAAAACGAACTCGATCGAAAAAATTCTAGCTAAAGAAAATTGATTTTCTCGGCTTTTGAGATGAACGGCCCCAGGGAAAGCATCAAGCCCAGACAAATCTGCTCCATCCCTTACCAAATCTAGAATGTCGGCTACCGCGCCGCACACAAATTCGAGTTCTCGGGAATTAGCAATTTTATAAACTGTTACACCATCATTCTCGGCACGGCACACTCTCCTCACCCAGCTGTTCAATTGAAAGTCAATATAACTTATTAATGCAAAAGCATTTCCGCCCGCACTAGTTCCCCTATCAAGATCCCACGACCTCTGGTACCAGTCCTTCCCGAAATGGTATCGATAACTGGGGTGCAAATGGTATCGATAACTGGGGTGCATTGAGCGTTGCGTCACAGAAGGTTCACTCCACGTGAAATTTCTAAGGATGCTCGGCGCATCCCTCAGATGATCACTCCATTTAAAATCCGAAGTCACTCCCACCTGTCCAAGGGCCTTGAACGCTTTGGAAGGCGTTAATGCGAGAGATCTCCCTCTCTGGAGAATGGCAACTACCTCGGCTATGGTTCCGTCAAAAAAATGTTCCACCCAGTCATTGGACCCGCTGCCGTAAAGGTCTAAGTCGAACTCCGATACTTCAGAACAACGCTTAATGCTCTCTAAGCGACTGATGCACGCGGCCACGCGCTCTTCCATTTCGGACGTATTTCGCCGTTCCTCGAATGGTCTATCGTCAATCCTATCTTCCCTCGGTCGTTCCCATTGCGGAATATCATCCACCCGTTTAGGCTCGCGGGGTTCCGAGGGCGGAGCATCGTCCGAGCGTCGCTTGAACCGGTGCGCCATCTGCTGGATCCCAGGGAGTGAATTCAAATGCCGGCGAATAGACTGGTTCGCCAGCTCAAACCCCTCTCGTCCAGATTCATCGATTGGAGCCATTTTGAGCATGGGCGAAACGGCTTCCAATGCGCGCTCCAACACCGCGGAGCGCTCCTCGGCGTTCTGCCCTCGCAACACAGTTTGCCCCAAACGCTGGCTGATTTCATCCACCGTAACGGCATTGGAATCCGTAGCCATGAGTGCGAGTACCGAGGCCCGCGCAAGATATTCATCAACGGGTTGAATCAACGCCCGAGCCGCGTCTTTTCCTCGGGCATCAACGGTCCGATTTCCTTCAAGACGCATTTCAGTGGCTGCCACAAAGCCACCAAAAGCCGCTCGAAGAGCGCTTGCAGGCAGGGGGCTGAGCATTTCTAAAACACCCGTTCGAGCAAGCTGGAGGTTATGGTAACCTTCAATGCCCTCAGGCAGGGCATCAACTTCTCCGATTTTGATCACGCCCGACCGCAAATCTTCGGCTAGGTAGGATGCATAAAGAGGTAAACCCTTCCCTTTTCGATGGGCCTCTGCCAAAAAGCCAAACGAGTGTATTCTTTTCTCTTCCCTCGCGACTCGTTCTGGGTTTTCAGCGAATTCGTGGCTCTTGCGTTCGGCCCGAGTTTGGAGCTCCAACAATTTTCTTTCCTCCTCCCCCGCAACTCCTTCTGGGTTTTCCGCGAATGCGTGGCTCTCGCGTTCGGCCTGAGTTTGGAGGTCCAACAATTTCGTGCTAGAGTCACCGCATGCCGTGCACAGCACAGAAGTAAATTCCCTTAACGTCAAAGGAGGCAAACCGTCGCGGAAAACAGAGGAAGCCCCATTCATCCGAAAATTGTACGCAACCGGCGTCCCGTGCATGCCTGACACGACAAAGAGAATTCTACTATCTTTGGTTAGAGGGGATAAGACCTCAGCCAAGAACCAATAGTGCTTGGCGATCATATCATCGATGCCGTCTACGACAAACAGCATCATACTCAGCGGATCCTCAGTCTTTTTTTTGAACAGATCCAGAATGTCTTCCGCAGATACTGTGCAGGCCGGATCGAACGCTTCGTTTGTTCCCTTGGATACGCTCCATTTTTGAGTGGATGGATTCCAATGAGCCGATGACAGACGCAGATAGATATAATGTAAAAAATACTCTGCGCGGCTTAAAAAGGAAGAGCTTTCAAAGCGGTACGCGAATGTAAGCACTTTACCAAGATCACGCTGATCGATACGTCTTTTCGCTAGATGAGCCATTATCGTGGACTTGCCACTGCCCTCGACTCCATCCACCCAAAGAATACCTCCGCCGCCTTTTTTGATTCGTTGGTCCACTATATTAACCAAAAATCGGCAAGACTCCGTTTGTGAAATGGCGTCTTGTCCTTTGTCTCGAAAGTCAGGAAAAGGAGTTGAAAGCCACTTAAACGATGGGCGAATAAAGTTTTTGCGGAAACAATCGTTATTTAGTCGATTAGGCTCCTTTACCCATTCCACCAATCCGCCATAGCTGATGTACTCTATGCAACTGCCTTTCCAGCGCGCATACATCAGAGGAAGGGGAACTGCGGGACTTGTGGCAGCGAAGGGACTGACGTCCAAATCAGCCCCAAGATTGCTCGAAATTATGCGGCACATCCCGGCGTGAATTGCACCCCGCCGCCAATGGTTCCACGAATGATACACAGACGCCGTCTCGCCCCGAAAAAGCCAAACCTTGTCTCCAGCCCCAGCAAGAAGCTCGGCCCGCTCCAACCAAATTAGATCCTTCGCGACAAAATCAAGAAACGGCCCCCTCCAAATGTCAACATCGACCGGAGACCGCCTGAACCATCCTCCGTGCGCAAGACGATTTCGAGTATCCCACATTCCGTGGGTTACCTTAAGAACGCGCACCTTCTCAACCGTGTTGAGAAGCTCCTTCTGTAGCGGGGTGTTTGAATTCCAAGTTCCCACGTTTTCGACAGCTTTCTCAGTAAGTTTGAGCCACTCTCCCAGTCCAGGCGTGTCAATCCGTTCGCTTATCAGATCCACCAGAGATTCGGGCATTACCAACGCTCCACAAGTCTCTGTTCTTTCGGCAATTGCAGCCGCGAAACAAAATTTCAGAACGATCTCCAAAAAATTGCACGCCATCCAAAGCGACTCGGCACCGCTGGTGCATAGATGAAACTCCTTCAATGAAAGAGCCAGCGGCGTCGGAAGATTGCTTCGAAAGGGCAGGGTCTCGACCGCCCTTTTTAACTTTCGCTCCTCCAAACCGAGAAGTTGCAACTGATCTAAAGTATTGCCCTCGGGAAAGAGGGATCGCAACTCATCAGCCGATTTAAACGGTAGTTTCCCGTTTAATGCGTTCAAGTTGTGCTGCGCTAAAAATGCGTTAAGGTTCATGAAAACGTGCGGTTGGAGTGCGGAGTGAACTTCTTCTCTAATACGCAAACTTGCGTCGGAACTCTGCGAGATCCGCGTCACCGAATTTGCCGCTGAGCAACTTGTCGATTAAGCCGGCCATCGAGCCGTCCCAGGACAGATAGTCCACGACGTCGTAAATTCCTTCAGCCAAGACTCGCTCAAAAATCGGTGAGGCGATGCCGCTCAATCTCGCCTCGGCCGCAATGCTCCATAGGATCACCCGCAAAGTGGCGTGCTGGTTGCCTCGCAGGAGTTTAACCGCTTCCTCAAAATCCGCCTTGGCGCCGGCATCGCCGTAATGCGCCTTTAACGCACCGCGATATTTCAACGCCGTTGCGACCAACCATTCCGGCGCGCCGTCCTGCAGAGACGGCAGGGGCCAAGTGGTAAACTCTGAATGTGCGGGCGGCTTCCCCGCCAATAGAGCGCGGTAACCGCCGAGAAAATGCGTCCGCTTTAGGTACTCCTCGCTGATGTCGTACTTCCCCGCCAGACGCGGCGCCTCGACGAACGGTTCATACTCTTTGACTCGATCCGTGATTTTCGTTGGCGTGAAATACGCGTGCCAAAGCACATAGCGCACCGCACTTTTTGCGTACCAAAGATCGGCGTCCACATGAGGCGTTTGGTGACCGGATTGGGCGAGTTCTTCGGTGATGTCTAGGGTGATGTTCAGAAGTCCGTAGGCCTCGTCCGAGTCGGCTACGTTGCCGGTTCGCAGCGCCTTGTGGAGCAGCGCTTCCCCGCCAAGGGAACCGGTGGTTTGAACGAGAGCCTCCGCCTGTCCATGCACGAGGATATCCAGCGTGCCGGCGATCTCACGAGCCTTGCGGCCGAGCTTTTCCGCATCAGCTAGACGCCCCATGTCCGTGAGCGCAACAACTCTGTGGGCATATAGTTCACACATGCGCACCTTGTCGCCTTTGATGTGCGGTTGGATGTCGTCAAGCACCTTGTCGGCAACTATCGCATTCCCCGTATGATTGTGAAGGGACGCCAAAAGAATGTATGCGTCCGCAATGGTCGGTAGGAGATAGTCAATTCCTTCGTCAACGAGCACTTTTAAATGACTCTCAACCATCACAATGGCTTTTTGGATGTCACGCAATCTCGAGGGCGGAATTTTACGGTAACGCGCAATGATTTCGCGTGCGTGGCGTGCAGTCGGTCGAGCCTTCCCGATTCCGGCGAGGCTGTGGCGGATCAACTCCAGCGCTTTGAGCAACGGTTGATCGTTGCCCAACGCCAGGACTTGATGCGGAGCGTTCGTGTCGTGGTCGCAAGGGTCTGGCTGGACCCAAAGCTCCACTCCCATTTTACGGGCGAGCGCAGCTTTTGCGGCGCAAGCTTTTGCAGAAACCACACGACCGTGCACGATGGCCCCCGTTGCCAAAACGCTGAGCGGATCGATCTCCAAGTAATTTTCCAAGTTGTCGAGGGCCAGCGCTACCGGCAACGCGAAGCCGCCCTCTTCGTAGGCAATGTCGTCCTCCCCGTTTGGGAAGCCCGAGGTCATTCTCACGCCTGAATCTGTTTCGAGGATTTCCAAAACCGGCGCAAAGTGTTCCCCCCAAGAATCCAGAGGAGTACCACCCGCATCTAAAAACGTGTGAATGCCACGCTTTCCCACAGAGATTTGAAACGGCACGGGAAAGGCAGGGCCGCCTTCGTGCAGCACCAAAGGAATGATGCCATGCGCCGAACGAAACTGCCTGAGTCGCTCAGTTAAAAGCGCTTCGACGCTGCCAATTGGAACCGCGCGTTTTGCCTCTTTGTTTTCCCCTGAGCGCTTTTCCAGTACGGACTCCTCGTCTAACTCATCTTCTCCCTGGGCCTTTCCGCGGACAGGAACCAACTTGAGGGTGACAAAACTATAGAATTCGGGGTGCTCCTTCCCAAAAGCCGCCGCCGCTTGTTTGATCGAATCTGGGCACCCCCCACGGTAGAGCCACAATCTGAAAAGGACCTCAGCAGCTACTGCGTTTGAGTCGCTTGTTTCTCCGGTAGAGGGCTGAAGCAAATGTTTGGCAAGCTCCTCGTCTGACATGAAACAGACTTTCGAGCCAGAATGAGGATAATTTGCGGCGGCGTCAGGGGATGGCATGGGAACGGGGCGTGGTTTGTGGTGAGGATTTGGGCGGATATTGAGTCCGAAATACTCTGCAAACCTGCCCCTACAGCCTCCAAGGAGGAAAGGAAAAACATCGCAACTTGATACAAAATACAAGCGGCGGGGGAACTGGCGTGCCTATGTGTCCTTGTTCTCGATATAGTGCTGGTGTATCGTTATCTCATGGAAGCGCTTCTTGAACGCATCACATTCAACCCAGAACAGTGCGGCGGGCGCCCCTGCATCAGGGGTATGCGTATCAGGGTGGGGGATGTTCTCGACCTGCTCGCGGCAGGCTTAAGCATGGACCAAATTGTCGAGGAAATGCCGGACATTGAAGTGGATGACATCAAGGCGTGCCTCGCATTCGCTCGGAGGAGAATCGACCATCCCTCCATTGCAGCATGACGATTTGGGTTGACGCTCTGCAGCAACTGCACAGCAAGAAAAAGTAACTGCAACTTAATTCATTGCGCATGAAGTGCGATGAAGAGTTGCGCCATTGTAAATTAACTTAATTTTACTTGTACGGACGCCAATCATTCCAAATGTTACTCACGTCAACACGCAATGAAGACTAGTGGAGATTGATGAATTCGCACCGAATGAAATCAGGTAAACTCGTCTTATTACCATAAAGTTTTTGTGCATATTTATCAGGGCGATCTATCTGATAGCGAAGATTATGATGTGGATAAACGCATCCATTCACGAGGAATGAACCCCTCTTGCTTCGAAGCGTTTCCTCCTCAGTTTGGATGCATTTATTACGGTCCGATCCCGTGTTTCGCAGGAGGAGCACCGCACTTTGCCATGGTGCGGACTCGGCGATCCGAAGGGTTTTCCGGGAACACCGTGTCAATGTCACCCATCACCAGCAAGCAACCGGACGCCGCAGCACTGCGGTACTGTTTGGAACTGCCGCATGAAACATTGCCTGTTAAGTACACGGCGGGCACGGCAATCCGAAAGCTATCTTGGATCCTGCTTCCGATGGCGATCCGTATTCCGATGTCGCATTTGAGGGTTGGCATGGAATCCGTCCAACGACTGCGCGCCGAACTCTTGGAAGATGCAGGTATCCTCCTAGACAAGCTTCGCTAGGCTTTTTACCGCGACTTTTATGGCTCTAAACTGGAACAAGTTCTTTCACGATTATGTGGCCGGTCATTACAGTGACATCACGCCGTCGGATGCCTCCTACGCTTCGTTTCTCGAATTTTACCGGGAGTTAAAAGACGTCGCCGATCATGTGCTGCGTGGCAAGGAAGGAGGCGCCGCCAAACTGACGCGCGAGGATCTCGCCCACGATTTCCTCGCGGACATTCAGCGTACACGCAACGTGCTGCTAAACAACAGGGCCGGGGTTAGGATGCAGATGGGCCGGTTACTCAAGAAATTAAGCGATCCAGCATCGGCTGAAGTATGGGATATCTGCCGAGAAGCGCTTCTGGACCTGCAGAAAAGCAAACAGGTCTTCATGGGCAATGTGGGGAGGCCAAAGCATGCCGACGAATTGTGGTGGTCCCCAGCGTCTGCCGCGAATCAGCGGCCATGTGAGAGGAGCAACGACCTCCGCTTTGTGAAAGCGCTTGCGAAAATGGAGCATATCCCGCCGCCTGCTCATGAGGGACGCAAATTGGTGGCGCCGACTCAGGCGAAGGCGTTCGTGATGGAATTATTGGGCAATGTGGACTGCCCGCTTCAGATGAAGCTGATCCACGAAGCGATGTGTATAAAAACATCGCTCTTAAAGGTTGTCAGAATTTCAAAAGGAAGCGATTCCGAAGACGAGGTCGACTTTGATGTGGGTAATTCTGAGGATGAAAGACCTTCCGACTACGTCACAAAAATTCTGGAAGGACAGATTTACGAGAGAGGTGAGTTAATTGGAGAACGGCTGTGCGCGGAAAAACTGTGCGACGTTTATGTCAATTACTTTTACCCGAAACGCGTACTGGGTGACGCGGTAATCCTCGCCGGACTAGGCGACGCTCGGAGGATTGGAGAGAAAACAAAAAAAATCGCAAAAATTTTAGTCACCTATCTTCCGGACTTTGTTGATTACAAGTATGTTGAGGAGGATGATTATATCCTGAAGCGCGAGGAGTTTGAGTCCTACAAACTACACATGACACTGGAGGAGCGGATCGCCTTCAACTTTTGGAAGGAAACACTCCGACGACAAGCTGTGGACGCAGCAGAGAAACATTGTCGCCATCACTGCGGGGGAGCGTTGACCTCCTCAGCTTCCATCGGCGGCGATAACTCAGAGCAAACTCCGTCGAACACCGCTCTTGAGCACAAAATTTCGGAAATTTAGCAATTCGGGCTCTTCCTAAAACTACAGACCTATGAATATTCCGAATTCTGAAGAAATGGCGATCGAGAGGCTACTAGCCGAGACGCGCCCTATTCTTGAATCAAAGTCGACGCTGCAATCCTTTCAAGAAGACCGAGAACCGAATTTCGCCAGCCCCGGTGAAATTTGGACAACGACCCCAGATTCCGCGCTTTCCGAAGAGGAACAGGCGTCCCACTGGGTTGTGGTACTCCGCCGAATGGAACTGTCCGAAGGCACACTTTTTGCCGTTGCTCCGCTTTTCAGCGATCCGACGATGGCCGACGCGTCCGACGCGATTCTCCTGCGCGAACTGCTTGGATTCACTCCCGTCGTCGCTGTTGGCTTGGAGCTATCGGTCCCGGCAGATGCTTTAAGCAGTTTTGTGACTCTGCTGCCCGAGAAGGAAATACAGATTCTGAGCGACTTTTCCGCTTGGCTCGGAGGCAAGGGAGATGAATGTCCGGAAGAGGTCGTGCGCGGAATTCCTCCGCTGGACTATTTAGACACGCGAATCGCATTCCACAAAAATCTAGCGAATGAAATTGCGTATCTGCAACGCCCGCTTGAGGGATGGATTGCGCCAGTGGGTGACAGGGAAACAGAGGTCCGTATCGAACCAAACGTAATAAAAGTCGATTTTGGCGATGAATGGGCCGCAGCGATGGTGCGCTTGTACGCTGACGAGGGGGCACCCAGCTTCCACCAGGCGTTTATCGTGGAATCACTAGGCGTGTCGGTTGATGTCGACGCGCGGGCGAAGGCGGGTTCCAGCGCGACGTTCAACGTGTTCGATGCAACTGGGCACGAGTCCACAGCTCTCGACGGATGTGAAATCCGAGACGGCGATGGCTCCCTTTTAGGCGTGTTCAAAGGCCATTCCTGTTCCGTCCCAGCGCAAAACTTCAGAGGCGCGTTTTCACTCGTCCTCAACGGAACTGCGCTGAATGTCACGACCGAGACGCGATAAAGACTCCCAGTATGACGCCTCGAGATTTATTTAAACGATTGAGGGATTCCCTTTTAGATGTCGGATTCTTTTCAGACGACGCCCTCGTCAGTCTGCTACAGAGCGGCCATGCTCTTTCGCCTGAGGCGCAGGCTGCCGTCGAGGGCGAATTGCTCTGTCGACTGTGGTTGTATGGCAAGAACACGCCGAAATCCGTTATCGATGCTTTGTCGAACGCAGGGCCGGTCGTGTCCATTGCCGTGAAACACCTCGCACCGGATTTCAAGCGCGACAGCTTTCACACGGTGCTGACTCTGTGCTCGCTTCTCGCCGATTCAGACAAACTCACGCTGCAGAAGTTTAACGCAAGAAAATCAGCTTTTGAACAGGCGCACGGTTTGATCCCTGTGGTGGACGCCGCTGGGGAAGCATTTCCAGTTCCTTTCATGTTGAAATCGGAAAGCGGTTCTCGAGATGGGATAGTAATTTTGGACGAAGCCTGTCAGAGGGTTCCATCGTGGGAGGATTGCGGGGAGGGGCTCGCAGCAGCGCTCAGCAACAAAGGGTGGCGGATCACTTTGTCGTGTGTCCAACCTGTCGCGGGGAATGTGCTCGTTGGAGGAAGTTTTGCCCTGCCTGTGTGGCTCGCCTTTTACTGGATGAACCGTGGTGTGGATGCGCTCAGTTGGCTGGCCTCGGGCGCGATTGCCGAAGGACGTCTGAAACCTGTTGAAGGGCTGCGGGCTAAACAAAAGCTCGCCGAAAAACTCGGAGTCCAGCTTTGGCTCACAGTCGGATCATCGCCAAGCGTTTCGGGAGGCGTATTTTTTTCTGGGGGAACCTCGCTCAACGAAGCGCGAGGGATCGTGGAAGAGGCGTTGGAACACCATGGTGTGCATCTGAGCGAGGCTTCAATCTTGGCGCAAGCCGCCTCCCTGGAAGCGCAAGTCGAACGGAAGACTGTGGATTACGAGACGGCGAGGGGTCGTGCGGAAAAATGGCAGCAGTGGCTCGATGCCAATGGCAAGAAGCAGCGTCCCGCCTACCTCAAGACCCTTGTCATTCTCGCTGCGATTGACAATCACTCCGGCCATGCCGCACGTGCGGATGCGTACTTCCGCCAAATTTTGGGCACCAACTGGAGGCACAGCGCATTGGACCGCTTTCAAGCGATCAATCAGTTTGTCGTCTCCCTTTCGGACCGCATGATGCTCGAGGACGCGGAGCAGGTGGGGAGAAAATTGGTGGCCGAAATCGAAGCGGCGACCTTTGGTTCAGAAGAGGATTACCTTTTGCACAAGCTGGGAGCCATCGGGGCGCTGGGTGGTGAAGTGCTTCTTTTCAAAGCGCTCAGGGGTTCGGGGTGCGAGCAGGAGTCGAAAGCCTGTTTGGAAGAAGCAGCCCAAATCGCTTTGCAACTGATTCAGAATTGCGGAGCCGTTGATTCGCATCGATACCATTACTCCAAGTCGACCGTTCGCACTGCATTGTGGACGGCACTTTTTGAACCGGATCAGATCGCGGAGGTCGAAAAACAAGTCAGAAGCGATCTAGAGGCGCTGGCTGCGGCAGACCCGGTCAGCCTAGCTTTTTTGAGCCGGCATCGATTGCTTGCTGCTTATCGGTTATGGAAGCAGCAAGGGAGGGTCGAAGATAATTTCGCCTCTCTTGAAGTAGTCTCCCCCCGCAATACATCCGATAACTGGCTCACTGCAACCTCGCTGAAATACCGAGGCACTTTGTTCGCCGCTTCTGGAAAGTTTGCTGAAGCAGAGGCGGATTTCAAAAAGGCGGAAGAACTTCTCAACAAAGCCGAAGGCCCCTTGATCCAAGTGATTTATCTCAGCATCCTGCTGCAGGCCAACGAACTCTTCACCCAGGCAGGCCGGTCGCCGCTTTTCCCGCACGAGCTGCAACTCGAGGTTCTATCTAAAATTCCTGCGGACACGTTTGCCCCTTTATTTTGGGAGGAATGGACCCGCCGTACGCAAGGCGACCTCACCGTTGACCCCCAAAAAGCGTTTCCCTACTGACGCGCTACAAGTCGCCCGATCCGAGAACGGAGGGGGCGTTGTAAATGGGTTCCTCCAGCTCGTACTAATCCTTACGGCAATCTTTTAGGTTACGAGTTTTGGCCAAGGGGCAGCCTGGAGCTGGAATCGCTTGGGTTTGGCATGGGATGGATGGGTATGTGGTTTAAATTTTTTGTTTTAGTTTGCATTAGCTTGAGTGTTGCACATCAAGCGGCATCGGAGTGCCGGCGCCGCTCGTTGGGCTGCAACCAACGCTCCAAGACGGCATCAATCGCGTGCCATTCCTCCACCGAATCAAATTGGAATGGACGGGGCTGTTGTTCGGCTTCGAAGCCCTCGACGGCTTGGTCTACTGCACGCTGCGCTTGGGAAACTGTATCGGCTAAAAACTGCTCAATTTCCCTGGGGATTGGTGCTTGGGTTGGTGTGTTCATGCTTCTGGGGTGTTTTGCTTCTACGGGTATGAAAGGCGTGTTTTCTTCGTTTTCCGGAGATGCCTGACTTTTTCTAAAAAGAATCCTCGGCTAAGGGAGGTACCTCCCGCCTATCCCAAAATGAATGCGCGTCCCTTGGATTTCCGCGAATACCCGCAATTTTCTGAAGTAAACTGCGCACGACGGGGGAAGTCACTTCACCCTTGCGGCTTCCCGTTGGCTATCCGCCATAGCCGAGCATACCGCACTGGTGAACGGCCTGCTAAACCGGCGCATAATGGTCTAATTTCGCTCGACGGCCCTGAGGAGATTGGGCAAAAGTCGACCCCATTGTAACGTTACCCTGCAAGAGTGAAGCAAAATGGTACTTGTTCTCAAAAAGCGAAATTATGACGCTTTAAAAACTTTTAAATCCCTGCCTTTCAGAGCTCGAAGATCGAGAGAAGAAAAGCGTTTTTGCCAATAATCAGCACCCATGAGTCATCAGGAAACAGACAATCGTTCATCCCGAAACTACTGGATATGCACAAGCTACAGCCAAGCGGACAAGCAGGATGCCTCACGGTTTCATCGGAAGCTGGAGAGTTACCAAATCCCAAAGAATTTGATCGGGATGCCTACGCGAAAAGGTGCCGTCCTGAGGTCTTTTCGCAGAGTTTTCCGAGATGAGCATTAGCTGGAGGCGCACCTAGGACAGAGTTTCAGCAATAAAGCCCTGCGTCATCCACAACTGTGCAGATTCGATCTCCGAAATAACTCGACCTAAAAGGACTCAGGACGTGGACAAAAACGATATAATGTACCCCCTACGCCATAAGGTGCTTGTTGGAGAGATTGGCGCCATCGCGAAAAGCGACGGGCCGTGGCTTGCCGTAATTTCCTCCGATGACAACTATCTGTCCCATGCTGGGGGCTCCGCTAGAGACATTTGGCAATCCGCAGGAGTTGCTGCTCTCAACCAATCGATCCGTGAGTCCCTAAAAACTCCCATTCAAGTGGGAAGCACCGTTGAAACTGCGGCTGGCGCACTTCCTGCCATAGCAGTGCTTCATGCAATCACCTTGGATCTCGACACCCGAATTAGTGTTTCGATCGCAGACGCCCACACTTTTATCAGCAATCTCGGGGACGCCATCCTGTCTCTCAGGCAAAAACACCCAGATGCGCCCCCTCGTGTATTGATGCCCTTGGTCGGGACTGGAACCGCCAAAATGTCCATGAGCGCCATAGTGACGGCGGTGTCGCGGCTTGCAACACACGTGGGTTTCAGCGGCATCCAAATTACGGTAGCCACGTTGGAAGGCTGTCCAACACTGGAGGAGAACTTCAAACACATAGATGTTTTTAGCGCTACCTCCCCCGGAGACTTCGCTTGTGACGAGCAAACTCGCATACGGACAATCACCACGCGCATTGAGGACATTATGCATGGGTGCGCCAGGGTGTTTAACATCGAATTTCCAGAGAAAAAGGGATTAAAAACCATCTGGCATGAATTCAGCGAAGCGAGCACTAAAAGAGGAACAAAGATCCCACTCGGTCTGGATACTTCCGTAGAGCAGGCAATCTTTGCACGAAACCAAGTCGTCCACGGTCTAATTTCCGTCGATGGGGAGTTGATTGAGACCCTTAATCAGGGAGTGGTGGCGCTCCTGACCATAGCACAAAAATACTTTGCGAAGGCCGTCCAAGGAGGAGTCAGTAAAATCCCTCTCGTGATTAAACAGATAGGGGAACCCGATCCCCAGACTGAATTAGCGCGCACACAAGGACTCAACGCCCCCCTAGCCGCAGATGAAGAGCACAATCCTCGGCCCTCCATAGCCAGTTCATCGGCAAGTCGTCCCGCCTCCCCTAAAATCGGAGGATCGCTTCACGAACCCGCCAACCATACGCACAGGCACGAAATGCAGCATGTGGACAACCTCGTGGCATTACTAAGCGCCCTACCCGAGGCCGAGGCTCAAGAGCTGGAACTTCTCCTGGACGAACTTCAGTACAAAGGCGAACGGCTGTTCCGCCTCAAAGAATACTGCGCGCGTCTTGATCCAATGGAAATTCTGAGGCGCCTCGGAGCGACTCAATTGCGTCGAATCCTCCGAGACAAGTACAAGCTTACTCCCAAAATAACGGTAAGCACCGACGAGCTTGCGGTCTTAATCCTTTCTGAGCTTGGGTTTCCTCTCCCAGAACCATTGGAGGGCATTTCCTTTGCACACAAGCATGTAACAGCGATTCGCTCAAAACTTCCGATTTCCGGATACAACGAGCGCGCAGGACTGGTAATCGAGGCTAGCAGTCATCTCGAGTCAAGCATCCGAAACCTTCTCCGATTCATTTGCTTGCAAGTCTATAAATGCGGCCCGGAAAAGCACTTCCTGCAGCTTCCTGAAGTCAAAAGCCGGAAGCTTAGCTCTCTCTCTCTGGGGCAACTTCTCGGTCTTTTGGAAAGGTTGGCCAAGGATCTCGACAATGCGCCACCGGAAAAGCGGGGATACCTTGACGCACCACTCACGGCAAAACGTCTTGCCCCGCGGGGGTTCGACAGCATCACAAATCTAAGGAATATATTCGCTCATGACCGACTCAGCGATAATAGCCAAAATGATCTCAGCGGAAAAGCGGCGGAATTTTTGGATCAAACGCTCGAACTTCTACGGTTCTGGGATACGGACTGGGCCACATCACAACCCATTTACCCAAAAATCATCCGAGTGGAAACCATCACCATTGATTCGTGGAACCGCCGAGTGATCAGGGCAACGACCTCCGACGGCATCATCGAACACATCGTCACTGGGATGCCGGTGCGCGCCGGTGGCACTTACTTTATGTTCCCCCTTTCTAATCCCTTCCGAATCGATCCGCTGTTAATTGAATTTTCGACGACGGAAGCCGATTGATGCCCAAACTCTAGAACGAGATCGGCGACGCTCAGACACGCCCGAGATTAGTACTGGCCGGGGTTAAGTCCGAGTTTGGGTCTCAACGCTGGCTTTGTTCAAAAATGTTTCTTTGTCTTTAAGCGCGAAAAAAGAACCTCCATGAGTTCGCAACGCTTCACTTACCACGCTTTTATTAGCTATTCCCACGCCGACGAATCCACGGCCAAATGGCTACAGCATGCTTTAGAGGCGTACCGGCTCCCCGTTTCGATTCAGAAGGAAGCCGGGGGGCACCTGCCGCGATCTCTTCGCCCCGTTTTTAGAGACAAGACCGACCTGAGCGCCGGGAGTCTCACTAGGCATTTGCGGCGCGAACTTGATGACAGCCGTTTTCTTATCGTGCTTTGCTCCCGAAAGTCCGCCGCCTCGGAATGGGTTGCACGCGAAATTAAGCATTTTTACGAACTTGGGCGTGAGGACTGCATTGTGCCCGTGATTTGTGAAACTGATCCCGCCTTGGCGGTGCCCGCACACACTTATCCCCCTAGTCTTTCGCATGAAATCCTCGGGGCATCCATGGCGGAGTATGATCGAGAACGCATTGTCTTAAAGGTGGTGGCTGCCATTTTGGGGCTGCGTTTTGATCAACTCTATGAGCGACACAAGCGACTGGCTCTCAGGCGCCAGCGTTTCTTCGGTTCTTTGATTGTAACCTTAGCCATGGCGCTTATGACGGGCGGATGGTGGGCTTGGGATTATTATTGGCGTGAGAAATCGTTTTACTTTCAAGATTTCACGCTGCGTTGGGGGATGCCAGAGGGCGTCTTCCATATCTCCGCCCAGGAGGCGGCCAGACGCTCGGGCTCTTACCAGATGATTTACCGCAAAAACCGCCTGCGGCTTGTTGCCTATGTCAACGGAACGGGTAAACCAGTGTACAATGGGGAGTCCGATTACCTCGGCTTCACAGCGCTGAAGTGTACGTACGCTGGCGAAAAAGAGACCCGGCTTGAACGGTTGGACCTGCTGGACGAAAAAGCGCTGCTTCCCAACGGAAAAATAAATCAAAAAGCGCGGGTACTAAGCACGCAGCGTCTAAGCGGCGAACGTCTTGAAATCGTCGACTTCGTCTCAGCCAAAGAGGGAGTGGAGAGTGCGCTCCCGTCATTTACAAACTCAGGCTTTGGTAAGCAAAAGGATTACACAGCTCGTACGGAAATCGTCCGTCATCTTCGCGCTTATGGCGCCAGTGGTCTGATTGACCATGTTATGTATTGTAAAAACTCTTACAATCAAACGACAAGGGATGCCAATGGAGTGGGAGGCATTGCCTACACGTACGATGGGAATGGATTGAGGATTTCCGAAAACTTCATTGAATTCAAAAAGCGGACGCTGGTGAAAATCGCCGGCAAAAATGGCGTAGCATCGGTACATCGAGTACGTAACGCCAACGGTGTAATGACCGCAGTGCGATACTTGGATCTGCGGAGCGAACCGATCAGAAATCCCGACGGCTTCGCAGAGCTCCGCCTGGAATACAATGCGCGCGGTAATATTACTCGTACGCGGTACCTCGGCGTTGATAACAAGCCCACTTTGCACAAAGACGGAAATGCAGAGTTCCGCCAAGAATACGATGAGCGCGGAAATATCATCCGTGCGTGCTACATTGGCGCCGACGGCAAGCCCACTTTCCTAAAAAATGGTTTCGCAGAGCTTCGCCAAGAATTCGATGAGCGCGGAAATGTCACCCGTACCTGCTTCCTCGACATCGACGGCAAGCCCACCTTGCACAAGTACGGCTACACAGACGTTCGCCAAGAATACGACAAGCGCGGAAATCTTACCCGTGAGTGGTACATTGGCGTCGACGGCAAGCCCACTTTGCACAAGGACGGCTACGCAGAGCTTCGCCAAGAATTCGATGAGCGCGGAAATGTTACTCGGCAGTGCTACTTTGACGTCGAGGGCAATCCTACTTCACACAAGGATGCTCACTCAGAGCTCTGCACAGAATACGATGAGCGCGGAAATGTCACCCGTCGGTTCTACCTTGGCGTCGATGGTAAACCTTCTTTGCACAAGGACGGCTTCGCAGAGATTCGCCAAGAATTCGATGAGCGCGGAAATGTCACCCATTGGTGGTACCTGGGCGTCGATAGCAATCCTGCCTTGCACGAGAACAGCTATGTAGAGCTCCGCCAAGAATACGACGAGTACGGAAATGTTACCCGTCAGTGCTATCTTGGTATCGACGGCAAGCCTACTTTGCACAGGAACGGCTACGCAGAGATCCGTAAAGAATACGACGAGCGCGGAAATGCCACCCGCAGGTGGTACCTCGGTGTCGGCGGCAAGCCCACTTTGCACAAGGACGGCTATGCAGAGTTCCGCCTAAAATATGATGAGCGCGGAAACGTCACACTTACCAGCTACTTCGGCGTCGACGGCAAGCCCACCTTGATCAAGAACGGCTATGCAGAGGTCCGCCAAGAATTCGATGAGCGAGACAACGCAGTCTACTGGTGCTACCGTGGAGTTGACGGCAAGCCTACTTTGCACAAGGACGGCTTCGCAGAGTTCCGCCAAGAATACGACCAGCGCGGAAATGTTACCCGTGAGTGGTACATTGGCGTCGACGGCAAACCCACTTTGCACAAAAACGGCTTTTCAGAGTTCCGTCTAAAATATGATGAGCGCGGAAACGTCACACTCACCAGTTACTTCGGCGTCGACGGCAAGCCCACTTTGCTCAAGGACGGCTATGCCGAGTTTCGCCGGGAATACGACCAGCGCGGAAATGCTACCCGCCGGTGCTACATTGGCGTCGACGGCAAGCCCACTTTGCACGAGGACGGCTATGCCGAGTTCCGCCTAAAATATGATGAGCGCGGAAACGTCACACTTACCAGCTACTTCGGCGTCGACGGCAGGCCTACTTTACACAAGGACGGCTACGCAGACATCCGCCATGAATACGACCGGCGCGGAAATGTTACCCGCAGGTGGTATCTCGGTGTCGGCGGCAAGCCCTCTTTGCATAAAGACGGCTACGCAGAGATTCGCCAAGAATATGACGAGCGCGGTAATGTCATCTGTCTGTCGTACATTGGCGTCGACGGAAAGCCCACTTTACTCAAGGACGGCTATGCAGAGCTCCGCCAAGAATACGACGAGCGCGGAAATGTCATCCGTCAGGGGTACCTTGGAGTTGACGGCAAGCCCACTTTGCTCAAGGACGGCTATGCAGAGATTCGCCAAGAATTCGATGACCACGGCAATGTCACGCTTACCAGCTACTTCGGCGTCGACGGGAATCTCACTTTACATAAAGACGGCTACGCAGAGCTTCGCAAAGAATACGACGGGCGCGGAAATGTCAGCATTGAGTGGCACCTTGGAGTCGACGGCGAGCTGCTAAAACCCACGGCTCTCGTGGTAGCTGGCATTTTGGGAGAAAGTCAGGCCGCGCAGTTTGGATTACTTGAGGGCGACAGAATCAGTGGCTACGCGGGCGTTGAAATCACCACGCAAGAGCAGTTTGCCGATCTAGAAAAAACAACTACAGCCCCAGAAGTTGAGCTGCAAGTGATGCGCGGAACGTCGCTTCTAAAATTCGCATTAAAACCCGGCCCGCTCGGGGTGACCTTGATTGAGAAGTTCACTCTACCCCATGATATTTCTGGGTTGTGAGAGAAGCTTGGAATGATCCGTGAAATAGTCGCCGCCGTCTTCCATGAGGGGCAGTAATTTGGAAAGAAACGGTTCAGCGTGAATGCATTCGTAATTGCCGCCTTCCCAGTACCCGTCGTTGAAGCCGACAAACTGGGCGATCCGCCCGCCCGTGCGTTTCATACGGTGGACGTGCGGCTGGTTGCGACCATCAGTCTCACACACGCCCGACAACAGCAGCGGCCGCTTGAGCTAAGTTAAGACGCCGAGTGCTATAATGGGCGGCATGAGCGATACCAATACGCCCCCCACTCAAGACAACTGCCAGGATTCGATAGACCCCGAGCGTGTACTCGGGGTCATGATCATGTTCGCCAACGGTTATGCTGGGCACAATCTCAGCGATGACAGTCCTGAGGACTCCACCTATGCGGTGAAGCGTCAGGGGGATAACTTATTATTCACAGTAACTTCTGAGTGTATGGAGGTTACGAATGCCGATCTACGACGTCTTTCGGAGCGATTCAAAAAGTGGAAGCGGCGAGGGGACAGCGCTATTACACTCAAGGAGTTTTTCAAAGATCTCAATCGCTGGGGAAAAACGGGTGAGTTTGTGATTCGGAAAGTATTGGCATTGATTATGTTGGCAGAACATGCCTTGAAAGAATTAGAGACCAAACGCCAAGAAGACTTTTGGGAACCCTTAAAAAGGATGCTTCCAAGACGTCTCCATTTTAAGGCAACACCTGAGAGCCCCGCTTATAACGTCGATTTTTGTACAGCGGATGATGGGCTGCTTTTCAAAAAGAACGGTGTGACTACGATGCTGGAACGCGAGGACGTCAGTGCCGTCTGGTTGCGTTATGTGGAGTCCGAATGTATGGCGTGGGGAAGAGATAAGGATTTCGAATTGGGGACTACTGCGAATCTTAGTCGTTGGACTCAAGGACTCGGGGCTGAAAAGTGGAGTGAATACGGATACGAACTCGCCTGCCTCATGCATGAGATGGAAATGCAAGCCGCCTTTCCAGACGAACCACGGCGGTGAGCGCTCTTCCGGCAATTCTCCCGCCATCAGACGTAGACGTCCGCGCCGACCTATGCTGCCAGGGCAAAAACCTCTCCCCTGCGCCCTACCACCGCCTCCTGCTGCCACTGCTGTACTACCGCTAACTCCGCCTCCGTGGGCTCCCTGTTAAAACGCCCCTTTACCTGCACAACCGCCTTGCTTCTTCTGTTCAGCTCAGCCGTAAGCACCCGCATCCCGTTAAGCCTCACCGAGACAATCGCCGAAATGCCCACCATGCACTTCTTATCATAGCCCGCGACACAGTTTCCCATTGCGACGCCCTCCTCCCACAAGGCGCTGCTCTGAGTCAGCTCCACGAAGGTCCAAACGTCCGTTTTTGCCCCCGCAAAAGCCGTAGTCTCCAAATTCCAACTCACTCCGAGAGGGCTCCATTGAAGATTCGTCGTCCCGCCCAACCCTCTGAAGAATTGGGGCAGTTCTCTGCGAGCCACCCCCAGCGCGCTGGCAGGCGTGCGCCCCGCCCATGAAAAGAGGATATTTTTCTTAGAATCCTCGCTGAAGCGAACGTTCCCCCATTCGAGCAATTCCGCCGCCACCTCATTTGAAAGCTCACCCTGAAATCTAGCGAACCATTTTACCGTTTGCTGCCAGAATTTTCGAAAACGCATGTCGTGCTTCCTTGTTGGAACCAAAGAGGGATCGATGGCGTATCCCTGATTTTTAGAAATCCAGTCTGCCACGCGCCGACTTCCCGAAATCCGCATGGCTTCAGCCCAGGCGCAGGCCATTTCAGGGCGCAAATGGGAGGGCGCCGCATAGAGGAAGTGTACGAGCTTCCCCGATACTCTTCCCCCCATGAGCTTGGACAATTTTCTCAAACTGCCCCCCTGTCCCAGACAAATAAACCAATGCGCCCACTGTATAGCCTGTTTTAAATCCCCCTTAAAAGTACTCTTGGGGATTCCCCACACCGATTTCAACCATTGGGGAATGGGATAATCACAAAAGAGATACTCAGCCAGATTTTGAAAATCCTTCCGCGCGTCGCCCGAAATAGCATTGAAATGGGACAAACTTCTGATGCTGTATCTCAGAAATAATGCCAGAAAGGTGGCATCGAATTTCTCACCAAGAAATGACCGCTCTCCTGTTAATTTCGAGCCTGCACCATAGCCCAAGACCTTTTCAATGCGCAGCACATCCCTAGGGTCAAATTCCGCTGTACATGAATGCTGTGGGGCAGCTGTTTTCAAGCACTGATAGTGACCTACGAGATCCACTTCCTGGATCCGTTTAGGAGCAGCTCCTCCCTCAAAAAGGGCGACATTGGCGTTCTCAATAATTTCCAGAGGAAAGAGTATGGGATTTGAAAAGCCGAATTTTCGTTCGATATTTTTCCAATTTAATTCAGATATTTTATCGATACGATTCACAAACTCCTCCGTGCCGTCTGCGAATTCAATGATATCGTAATCCGCTTCGCTTAACCTGATACACCGCATCACGTTTTCGCCGTCGTAGCAACTCCACCTGTCACAATAAACACAAAAATATCCATTCTCCGCTGCATCACGCTGTTTGATGGATAAACCCTCCACACCTCGAGTTCTCTTGGCAATATAAGATGCATTTAGTGCTCCTACTTTCCGTGGAGCATGCCAGTTGATGACTTTCTGATTGTTTATTCGTTGTTTCATAGTGGCGTCTTGAGCAGCTGGGATTGGGATGCATTCTCGGAATCCGTATTCCGGTCGCTCGGTTCGTCGTTTTTCGACAACTCATCCGGCGCGCGACCTTCTTAGTCTCGCACAAGACTCACGCTTGCTTCTCTCGGCTAGTGATGCAGGCGGGACGCTTGCACTCCCAGCAGGCGCCTACTCTGGCTCAGCCACGAATTTCAACAGGTCCAACGCCTGCTCACCATCCCAACGGTAGGCGACCAAGGCGCCTCCGTGTCCAACGCCGTAATCCAAACAACAAATTCCTTCCGCTAGCGGTTCTACGGGTTGATCGTGCGGCAATTTGTAATGCCCGAAAAACACTGGTGCACCGCCCAATGCCAGGTTCGGCGCCTCATCCAAATCCGCAGAGGTGATACGATCATCGCTCACCTGCGAACCCGGGGGCATCGTGATCTCAGAGAGCGTGAAGGACTCCGCATCGCGGCCCCACCACCGCACCCTCAGGTCCTCGCGGATAATTCCGTCACGGCCTCGGATTCTTAGACCAAGATGCGCCACACTGTATTCCGGTCCCTTGAGCAGCGCATCGAGCGCCCTGCACTCCTCTGTTCCAGGTTGGGTGGCAGCGAGCAAAAACTCCCTGTCGCGCAGCGATTCCCCGCGCACCTGAGCAATCGAGCCCTCACACCAACACGCGTGCACGGCTCGAAGCCCCGGCAGTTCTAGATAAAATGAGAGTCCTTTGAGCCATTCTATCCACTCCGGCCATTCGTCGTCTCGGCCCGAAAAAGCGTCCAAGGTGGCCTTGTGTTGACTTGTATTTTTGAAGGAATGCTCCCGAAGTGGGTTTCCGGCGGCGTCCCTCGAGTGGTAAGCCACCGCGTTCAACTCGTGGTTGCCCATCAGAGCGAAAGCGTGTCCGGACTCCACCATACCCCGCACCAAATGCAGGGTTTCACGCACCTTTGGCCCGCGGTCGATGTAGTCGCCGAGGAACACCACCTTGCGTTCGGCGTGTTTCCAGACGCCGCTTTGCGCGCTGTAGCCAAGGCGAGCCAACAAGCGCTCGAGAGTGTCGCAGTGACCATGGATATCGCCAATAATGTCTAGCTTCATAGTGGATTGGTTTTGAAAAGGCTCAGCCGGAAAAAACAAGATAGTTGCGGGACTAACGAGAAAATTCAGCGCTTGGGAGACTTCTATGATTGCACAAACCCGCAGGTTACCACCAAGCGGGCGTAAGGGAATAGCCTCCGGTGCGGTGCCATCACTGGAACAGCAGGGGACAACAGGTCTTCATAGATTACACTCCGAGCACTCCCGTATGCGGGTTCGGCGTGAGCCAAATCCCTGATTTTTCGAATATTTTTTAAAAAGGGCCGGAAAAACCGTCGCTTGCCGCCTTCATACCAGCATGAACCGCATCATGAGCAAAAGCAGAGCAATAAAAAAATTTCTAAAGCAAAGCCAGATTCTGCCTATTGTAAGGTGTAGCGATTCGCGACTGCCCCTCTGCGCCTTGGAAAAATCGGTTGCTCAAAACTCCTTTTTTTCAAAAAAGGCAATTGACAGAAAAGTCGTTTTTCTCTATTATCCATCACGTGCGACACCTCCTTCCTTCACAAGCCCCAAAAGTCAGAGCGGGCATGAGGAATATGAAAACGGTGTTGCTCTGTCTGCAAACCCCTCACTGGGTTTTTCCGGCCTTCTAGCCGGTCGCATCCGTCTGGCGTAAGCGCCTGACTCTTGAATTCGGAGCTTGCTCCAAAAAGGCAATTCCCAGCCTAATAGTATACTTATTTAGTATATTTAGTAATCAGCATTAACCTGCCTGCGTTTAGGAAAAGACCCCATTCCAGCCACTCAATCTCGTTGTCCCTGAAATTCCAAAACCACGTTTAACCAAAAATATGAGAAATATGCACCAAAATCGCTATTCGTTGTACTCAAATTTGCCTCCTGCGATGAACGCAGCCCAACAGACGGCGGCTTTTGCCACGTTTGCAGTCGCAAAAGAAAAGTTGCGCTCGCATTTGCACCAGAGCGTTCAGGTTGCCCAGACGATTATCGCCCACGCAACGTCGGCGGTGAATGGAGAAGAGGGGACAAAAAACGATACTAAAAAGTATTTTGAACCCAACGGTCCAACGGTGGCTCGGTTGCAAAACTACGCCAACGCTTCAAATTCTGCGGCTCGTTCAGTGGCGTTGCACGCCTTGTGTGCTAAACAGGCGATCTACCAGGAGTGCATCGACACCTTGAAAGCGGAGCAAAAACGTGCTAAAGACGGCATTCCTCGGGATGTAGCGGAAAGCAGCGAAGCCTATTTTGCGGAGTTAAGAGTTTTGGAACGCGGGTATATCGAGGCTCGCAATGTGATCGTAAAAGGTAATCTACGCCTAGTGGCTGGCGTAGCGAGTAAGCACGGGGGAAAGGCATTTGAGAACGAGGACTTAATGCAATATGGAGTCATCGGTTTGCAAAAGGCGGTTGAGGCCTTCAAGCCTAGCTTGAAAAATAAATTTTCGACCTACGCAGTACCCTCAATTAAAGGCGAGATCACGCGCGCCTGCGAAAACTACGCCCAAGAAATACGCATCCCCTGTCATGTGTGGAGCAAAATGAGGGCCTTCGATCAGGTTCAGAATGAGTTGGTCTTCGAGTTGGGACGTGTTCCCACGAGCCAAGAGATGGCGCAAGCCTTGAATATCGAGGTTGAGGAGGCAGAGCAGTTGAAGCGGTACCACTGGGACGTAGTCTCCATCGACGCCCCTGTCGGCGAAGAGGAAGACGGAATGACCCTGGGCGAGACATTGCCAGACCACAACGCAGTTTTCAACGATTACGGCGATTACGTGGATTTCATCGAGCCCTACTTGGGGCAATTGGACTGGTTGGAGATCGAAGTTTTGAAGAAAACCATCGGTTACGGGTTCACTCGCCAGATGAGCATGAAAGAGATCTCAGTCGAAAAAGGTTTGAGCGAGGAAACGGTATGCGGAACCATTAAAAGCGCCATCGCGAAGATTGCTACTCAGAGACAAACACAATCCCTCGCAGCTTAAAGCGACGCTCAAAAACGCCAGAAATCATCATTAACTATCAATATTGCTAATCCAAAAATCCCAAAAACTAAATCCACGAAAATGACCACACGCGACAAAATGTTAATTGAAACGGGGCGCGCCTGCTTTTTGGCCCAGATCTTCGGTCAATACAGCGCCATTACGGCATTTGATTTGGAGGTTACGGATAACGATCAAGCCACGAACGCATGGGCAGAAGTTGATGCCAGTGCGGAGGCTGCGCTCTTGAAGCGCGGCCTAAACCAGGAACCTCCCTCGGATCCAGCGCCCAGCGGCACAGTCACCCAGTTGCCAATGGCAGAAGACTGGTTGCGCTCTGCGTAGGGCTTGGGTCACAGCAGCCCCAGAGCAAAGCCGGAGGTGCCTGTCTCGAATCTGGCCCTCCGGCGTCACTCAAACTGCCGCACATCAATGCGAAAGAAAGCTCCCTCAAAACAAACTCCCCAAACAGCCCCGCCCGCCGATCGCGATCCAGCCCACGCTGAAATTCTGCGCATTATTGGAAATGCGCGCGCAGAGCATAATGTTTGCACCATGGCGCGCGGCAGATACGGCTTAAGGGAGTTCGGTCGGTTGTTTTATTTGCTCGCAGACGTCCCAAACCAAAGACTCGGCGAGTATTTGGATCAAATTGATGCAGCCCGCTCGGGCCATTGCATTAAATGCAGCCTGAAAATCCTAGCGTTCTGCCGCTTTTATTGTGGAAACCGCATGGAGCAGAGACTTGAGAAATACATCCGAGAATACGAGGTAGAGCTTGAATGGTTCGGAACAGAGGAAGAGCGGGACTTCATGGATGAAGTTGGTTATGCGATTGAATGCGCCAAACCTCAACCGCCTGCCCCTCCGGCGCCTGAATCCAAGAATTCAAAGCTGTGGCAGCGCGTTTTTCCCACTGATATCAGGCTATTTAGAGGCGACTTTGAAAAATAGCCATTGCCTAAAATTGTACGCTGCTTTTTGACGGTGGCCGCGGACATTAGCAAACTATGCCGCCTGATGAGCTCAGTATTAAACAAACTGGAGTGTGATTCATTTAAATACTACACTCATGCATGGCCCGCTGGATCTACCATAATCCTCCCGAAACTGCTCCCGAGAGTGAGCAGCGCACCGCCCAGCACTTCACACACCTCGGTAACGACTTCACCATCCGCTGGGGCTTTTACTACACTGCCAAAAAGTCCGGTATTTTCCGAGAGGGCGACTTCTTAATCCAAGGCCCCGATGGCCATATCGTCGTGATGGAAGCCAAGGGTGGACAGCCCTCCTGTAATCCGCTCACCGGTGAGTGGACCCTTCCCGACGGCAAAAACCCGTTCCTACAACTGGACGCAGAAGGCAGAGGAGTCATCGAGCGGATTGTTGCCAAGGCGGACGAGCTTGGTGTCTCCCCTCCGTTCATTGACAAAGTACTCGCTCTGCCAGACTTGGAGCTTGCACGAGAGTGCGAGCATTACGAAGGCGTGCCGCGTGCGCGTTTCGTTGCCGCGGGCGATCTGCGAGGGTTTGCACGCTGGTGGGATCGACGATTTTCAAATAGGCGCAGGGATTGTTCTCTGGAAGATGCACGCCGTATTTTTGAGTCAGTCTTCGCTATCGGGCTTCCCGCCACTGCCACCCGCAGGACGCTAGACTTCGCGGATCGCATTATCGAGCAGCAGACGGAGTGTGGTTATGAACTCCTTGATGCGCTTTCGGAAAACCACCAACTGCTTTTCAACGGCGGCCCTGGAACCGGCAAGACATGGCTAGCGATCGAGCAGGCTCGGCGTTGGACAGTCGAAGGGGCAAAGGTGCTTTTCCTGTGCTATAACATCCAGCTCGAACACTGGCTTAAACAGGTCTGCGCAAAGCTGAGTCGTGACATTTATGTGTTTAGTTACCAGTCCCTTGGCGAGATGCTCCTAAACAGACCGCATCCAGACTTTGACGGGAGGCGCGAGGAGGGAACACATTATTTCGAGCAGACTTTGCCCGAGGCCCTGTGGGTCAAGATCAACAGCCCTGATTTCCGTCCTCTATTTGACGTGCTCATAGTGGATGAAGCCCAGGATCACAATACGGCGCCCGCGCTCGGGGAGGGGACCGGTCCTGGATGGTGGGAGGTGTACCTTGGGCTTCTGCGTCAGGGAAACGCTGCCCCGGTGTCGATTTTTTACGATTGTGAGCAAAGGTTTGTCCGCCGAGCCGGCGCGTTTGAGCCGGACGCCTTGCGGAGTGCGCTGCAGAATCCGGTAGGGGTTGTGGTGCGAAGCCCGGTTCGGTTCACGCGCCAACTGCGTCGCTATTTCCGAGGTTTAATCTGTGAGCACACGAGCGGGCTGCTGCGGGACATGCCGGACTCCCGCGTAATTTTACCGCAAGGACCGGAGCCGCAATTGTTTTTGAACGTCAACGAAGCGCAGGAGGGCGAACTTTGCGCTCAGGTCATCCGCGGGTGGTTGGACCGGTGCGAAGCTCGCCCGCACGAGATTTTGCTTTTACATGCCGGGTCGAAGTCACCGAGTTGGTTGGGGGAGGAGAACGCATCGGGAGTGCGTTTCCATGCGGGGGAGCCGTCGAGTCAGCCCGGGGACGCGATCTTGGCGGTGTCGGTGAATCGAGCGAAGGGGTTGGATCGGCGTGCGGTGGTGGTAACAGGACTACCGGCCTGGGAGGAGGCGTCGCAGGACGAGTACCAAGCGAAAACGTTCGTGCAGGGCGTCACGCGCGCCCGCCAACTGCTGGCGGTGGTGACGCGTGCTCTCACCGCCCCTCTCCTCAACGAAGGCGCAACTTGCATTCCCGCTGAGTAGTTCTTTCCTGGATAGCGCCCAAGCGTGAGTTGGATCTTAAGCGATCTCAGGAAGATTTGCATCTTCGACAATTTCATTCAGACGCTTGCGAACCCAACTAATCGTTCTTTCGTCCAATTGGAAAGTTCCAAGACTGTCTTGGCCTGCCACTTGATACTTCAAAATTTGCCGTAAAATTTCATCCAATTCATTAATACAGAAACGGGAATCTTTACCCTTAATCGCGAAAAGGTGCTCCTGTCTTTCATCAAGATCAGACAGATCGTAGGTTAATGTGGCGACTGGCATTTTATTTCCTGTGTGGTTTGTGGTGGCGGTAAGGGACAAACACTTTTCAACCACCTCCAGTGACTTTTTCGGGCAACCCGCGTTGATTGCGCGAGTGGTTAAAGTGAACGTATTTTGGAAATAGCAGTCCAAAACTCACGGGGCGTGGCGATCTTTATCTCCTTTAGCGGTATTATAGATAATATATCTTTATCACCCGTAACTAGATAGTCTGCCTTTGCTTCAATAGCCGCGGCTACAACCGGTAAATCATCAAGATCACGGATTGAAATTTCAGGCAGTGTGGCCGGTGGGGGCACTATTTCTTGTTTTCGTAGGAGCGCGATAATCTCGATCACTGTTTCCTCTGGCACTTTGAATCTGTGAAAGAGGACATCTCGGGTCTCTTCAAGGACATACTCACTTGTAATGAGTGTATGTGCTGATAGAATTTCCCTGAAGAGGTCGGCGCATAATCCCCTGGTGGCAAACGCGCTAACGATGATATTTGTATCGAGGAAAACTCTCAAGAGATCGCCTCGAAAACGTCCTCATCTGTCAGAAACCCTTTTGCTTCAGCAAAGGGCATTGTGAGCGATCGCAGTTGGTCAAAGGCCGTGACCGCCAATTGCCGGCGGAGGGCATCACGAACGACCTCACTGCGATTGCGACCGGATCGTGTACACACTTTTTCGAGCAGATTATCCAAATCATCATCGAGTCGAATGGTGAGAATAGCCTGCATGCCTTACAATGTCATACGGGGCGCGCTCCGTCAAGTGAAGAGGTGGGAGCGGGCGACAGCCACTTTTCACCTCGGGGTTGTCACATTGTCGGCAGGCTTAATGATCCAAGTAAGCGATGCCCAATTCTTTTGCGGCATCATCTAAGCGCCGATCCTTCGACCACAAAAAATTTCCTGAAAGGCGCGCTGCGGCCAGTATTTGGACATCGTTCCATCCGATCCCACGCCCATAGAGACGGTGATTTTCAATAAATTGCATACACTCTTCTACTGTGCCGACCGGTGTGATTGGCAGGCATCGCAGAGCAGCTAGCGTTTTAGTCCGATCGAGAAGATTCCCCGTGGCTAATTCCCCAAGGACAATTGGGTGTATCGCAATCAGCCCCTTTTGGAGAGTGTCCGCAAACTGAGGCAGTCCGTGGCGAAAGTGGTAAATCCAAACGGAAGTATCGGCGATGATCATTATTCGCTGGATTGCTCAGATCGGGTGCGTTTTGGGACATCTAAAGAAGGCATGAGTCCGCCCAACGCCGCCAGTCTACGGGCAGCCTCTCGTTCGACTAGCGCTTCTAGGCCCATTCTTACCAGAGCGGTTTTCTGGGTTTCACCAGTGTACTCGCCTGCCAAGGCAAGCAAGTGCTCGTCGATGTTGAGCGTAGTTCTCATATGCATAAATATGCACGATTAAGATGCATTCTGTCAATTTTCGAGCGTTGGTTACGTTACCCATGCGCGGGGCGGCGAAAGTGTCTGTCCCCAGCCGCTCATCACATGTAGCTGGGTGTGCAATCCAAGTGTGCAATAATAGAGCTTATTCCTGACGACCAAACCTGTAGCCCAACGCTCCACCAGCGAGTGACACTTCTTCCCCCCTATGCAGCCCTACCAATGGTTCCTCATCGTCGCCGCAGCGGCCCTTCTCGCCGCGCTGCTTGGTTTTCTGGTCGGCCGCCTTCTGCGCTTCGGTGAAATCTCCAAGGAACGCAAGGATGCAATTAAACGCTCCAACGCAGTAATTCTCGGCGCGGTTTATGAAAAGGTGCTGCCTTTTTTACCCAATTTCCCTTATTCGCCAAAGGACATGGTCTTTATCGGGAAGGGCTTTGACTACCTTGTGCTGGACGGGTTGTCCGAAGGAGAGCTTAGGAAAATAGTGTTCCTCGAAGTAAAATCCGGCAGTTCTCGGCTCAACCCCAACGAGAAAATGATCGCGGCGATCGTCGCTGAGAAAGCGATCGAATGGAAAGAATATCGGTTTTAAGCTCGTCGGACATGACAGCGAGCAAATGAGCTCCCATTACACGCACGTTGGAGCGGCGGCTTTAAATCGGGCGACTTGCTCATTGCCTTCCCTTTTTTAAGGAGGGGCGACAGGGGACAGACACTCGCGCCCCGAGAAAGCGTGCTTATTGTCACCGGGAGTCAAACAAATGGCAGGATTTGCCATTCTTCGCCAATCCTGTTATAACTTCCTCCATGACTTCGATGAATGTCTCTTTGCCGGACGAACTCAAAGCCTACGTAGATCTGCGTTTGGGCCAAGACGGATACAGCTCTGCAAGTGAGTATGTTAGGATGTTAATCCGTCAGGATCGGGAAAATAAAGGCAGGGAACAACTGCGTGCCGCTCTTATCCAAGGTCTAAACTCTGGGGAACCTATTGAAGCGGACGCCGCATATTGGAAAAACAAACAGGCGCTACCAGGAGTTTCGTGAACACGCCACGGCTAACTCCGCGAGCGGACAGCGACATTACGGAGCACACTGCATACTTGGCAAAAAGGGATCGAAAAGTTGCCGAGAGATTTTTAAATGCCCTGCAAACAGACTTTCAGTCGCTTTGCCTACACCCAGAACTCGGGAATGAACGTTATCGCGATATATTGCTGGGAGTTGCTCCTGTTAGATTTTGGCCTGTAAGCAACGGCTTCTCCAACTGGTCAATCTTCTACATCAATTCAAAAGAGGGACTTCTTGTAATTCGCATTATCCACGGATCGCGGAGTATCCCCGCATTATTTCGGGAAGAACTATCCGGCGATCTTGATCTGAAATAAAAGCATGACCTTCGCTCCCAGTTCATCGATTCAAACCTCTTCTGTTTATGCCTCATGCTTTTGCCGTATCGTGAGTGATAAATCCAGCGCTTATTGCTCATTAACGCACCAATCGCAACGAAGAGCTGGGAGCGTCATTCCCTGGGGACAGACACTTTTTGCCTCGCCTCCTCTCCCCAGCAACACTTCCATCCAAGAAAGGCGGGATGTGATTTTGAAGGTCTGGCGTTTCCCCACGCGCGGGTTTATGCCCCGAGCGCGAGGAGTTCTTTCACCACCTTCGCGGGGTCAACGCCGGTGAGCCTGAAATCTAGGCCCTGATGGCGGAAGGTGAAGCGCTGGTGGTTAATCCCCATCAGGTGCAGGATGGTAGCGTGCAAGTCGTGCACGTGCACGCCGTCCCGGGCCACGTTGTAGCTGAAATCATCCGTCTCCCCGTGGGTGTAGCCCGGTTTGGAGCCGCCCCCCGCCATCCACATGGTAAAGCAGCGCGGATGATGGTCGCGCCCAGCCTCTGGACTGTCCCATTGGCCTTGTCCCGCCACGCCCCTGCCAAATTCCCCGCCCCAAATCACGAGGGTGTCCTCCAGGAGCCCTCGCCGCTTTAGGTCCTTGATCAGGGCCGCACTCGGTTGGTCGGTGTCCCGGCATCTCGCCGTGCACCACGACGTCAGCCGGCTGTGATGGTCCCAGTCCGGGTGAAACAGCTGCACAAAGCGGACCCCGCGTTCCACCAAGCGGCGCGCCAGAATGCAGTTCGCCGCATAACTGCCGGGCCGTCTCGAATCCGGGCCGTAGAGTTCGAACACCTCGTCCTTTTCGTCACTCAAGTCCGTGAGTTCTGGGACGCTGGCCTGCATTCGGTAGGCCATTTCATACTGACGGATGCGGGTCGAAATCTCCGGATCGCCCGTCTGATGGAGGTGCATCTCGTTCAGCTCCGCGAGGCCGTCCAGCATGCCGCGGCGCAGATGTCTCGGGAGGCCTTCTGGGTCCCGCAGGTAAAGCACTGGGTCCTTGGCGTTGCGTAATTTTACTCCCTGATACTGGGAGGGTAGAAACCCGCTGCCCCAATAATGGTCGTAAAGCGGCTGGTCGCTGGGCCTTTGCATCTTGGACAGCAGCACCAAATAGTCGGGCAGGTTACTGTTTTCACTGCCCAACCCGTAACTCGCCCAAGCGCCGAGGCTGGGGCGGCCCGGAATCTGGTTGCCGCTCAGGAACTGCGTCATCGCGGGCGCGTGGTTAATCTGGTCGGTGTTCATCGACTTGATGAAGCAGAGCTCGTCGGCCACGGTTTTCAAATGGGGCAACCACTCGCTGATGGTCGCCCCGCTCTGTCCGCAGCGTTCAAAGGCGGTGGCCGCCGGCTTGATGAGCTGTTTCTGATTGGCCGTCATCGTGGTGAGTCGCTGCCCCTGCCGAACCGATTCGGGCAGTTCCGTGCCGGCCAACTGCCTGAGCCCGGGCTTTTCGTCAAATAACTCAATCTGGGACGGGCCTCCCGATTGGGTGAGAAAAATGACGTGTTTGGCCCGCGGGGCAAAGTGCGGGAGGTTACCCAATCCGGGCTTTTTTTCCGAAATCTCGGACACTGAAATCCCGGACGCATCCGCGCGCCGGAGAAGGGCGGACAACGCCATCGCGCCGACGGACACCCCGGTGCATTGCCCCAAAAAGTAGCGTCTGCTGGTCGTCAAAAGGTCGTGGTTCATGAGATGCGGCGAAGTTTGTAGGGGTAGACGCTTCCGCTGTTCCACTGGCAAACATACAGGTCGCCTTTGGAGTCAACGCACACATCATGGCAGTTGTTGAACACGGGGAGATCCTGAAGCATCGCTTTGAGGCGTCCTTCTTCGTAGCGCGGTTCCTGTCCTCCGGGATTGGACACCACTTTGTTCTGTGCGTCCAAAATGGTCACAAAGCCGCGCCCTTGCCACATGCGGTAATCGTCAGGTTTGGCACCAAAACACACCCCGGAATAAAGGTGGTTCCCGTGGATGACCGGCCGACTCACATACGCACCCGGCAGATATACGCCCCGCACAAAGTTCCCTTCGAGCGTGAACCAGTTGAACTCGTTGCGCACACGTTCCGTGCACACGAGAAGAGGCTCGGGACCGCGGAGATCGATCGCAACGCCGTGTGCCTGCATGAATTTTCCGGGGTTGGTTGGCTGGGTACTGCGGCCTCCGAATTTCGCCAAAAACTTCCCGTGCCTGTCAAAGCGGAGGATGAACTGGGAACCGTATCCGTCCGCCACGTAGATGTCTCCATTAGGGGCCACCGCGGTTTCGGTGGGGGAATAGGGCTCCTTCGCCGAGTAGGCACCGCATTGGTGCGCGTGCGGGAGCTCAAGCACGGGAGTCCCTTCGAGAGTTGTCTTTAGGATGCGCCCCGACGTGTCGGTGAGGTACAAAAACTCCGTACCGTCCTCGTCGTGCAGCGTCAGTCCGTGCCCCGCGTTCAACCCCACTGACCAGGCCCCAAGCAACTGGCCGTCCGTGTCAAAAACGAGCACGTTGTTCTTTGGCAGATTCGTGATGAGAAAAAGCCGCCCGTCGCGCGACTGGACTATTTCGTGGCAATCCTTGACGGGATGTGTCTCTCGGTTGGCCTTGCACCAGAGTTTGTCCACCCGGTACTTGAAATCCCCGTGGCCGACAATCGCTCCGTGGTGTGCAGGGACTGCTTCGGTCTGGGCGCTCAGCGTTGTGCCGGAAAGCAGAAGGGCACCCGTGTGGATAAAATCGCTTCTGCTGATGTTGGCTGTGGCGCTTTGACGGTTGGCGCTGTCGCGTGTGGTGTTGGGGTCACTCATGGGTGATGGCTTCGTCGAGATTGAGGGTGAGGCTGGCGAGCAGCGTGTGGGCGGCGAGGGCGGCCGTGTCTTGGGCGGCATCTGGGATGCGCTGTCCAAATTGAAGGAGCTTCCGAGCCTCCTCCGGATGCACTCCATAGTGAGCGAGCGACTTCTTCAACTCGCGCTGCAGGACGGCGCGTTCCTGCGGGGTGGCGTCCCTAGAGAGGACTCGCCGGTAGAGGTACTCCACGCGGCGGGCCTCGGGCAGTCGGATCATTTGCGCCGCCAGTTCCCGGGCAGCCTCCATCACGGTGCCATCGTTAAGCAGGGTGAGTGCCTGAAGTGGAGTGTTCGTGCGTCCTGTCCGCACTTCGCACATGCGTCGCTGGGCCGAGTCGAACAGAAACGTGGGCGCGATGGAGCGTCGCCAGAACGCGTACAAGGTTCTGCGGTACTGGGCACTGCCTTCACTAGGTTCGTACTTGAAGCGCCCCATGAACAATTCCTCCCAAACGCCCTCGGGTTGGTAGGGGCGCACGGGAGGGCCTCCGACGGCAGTGTGGATCAACCCGGAGGCGCGCAGTGCGCTATCTCGCAGCATCCAACTCGGGAGCCGAT
This sequence comes from uncultured Spartobacteria bacterium, assembly GCA_903919125.1. Taxonomy (GTDB): domain Bacteria; phylum Verrucomicrobiota; class Verrucomicrobiia; order Chthoniobacterales; family Chthoniobacteraceae; genus Chth-196. The sequence continues at coordinate 19,440 of CAIXGS010000012.1, read as the reverse complement.
AACGAGCCCCGCGCGCGAGCAGACGGTTGTCGGGGTCAGCTGTCCAAAGCTCGGGTGAGGCGGCAGAGCTCTGGCGGTAGGTGGCGCTGGTGGCGATGAGTTCGAGGGTGTGCTTCAAGTCCCAGCGATGTTCCATCAAGTCCACCGCCAGCCAGTCGAGCAGCTCTGGATGCGAGGGTCTTTCTCCCTGCAATCCAAAGTCTTCTGTGGTACGCACCAGCCCCTGTCCAAACAGTATCTGCCACAGGTGGTTCACCGCCACCCGTGCGGCGAGCGGGTTCTGGGGAGAAGCGATCCACTGCGCCAGACCGATGCGCGTGCGCTCCTGTCCGTCCACCCAAGGAGCGATGGCCGAAGGAACATCCGGCTTTACCTCCGGGCCGTGCTTGTCCCAAACGCCGCGCTGCAGCACGAACGTGGGGCGCGGCTCTTTGCGCTCGGCGAGCACCATCACGTTCAGTGTACCTGTGGCGAGCTTGGCCTCCGAAAACTGCCGAGAAACTCGGTCGAGAACCGCCTTGGATTGCTGGTATGGCGTGTGGTCTGCGAGGAATTCCTTGCGCAGACGTTCCTTGAGCTTTGCATCCGGTTCCTTTCCGGACTCCAGCTTGGCCAGTTCCTCCCGAGGGGTCGCTCCTGTTTGGTGCACTGCATCGCCTGCCTCGGAGGTCACGGCCAGACGGAACCGTCCGATGTTCGCGTCGCCCAATGTTGAGCGTTGCCGCAGCTCGATGAGCAGTTCGTCGTCTTCGCCCAGCACCAAGGGTTCTGCCAGTGCGTAAACGGCGGTGTGTGCGGCGGTGTTCTCCGCTCCCTTGGTTGTCCAGCCATTGCGGGGGTCGTCGTCGAGAGTGTCTTTGACGTCCCCGTAGTTGTTGTTCTTTTTCTTGTCGGCCATTTTGTCGGCCACGGCGTCGGAGAGGAGTACATCGCGCATCTGGGCGTTGCCGCGGGTGCGAACCTGAAGCTTGATGTCGGTGAGGATGAATTCGCCGGAGGCACCTCTCGAGAGGCCTCCCTTGGTGTGGCTCGTATGCGGGAGCACCTCGAGACGCAGCCCGCTGATGCGCTTGGCAGGGAATCTGGTGATGAACCGGTACTCGTCCTGGTTCGGGTGCGGCCCGCTCGACTGGACGGCTTCGTCAGCCTCCTGAGTGAGCAAAGTGCCCTCCGTGGACTCGAGCGCCACGGCCCGCAGAGGAGTCCACGACTGCCAGCCTTTCGTTATTTTTTCACGCGTCTGCTGCAGCCATGAGTCGAACGGCACTTCAGCTTTCTGGAGTGCGGAAGCCTCTTTGACTTTGTATTCATCGAGTAGGGCTTGCGATTCAGCCAGCGTTTCCTGGGCAAGGGGCGATTGGTAGGCGAGATAGGGTTTTGCAGCACTGCCTGCCTTGCCGTCCTCATCGATGCTGTTAAAAAACGCGGTCAGCGAATAGTAGTCCGCGTGGGAGATGGGGTCGAACTTGTGACTGTGACACTGGGTACAACCAAGCGTTAGTCCCAGCCACGTCGTCCCCATGGTGTTGACCCGGTCGATGACATAGTCCACGCGGGACTCTTCTGGGTCGCGGCCGCCCTCGCCGTTGGTCATGTGGTTGCGGTGGAAGCAGGTGGCGAGCTTCTGCGTCGGCGTTGCATTGGGAAGAAGATCCCCCGCGAATTGCTCCAGCGTGAACTGGTCGTAGGGCATGTTTTGATTGAAGGCCTGCACCACCCAGTCGCGCCATGGCCAGTTGTTACGGGTGGAGTCGGACTGAAACCCGTCGGTGTCTGCATACCGCGCAGCATCCAGCCACCACATTGCCATGCGCTCTCCGTAGTGCTTGGAAGCCAGAAGCCGTCGCACAACGGTCTGAACCGCCTCGGGCGACGAGTCGTTCAGAAATGCGTCGGTCTCCTCGAGTGTCGGAGGCAGTCCCGTCAGGTCAAAGCTCAGCCGGCGAAGCAGGGTGTGTTTAGACGCTTCCGGAGAAGGTTGAAGGGAACGAGCCTGGAGCTTTTTCCTGACGAAATAATCCACCGGATGCCCTTCAGTATGGCCCTTGCGGGGAAGCTCGAACGCCCAGTGCTTTCCCCACACGGCGCCCTCTGCAATCCAGCGCTTGAGGATGTCCACCTGTTCCTGCGTCAGTGGGGCCTTGTGTGATTTCGGCGGAGGCATCACCTCGTCCGCGTCCGTGGCAACGATGCGTTTGATGAGTTCGCTCTCTGCGGGATTCCCCGGAACCACGGCTTTTTTGAGCACGGCGACCTCCCGCAGATCTAGGCGGAGTTCGCCTTTTCGGTGGGACTCGTCCTGGCCATGGCAACTCAGACAGTTCTCAGAAAGGAGCGGCAGGATGTCCCGGCTGAACTGCACGGCGTCCGCGCCACGCACGGCGGGGGAGAGTCCGAGAAGGGTAAGGAGCACGAGAGGATAGCGTCTCATTCATCCCAAGAATATGCCCGGTCTTGGAGTTTGAAATGGTTGCAGCGACTTCAAGAATTGTAGTATCCAACCACGATGCCAGCTGCGCTTGAGAACGTTTTTCTAGTGTCTTTACATTCGATGCCCAGTCCGGCTCATCAGGAAGTGTTTTATACAGTCCCTCGCGCTGGCCATCTGATCGCGGGAATCCATCACCACATCCAGCGTAATCATTTTCCCGGCCACGAGCTCATTCTGTGTGTCCGGGGTAGGGGATGGACGTGCATTGAGGGGCATCGGCACAAGGTGGAACAAGGCGACCTGTTGTGGATCAACTGCCATCATCCCCACGAACATGGCGCCGATCCGCATGATCCTTGGGAGGTGTACTGGATCCGAGTGGAGGGGCCGCGGCTGGAGCAGATTTCCGACCTGCTGGCGGTCCGTGAAAATCCCGTCATCCGAGGAGTCGATCTCGAGGCGGTGGGATCCTTGTACCATCAGCTTTTTGAGTTGCTCGCGGGCGAGGCACCGGGCTCGCCCGCGAGCATTCACGCCCACGTGGCGCAGGTGCTCGCGCTTGCCTTCAACGCGCGCCAACAGGCGGGTGTGCGGACTCCGCAACTGCCTATCGCGCTCAGGCGGCCCGTGGAACGGATGAAGATGTTTTATTTTGAAAGCCACACGGTGGCATCTCTATCCGCGCTTGCCGGACTGAGCGCCACGCACTTTTCCCGTCTTTTTAAAAAGGCCTTCGGCACAAGCCCGGTGGACTGGCTGCGGCGTGAACGCATCAATCAGGCCAAACGCCGTCTGGTGGACACGACCGACGCCGTCAAGGCCATCGCCGATCAGGTCGGGTACAACGACCGGTATTTCTTCAGCAAGGATTTCAAAAAACACACTGGATTAACCCCCAACCAGTTCCGCGAGGTTGAAACCAGCAGCCGACGCACCGTGTGAGACGCGGGGGACAGACACGAATGGCACTCTAAGGCACGTATGGCCCTTAGTTAAGCGCAGAGCTCAGAGTGTCTGTCCCATGCGTACTCCCCAGCTTTAAGAAAATGAACACCGCCCCCTTTTCCTCTTCAATCTTCATGAGCCATCTCGTTTCCGTAGAACCTTTTCTAGGTTCCTCAAAATGCCCTGTTTTGTTGTTTTGGGCATATCTGCGTTTTCAATAAATTCTTGAATTTGGTCTGAGTGGACAGCCCCGTTGTTAAGAATTTGCAGGACCCCATCGAGGTCCTTCTTTCGACCTGTTTCGAGCTTGTTATACAGCAGATCCAAAGGATGCAGCACGCGGATGAGGAGACTTGGATGCGCCACAATGAGGGCACGTTCCATCCATCCTCTGGGTTGCGTGAGGAGGACCCAGCTTCCCAGGCGTTCGATATAAAAGCCGTGGTATGCTTCAAACGGACTTCCCTCACCGACTCCTGCAATGACTTCGTCTAAAAAGCCGTTCTCCACATCTGGGGTGAAGAGATTGATGTCGTCGGTCATCTGCGTGTGGAGGGAGGGAATCGACATAGCCGTCGACGCCATTCCAACGATAAAAAGTGCGACTGCCCCGTTATTTGGGCAACGGCTTCAGCCGCCTCAATGAGATCGCTTTGGTTGATGCGCTTCATAGATCGTCAGGGCGTTCCCAAAAGGGTGGCAGGAGTTACGCTGTTGCACGCGGGCATCCTTTCGGAGGAGTTGCTTTACGATGGTTTCGGGGGACGCGTTTAGAATATTGGCCCACGCCCGGTAACGGGGGAGGTTCCCTCGGCGCTGGACCTGGAGCGCAAGCGTTTTCCGCGCGCAAGCGAGGGTTTCCGCCGTGTGATTTAAAATGGACCACGCTATTTTATGGCGTGTTTGCTGAGTCGCCCTTTGATGGACGGCTAATGCGATTTGCTTATGCTTCAGCTTGGTTTGATGGATCCACTCTGATTGGGTGGGTGAAACAGGTTTCATCTGAGCGGAGGAGAATACGGACCATGAACCACATTCTGAATCACTGGTTCAAGCCCTTTGACGATAATCTAATACAGCCCGCTGTTGAGACGCTCAACTATAAGCAGAGCGTGAGCCAGCACAAAAGAGTCCACCTTGAAAGGTGTGTGCCCACTGTGATACAATTCAGGCATGCCACACTCTGCCGTCATTCACGCTCGCATTGATTCTGCGACCAAGGCCGCTACAGAACGAATTTTAGCCGATCTAGGCCTGACTCCGACAGAGGCTATCCGTCTCCTTTACAGGCAAATCGCCATGCGAAAGGAATTCCCTCTCGAACTGAGGGTTCCGAACGCTCATACCGCCTCTGTTCTAAAAAAGAGCGAAAACAACGAGGAAATTGAAACCTTCGATTCCTCCGACGCTCTCTTCGAATCTTGGGACAAATGAAGGTCAGTCAAACTTCTCAGTTCAAAAAAGATATCAAAAAGTAACAGAAGCGTGGAAAGGATCTCTCAAAGTTAAAAACAGCTATAGACATTCTTCTTTCAGGTCAGGACCTACCGCCGAAATATAAAGATCACACCTTAATCGGAAACTGGGGCGGTCATAGAGACTGTCACATAGAGCCAGACTGGATACTTATTTATCAACTTCGAGAAGATGAACTCAGATTGGAAAGAACAGGAACCCACGCTGATCTTTTCTAAGTACAGTGGTTGCGCGTCTGGCTTTAGCTTTGGGGGCCGCCTTAATCATCACGCGGAATGTCTCTGATTTTTCAAACGCTCCCATTCAGGCGGTAAGTCCCGCGAACTTCCTTAGTGGGCAATCAGCATCTTTCTAAAACCGCCGTGCGTGCCGTAGGAGCAGTTCGTCGGTGGAATGGGGCAGTTGATGCCCCGTGATCGTTTTTCTTAGTGTGAGGTGGCAGGGACAGACACTTTCCGCCCGCCCCCACCTTAAGCAATCAGCGACCAAGCAGCTTGTGCAGATCCTCGAGCAGTTCGGGTAGGGATCCGTGGATAATCCCCCAAACAATCCTGTCCTCTACCGTGTCGTAGCAATGGGCGAGGATATTGCGGAACGAAATGATCTGCCGATAATTTCGGATAGAGTCGGTCTGTTCCGGAGACATCTTGAAAGAGCGGTTCAGCGCCTCCCCTATGATTTCAAACGAACGCTCCACAGCCAAGCGGGTCCGATCGTCGGACGAATATTGCTCGAGCGTCAGCCCTGCGACAAACTTTTGGACCTCATGCCCGCGCCTCAATGCCTCCTCAAGATTCTCGAGGAGCTCAGGCTTCATAAACGAGAACGCTTTCCTCGTGGATGTTCCGTTTGAGGGAAGGGCGAGTCACGCCGCCGGGTGTCAGCAGATCCACGTCGGTTCCCAAGGCGTCCTGCAGTTCATGGAGTAGGCCGAAATAGTGAGTGGCATACTCCGCGGGAGGCATCTCCTCGAATTGAACCAGCAAATCCAAGTCGCTTCCCTCCGAAGCTTCTCCGCGGGCCACAGACCCAAAAACTCGCAGGCTCCGCACCGGATGACGGCGGCACGGTCCGGACAAGACCTCTTTGAGCTCTGCAAATGACATGAGGAACAGTTTACAGCTGGGACGCTTTCGCAGGAAGGCGAAACTAGTCTGGACACCTCCAGCGAGTTGCAGTCCCGCGCTCTCACAGTGAGAGCCTTCAAGTCAAACGAAGGTCCCTCGCTTGTACCCAAGCGTGTACCCAAGTGTCTGTCCCCTGCGTTCCCCACCCCAGCGGCAGCCGCAGCACGAAGGAATTATAGTCTAAACAAGTACGCCCTGGGCGTAGGCTCCGCTCTTGGAAAGGCTGTAAGCCAACAACAAATTCTCGAGTGAAACATCCTCATCGAGAAGCTCCCAGTGCACCCCCTGACCTTTTCCTATTAACCGCCATTGTGCGCGTTCAGAGGGAGTTGCGATGTTCAATTTCGCAAAGAGCTCCAAGGGCAACTCAATGCACCGGCCGTCGGAAAACTCTACCTTGAAAGTGCGGTCCGAGAACGACACAGATTTGATGCGTAGATCATTCATTGCTGTAGGCCCCCCAAAAGCACTGTACCACGCCCTCAGAAACTCGTCTAGGTGGGTGTCAGTAATCCGCAGAATCTCGTGGCATTCGTGCTCCCGAAATCCTTCGACAAGGCTGAATTCGAGAGGATCAAGGCAAACCTTCGCGGCGGAGTCGTCTCGCTCGACATGAATGTGCGCTGGTTCAAGACGGTCTGCCATGTAGAAGAAAAACCTATAACCACGTTCACGCAACACTGTGGGCATCGTTGGATGAATGTACTGCGCCAACAGCCACAACACAAGGGACGCCCTCCGTTCTCCTGCGCTCCGTAACGGCACAGAAAAACATCAGCAAGAGATACTTCCAAGATTCCTCTGGAGGCGTGTTGATGGCTGCCGAAAGCTAAGTGGGGATGCTACGCAGCGGACAAACACGAATGGCACTTAGTTAAGGGCGTCTTTCGTGGGATTTTAACTTCAACAAAGAGGAGTGCCGTACCGCGATCGCCCGAAAAAGCGTCTTAACTAAGTGTCATTCGGGACAGACACTTTTTCGCTCTCTGCGCTTCGTAACGGAACACATTTTGTGGGCGTGACCCAGGGTAGCCCGCTGCGCGCAACCCCGGGCTGGATGATTGAACACCGCCGGTGTTCCTTCCTCGCAGTTGCATTTGGATTTCCAACGCCAAGGGCGTTGAATCTTTCAGCCCAGGGTTGGCCCGACGCAGGAGGACCTACCCTGGGTCACCCCAACAAGCCGATAACCCTGAATGGGTTGCATCATTCCGACGCCCCTTGTTCTGGCAAGGTTTTCCATTCGTGCGTTGGAAAACAGTGGGAAGACGCGATGGGGACAGACACGAATGGCACTTAGTTAAGGGCGTCTTCCGTGGGATTTTAACTTCAACAAAGAGGAGTGCCGCACCGCGATCGCTCGAAAACGCGCCTTAACTGAGTGCCATTCGGGACAAACACTTTTCCGCCTTACCGCCGGCGGACCTCGACGAAGATTCCGCGCATGGCCTAGGGCTCTTAGCCCGTTTGAAGCAGAACTTCTTCCAAATTTATATTTGGGGTTCTCGTTGAGAGTCGGAGGATTTCGATTCCGACCACCTGATGCAGTTCGTCATAGTCGAGAATAATACCCGGAGAAACCTCCTCGGAATCAACGATTTTTGAGTTATCTAAGCGCAGGAAAAGAGCGTCCGCTTCTTTGTCGATATGCAGCTTCATAGTTTACCTTTCATTGCTCGGTCAAAGAATACACTCACGACTCGATTGGGAGTAACTGTTACATTGACAGCCACTCGGAGGACCCTGCCTTCACATTCGGGAATCTTACGAAAGCGTCGTTCCGCTTCAGTATCGTGCGGATCAGGGAGAGTCAGCTCTGAAAAGGACAAAGTTTGCTCCAGCCACGCAATCAAAATTTGCCGCTCCTCCAGAACCTTTGCTGCGTGTTTGGAAAGCTGGTATTGCATCGGTTTGAACGGCCCAATGGATTAAAGAAGCAGGAACCCCACTGAAGGCAGCTGTGCCAAAAGTATACATGGAAAGCGCCTGCGAGGAGAGCGCAGTTAAAGCTCGGAGTGTCTGTCCCCTGTGTACCCTCCAACAAGGCTGAATTCGAGTGCCATTCGGGACAGACACTTTTCGCCCCACTCCCAAAAGTGAATGACTTGGGCGCAGGGGACTGGGCGCAGGGGACAGACACTTTTTCTCTCTGCTTTAAGAAAATGAACACTGAACCCTGTTCCAATTCGGTAGCGGCTTGCTGCCCGATTGCCCTCCGTTGACTCCGTGGGCACTCAACCTTACAGTGAGGTCATGAAAGTCTTTACTGCGGTGATTGAACGCTGTTCTGACACAGGACTTTACGTTGGCTTCGTGCCCAACTTTCCCGGTGCTCATGCGCAGGGCGAAACTTTAGAGGAACTCCACACCAACCTGCGAGAAGTGCTTGGAATGCTTCTCGAAGATGGCGAACCGGTCTGGGAATCCGAGTTTGTGGGCACTCAGATAATCAGTGTTCCCGCGTAATTGTGCCGAAGCCGCCTGTTCTGAAGCCGAGGGAAATATGCGCCATCCTCGATGCGATGGGGTTTGTCTTGGTGCGCCAGCGTGGTTCCCATATGCAATACCGTCATTCAGATGGCCGCTGTACTACTGTTCCCAATCATCCGGGAAGGGACGTCTCCCCAATCCTTTTGAGACAAATCATCAAGGACATCGACTCGACTCCTGAAGACTTCCTGAGGCACCGGTGAGGCCGAATTCAAGCGAGCGCTGGAAACTGAGATTACCCCATGAGCTTCCCCCGTTGGCCAATGAGCGCGGAGTGTCTGTCCCCTGCTTACGGCATTTTGTTCCTCGTATGTTTTGAGGGAGCGGCAGGGACAGAGACTTCCCCCACTTCGATCCGGAACGCATCGAGTTTCTGGGGGGACGATCGAGAAATTTTGCCCCTCAGTACGATTTTTTCAGCTTGGACGCGGAGGCGCTGATGAATCTTTCCTGTGATAAGCTAGCTACTGGATGTCAACGAGGAGTGTGGACTCCGTGGTCTTGCGGCGCGTAGCGGCACAAAGCGTATTTCAACGCGCCTGTCGAGTGCGGCAGCTATTCGGTTGAGCATTGCAAGCGAGTGTCCTTCGTAATCTGCATCTTCAAGGCGACAGATCACAGACGCGCTTGTTCCCACAAGCTTTGCCAACTCTCGCTGGGAAAGGCCTGCTTTTGTGCGTAGCGCGACAATCTTTCTGGCTACCGCATCGTCGGCTCGCATCTTTTCGAACTCCTCCAGTTTCTCCGGCTTTCCTTCAATAAATCGCTGGTGAAGGATTTGCACCGCATCAGTCGTTTTCGATCTCCGTCTCATATTAGGGTTCCTCCGTGTGAGTGTGTTTTTCTGGGTGCGTCTCAAATCGCTTTCTTCGCTCTATTGCTCGTTCAATCTCTTTCGGAGGCACCGCATTTTCCTTGACGATTCCATGGGCAAGAACTGCTGCGACAGAGGTGGCGCCGTGAAAAAAGTAAAGAATTCGGTAGTTGATCCCCCGCAAGCCAATTCTCAGTTCGTAAATCTTATCCCGCAAAAAGTCTGCCTCAGGGCGATGAAGTTCATGCCCCAGTTCACTTAAACGCTCAATTCTCACCAGGCATTTAGCCACGGCCTTCGATGGTAACCCTTCCAGCCAATCGAGAACAGGGACGGAGTGACGCAGCAGGGACAGACACTTTTCCGCGCGCTGCGCGCAACCCCGGGCTGGATGATTGAACACCGCTGGTGTTCCTTCCTCGCAGTTGCATTTGGATTTCCAACGCCAAGGGCGTTGAATCTTTCAGCCCAGGGTTGGCCCGACGCAGGAGGACCTACCCTGGGTCACCCCAACAAGCCGAAAACCCTGAATGGGTTGCATCATTCCGCCGCCCCTTATTCTGGCAAGGTTTTCCATTCGTTCGTTGGAAAACAGTGGGAAGACGCGATGGGGACAGACACTTTTTCGCTCTCTCTTCAGCGACAAGCCAAGTGTCGGCTGTGGCGGACGGGGAGGCGTATTGATGGCTGCTAAAAGCTGACTGGGGTGCTGCGCGGGGGACAGACACTCTTTCGATTGGCACTTTTTCGCTTCCTGAGGCACCCACTTGGCTGGGACGAGCCGAGGTTTGTGTAATAATGAACTACGACCTAAGCAGAAAGTAATTTAACACCTCCATGAAGAGAACATTGATTCTGAGCAAAGAGACCGCCCATAGGGCAGCGAGGCTTGGCGCGCTGGGCGAAAATATCGCTCCCTCCTATTTACAACGTGCAGGCTTTAATGCCGTCCGTAATCTGAACGATGATCAGAACAATCATCCGTTTGCCGACCTAATTGCTGAGCGGGAAGGGTTAACTTACATCATCAGCGTGAAAACACGGAACAAGTTTGAGGCACGGTCGGGTAATTTGAATTCTCGTTACAAACTTTATCCTACACCTAAACATGCGCGTTTGATTGAGCATCTCGCGGCACTCCACAATGCCACTCCAGCTTGGCTCGCCATTCAGATCGATGGAGAGCGCCTCTCAATATACTTCGGAACAGTTGAGCAACTTCATGGCAATAAGGGAATTCCTATGACCGAAGACTGTCTGCCGTTTTATGAGTGCCTGGCAAATGACGAAGTTCACGGATTGAACTTTGATAGTTTACGGAATGTTTACAAATCTAGGATTCCGGCGCATTCAAACGATCAACACGTCCTTTGTGCGTCTCCAGCTAAAAATGTCTTCTTGCACCTCTGCTGTGAAGGGTGGAAGCAGTTTGGCCCTTTCGAGTGGTTGAGCTTTCAGGATAATTCTCGCGTTATCGTTGATGAAACCGGCACAGTCGTCACCGCGTGGGACGGAGAGGCATGGCGAACTTTCAAACCAGATTTTGAAGGATACTCTTGGGAAAACCCCACAATCACCATCGGACCACGGCATCCTCATCCAAACAAAGGTTATCACCCCAACTTCACGAGACAAACATGATCCCCGGCCCCTACAGCATCTGCACAATTGAGTTACCGCCTGACAGTGAGGCAGAGCAATTCACTGTCTAATGGCGCAGAGCCCGGAGTGTCTGTCCCCCGCGTACTCTCTCTAAGAGAATGAAAGAAAATGAACACTGACCCCTTTTCCGCGACTGACCCCTTTTCCTTTTTCTTTTTGCGCGGGGGCGCTAAAAAGCCCAGTGGAGGAATGCGGAAAGGGTTGCACCTCTCCCTTGACGGGTTAAAGTCCTGCCGGGACACACCTAAAATCGGGTAGCTCACTCCTATTTGACCGGATCACGATTGATCAGTTTAACACCCCTCCAGCGTCCAGGCTGAAGAAGCGTATCGGGGTGGGTAAAAAGTAGGTCTCCAACATTTTGTTGTGTTTTATATGACGATCTCTCCAGTGTCCTCGAGCGCTTTTTATGTCGAGCCGATCTCTATTTTTCTCGACCAGAGCAACGAACACATCCGCGGTGTACTCTCTGGTCAGAGTCCCTTCGCTGACACGCCCGATCAAAAAGATGCCTGGACCAGTGAAATTGCTATTCTAAAGACAGCTCTTCGGGGGATTGGTGGATACCTGTGCATGGAATTCGATGTGCCTCGTGTCGGAAGTCGGGTCGATGCGATCGTTCTTTCAGGAGGATGTATATTTGTATTGGAGTTCAAAGTTGGAGAAAGTTCTTTCCACCGAGAGGCCATCAATCAGGTTTGGGATTACGCTTTAGATCTCAAAAATTTTCATCGAGCGAGTCATCATGCGCCTATCGTCCCGATCTTGATCGCCACATTGGCAAAGAAAGGAAGCAGAGAATTGAGCCAACCTTTTGCTGATAGGGTTTACGAACCCATCACCACAAATCCAGAGCAGCTTCCTCTACTCCTTCGTGCGGCGCTCTCCCAAATCGATAATACTACTCCCATTAATGCCGATGAGTGGGTCCGGGCTCCCTATCAACCTACCCCGACGATTATCGAAGCGGCTCAAAGCCTCTACTCGAGACATTCCGTCGAAGCTATTTCTCGTCATGATGCCGGTGCTCGAAATCTTGCCATCACATCAAAGCGCGTAGAAGAACTGATCGACCAAGCAGTCCGACAGAGAGAGAAGCACATTGTCTTTGTCACGGGTGTTCCGGGTGCAGGTAAAACGCTTGTGGGACTGAATGTGTCCACTAAGAAGCGCGATGAGCATCAGCAAACCCACGCTGTTTTTCTTTCAGGTAATGGTCCTCTCGTTGCTGTGCTCCGTGAAGCGTTGGCCCGTGATGAAGTCAAGCGACTCAAGGCCGCTCAGATAAAAGTTCGAAAGGGAGATGTCGCACAAAAGATTAAATCCTTCATACAAAATGTTCACCACTTTCGTGATGAAGCACTTAGAGATAACTCTCCACCCAGTGATCGTGTTGTGATTTTTGATGAGGCACAACGTGCGTGGAATAAGGAAATGACCTCCGGCTTCATGGCTCGGAAAAAGAAGCGTCCCGACTTTAACCAATCCGAGCCGGAGTTTCTGATCTCTTATTTAGACCGACATGTTGATTGGGCTGTCGTGATTTGTTTGGTGGGAGGAGGACAGGAAATCAACCGAGGTGAAGCGGGCATCTCAGGATGGCTCGATGCTGTTCAGCGCTCCTTCCCTGATTGGAATGTTCATGTTTCGCCAAACCTCACGGATTCGGAATATGCGGCGGGAGATGCTCTCTCTCATCTCTCGGGCGTGCGGGCCATCAAAAAAGATCCTGATCTCCATCTCTCCGTTTCCATGCGATCCTTTCGTGCTGAGAATGTCTCGGCTTTTATAAAGTCGGTCTTAGATTGTGAATTGGCGTCGGCCAAGACGCAGCTTGCGCTACTCAGGAATCGATTCCCTATTGTGATCACAAGGGATCTGGCGCGTGCAAAGCATTGGATTCGGAGCAAAGCCCGTGGCTCGGAACGGTTCGGCCTCGTAGCCTCTTCAGGAGCAGAAAGACTTAGGCCTCACGCTGTCGATGTACGTTTTGAAATTAATCCGATCCATTGGTTTTTGAATGAATCTTATGATGTGCGATCCAGCTTCTATATGGAAGATCCCGCCACCGAGTTTCAGGTGCAAGGACTCGAGCTCGATTGGGTCTGCATGACTTGGGACGCCGACCTGCGTTTGTCTCAATCACGGGCTTGGAATTACCATTCCTTCCGAGGAGATAAGTGGACGAATGTCCATAAATCTGAAACTCGGCAATATCTACTCAACGCTTATCGTGTTCTTTTGACGAGGGCCCGACAAGGAATGGCCATCTTTGTTCCTCCAGGCGACGAGGATGATCACACTCGCAAGCCTTCCTATTACGACTACACCTTCGACTATTTGAAGGAGATTGGCATCGAAGTTATCTGATCCGTTATATTGCAATTATGGCGCCGTAATTTTGGATGCGGGGCTACACGCGCGGGCATAATTGTAGAGGGCGGTAGGGGACAGATAATTTCTACCTCTGTGGAAATTCCTGCGATGGTGATAATTAGAGAACTACTTTAGGCGCCTATCACAGCTGCGCACGATGAACAAAACCGGTTTTTACGAGGCTGGATGTAGCTGCATACGGTGCACATCAGCCAGTTTGGCGAGAAATAGTGTTTGGCCGTCTTACCAAACAGAACCAGTCCGCCGTAATTCATCGCCGCGTTGATGGGAATTGAGACCAGGGGCACCGCCTTTAGGAGTCCCTTCTTCGTCACCTGAACGCCGAGCTGGCGCGCAACTTTTTTCGCGGTTACCAGTGTCGCCCCCTTGATCAAATCCTCGATAAATCGCCGTGATAGGTTGATGGAAGCCTCCTTCACCACGGACTTCACGAATTCATGTCCCATCGAATAGACGAGACAAGCGAGCAGCGTTGGGCGCAGCATTTCTTTAGTGATCGTGGACTCGTAAACGGCGGCCAGATTTAGCGCCACGTCGAACTGGAGCTTTGTCAGGTAAACGAGTTCAGGCGTGACTGCACCGAGCGCAATGTACTGACCCATCACCGGAATCAAGGAAACGGCGCCCACACCGACTCCAACAATGGCGGCCCAGAACGCGCTTTCGTCGATCAACTCGTTGGCGAGTGCGTCGACCGTCGCGCCAGGACGCTTACGCCGCATTTCGGACGCTCGTGCCTGGGCATCGGGCCAGCAGCGCTCTATGCGGTCATCGACCAACGGAATAATCCACGGCGTCTCGCTTGCGTCATCCATGGGCTCGAATACAACGTCAGCTCTGTTTCACACCGCAGTTTCCGCATGCAGTGTCGCGCCCCTCAATGAGCACATCGCACTCGTTGCAGCGCCGTTCCACGGGCACCATTGACGCGAGTTTACCCGCGCCGCCCGCGGCAGCTACCGCTGCCGCTCCTGCCACAACGAGCGTCCCGGCTGCCATCCCGCCACCACCAACCGCGAGCGCACCACCACCGAGCGCCGCGAGGCCCGCCGAAGCTGCTGCCGCTCCGCTGAGTCCCATGGCCCCGCCAATGAGTGATCCGACGAATGGAGCCGCGAGCCCACCAGTGACGAACGCGAGAGCTCCACCGCCAACGGCAACACTGCTCACAAGAGCAATTTTTTTCCAATTCATAAAAGATTAGTATAAGGACATGCACCGAAGTCAACACCCTTTACCGGCGGTTTCCAGTCATCCCGCGGAAGGAGCTGCATCTCAAAAGCGGACGGCAGGGGACAGACACTTTCTGCCACTCTGGGACGGCGGGCGGCAGGGGACAGACACTTTCCACCTTCGGTTAAGGCCCAGACAAGGAATAGGCCATGACGATGAACAGGCTAAATCTGCCTTCTTGTTTTTGAAGTGACCCGGAGTGTCTGTCCCCTTCGCCCCCACCAGTTCAGGCGTACTGTAAAAGCAGGGTCGTGGAGGCGAGGACTCTAGAAAATTAAGATCTGAAAATCATGTTTCGATGAAAGGCGAGAAAATCGGAATCGGGCAACGATGCATCGTTAGGAAGGTCGAGGGGATGTCCTTCGTAGGCACCGAAGCAATCGCTAGCTGCTTTGTTGTCCAGAATATTCCTGATACTCGAGGAGAGAACTAACTTTAGTTCGTTGTCAAATGTGATGAGACCCTGATCAAAGGCTGCGTCGTGGAGTCTGGATAAACATAGGCCATTGCGGACATTGAGCCTCTCTTCGGGATGTGTGTTCCAAGGCATGATGTGGGAGGCAATGAGGAGTTCCCTGATGCTGATTCCCGTAACGCCACATCTTCCTTGAAAGTTGTTTAGAACGGCGTTCCGAAAATAGTCCTGTCCCCGCCTAACTTTGACGTTGGCGGAGACTGTGGTGGGTCCCTGCGGCGGCCGTTTGATCACGCAGACCCCTTCCTTTGGAAGGACATACACCTCATCATCATCTTGGGCGTCAAACAGGTTCCTGAAGGCTTCTTCGCTCGCGGGAACTGACTCGTCGGGATTTTCGTGAAATTCTTCCCAAACAGTTCGGTCTAGTCGGCTTGCCCCCCGCAAGCCTGCTATTCCTCTCAGTCGCATCGCCGGGTCTATCGAGGCGAGGTTGGAGAGCTTCATCGCAACACTCCCGGGAGTTCTCCCGAGCTTTGTTGCCACGTTTATTACCGCCGGGTGTCTGGCATGAAATTGTCCGAAGGAAAGTTTGTGATAGAGGTTGAGTATGATCAGCAACTCATTTCGGGTCCATAGCATAGCACGCAATATTGAGGAGCAGGTGGACGAAATACTACTGGTCTGGTGATTGGGAAAAACAGCTGAAAGACGCTGAAAGTGAAGTTATGTGAACGTATAATCCGCTAGTAGGAGGCGGGGAATATACAGCTCGGACGGGGCGGCTTTGAACGAGCTGCTTCTCGCGCTGGAACGCCGGCGCGGGCATTTGTGGCAGGGGCTGTACCGGCGGTCGCCGGATCCGCGCGTGCTGGCGCTGGAGGATTTGTTGAAGGCGCGGGTGTGAGGCGGAAGGCGCTTGGGGCCGAGGCGCGGGGGCCATTGCGCCTCGACTCAAAGCCTATAGTTGCTTGAGCCTCTTTTTGATAAAGGACGGCCTTCGTCGGGCATCGAGGACGGCGTAAACTCTAATTTCTCCGTCTTGAATCAGATAATAAATAGCGAATGGGAACCGCTGAGAATGCATCCTCTGGTACCCATTAAAATATAGGTGAATGCCCGCATAAATCGTTAATGAATCGATATCGGCGAACAGCGAATTCAGAAAGTACGTTCCCAAACCTGAGTTCCTTGTTTCATAGAACGAAAAACCCTCGATTAAATGCTCCTTAGCGGAGTCTAAAACAACAACTCTCACGAGACTCGCCGCCTGATCTCCTCTTTCGCAGTTTCCCAATCTGTGAACTTTTCCTGTCCGGATTCTGCTTTGGCTCTGCATTCCTCAAGAACCTCCTGATGCCATGCGGGAGATTCGAACGAGCCATGCGATTTTGAAAGGTCGTTCCACAAATCCTCCATGAGCTGGAGTTTCTCAGGCAACGTCATCTGGTCGAGTGGCAGAACGACAGTCATGGATTGACTTTAAGCCGTATCAGGCGAGAAGGCGAGAATTTTGGAGAAAGGGTGCATGGGACAGACACGAATGGCACTTCGTTAAAGGCGACCTTTGTGGGATTTTCAAAAAAAAGAGTGCAGCACCGCCACCGAACGAAAAAGCGCCTTATCTAAGTGCCATTAGGGACACACACTTTCCACCCAACCCAGCGCAAAAGCCGATAAAAACCCGCAGGTGGTGAAATCTAACCCTATGAAAAAGAGAAACTTGATGACCGAATTAACAGAAGGCATCACCGCCTTAACAGCGGAGCGTGAGGGTAAACTGACACTCAAGCGTATGCGGTTGCCAGTGCAGGAGGCTCCTATCGTGGCACCAGATGAGCTGCGTAAACTGAGGGAAACCTTGCGCCTTTCGCGTGCATTGTTTGCTCAAACCATCCGCACTAATCCCCGTACGGTTGAGAGTTGGGAACAGGGCCGAAGCAAGCCCAATGCCCATGCTGCACTACTGATCAAGTTGGTAGAGAAGTTCCCAGAAACTTTAGAACACCTTCGTGCAGTGTAGCGATCCTGTTGAGTCCGTCGGTCTGTCCACTTCCACTGCTGTCCCCTGATGTCAGAGCGTAAAAAACTTGGAGCAAGCGCAGGGGACAGACACTCCAGTAAAACCCAAGCGCCTTGACTTCACACTTGGTTTGCCAGAAATGCGCACTCGATGGTATCCTACCTCTATGACTGTCACTCTTGCTCAAATTCATGAGGATCCGGCGATTCTGGATCGGGCGATTGCCAGCCAAGAGACGCTCGAAATTGTCTCCTGTGGCGAATTAGCCGCCACATTAATGCCTCGGCGTGTAAGCGCTTTGGAGCAGGCTCGACAGGAAATGGCTCGGAGGTTCGCTGCTCCAGACTGGAGTTTCACAGTGGGAATTCCGCTCACTCGCGAGGAGCGTAATGCGCGCTCCTGATTGTTTCATCGATACCAATATTCTGCTCTAGGCCGTCAGCACCGCTCCCGCTGAGGCAGCGAAGACAGAAATTGCTCGGAGTCTGATTCAGAAAACCCAATGGGGCTGGTCGGCTCAAGTCGCTGCCGAGTTTATTCGCGCCGCTTCGTCGAAAAGGAACATTGCCATGAGCCGTGCGGAGGCCGCCAAGTGGGTGGAACTTTGGATGGCCTATCCGATGGTGTCCGTAGACGGGACGTTGATCCTTGAAGCGGCGGCACTTGGCGAACGTTTCCAAATCTCCCATTTTGATTCCCAGATTTTGGTCGCGGCAAAACGACTGGGTTGTGAGCTTGTCTACTCGGAGGACCTCGGCCACGGACAGAAGTATGACGGGGTACAAGTGCGCAACCCGTTTATATCATCTTCGTAGGGTGACCCGGAGTGTCTGTCCCCTGCGTACCTTCTCATTGGCACCGGACTTCGACGAACCGATTGCGGAATTCAAAGAATACTCGGCGTGAGTCTCCGTCTTTCGCTGATACCTCGTCCTCTCGTTTGGAATCTTCCCTCAAACGTGCTGGGATATTCATATTCTCATGCAATATGGCGATGACCCCAAGATCCTCCGAGGATAGCTCACGGAAGAAAATATAATGGTAGCGGTGCCGGAAAAAGAACACACCGACCAAGGCGCGGTCTAGAACGGGCCGCCATGTATGACGAACCAGATGCGCGTTGTTTATCGCATCGACCAGATCTCGGACATATCGGTCCGCCTGCTCCTCTCCCCAAGTTCGTTCCGTGTAGTCCCAGATTTCGATAAGCTGCTCTCTGGCTGCATGGAAAATTCTAGCCGCCACGCTGAGCCCTTCTCGCCTTCGCTTCTGAGATAAGGTTATCCGCGTTCAACTCTGCGAATTCAGAGTCTTTGGCCTCGAGCCCAGGTTTCAATTCTTGCCTCAACCAAATCGCCTTGCGCGCCTCCTCTTGTTCGTAATCGCGCCGCACGAGATCCCGAATGTACTCGCTCGCCGATGCATAAATTCCAGAAACGCCCACCCGACTTTGGATAAACCGTTGAAGTTCTCCCGCAAATCTAACGTTTACACCTTCAGCCATAAAATGTACTCCTGCAGCTTATATTGCCCACGTCCCACACGCTGTCAATCCTGTGGGACATTTAGCCCATCCGCAGACCTTCGCCTCGGCGTCCACTTTTTCGAGCGATCGCGGTACGGCACTCCTTTTTGTTGAAGTAAAAATCCCACGAAAGACGCCCTTCACTAAGTGCCATCCGGGACAGACATTTTCCACACGCAATCTTCCTCCACGGAACCTCGGGATAGCGTCCGCACAGATCCTCGGGAAGCCGTTTCACCGCCTCTTCAATCTGAGCCAAAGTCAGCCGGGGATCATGCTTCGTCATAAATAGGAAGCATTTCGTTTCCAATGGCTTGAGCGATGTGGCGGTTAAGCTTCGAGCAAAGGTCCACCCGTGCCCCAAGAATCTGGGACAACTCCTCGCAATAAACAAAATAGTCCAAGCCCAGCCGGCTCAAGGCTTCGGGGTGAAACTCCGCCAATATATCGACGTCGCTCCGCGTTGGATCAAAGTCCTCTCGGAGAACCGAGCCAAAGAGGCTCATACGGCGGATTCCACGGTCCTTGCAGAAGGCCGCTACCTGCCGAGTATCAATCTGAATGGGTAGTTCTGCGACCGACATTTGTTGGAGCATACAACACAACTGAGGGTGATGCAAACAGCGCGCCAACATGACAAATCAGCGAAGGGGAGGCTGCAGGTGAAATTGCAGGGTTTGTGAAGATCCGACAGGGCGCTGAGAAGGAAAAAACCGTCTCGGTGACGGAACTTCATGAGCCTGGGGCGGCAGGGGACAGACACTTTCCATCTACGCACTTTCCACCTACGTTGAGGGACTCATCCAGCCCCAAAGGGGCGTTCTAATATAGCCTAGGGCAACGCCCTAGGAAGAATATCCAAGCGCCGAAAGCCCTGAATGGGCGCCCTGAATCGCAGGGGC
>CAIXGS010000011.1 GCA_903919125.1 uncultured Spartobacteria bacterium | reverse complement strand
GAGATTTCCCGAGGCTGTCCGGCAATTTGGAAGGGCGTTTTTCAATGAAACCAGGCCGAACCTTCATGGCGCTCAGGTGGAGATTCCCCTGATTCTCAACGAGGATTTTTTCGCAGCCCTACTCGCTGGTGAACGAAGATTGGGGCATCGAATGGTCTACTGCCCCGGCGACGGCTTCTGTTTCTATGATCCGAGAGTCGACGCTTTTTGCCCAACAACCGACAGCAAGGTCGAGCTTCTATTGAGTAACTACCTTCTGAAATGCGGGGAGGCGTTGGAACCTTTCGCGGAAACGAGGCTGCTTTTCACTGAACACAGGCGTCCTTCGGTTCTGAATCGAATCGTGAACAAGGCCAAAACAGTATTGGAAGCCGACTCTCGCTTTTTTGAAGGAGTCAACGCGGCTCGCAAGTACGCAAATGGTAGAGTTCTTCAACCGGCCACCGTTTCTGCATCTGAGGACTTCATCCACAATGCCTTTACACGTTCAGAAGGTGGCTCCGTGATCGTTGGCGAAGCGTATCAAGAATTTCTGCGCTACTGTCAGATGGGGAACCTGACTCGGGTTGAGTTCACAGAATTTAAGCGGGTAGCAAAGGAGCTTGTACTGGAGAAATTCCAGCTTGGCCTGCGGCACGACATTCGAACCCCTGAAGGGCGACAGACCCACGGCTGGAAACACATTCGCCTCCTACCTGATCTTTCTGGGCAGGCCACCGAGGCGGCGTGATTCCGTGCGCCGTGGTTCCGTAGAGGCCGAGCACTCGGGCGTGGGGGCAGTCCCGCCTAACGTAATCGATTCAGACGTCTGACGATCCCCAAAAATTGAGTGGCTCCATAGTGGAGCCATCCGTTTCGACGGCAAAGGTGCGACTTTGAGCGAGGGACTTTCTCCTCATGACGGCAGAATGCTCCAGAACCGCTCAGCGTCTTCCCTGCGCATATTCTGATTGTTGTGCGTGTGCGGAATGATTGTCCTAGTGCGTCTTCGATCTACGTTGCACCAATCCAGTGAGGCTTGGCGCTCACACTACGAGTCGTCTGCGCAATTCCTCGGATTGAAGCTTGAACTTCGCAGGGTTGAGCTTTTTTAACCGAACAAGATTTTCCTGTTTCCATCGGATCGCAGGCATTTCCTTGAGGTGCGCACATTCCATCAACTTCCAGTCAGGCTCCCCTGTTGTAAGACCGACTAGAAACAGCTTCTGCGATTCCGTAAGCATGCTGGGAAGTTCCACACGAAGCCGCTCTCGGGTCGAAAGCAATTCCCCAAGTTTAACCTCGTTGCGTGTCATCCCCTGAAATTCACTTTCATAGGGCAGGCCAAGATCAAGATCGCGGGAAAAAAGAACCTCGTGAATCGGGCGGTTGTGTCCGGAGAGATAACACACGAAGCACTCAACGATCTCTGGTGTCAGTCCTGTGCTTTGAAACAGCCCATGCACGTCAAAGAAATCACGCGGATGCTGGCGATCCAGCGCAGCGACCAGCTTGCTGCCATAGAGCTCTGACTCGGCTAGCAAGGGCAACGAAAGGTTGGTCGTGAACTGTTCCCTCGCCGTTTGAGCCATTTCGCGCTCTTGAGTCGGCAACACAGTGCCCCGGAAAACGAAATTTACCTCTAGCTTCACCTGGATATTGCCACGCTGCACGAGAACCTTCACCTCTTCCCCAGCCTTGGTGTGCAAAAACTCTGAGTGAATCCCAATGCCATCGAGCCTGTTCTTGCTTTCCTTCAACGTGCTCGAAATCTCCTTCATCGCATCTTCTCGGCTAGGTCGGTGGTCGGTGTAAACTACATCGATGTCCACAGAGAGGCGGGGCATCTCCCTGACGAAAAGG
This sequence comes from uncultured Spartobacteria bacterium, assembly GCA_903919125.1. Classification (GTDB taxonomy): domain Bacteria; phylum Verrucomicrobiota; class Verrucomicrobiia; order Chthoniobacterales; family Chthoniobacteraceae; genus Chth-196. The sequence goes on along the minus strand of CAIXGS010000011.1, from coordinate 7,506 downwards.
TTTAGAGCTGTTCCTCCCTTAAGCGCGAACCGATCGGCGTGGAACACGTAGGGCGCTGTGTCCAGCAGCAGGCGGACTGTATCGACGTAGATTTTGTCCATTACGGTTTTAGAGTCAGGGTGGTGCCGTCCTTGAGCCTGGTGCTCCAGCGGCCTTTTCCCTGCTTGCAAGATTTTCGGGCGAGAGTAGCCCAATCAAGGTTCAGTTCCTCGGCCCATTGGGCGCAAAGGCGATGCACTTTTACCTGGGGACAATGTTCAAGGAGTGTCGTTAGAACCTCGAGACGCAACGAGCGAACTGACTCCATGATATTGCGGGCTTCCTCCACGCCCTGTTTCACTCCCACCTCTGTGAGCATTTCTAAAAGAGCGCGTTCCGGTACGGACACAAGCGGACCATCCGGATTTTCTGGCAAGGATTGAAGACCAAAGGCTGGGGGGAGATCCTTTGAAAAAAGGTTTTTGGATACGTAGCGGCATGGGAACCGACCTGCAAACCAGTCCGGCAGACTCCGTCGCACATCGCCCCACACGACCAGATGTTCTCGCGACGACAAGTTGTGACGAAATCCCCTCCAAGCCAATGCCGTCTTGCCGCCCACATGTAAACCGGGGATGCGTTTTGCGAGGAATTTCAGGCAGGGGTCGCGCTGAAGCTCGTCATTTGGAAACATGAATACGCCCCGTTCTAGCCGAACCAGCCAGCCGCTTTGGAGATAATGCCAAGCCAGTGCAGAGGACACCCCCACGGATCTCGCAGACTGAATGTCAATAGGAATGCCCCTTGGAAGACCCGTCTGGAGATTTCTGATTGGATTTTTGTGGGCAGATAAAGGCACGCTTTAACTGCTACACGCTTTTCATGAAGGCGGCAAGCTACTGATTGAAAAACGGCCAGATATTAAAGCTCAGCTTTATGAATGGCACGTTTTTTATACAGACCCAATCATGACGGCAGAATGCTCCAGAACAGCTCGGCGTCCTCCCGGCGCATATTCTGGTTGTAGTGCGTGTGGAGCATGGAGGTCCCACGATGGCCCAGCTCGTAGGCCGTTTTCGCTGCGTCCTGATGAATCTTGTAATGCGCTGACGCGAACGTCTTCCGAGCTCCGTCTTGAATCCACTGCACACCTGCTATCTCCGCAACCTTTCGACGAATTCGGATCAGCGTCATCTGCGACCTTGGAAAAATGCGTCCGGTTCCGAGGCCTCCCTGCTCTCTGTGCCAGTCAAGCCACGCCTTCAATGTGGGCGTAATGGTACTGAAACGCTTCGTCCTCGTCTTATTGACCTCTGCTGGAATGCAAAGCTGATCGTCATCACTTACCGCAGACCAGTCGAGCTTGATGATTTCCTCGGGACGCGTACCTGCGAAAAAACTTATCGCAAAGAAGGGCACGGCCTCAGGATAGCTCTTGGACACTGCACGCATTATCGCGTGCACCTGTTCAGCAGTGTAGGTCTCGATTTCCTTGTGTCTGATCGGGGCCAGTTCGACCTTGCGAAGCGGTGAATGCAAGAGCCACTCTTGCTTCAGACAGTAATTGAATACCGATTTGAGGTGCCTGATCCGCAAATTTCGGAACGCGGGACTTAGCTCGTGAAGCGCGTTGTCGAGATCCTCTCCCGTGACGTCCACAAGAAGGATTTCTGCGAGATGGGCGAAAAAGTTCCTACTCTGCCGTAGATCACGAATGTGCTTCCGGCTTTTGAGCCGTCGTTCACAGTCCGCAATGTAGCGATCAAATCCGTAGCCAAAGGTCTGGGACTTTACCTCGGCGGCGACTTTGTCTGCGGCAATTCTGGCTGCCTCGACCACAGTCAGGCCGCTGCTGGCTAAAACCTCCGACGCCTGCTTTGCAAGGATGAGTTCGGTTGTCGTGGTCTGGCCTGCGAGGCTCCCGAGCTGTTCGTGACGAGCTTCAAATTCCCGGACGAATTCCAGCGCGTCCTTCTGGGTCATGAACTCCTTCAGCTTGCTCGTGGCCGCAAGCTCCCCTGCGGCGAAGTAAACGCGCCATTTGGTCTTGTTGCCCTTGCGGACCCTGGTGGGCTTGTGAGTGACGTCGCGTGCCATGAAGAGGGGCTGTTTCGGTTGCCAAACAGGTATAGTTAAAGTACAGTTAAGTACAGTTAAAACTGAGTCTCGGACGGTTTCAGTGGGTCTCACGGAGTCGCATTTACTCTGTAAACCTCAAAAACACAGGGTGTGATTACCTGATTCGTAATCAGTAGGTCGCGGGTTCAATTCCCGCCACTGGCTCCCTTATCATAAAGGACTTACGCAAGGAGGCCAAATCCCAAGCCCCAACCGGTACCACTTCGGTACCACTTCGGTACCACTTAGAGCGAAGAAATCTCCCGACAGCAACCGGTGCCTTCCAAACGCGCCACCGCCGTCAGTCACGCCAGTATTGTGCTGACAATTGCCCTCGAGAAGCGCCCCCCAGCCAAATTCCAGATTTTTCGACCCCACAAATCTGCACCAACCCACGCTCCACACTGGAAACGCGGAAAGCCGGAATTTCGGAAAACCCAGCCCACGCCCAAACATCGCCCAAAGCCGTAAGCCTACTCCGGCTGTTCAGCTCCGTCCTCTGGCCCTTTGTCCTTTGAGGCCGCCAGCATCTCTTCCACGCTCTTCGCAATACGCTGAAATTCCGGCAGCTTCTCGCATGCCTCGTGCCGTCGGTAAGCCTCAGCAAGCCGACGGGTGAACTCAGCCTCTTCTTCAGGAGTCATTTGCTCCTCAAGTCGTTTGAATAGAGTGTCATTCATAGGTAGTACTCAGTTTGATATTCCGACGCTGACGCAATTTCTCTCAGACGCTTCATCACCTTGTAAACCGTGTTGTCCACCACTCCCCTCGACACGCCTAGCTCCACGGCCACTTGCTCCACCGGCATTTCCTGAAGCTTCACCATTTCAAATATCTGAAAATGCCGCAGTGGGATCGTCTCTCTTAAATCCTCGATGAGTGTCGCGAGTAGGGCCTGCTGAAAAGTTTGAGTTTCCTCGGGGGTTTCCTTTGGGAGAACCCCTTCAACATTGGAATTCTCGTCGTCCAGCGACACGTAATCCAAGGGCCGGTCCTTCCGCAACAGCTCTACCGTCCTCGCGTTGACTAAAATACGGAGATAGGTACGGAGACGGCCCTTGCTGGGATCGAAATGGTTTCGTTTGAAAAAGCCTACGACAACTTTGGCGACCACGTCCTCAAGAACATTCTGTGGGGGAATCGCTCCGCCTGTGTGATGGCGATAAATACCGGAGGCCATCGCAAGTAGCGGTGAGTTATAGAGTTCGAGAAAGCGTTTCCAGGATACTTGCCAAACAGACTGGTTGTCCTCGTCACGAAGCCGGACCAGGAGGCTTAACGGTGTTTCAGGTAATTGATAGGCCATAGTTGGAGGGCAAACGACTGCATCTCGTTTTAGTGTAAAGCGGCCTCACTGTTCTCCCAGCGCCGCTTTTCGGTCGTCATTTGAGATGCCTGATTTGCTGATGCGATAGAGGATCAATTCTGCCAACGGTCGAGGTAAATACAGTCGCGTAGGATGCATTTCCGTGCCGCCGCCGTATCTAAAGGGATAGTTGCCGCCCGGCTGAGAAATAAATGGCCGTCTGTAATTCATTGAGTTCCTTTGGCCATCTGGATTTACGAAAACACTCTCAATTTGAAGTGTGTTCCCGTTATCGCGAGTGCCATGGCGGACGAAGGCGTCGGGCTGGCCCTTGACCCGCGTGTTGATGAAGTCAAAGGTCACCCATGCTTTGTTTGTGAGAGGCGTATCGAGTTTTATTTTTTTCGTACTCACGTTGGTGAACTCAACTGCCACGACTTGTCTGGCGCCATCCGTGACAAAATAAACAGTGTCGAATCCGTCCTCGAAACTACCATGAAAGCTGAAACCAAACAGGGAGTTGAATGGAAAGCCGGGGCAAGCGACCATCAATTTAGAGTTCACCTCTTGACCAAGCCCGAGCGTCTTAACCGCATCTTTCAGTGGCATTAGGTATCGGATTCCTTTGTAGATTTCGATGTCCGGCGCAGGACCCGTATTCGGTGCGGCCTTCGCAAAGCCCGATAAAAGGTCACGGAGTTCCTTCATTGTCACAACCCCATCAGACATGGCCGAGTCCCATCCTTTTCTGAGAACGATTCCTGCAGGAATTTGCGCAGTAGTGGCAGCCGAATTACCCGTTTCAAGCGCAATAGAAATTCCTGAACAACAAAGATACCCGACAAGGGCGGCGAAAACACAAAGGCGGAAACAACGGTATGAGGAGTTTTTTTTCACATACCGTGTTCGAGAGTTGATCAAAAATCTCTCGCGGAAAATTCCTCAATCCTCATTTATCTCTCTCCAGAAAAAGCGAAGTTTTGGGCTGGTCTGATAATATCCCAAGACTCGGGATTGCTGTTAACAAGCCTTGTCGCCCGCGTAAGCACTTTTAGTCCTTGTTCCTTTCGAAAGTCGCCATCCGTATTCAGCTCCGCCTCAAATTTCGCTAGTCGCTCATCCAAATCTTGTTTGACTCCTTCGCCATACTGACGCCCAACTTGCGTCACCATCGATCGGAGAAATTCACCAACTTTAATCCGAGTTGCGGAATCGGGCTTGGGCGGAAGCGCTTTTAATATCTCAAGGAACTGCGTTTTGATTTCGGACAATGGTCTCTGTCCAACTTTGTTGAATGTGGGATCATCCTCGTCGTAGACAGCGAGTGCAGCAGCTATCTCCGCCATATCTGAAACAAATTTCTCGCGAGGAAAGGTCCATTCCTGACGGGCCTTGGCCAGCTCCGCCTCAAACTTCTGCACTTCAGCGCTCGCATCTCCCTTAGCCTCCGTCGTATTGGAGGATGAGCTCACCGCTGGCTTTTGCTTTGGGCTGTCGTCGTAGCGAAAATAAACGAGTCCTCCAAAGAGAATAGCCGCACCAAACGCACAGAGTTCGTAGACAAACTTTCGAGGCCTTTTCTTCGTCTGCGCGTGTTCCTTTTGAAGGCTTCGTTGAAACGAAACGAAGTCTAAAAAACGCTCCGCAGGCCGATCTTCCACTGCACGCCGAATGCCACGATGAATCGCCAACCAGGCTTCCCGCTCCGTCGCAGACAACGACTGCTCCCCTTGCGGGGGCCAACGGAATGCTGCCCGTCCCATTTTGTCCGGTGGATTGCCAGTCAGAATGGCGTACAGCGTCATTGCTGAACCGTACATATCGGGATGTCCACCGCTTTCCACAAACCAACTCGGAGCGGAATATCCTGGAGTTCCGCGCTGTGTCAAATTGGAGGAATCATTGCCAAGCAAACTGATATCGCCCAAACAGGGAAAGCCGTTTACGAAAAGGATATTGTCGGGTTTAACGTCACGATGAACCAATCCGGCCTCAGAAAGAAGCTGGAGGGCTTGGAGAATCGGTGTGATCAAATCCCGAATCTCTTCACTGGAAAACCAAGTCGCCTCGCCCCTGCGCCCTTCAATGATTGCGGCCATGGTCAGTGGATGCCATTCCTGATGCGTTGGATCCTGCGCACCGTACCCATCAGAAAGGGGCATGATATAGAAAAGCCCGTCACCACGTCGGTTGACGTGCTCAATCGGCATGATCGACGGTGAGCGCAACTGGGTAGCCGCAGCTCGATATTTGCAAATTGAGTCGAATTCCTTTTCGAGGCGTCCAGTGCTTGTTGCCGGAATAAACTTCAACGCTCGAAAGTCACCGACTGCATCCGACTGGCACAACCAGACTTCGCCAAATCCACCGGAACCGATCGGACGTATGAGACGGTAGCCATCGAGTGTTTCGCCGGGGTGGAGCATGCGAAAGGCGTAGCCTCGCGATGCAGTAAAAACAAGCGTTGAGCCGGTTGATCGTTGCTTCCACAGCATTTGGGGTTGGCGAGGCGTGCCTCGCGTGCTCATCAAGCGCTACGGAAACGGTGGAACTTCGGAAAAGCGGAAAGCTGGAAATTTTAGACGCCAACCTGCTGTTGCGCAGGTGACACGCAAAGAGCCCTTGTCCATGGACATTCCATTTCTTTACCTCCTCACAAGGTGTCGAAACCGAGCGTTCTTCGCATTCGATCAACGTTCCCACCAATAGCGTTAATCACCTGCTGGTTCCTGGGGCACGGTGCTGGCCATCGTAACAGAGCGGAGTGCACTTTCTTTGTGAGTCCCGGCCTTCGCCGAATGGCTTTCCTCCGGCAGGAGTCCTGCAAAAAAGGGTCTACATTCACGGCGATTGAAAGAGGCGTCCTGAAGCGGCAACGAAACCGAAAGTGGAAAGGCTTTGGTTGACCCAAGCCAGCTTGCATTGTAGCGGAAACGAAGGGTTCCCGAATTGTCCTGCTCGAGTTGCCCTACCAGGTCCGTATTTAGCTAAACATCAAGGAAACGTGCCATGGCTAATGGTTAATGGAAGAGATGGCAAGGCGCAGGCCGAGCGTCGAGAGAACCTTCAGGGCGCGTCCGATTTGACAGGTGTCCTTACCATTTTCCAAATCACTGATGAAACGCACGCCTGTACCGCTGGCTAGGGCTAATTCAGTCTGATTGAGACCTAGCTCACGCCGCCGTTTTTTCACAAGTGCGCCAAGCGTTTTGGTTGAGATTGTTTCGGACAGTTCCATTACCGTTCGGTAATGATAGTCGTGATCTTTGGGTTTTCAAGCACTCCTACTACCGATCGGTAACAAACACATGAGATAATCCAGCCCTGTTATGGTAGCCTTCATTGAGGAATGGCACAGAAAATAGTTCCCTATAAGCCTGTACCGGCTGATGGGTGGTGCAGGCCCCCGTCGCCTTGTCATGAAACAAAGTCGCTACGCGCACGCACGGCAGATGAAGCGGACGCGAGCCGTTCAAAGGAAACTCAAAACAAATCTCGCTCGAGTGATTCGCGAGGTGGAGAAGCAGGCGCCCCATCCGGAAAGTCCAACGGCGGCAATGCTTGCAGTGGCGAAAAGGATCCACGCACAAACGAAGCAGGATTAAGGGAAGGTTTACAGCGTGCATGAGCCTGAAGTGCAGTGTATTGCAAAAGGCAAGGCGGGTAAGAAGTATGAGTTTGGAAACAAAGTGAGCTTGGCGGTAACCAGTAAAAAGAGCTGGGTCATAGGCGCCTTAAGCTTTGAGGGGAATCCGTATGACGGACACACGTTGAGCAAGCAGATCGAGCAAGTTCGCTCAATTGTGGGAGCGCAGCAGGTTAAGGAGGTGTTTGTAGATCGGGGTTATCGAGGCCACAAACATGAAGGGCCGGAGAACGTGACAGTGGATCGTGAACGGCAAGGGAAGATAGCCAAGTTGTTTCGGCGCATGATGAAACGACGAGCGGCGATAGAGCCGATTATCGGACATATGAAAAGTGAGCATCGCCTGGAGCGCAATCGCCTCAAGGGAACGGTGGGCAATGCGATCAATGCGTTGATGAGCGCAGCGGCGATGAATTTTGGGAAGTTGTTGGGGTGGATTGGCCGTTTTTGGCACTTT